>JAHEAQ010000116.1:8692-13440 GCA_024642705.1 Bacteroidota bacterium | reverse complement strand
AAAAACAAAAAGGCTATCCGATTACTCGAATAGCCCATAATTTTTTAGTTGTTTTTTGGTCAACTAAACTTAATTAGTTTACTGAATCTCCCAATGCTTTACCTGCTTTGAATTTTACAACATTCTTAGCACCTATTTTAATGGTTTTTCCAGTAGCAGGGTTTCTTCCTTCTCTAGCAGCTCTTTTAGAAACTGAGAAAGTTCCGAATCCTACAAATGCAGCTTTATCTCCTGATTTTAAAGATTGCTCGATACCATCAAATACTGCGTTTACTGCATCTGCAGCTTGGGCTTTTGTAATTCCAGCAGCACTTGCTACTGAACTTGTTAAATCTCCCTTGTTCATGTCAACTTTTTTTAAGGTGAATAAATCTATAAGTGAGGCAAATATATATAATAAAAATCCTCATACTACAAAAATACACTTTTTTTTCTTCAATAAACCCCCTATTTATAGGCTTTTGGCTAAAATACATACGAAAACGGTAGGGAAAGACGTTTTATTGCTGTCTATTAATGTAAAAAAGATGAAAAAATTATTGCTTTTTATTGCCCTCTTGCTCTCCGTTTCTACGTTAGGAACGCTTTCATCTTGCTCTCCAAAGGTAGGTTGCGAAATAAATGAAGCTCAAAGTCCAAAAGTGGATAGAAAAGGTCGCATGAGCACAAAAGGTGGTAAATCGCAACTATTTGGGAAAAAGCAGAGAAAAAGAATGGGAATGTAATCTATTGGATTTCCAATTCTTCACCCAAAACATTCAAGCTCAATATCAATACAAATAATGCAAGCCCTGGAAAAATGGCTAGCCACCACGCCGAAAAATTTATTTTGGCCTCATTTAATAATGACCCCCAACTTACCTGATCGATAGAAATACCAATTCCTAGAAAAGAAAGTGTGGATTCTGCTATTATTGCGGAAGAAATGCCAAATGCCAAAACAACAGAAAGTGTGGTAATTAATTTGGGTAATACATGTGTTTTTACAATTCGCCAATCAGAAGCCCCATAGGCTTTTGCTGCTGTGATATAATCTTGACTTAGGATTTTCAATGCTTCAGCCCTAATAAATCTGGATAGTCCAGGCCACATGATAAATGCCAGTATGGATATCAATCCAACTACGCTTAGCGTCTTAAAAATACTAATTGCAGCCAAAAGAAAAATGAAACTAGGAATGGCCTTCATTGCTTCAATTAATCGCATAAAAATCCCATCAATTGGGATTTTAAATTGATACTTTTCTGCAATTTTAATTCTCTTGTACTTTTTTAAAAGGTAATAACCATAATTAAGGACTAAACAAATGATTCCTGAAATCCAAAAAGTAACCATTGACGTATTGATCCCCAACCATAAAAAATAAACCAAAATTAAGGCACTAACCAATAATAGAATTATTGCAAAAACATCTAATTTTAAAGGAAATCTTAATGAAAATGCGGCTCCTAAGCCAAAGAATAACGCGATTATTGTAGCCAAAATGACTGATATAAAACCAATTTTCACAGATATTTCAGTACCTTTTAATATGCCCGCAAAAACATCTCTTCCTAAAATATCTGTTCCTAACCAATGTCTTTGCCACATATTTTCCACATTCTGTTGATCAAATGGGCTTTTGTATTGCGAATTACGAGTATCTATCGTATTATAAGAATATGGGATAACAGGCATTATCTTAAACTCATACACCTTTTGATCCCAATTGAAATCATTTATTTTTGAATATGGTCTTGTTAAGTGAAGATTGGTTGTTACAGAGCGAAATACCGGAAAGTAGTGGCTGCCTTCTATTTTACAATAAAGTGGTCTTTCATTGGCAATAAAAGGGTGAACAAAAGCAACCACAATTAATAGAATAATAATCTTAAGTGCCCAACTTTTAGTCTTCGACGATATCCTTTTTCTGTATTTAGATTTAAGCACCATTTTTGATTGACTAAACTTTTCGAATTCTTGGGTCTGCTTTTCGATACAATACTTCAGCAACGAAAAAAGAAATTATCGTAATTAAAGCAATGAACATTACCAATGAAAATGCAACTGGCCAATCATAATTAACAATACTAGTATATAATAATCTACCAAGTCCAGGAATATTAAATATTATTTCAATGATCAGCGATCCTCCTATAGCAGATGGAATAGCAGAACTTATAGAAGTAATTAAAGGAATAAATGCATGCGGTAAAACTTCTTGAATTAGAATTTCTCTTTCTGAAAAACCAAAGGCTTTAGCTGTCATTACAAATCCTTCCTTTCGCTTACTTTGAATATTTCGTTTGGTCAGGCTCCCCAAAAAAGCAAGATTATGAATAACCAAACAGAAACTTGGCAATATAAGTTGTTTGCCATAATTTCCAATCCTCACATACCAAGATTCTCCAAGATCTATTGGCGTTAGACCAACACTTGGAAAAATATTCGTCCAGCTTCCATATTCATTGGTGGTAAAAAAAACCAGCAATAATGTAGCTAGCCAAAAAATAGGTATAGCATATATTCCAAACAAAAATCTTTCAATAACTTTTACTGCCCTTCGATTTTTCAAATATGCCAATACGATTCCTAAAAAAATTCCCAAGCTATAACTTAATACTAAACTAAAAATAACGAGAAAACCAGTCCAAACTAGTGCTCTTGAAATTTTAAAATTTACTTTTTTACCATCTATAAATGAAGTACCTGGGTCCCAAGATATCAATTTGTTTACCCAATTGTGGTATTGATTGTCCAGCCCATACCAAACAAATTTTGGAATTAAATAAGCTTTTGATTTTTTCATATCAATAGCCATTGATTCTAATTCAGAAATATTTTTTGACAGTTCTTGATCTTCCAATAGTGCTGATTTCACAGTTTTAATTGAAAATAGTATTTGCGCTATATTATTTTCCGAACTCAATATTTCAATAGACTTGGCAATCTTTGTATTTTTTAAAGGTAGGAGGTGAACTATTATTTCATCTAATTTTTTTCTAAAAGTCGACAAAGATTCATAATCATAACCAAGAAACAATAAATTCTTAAACCACTTTTTCCTTCCTGGCAGCAAATTCTCGTTGATGTTATCAGGAAAATTAGAAGGAATGATTGAAAAATAAAAAAAGGGTTTATCATAATTTAAAGCCCGAGCCTTAATGCTGTATTCCCTTTGGTAATCCATTTCGTAAGCAGAATCGAAATTAATTCCAAGTTGTTCTTTTACAGGATCCCCCGGAACAATTTTAGAAAGAAAAAAGATCATTAGTGAAATGATCCACAAGCTAAGAATAGCGGATAATATGTTCTTTATGATAATGGACAACATTGCAGAATAAAGATAGACCATTACTCATAATACCATAAATAATTGTCCACTTATAATTTTTGTTTGAATCAAAAATTAAAAAAATTCATCCGACTTTAGAAATATTTTTATCTTGACGTACAATGGAAAGGATAGAAAATATTTTAATCGGATTTGGGGATGCAGCATGGGGAATGCCTTTGTTGATCTTATTAATGGGCGGAGGCCTATTTTTTAGTGGATACATTAAGTTGCTCCCATTTAGATATATAGGTCATGCAATCCAAATATTAAGAGGGAAATATGACAAAGAAAGTGATGCTGGAGATATTAGTCACTATGAGGCATTGTCAACAGCTTTAGCGGCCACAATCGGAATGGGAAATATAAGTGGTGTAGCCGTTGCAATAACTATGGGTGGGCCTGGAGCGCTTTTTTGGATGTGGATGAGTGCTTTAGTGGGTGTTTCAACAAAGTTTTTTACTTGCACATTGGCTGTAATGTTCAGAGGAAAAGATTCAGAAGGAAATGTACAAGGAGGACCCATGTATTATATAACTGAGGGACTTGGGAAGCAATGGAAACCGCTTGCAATTTTATTTTGTATTGCCGGGATGTTTGGTCCGTTGCCAATTTTTAATGCAAACCAGTTGACTCAGGCATTTAAAACAACTTTGTTAATTCCTAGCGGAATACAAGATGGTTTCAATACAAATCTAATTTTCGGATTGATTCTAGGTACATTAGTAGCTCTTGTCATATTTGGAGGAATTAAAAGAATAGGAAAAGTAGCAAGTATGCTTGTTCCATTAATGGTTAGTGTTTATGTAATTGCCGTTTTATACATCATACTGTCCAATTTTTCAAAAATTGACGATTGTTTTGCTTTAATATTTACGGATGCTTTTACCGGAAATGCGGTTTCAGGAGGCATCGTTGGTGCATTAATCATTGCAGGAGTTAGGAGAGCGGCCTTCTCAAATGAAGCTGGGATAGGAACAGCTCCAATGGCTCACGGTGCAGCCAAAACTGAAGAACCAGTTAGAGAAGGACTCATTGCTATGATGGAACCAATCATAGATACCATCATCGTTTGCACAATGACTGCATTAGCAATAATTATAACTGATTCATGGCAAGGAGCAACCGAAAGTGGCATTTGGGTAACTTTGCACGCTTTTGATAAAGGACTTCCAATACTTGGAAAATATGTATTGTTAGGTTGCATATTTATCTTTTCGACGACAACCATGTTTTCGCAATCCTATTATGCCACAAAGTGTTTCAATTACTTGTTTGGAACCAAGTATAAAAATGTTTTTAATGTATTGTATATTTTATCAATTGTAGCTGGTTCAGTTGCATCATTAAGTGCGATCATCGGATTTATAGACGGAATGTATGCAATCATGGCTTTCCCGACCATGGTATCCACTATTTTGCTGGCACCAAAAGT
>JAHEAQ010000116.1:0-8592 GCA_024642705.1 Bacteroidota bacterium | reverse complement strand
TTTTCTTTTCAAAAGGAACTTTCAATAATTTTCCCAAATTCTGAGAATCTCCTTCGAATACATCTAGACCAAATACGATATCTTTTGAATCCATATCGTGGTATGTGCCAAATATGCGATCCCAAAATGAAAAGACATTACCGTAATTCCTATCCGTTTCAGGCCTCTTAAAGTGATGATGAATTCTATGCATATCGGGAGTTATGATAATAAGTTTGATGGCTTTATCCAGCCATTTTGGCAACCTAATATTTGCATGGTTGAATTGAGAAAGTACGGCTGAGATGCTTTGATAAAGCATGACCATCCACATTGGCGCTCCTGCTAATAATACTGCAAGCAACGTAAAAGTTGCTCGAAATACAGATTCTCCTGGATGATGTCTTAATGCCGTTGTGGTATCTACTTTTTCATCAGAATGATGAATGACGTGAAACCTCCATAAAACTGGTATTTGATGTTCAATCCAGTGGATTAAATAGGCTCCGACAAGATCCATTATCAATAACCCGACAATTAATTGTAGCCATATCGGCATTGCAAAAATATGGATAGCACCAAAAGATGTAGCAGTAACCCAGTCACTACCTTTTACAATTAAAATTGCAAATAAGAAATTAATGATAATGGTGGTCAATGTAAAAAACAAATTTGGTCCAGCATGTTTAAATTTCTTATACGAAAACCTGGTTATTGGTATAAATCCTTCGAGTATCCAAAAAATCATAATGCCTCCAACCAGAATAATCGTTCTATGTAAAGAAGGTATGGTATCAAAATATTGAATGATTGCTTCCATTTGCTAATGTTTAATTCTCTGAATAAATTTGTTCTAAATGTTTTATTAAGTTCTGAAATGTATATAGATTTTTGAAAAAAAAAGCTTTAAATGAACCCCACTAAAAAACTTACTGTACTTTTTTCTTGAATAATAATTCAAATTTTTAAATTAACGCTATTATAAGCTTAATTTTAAACTTTAAATATGAAAATATGAAAACAATAAAAGGACCCGCTATTTTTCTTGCTCAATTTATGGCAGATGAAGCTCCATTCAATACACTAGATGGAATTTGTGCATATATGGCTGATCTCGGTTATAAAGGAATTCAAATTCCAACTTGGGATAGTCGATTGATAGATCTTGAAAAAGCTGCGACAAGTAAAACATATTGTGATGAACTAAAAGGCAAAATTGCAAGCCATGGTCTTGAAATTACTGAATTGGCATCACACCTCCAAGGACAATTGGTGGCAGTAAATCCAGCTTATGATGATTTATTCAATGCATTCGCACCTAAAGAAGTCCATGGAAATCCTAAAGCTAGGACAGAATGGGCGATTCAACAAGTTAATTGGACCACAAAAGCAAGCAAAAATCTAGGTTTAACATCACATTTATCCTTTTCAGGTGCTTTAATTTGGCAAACAGTTTACCCATGGCCTCAAAGACCACAAGGACTTGTAGAAGCAGCTTTTGCAGAACTTGCGAAAAGATGGACACCAATATTAAATGTTTGTGAAGACAATGGTGTGGATATGTGCTATGAATTGCACCCAGGTGAAGACTTGCATGATGGAATCACTTTTGAAATGTTTGTTGAAGCAGTTGGAGGTCATAAAAGAGCAAATATTAATTATGATCCAAGTCATTTTGTACTTCAACAATTAGATTATTTACATTTTATAGATTTATACCATGAAAGAATAAAAGCCTTCCATGTTAAGGATGCGGAATTTAATCCTAATGGGAAAGTAGGCGTATACGGTGGATATCAAAATTGGGCTAACAGAGCAGGAAGATTCCGTTCATTAGGAGATGGTCAGGTTGATTTTGGAGCTATTTTTAGCAAATTGTCGCAATATGGATATGATGGCTGGGCTGTTTTGGAATGGGAATGTTGTATTAAAGATTCTGTCCAAGGAGCTGAAGAAGGTGCCCCTTTTATCGACGCTCATATTATTCAAACTGTTAAACGAGCATTTGATGATTTTGCCGGTGGAAACGAGGACAAAGATTTAATTAACAAAATCATGGGAATTTGAAACAATTCATTTTTTATATCTTATTTCTTATTTCTGTTCATAATGTAAATGGACAATTATTGAAGGGAAAAATAATTGATAAGGAAACACAAGAACCTCTTATAGGTGCAAATATTCTATTGTTGCAAAAATCGGATTCCACTTTAACAGTTTCAGACGTGAATGGATTGTTTTCTTTTAAAGTTTCCGAGCCAATTGCAGTTCTTAAAGTTAGTTATATAGGATACGAACCGATAAAAATTGAGCTCGAGAATGTTAATACTGAGGTAATTATTTCACTCACATTAGACGAATCCAATATATCCGTTAATCCAATAATCGTGGCAAATCCATTCAATTCAAATGATGTCAGTTTCAATAGAAAGGAATTTCAAGTTTTAGCTGGAGCTTATGAAGATCCTGCACGGTTACTTTTAAAAGCTCCTGGTTTTTCAACTTCCAATGACCAAGCTAATTATATATTGTACAGGGGTTTTCCATCTAATTATGTGAATTGGAATATCAATGGTGCTGGAATAGTAAATCCTAACCATACCAGTAATGCTGGATCACTCTCAGATGTAAGTAGTATAAATGCTGGGGGTGTCAATATGTTAAGTTCTCAAGTAATAGGAAAATATAATTTTCATAGCGCGCCATATGGATTCCCTTTTAACAATTCCATTGTAGGCGCTTCTGATATTGAATTCACAAATTTTAATAATACTTATTTGAACTTAAGTCTAGTTGGACTTGAGGCGGGATATGGTTATTCAGGGAAAAAACTTCCTGCAATTCAGGTAAATTACAGATATTCTTTTGTAGGTATTTTGACACAGGTATTAGGGCTTGATTTTGGAGGTGAAAAAATTGCTTACCAGGATTTGTTCGCAAAAATAAATCTCATAGATAAAGAGACCGAATCATTAACTGCTTTTGTTGCTAAAGGTGGTAGTTTCAATAACCATGATATCATTCAAGATATTGATAAAAATGCATCATTTAAAGATATCTCTGATATAAGATTTAATTCTGACATTCTCTTGTCCGGAATTAAGTATAAAAAATCATTTGCCGATATGGTTTTTAATGGTGTCATTAATTATTCTCGTAAAAAAGATCAGAGATTTGCTCTTACACCCATTCTGTCCTACTCTTCTCGGAATGAACTCGAGCAACAATTATTGAGTTCTGTCTTAAAATTGGATAAATCGTGGAATAGTGCAAATATTCGATTTGGTGCGAACATTAATTATACGGATGATTATATAAATCGTAAGCTTTTTAATTTTGCAGGTAAAATAAATGAGTTTAAAAATCTAAATTTTACACCTTTTATAAGTTTCCAACAAGAAAGTCTTAATTATTATTTTGATTTAGGCATTGGAAGTACTTTTAATTCATTGACGGGTAATTTTTTAATAGAGCCTAATGCAAAATTAATTGGTAAGATTCGAAGGGATTATTCGGTAGAATTGGCATATAGAAGAAATAGCCAGTTGCTGTCATCCATTAATTTTAGTTATGGAATCGAACCAAGAGAGACTATTGCCGACCATTTTGAAGTAAATTTCAAAGTGAATAAAAAAAGAATTAATGCCTTTGTTGGTGCTTTCTATCATTCTGTAAATAAATTATTGATTGAAGAAAATTCAAATTATTCCCAATTTTCAGGTGTTGATCATCCTTTCATTCAAAATTATAATTTTACTGGAAAAGGAAGATCTTATGGTTCTTCGATTGGTGCATCTATCAAAGATTTGTTAATTCATAATTTTGATTTGACTGCTAATTATACAGCCTTTGAGGCGGAATTTACAAATTCAAAGCAAGAATGGATTGAAAATACATTTAATTTCAAGCATAGTACCAATATACTCTTAAGTTATGAGCTTAATCTTAAGAAAGATAAAGAAATATTAATAAGTCTTTCTTCGCACATAAGAGGTGGTTTAAGAGAATTTGATATTGATTATGAACGATCTTTTTATGCATATCAGGTAGCTTATGATTTCAGCGGAATACCAAATAATGTGCTAACCCCATATTCGAGAATTGATGCACGAATCCTGTACAATATAAGAAAAGGCTCATACCGTAAATATGCTCAAAGTCTTTCTTTAGATATTCAAAATATTACCAATAGAGAAAATGCTGCCCACAATACCATAGATTTTTATTCAGGAGATCGATATTTACAAAATCAACTAGGTATGGTGCCGGTTTTAGCTTACAGGATTGAATTCTAAAAAAATGATAAGAAAAATACTTTTGATTTTTTCAGGTCTTATTTTTTTGCTTTTTGCATTTTTTCAATGGAATGATCCAGATGCCCTTAAATGGATGTTATATTACCTTTTAATTGCCGCTGTTCCGTTTGCATCGCTTTTTAAGATCAACAAATCAATGTACATTTATGCTTTGTTGATTTTTTCTTTAGTATGGATGCTCACATTACTTCCAAATGCTAACCAATGGTTCCAAGATGGCATGCCTTCCATAACAGAATCAATGAAGGCTGAATCTCCTTATATTGAATTGGTTCGGGAGTTTCTAGGTCTATTTATTTCCATTATTGGCTTAATTTTCTTCCTGATTGACTTCAGAATTTCATCAAAAAAATAAATTAAATCCAAATTATTAGCATTTCTTAAAATGCTATTGCTTAAAATTGCACCCTGAAAAATCAGAAATGCCAAAATGAGCGCATTTTATCATTTATTATCAACAATAATAATCTAATGTCTAGCAATTATAATACTTGGTTTCATCCATATACTCCATCCAAAAATTTCAATAAAAAAGTAGCTTATTTCAGTATGGAATTTGCTGTTCATCAAGATTTAGCCATTTATTCTGGTGGTCTAGGATTTTTATCTGGATCACATATGCGTTCTGCATTTGAATTGAAACAGAATATGATCGGAATAGGCATGTTATGGAAATATGGATATTATGATCAAGCAAGAAATGAAGATCAAACTTTAAGAACTGACTTCAATGAAAAACATTTTGATTTTTTGGAAGATACGGGTATTGAGGTAGAAATAAATCTACATGACAATCCACATGTTAAAGTTCGAGCTTATGTCTTAAAACCCGAAACATTCGGTTCTGCTCCAATTTATTTGTTAAGCACTGATGTTGAAGGAAATGATCATCTATCTAGAACCATAACCAATCATTTGTATGACTCTAATGAATTGACTCGAATCTCCCAAAGTATTGTTTTGGGAATTGGTGGTGCAAAAATAGTCGAAGCTTTAGGAGGAGCAGATGTTTATCATTTGAATGAAGGACACGCACTTCCTGCATTTTACTATTTAAGAGACCACGGAATTAATAAAGACCAATTGGTATTTACCACTCATACGCCTGAAAAAGCAGGTAACTCTGAAAGAGATGGTAGACATCTGAACCGTTGTGGATTTTTTGGAAGAACTTTAAGTGATGCAGAATTGCATGAGGAGGTTGTAAACGATGGAATGTTAAGCTACACTGTATCAGCTTTGAGAATGGCTAATAAAGCAAATGCAGTTTCGAAACTTCACGCCGTAGTTTCTAGGGACATGTGGAAAGACTATGAAGGCATATGTGACATCATTCCAATAACTAATGCACAAAATCAAACGTTCTGGCAAGACGAAGTCATTTTAAAAGCATGGGAAACTAAGGATGCTCAACTATTTATTGAAAGAAAAAAAGAACATAAAAAAGCACTTTTTGCTGAAGTGTATGATCAGACAGGTAAAACTTTTGATCCTGAAATTTTAACCATCGTATGGGCAAGAAGATTCGCAGGATACAAACGGGCTGACCTTTTGCTACATGATTTGGATAGAATCGAAAAAATATTGTCCAATAAAGAAAAACCTATCCAGATAATTTGGGCTGGCAAGCCGTACCCATTTGATTATTATGCAATCGACATTTTTAATCGTTTGGTTAATTTTTCAAAGCACACCACAAATTGCGCTGTATTAATTGGCTATGAAATGGATCTTTCGAGAGCTTTAAAAACTGGTTCTGATGTCTGGTTGAATACCCCAAGAATTACTCGCGAAGCATCAGGAACCAGTGGTATGACTGCCGCAATGAATGGTTCTATAAATGTTTCCATCAATGATGGTTGGATTCCTGAATTTGCGAAAGATGGCGTAAATGCATTTATCATTCCGGAATTGGACCATTCTTTGCCAACTTGGGATCAAGATGTTCAGGATAGCGTAAACCTTTATGATATCATAGAAAATAAAGTTATTCCGACCTATTATGACAAGCCTAAAACATGGCAAAAGATGGTTTTCAAAGCTTTAGATGGAGTCATTCCAGAATTTGCAAGTCGCCGGATGGCAACTCAATATTATAAAGAACTCTATTAAAAATATTAAGAAAGTTTCTTAAGTTTTTCAAAAATTTCATCCATTTCCGATTGAATTTCTTCAATATCTTTCTTCAATGAGAATATTTGACTGGGGTTTGATTCTTTGTCTAATTTTACTTGGAAAAAATTTCTTTTTTCCCTGAGTGATGTAAATCGGGTGGTTAAATGGTTTCTTTCTTCTTCCAAAATATTAGACAAATCTAATTCTACTATTTTATTTGTTACTTCTTCATTGGTTTTATTTTCTATTTCATGCTCATTTTCCAAATCTCCTTCATCTAGATTTTCTAATTTACTCACTAAATACAAAATTGCGGCATTAATTTGATTTCCAGAAATGGAAGCATTTGATGAAGTGATTACTCCTGCCATTTTATCCCTATTCAGATTGTTGAGCCGTGCTAATGTTGAAATCGCCTGATTCTCCAGATCATTTTCATCCATTTGTTTAAAAATTTCAATCATTTGATTTAGTGCTTTTTCAGACTTCCCCGTTGCAACTAATTTTCGTAATTCGTTTATTAAATTACTAGCTTCTTCGCTCATTCTTTATGTTTTAATTCGCAATATGGATTAATAAGGTTTTCGAAACTTGACTGTTGGTAATGCTTCCAGGATTCAGACCTTTAGTGGATGTAAAGGACTGTTCTGTATTACTTGACAGTTCTTCCGCCAAAGATTCTGCTTTAGATTTTGAATTTTCAGAATAGTAAATGATAATATTACTGCTTGGCCTGTTGTCTATTTTGTCATAATAAATGCTGTATCCATGATCTTCTAGAAACTTCTTACTAGTTTCAAAGGTAGTTTTTGCACTACTTTTGTAGTTGATACCAATATTAAAATTTGCATTTTCACTTTTTTTCATTATTTCCTCAGCTGCAGCAGCTTGTTGAACTGGAACCAGACTTAGCAATTCTGCATTTCTAATGGAATCGGCTATAGCTTTTGCTGCTATCATTAGATTAAGTTCGGTATTGATAGAATCGAGTTCATGGTTTAGAGTTGAGTTTATTTTATTCTTTTCACTTAAATCATTCCTTGTGCTAATCAAGTTCATAAATAAAATGAACGACGTAACAATTCCAGCCAGCATCACAACCCCAAATATTAAAGAAAGCATTTTGTATTTCATAAACTCTTGTTTTTTGTGTTAGATTTTTATTATTTTTTGCGATAAACTTTGTAAAAAACGCCGCCAGTAATGATGGACATAAAACTTGCTATAAAAGGAATGAAAATAGAATAATCTCCAGGTTCAGCGTTTTTATTTCCTCCTGCTAAAATAAAAATAATGGAGCCAATTACTCCTAATACTCCAACTCCAAATAAAACAATAGTCATTATTTTTATTGCTTTGTCTATGGCTTTATCCAAATTATCTTGTGGAATTGGAATGGGAGGAGGAACTGGTGGGTGAAAAATTTCATTCGGTAAGCTATCAATTATATTTAATATTGCTTGATTCAACTTTGCCAATTTGATGTCTCCTTCTTCACTATTTACTGTTCCAAGCGTCTTTTCTTCAACATAAGTTCCATATCTCGAAGAAAGAATTGTAACGTTGTTGCTTAACTTTTTATCTGGAATTTTATCAGCTAGTTCAAATAAAGAATCGATTACCTCTTCAGTTTTATTCTCAGCAACAAGTTTCTTCATTTTATCTATTATAGATATATGGCCTTCTGAACTCATGATTAATATTTTAAACTAAAATTTAATTGAAACAAAAACTAATGATTTTCTAATGATTTTTTTAGTGTGCCAATCTCCACAAGGTTGGCAGTAATTTCTTCATCTAATTCCAATATATCCTTTTCTAAGTTGTATTTCTTTGACGCATCACTTGTTATATCTCTTATTGCACTGAAATAATTCTTCTTTTCTTTCTTCCTTTTGATTGAATCAAATAAATCATCTATATCCATTTGAATCAACATCTCCATTCTATTGTCCTTAACAAATGCTGGCATGTCTTTTCTAATTCCGGAAGGAACATTACTTAAGATGAAATCTTCGTAAAGAACCAAGTTTGCATACGGTGTCTGTATAGGTTTGCGCTCTGGAACTTTTTTGAAAATATACTGAACAACTTCCGAAATTCTTATATGTTCTTCCTGAAAATTTGTTTTATGTTGTCCTTTCAATACTTCTATTAAACACTTTGTAAATAGGCTATTGCT
>JAHEAQ010000165.1 GCA_024642705.1 Bacteroidota bacterium | reverse complement strand
AGGAGTCTTAAATACCTTAAAAATGGGCTTTCAACTTTCAATCCTGGAAGATTTTGAAAGTAAGCTTCAAGGTCGGCTTTTTCAATGCTTAATTGGTTGCAAACCACCTCAGAAATCTGCAATTTTGCCAATTTATATTTCTCCCTATTCGACCGCCCTACCTCATTCTTCAGCCTCTCATTCTTTCTAATTGCCCATTCTCCCTTATGCGGATTCCGAGCAATTAAATTGTTCAACCTATCAATTTCTGCAACAAGTTCAGCCTCAGATTCTAACAATTCTTTTTGATATCTTCTGTAAAACAAAGCGCCTACCCTCTCGTTGAGATAATTATAATGCTTTACAAAGCCAGACTGTAAATTTGCCATTTCTTGACTAAAAATATAGGCAGATTCTGGAATCAAGGAATTATCAATAAATTCTATTTGATGCTTTTTTTTGTAAAAAACTTCAAATTCAATTCTAGATCTCATCTTAACCAACAATTCCCATTGATTATCGTGAAAACCAAATGCTAATATTTCACATAAAGGATCTAAATATAGTGATGACTTTTCTTTGAATCGGTCATAATTTTCAATGCACCTAAAAATTGGATTTCTGGCTACACCAGTGTTCTTCAACAAATAAATGCCTTCTTCAAAAATGTGTTTTGCTATCATACTTATCTTTTTAATTAGTTATCGTATATAGCATTAGTGTTTTTAAAAGCATTTTTGTACCCAAAAATTCAAAATAATTTCAAACTTTAACATTTGAAGAAAAAAATGATGACAAAAAATAAATGATTTCCAGATTTGAGTATAAAATCAGGAGGCAAAATCAACTTCCTACCAAAAGTATATTTTGGATTAATATTTCAACAAGGCATCCTTCCAAACTTGCCCTTCTTTTGTTGGCTTGAATGACCAATCTTGAATCAACATCGGCGACCATTGAGGATCAAATACCCAAATGCAAAATGAAATACCTTTCTTCTTGGTGTAAGCTAAGATTGCTTCAACGTAGGAAGCATCGCTGATCACAGGAATATGCGCTCCTTTTGAATCAGCTTCGCAATAACCTATTTCTGTTAAAATTACAGGATAGGTATTTGCTACAAAACCCCAGTCATTCTCCCATTTTTCTTCCCAAGGTTTTTCTCTTTTCATTGGATAAGGATGACTAACATAGGCGATACCCTCAGCTTTTATGGGTTGAAATTTTATTGGTGTCAAATCGTAAGCCCAATTGAATCCTGCTATTAATGGAATATTTTTGGCTCCATTTGCTCTGACAATGAGGATTAATTCTTCCATAATTTCACTCCACTGTTCCCAGGTACAAGTTCCAAGTTGACCATTATAGGTTGTTGGCTCATTAAATAATTCAAAACAAGCAACAACAGGATTGTTGCCGTATTTCTTTGCCATCAATCTCCAAAATTCAAAAGTTTCTCTCTTTGTCGTATTGTATATTTCCGCCTGGAACAATTCAGATCTGAGATTACCTATCGAATGCCAATCCAAAATTACGTAAAGCGATTCCTCTTCTGCTAATTTAATACCATCATCAATTAATTTAAGATAGGCTTCAACTCCTCTCTCTCGCCAAGCTTTAGGATGGATTGGAAATCTAACAGAATTTGCTCCCCAACTTTTAATCTGCTTGAAATATTCAGCATTCCAATGACCAGATTTTTCTAATTTGTCAGGATCACTTGAATCAAGTGTCTTGAAAATAAACGATTTCCCTTCTGCAGAAACAAATTGATTCCCTTCAACTTTAATCCAATCTAGTTTTTGGCTAAAAAGAGTTGAAAAACTTAAGAAAATTAGGCATGTTATGATGTAGAAATATTTCATTGTTATTTTTTTCAATCTCTTAAGATACAAAATACTTGAAAATCAAACTTTTAATCTTTATTCGTTTCAATAAATTCTTTGAACCAAATTGCTGATGCTTTGGGAATTCTTTCAAGGGTTTCAAAATCTACATAATGCAGGCCAAAACGCTTTTCGTAACCTGAAGCCCATTCAAAATTATCCATAAATGACCAGGCAAAATAACCAGTTAAGTTTACACCTTCATCGATAGCTTCTTTGCAGGCTTGGATATAAGACCTGTAAAAATTTAAACGCTCTTGATCATCAACCACACCATCAATCAGTTTATCATCGTACGCGCATCCATTTTCGGTGATGACTATTTCAACTTGCGGGTACCTATTTTCGATCCATTTCAATAATTTTTTACAACCCCAAGGGACGACTGCCCAACCCATAAATGTTTTCTTCCAACTTTTATCAACACTTAGGTTCACATCTTGATCTTCAGAAATCCCGCCATTACCATAAACACTTGATTTGACAATTTGACCTCCAGAATCTTCTGCAAACAAGGTTGTATAATGGTTTAAGCCAAAAAAGTCCGAAGAACCTTTAATTAATTTTTGTTCTTCTATAGTGAATTTTGGCAATCTACCTCCAAGCCTATTTACCATTGATGCAGGATAATGTCCAAAATAAATTGGATCTGTAAACCAAGCAAGGAAAAATTCCAACGCTCTTTCGGAAGCATTAATGTCGGCTTGAGAATTTGTCTTAGGTTCTCGCCAATCACAATTATTGGTCATTCCAATAATGCCTTTTTGAGTAGGTTGAAATTCTTTCCTATATACATCAACTGCCTTTGCATGAGCCAAAATCAAGTTATGACCAGCAAGATAAGGTGCGTCATTTGAGACTCGACCTGGGGCAAAAACTCCTTGACCATAACCTAGAATTGCAATAACCCATGCCTCATTGATAGTTATCCATTTTTTAACTTTGTCACCGAATTGTTCAAAACACAATTTGGCATATTCGGCAAAAATATTCGAGATTTCAGTACCCAACCATCCATCATTTTCAAACTGTAATGCCAATGGCAGATCCCAATGAAATAAAGTTACCCAAGGTTCAATGTTATGATCAATTAAACAATCAATAATTCTTTTATAAAAATCAATACCTTCTATATTTACTTTCCCTTTCCCTGTTGGCATTACTCTCGACCAAGAAATAGAAAAACGATAAGCTGTAACGCCCATATTTTTCATAAGCTTGATGTCTTCTTCAAAATGATGGTAATGATCGCATGCAATATTCCCATTTTCATTTTTAGCTACTTTGCCAGGAATTTGACAAAAAGCATCCCAAATAGATGGCCCTCTTCCTTCCAAATTCCAAGCACCCTCGATTTGATATGCACTTGTTGCCACTCCCCAAGTAAAGTCTCTGCTAAATTTTGTATCCATTATTTCTTTAGTTCACAATAATCGATTGCGAAGTTAAAATAATTCCTCGTTCAAAAAACCAATTGCCCATTTGAACTAAAAAATGTTAAAGAAAATTATAATAAACACTCGAAATGGTGGCTGAAAAATTAAAGGAAATGGCTTATATTAGAATTGTAAAAGGTGCAGATTAAAATCAATTGGTAATAAATATTAAGATTTATGATAATTATTAAAGAATTTTGCAAAAAAAACATAAATTTGCACCCGCTTAGAAAATAACTAAGTATAGATGGTCTCGTAGCTCAGCTGGATAGAGCAGCTGACTTCTAATCAGCAGGCCACAGGTTCGAATCCTGTCGGGATCAC
>JAHEAQ010000115.1 GCA_024642705.1 Bacteroidota bacterium | reverse complement strand
CAAAAAACATAGCTATCAAAATCATTTTTGCTATTGCAAAAAATAAAATTAACCCAATAGATACTAAGAAGAAAAATTGAAATGGTCGCATGATTATATATTTTAATTGTTATTTAATATTAGTGTGATTGTTCATGAATTAATCAACGTATAATTAAGAAGACGAATGAACCATATTTTTACTTTAAAGAATTCATTTCTTTTGGAACAAATTTCTAAAATGACCGCTCTTGTTGGGTTCGGAATAATGGCGTCGGAATGAGGAAGTTGAATTTGATAGTAAAAAAGCGAAAGCAATTTGAACTATCTAATTTTCAGTTTGAACATAAAAATTCAAATGAGTTGAAAAAATTGGACAAACTTAAAAGTCAGACTTTGAATTAAAAATTCAGTTATGAAATGTGCAAAAATTAATTTTTTGAAATAGCAAATAGCAATTCAATAAATGCAGATTAAATTCAATTGGAATTAAATTATAAAAAAGAGGTGGCGATAAACTCACTAATCTACTGCCAATTTGTAAGTAGGATCTTCTAAAACATTCACATCAATGATAGCTTCGGCATTTTTAAGTAATTCCCTACAGTCTTTGCTAAGATGTTTCAGATGAACTATTTTTCCTACTTTTTGGTATCGTTCCGTAATTCTATTCAAAGCTTCTATTGCAGACATGTCCACTACTCTGCTTTCGGCGAAATCTATGATTATTTCTTGAGGATCATTGAGGACATCAAATTTGTCATTAAAAACTGTCACGGATCCAAAAAACAATGGACCGTATATTTCATAATGCTTGATGCCATTTTCATCGATTGATTTTCGTGCTCTAATTCTTTTTGCATTATCCCAAGAAAAAACTAAAGCTGCTATAATGACTCCGATTAAAACAGCTAGTGCTAAATTATGCAATACAGCAGTAACAAGCGTTACAACTACCATTACAAATATATCAGACTTTGGCATTTTATTGAATGTTCTAAAACTTGCCCATTCGAAGGTTCCAATTGCTACCATAATCATCAATCCAGTTAATGCAGCCATTGGCAAACGTTCTATCAAATTAGCACCAAACATTATGAATACCAACAACATTATGGCTGCTACAATCCCTGATAATCTTGCTCTTGCTCCCGAAGAAATGTTAATTAAGGATTGACCAATCATTGCACATCCACCCATTCCAGAGAAAACTCCAGAAAGAATATTCGCTGCTCCCTGTGCAACTGCTTCCTTATTGCCTCTTCCTCTTGTTTCAGTTATTTCATCTATTATATTCAGTGTTAATAAACTTTCTATTAAACCTACTCCTGCAACAATAGCTGCATAAGGAATAATAATTTTGAATGTTTCAATCGAAAGAGGAACCATTGGCAAATGGAATGGCGGAAAACCTCCACTAATTGATGCTATATCTCCTACCGTTTTAGTATCAATTCCAAATCCTACAACAATACCAAATATCGTTAAAATGGCAACTAAAGAAGCTGGAATGGCCTTACTAATTTTTGGCAATCCCCATATTATAAACATTGTAAATAGCACAAGTCCAAGCAAAATATAAAGAGAATTTCCTGTCAACCAATCACCTGAAGCATCTTTGAATTGATCAAGTTGGGACATAAAAATAATAATCGCCAGTCCATTCACGAATCCAAAAATGACTGGATGCGGAACAAGTCTCATCAATTTTCCTAATTTTAGAAAACCAGCTGTGAGTTGTAAGACCCCTGCTAAAATGACAGTGGCATAGATGTATTCCACTCCATGACTTATGGCTAAAGAAGCAATTACAACAGCAACTGCACCTGTTGCTCCAGAAATCATTCCTGGTCGACCTCCAAATATCGAAGTGATTAATCCCATAACAAAAGCTGCATAAAGCCCGGTTAGTGGAGAGAGTCCTGCAATTAATGCGAAGGCGACAGCTTCCGGAATTAAAGCCAATGCAACGGTTAATCCGGATAAAATTTCAATTTTGTAATCAACTTTCTGAGATAAATCAAAAAGATTAAAATATTTCTTCATTACTAATATTCAACGAGTTATACACCATTTGGTGTTTTTGAAATTACAACTCACCGAACTTGAAATACGTATATATCGAATAAGTCGCTTATTTCCAATAATTTGAAAACTTTGGCATTTTCTAAAAAATTTATAGGAAATAAAGCACAAAAATAGTTTTTTTTAATTCATAAAACATTCATTATGAAAGAATTAATAGAAATTGATCAGAATCTGACATTACAATTCCCTCATAATAATGAACCCTATTAATGATTTGTGAAATAAAAAATGGGAACTTAAAACATGGAGCAAATAAAAAGAAACTATTAGAAATGGATACCGAACTTAAAAAAAAATTAAATCTGCATTTTTTATTAGTTGGAAAAGTGTTTGTAGGCTTCCATGGAAAAAGTATTGGATTTGGGACATTTAATATTACAAAACAAGTTACATGGTCCACCAATGCTATAAATTTTTTTCCTTATTTTCATTTTTTTCGCAATATCCTTTCCACCTTGCTTTCATTTCTTCTTTGTCCATATTAGACATTCCATGCCATTTCTCTTTCCAATTGTTGCTTTTATGATGATGGGTTCTGCCGCCAAACTTCATTGAGCTAAATAAAATTTTGGAAAGTGCCAAAATGCCCATTGCTTGAAAGTATGAAACTTCTTTTAATGGACTTACTTTAGGAAGAATCGCGTTCCAAAGGAAGTAGACCATTCCTGAAAAAACTACTATATATAAGGCTCCCACAGAAATAAAGAAAATCACCTTTAAAGGCATTGGTGTTCTTTTGAAAGTTTCTTTAGACATCATTTTATTATTATTTTCTTATTCGTAATTAAAAAATTCTTGGTAAACCAACTGCATTCTTTTTCTTAAATGCTTTACTGCATATCCTTTTCTTGAAATCCAAGTTTTTATTCCAATACCAGTCCTTTCAGCAATTTCTTGAAAAGTTTGATCTTCTAATTCATTCCAAACAAAAGCATTTTTCTGGTCTTCTGGTAGTTCCTCTAATGCTATGAAAAGCTGACTCCAAAAAATTTCTTTTAAATCTTCATCTTCAAATATTGGCAATTCAGCTAATAAATTTGAAATGCTATTTTCGTTATTTTCTTCCGCAACAGCGTCAACGATTAAATCAGGTTTCTTTTTACGGTATAAATCTGTTATTCTATTTCTCGCAACTCTGTATAACCAACTGCTAATTTGTTCAATACCATCAAGATCGACAATATTGTTAAGTTGTGCCCAAACATCTTGCAATATATCTTCGGCGTCAGAGGTATTTCTTACTTTAGGGCGAATAAAAGCCATCAACTTTTTGCTGTTTTCTGCAATTACACTATTGATATTTCTGCTTTTATTCTCAACCATAGAAATAGACATCACCTCGTTTTATCCTTAAAGACGAAATGGAAAACTAATTACTTTAAAAAATTAAAACTTTTTCTAAAATTTAATATGCATTCGAAATGTTCGACTCGAATTATATTGATAATGGGTTAAATATTTATTAATTTTCAATATTTCCTGAATTTTCTATCAACTTTAATTAAATTTAACAATAAATCAATTAAAACAATTTACTATGAAAAAAGCATTACTATTTAGTTTGTTCTTAATTCTAGGTTTCGGAGCTAAAGCTGTAAACAGTGTAAACTGGGCTACACAATTTGGCGACGAACCAAAAATTCAAGTATTAACTCCTGAAATGAGTAAAATGAATGTTGAACAGTTTCTTAATATGACACCAAAGTCATATAAAGAAATGACTGGTGAAAAATTGGGCATCAAAAAAACACTTCAACTAAAAGCTGCTCAAAAATTTATTAAATCAAAAATGCATAATGGAGAAGACATTGAAAAAGGTCTTTATATTATTCTTGCTATTTTTGGATTAGGATTTATTGCAATGGGTCTTATCGATGATTGGGAAGGACAAAATTGGTGGATGAATTTAATTTTAACTGCCCTTTGTTGGCTTCCAGGAGTCATTCATGCTCTAATCAAAATGAAAGATTATTATCCTGAATAGGATAAATTTTTAAAAGCTATTAAAAAGCGGAATTTGGTAAACATCAAATTCCGCTTTTTATTAAATGCTCAACAAATTAATATGCGCACACTATTTAAGATTTTTTTTTCCAAAAGAGGGCAACAAATTTGGTTTGCTGCTTTGCTCATTTTTCCTTTTATTCTGTGGATTTTGCCTGGAGATTTTTTCGATAATGATGGCATCGTTTTATGCCCTTCCAAACTATTTTTCAATATAGAATGTTATGGATGTGGAATCACTCGTTCCGTAATGCATATGCACCATTTCCAATTTGATGATGCCATTTTTTACAATGCGCTTGGGGTGATTGTTTATCCAGGACTTATTGTAACTTGGACAATATGGGTCTGGAAGGCGGGTAAAAGATTAAATATTTTCCCAATCAAGAAGAAAATCAACGTTAGTTAGCCTTTAAAAATCTAAATAGAAAGTAAAGCTCATCTTTAACCCGTATTATGCATTGGACATTCTATTCCTAATGGAAATGACTGCAAAATATACGGCTGCACTAAGTTTTGGTCATGCACCATAGTGGTAACTATGATTTAGTCCGGCCATACCTTCTGACAGGTTTTCTGTCGGTTCTCTCCCTATTTTAATTTTATTAAAATTACTTTGCATCGTTCGTTCATTTTTTATTGTCATTTCATGTCTAATTGCGAAGCCCCAATGCATGATGCGGGTTTAAACTTGGTAAAAAATATTTATTTGGAACGTAAATTGGAAAATAAGTCCTAAATAAAGCCGACATAAAAGAAATCTATTCTATAAAACAAATTATTGTCGTCCGACAAAACAAAACAAAACAAAATCTTTCAAACTGCTTTGAAATATAGTGGTTTTGAACAGGTCGCCACCCTAGGGCTTATTTTGATATTGTCATACTTTCCTAAAAACAGATTATCCCTATGGGATTTTTTAGTCCCAGTAAGGGCAAACTGTTTGTAAAAGGAATGTAAAAATGACAATGAGCGCTGGTGAGTGCAGTATTTAATCGGACCATAGTGAAAACAAATCACATTTTAAGTCAAAATAGATTTGAAGTTTATGCAGCATTTATTTGATAACATCAATCAAATAAGAATATTTAAGAATAAAGTTTCTATTGTTAATAAGATCGATGCCTCTAGAATCATTGAATACTACGAATAACCCAGAATTTGCCATTCTCAACCATCCTAATCTGATATTCGATGACCAAGCTTGGGTGACATCATTGTATTGAATTAAACTTTGAATATAAATCTTAGGAGTAAAATTATATGAAATCCTCAATCTCAATAGATCAGCTGTGAAGTCGCCTTGTGGTAAATTAATGTCATTATGGCTGATCCCAAACTCAGTATTCAATTTATCACCAAATCTAAAATTTACACTTACAGAAGTATTGAATCTTTGACCTCCAAAAAATCCCCCAATCACTGTTCTTGTATTTATTGAGAGTGGCTTACTTGGATTCGTAAAATACACAATTTGAGCTTCTTTGTGATTGTAACTTCCAGCAGGTACAAATATTCCTTTAGAAATTTCAAAAGCCTTCTCTACTCCTTCACCCGTAAAATTTACGCCGGTATGCACTTCCATTCCATTCTTAAATTCCCAATGGTTATCCACATGTATAAAATTAGTATTCCTAAAACCTTGAAAATTCCAATAAGATCTATATGAAATATGTGGACGCAATTCTAGCAATACAGATTCTTTGCGAGGTCTAATTCTCTTTAAAATTAA
The DNA here is from genome assembly GCA_024642705.1 of Bacteroidota bacterium. Lineage (GTDB taxonomy): Bacteria > Bacteroidota > Bacteroidia > Chitinophagales > Saprospiraceae > Portibacter. Next base: position 7,963 of record JAHEAQ010000115.1, on the reverse strand, counting down.
AAGTTCTGGTTTCCTAAATGAATTTCTAGATAAAAACCCAACTTCAGGATTGAAACCTTCACCTACTTCAGAATAGGCAGCATTGAAATTTAATCCATTCCATTCGTATTGATATTGAAATTTAAAAGCGTGTTGACTTCCATCCATTTCTTCATCTCCCATTGTCCTTGAATAAAATCCGCTAATTTGAGCTTTGTTCCCTATTCCGTATTTTCCATCAATAGCCATTGTCCTATTGAAATTATCTTCTTCACCCATTCCTTGTTTGTTGACAAATAATCCTCCAATCGATGATCTACTTCCAAATTGATGGTTCACTCTTGCAACAGAAAAATTATTGGCATCAATCCCTGATTCGGGGACTTCTTCAGTAAACATGCTTAAAAATCCTATATTCGTATCTTTAACTTTTCCCGACAGTCTAGCGCCTCCAATTATTGGCACTTGGGTACCATTGTCAGAGATACCAATTCTCCGAGTGAAAAACAAATCCACTTCTCCTGGAGAACCAACTGTAAAAACGCCTGCATTTTCTAAAAAGAAACCTCTTTTCTCAGGAAAAAACAAATTAAATCGGTCCAAATTAACTTGTTGTTCATCTACTTCAACTTGAGCAAAATCAGTATTATATGACAAATCAAGTGTCAAACTAGGTGTAAGGCTATATTTGACATCTCCACCAAAAGCACCGCTAATTTTTGCATCAGTATTTGGTGCTTCTGAAGTCTCTATTTTTCCAAGAGCATAGGGAATTATTTGGAGATTGCCTGGCTTTTTAAGATTTAGTCCAGTAATATTTCCAGCCAGAGACAATCTTTTTATATCAAATTCTATGGGCATTTCGACCCAATACGCTACTTCATTTGATTTTCTAATATTCCTTTGCACATTAAATCCCCATGACTGATTTTCTCCTGCTCTGAATCTTAAAGTTCTAAGAGGAATAGAAAATTCAGCACTCCAACTGTCATCATCGATGTTCGTTTTCACAACCCAAGTAGCATCCCAATTCAAGTTAAAACCTCCAATTACACCGCCTTGCTGCCTATTTTGACTAATGTTTCCTTGGCCTTCATTGTCCACTTGGGCATCATATTGTGTTCCTACTGAGTTAGTGCCAAATACAAACCCATTTTGTTTATCATTATAAGTATCCAGTATAAATAAAACCGCATCTGTGCCTACCATATCACCATCTCTTCTTGAATCTGTGACAACTAACTTATCTGCTTCACTATCATAGCAAACAAAAGACAAATAAATATTATTAAGATCATAGGCAATTCTAATTTCTGTTTTTTCTGAAGTAGCTTGACCTCTATTTGGTCTGCTTTGTATTAATTCAGAAATAGGTTCAATAGACTGCCAGAATTCGTCTGATTTCACAATGCCGTCAATAATTGGCGAAATTTCAGCCTTAACAGCCATTGCAGACGGCTTTTGCCCAAAATTGCTTTTATCTTGCGCATTAACTAGGTTAAAGAAAAATAAAAAAGCAATAAGTATAAATATAGATTTCATAAAAGAAAATTGAAATATTGTATCCTAAACAAATTTAAATTTATTTTTTTATTAAAAATCAAAATCTACTTTTAATATAAATGAAGTTTAATTTTAAGGTCCAAATAGATAATTTTAGTTATCTATCCAATTATAAAACAATTTGAAATGATTCAATAATTATTATCAATGGCCTTTTACATTAAAATACCATTGATAGGTTCAATTGCAGGCGGCAAATCCTTTTCTCCCAACATTTCTCTAAGATCAATTTCAATAGTCCTACATAAGGATAACATAGGAATGTCATTCCCCATTCCCTCAAAGGGGTTTTCAGTATAATCACCTACCAATTCCATCGTAATGTAAACCCAACATATTAAAACTGAAAAAGGAATCGAAATCCAAGCTCCAAAATCTCCTAATTTATGAAACTCAGAGACCATCCCAAGGGGTAGGAGGAAAATGAATATTCCAGTAAAAATGAAACTTAAACCTCCATATTGTCTAGGCAAAGGGAACTTTTTAATCCGCTCACATTTACCTTGGTGATCATAAAAATCGTTAAGAATTTTCTGCAATTCCATATGTCGAAAATCTTCAATGATTTCGTTTTCTCTTAATAAATATAAATCCTGAGATTGGGTGTCAATAATTTGAGTAGCTGTGTTTTTGAAATTAATTAATTTTTCTTCCTCATTAGTGGGCACAAATTTTTTAAATATTTCTTCAATTTGGCCATCGTTCACCAATCCCACGCCATATTTTTTAATTCTTTTTTCAGCAACTCTTGCCACCATTTTATTTTGATTGATATGTTCCCAAGGTGCTGGTATAAGCAATTGGTTTCTTAGCGTATAAACCCAAGCAATGTGCCTATAGATTAATCGCTTTTTTATTTCAAATAATTCATCCTCTTTTAATTTTACATCCGTAAATTTATTTGAAACAAAGGATTTGACAGCACTACCCCACGATCTGCTGCTGTTGATGATTCCGCCCCAAATTTTTCTGGCTTCCCACAAACGTTCATATGCTTGGTTGTTTTTGAAACCCACATAAAATGCCACTGCTGTTCCTATCACTGATATTGGCAACCAAGGTATAGACATCCATTCAGCATGAAAAGTTTCATACAATAATGCGACTATAGAAACCCATGCAGTAATCCAAATAAGATGCCCTCCTGTGAATGCAATTACACCCCTAAAACTATAATTCTTTTGTATGAACATTTAAATATTATTTTATATGAAAAAAAAATCGAGATCAATTTCGGTATTTTAATAAATTTAAAATAGGTTGAAAGTTTCCCATAATGTATTATTATCTCCTTTAAAGTTTAAAACTATCTGTAGTTCTTGATTTTCTTTCCTATAAATTTCTAAAACAGCATAACTTTTTTCAGGAACAACTTCGCCAATTCTATGTTGATTTACCTCATTTGAATAATCTGTAAAACTGTGGGTTAATCCTGACGAAGTAATGTCATATAATGGATACTCCATATTCCCTAGTTTCAACATTGACAATTCTGAAAGATGCCTATCTCCACTCAGCAAAATCACTCTTGAAGCTCCACTTGATGTTACAAGATCAAGCATTTTCTGCCTTTCATTAGGAAAATTATTCCATTTTTCAAATCTATGATCTTGAGCTATAACCTGAATACCATTGCCAACAAGATTTATATCTGCTTTACTATTATTCAATTCATTTTCGAACCATTTCCACTGTTCCGGTCCTAATATTGTTCCAGTTAAATTAGGGTTATAAGATTTTCCAACTTTTATGGTTTGATCTCTAAAATATCTACTATCCAACAAAATAAGTTTGATGGATAAACCATTGATTGATAAATCATAAGATTGGTAGCCTCCTACCCTATTATAAACATCATTCTCCTTTGGAACATCAAGAAATTCTAACATTAAATCTCGTGATTCGTCTTTTTTACTAAATTCTTTGCCTCCATCGTTGACTCCATAATCGTGATCATCCCAAATTCCATAAATTGGTGTTTTTTCTTTTAATTTTTGATACTCTTTATTTGCTTTTTGAAAATCATACTGGGATTTCAATTGTATCATATCTTCTGTATCTCCATAAATATTGTCCCCTAACCAAATCCACATATTACAATTCTCTGCTATTATTTCATCCCATAAAATTTGTGGCTCGTATTGTTTACTGCAAGATCCAAAAGCAATTTTCGCAATCAAGTCGCCATCAGGTTTGGAAGATTCAATTTTTTTTACATTTTGTTTATTATCTGGATTTTGACAACTTATATGGAGAATTAATAAGCAAAATATACATACAATCTTAGGAAAATTGAATTTGAAGGACATCGTGTATGTTATCATTTGTTATAAATTATTGTAATAGCAATTAAGAAACTTTAAAGTTTTATTAGTAATAGTTCTTGGACAATTTAGACAAAAATGATTTAAATTTGGTTTTAAAGTTTTAATTTATTGTTTCTTCATTTTTGAGATCAATTATTCTTTATTGAATAAACAATAGCCATTTAATCCATCCGAATCATTTATGAAAGCAAATTATATTGATAGCGTACAGAAACAATTTCAATATTACAAAATACTAGGCGAAAAAACCTTCGAACAATTAACAGATGAGCAATTGATATACCAATTCAATGCTGATTCTAATAGTATCGAAATGATTGTCAATCATTTAATCGGGAACATGTTGTCGAGGTGGACCCAATTTTTGACTACTGATGGGGAAAAAGAATGGAGAAATAGAGATGCTGAATTTTCTTCAATTAATCATGAAACGACTTTATTTTCTAGATCTGAATTCCATAATAAATGGGAAAAAGGATGGATTTGTTTGTTTAAAGCAATCGAGGAATGCAGGCAAATTGATTTAGAGAGCATTGTTTTTATAAGAAATACTGGCCATACAGTTTTGGAAGCCATTAATCGTCAATTGGCTCATTATTCTTATCACGTGGGGCAAATAGTTTATATTGGGAAAATACTTAAATCAGAAGAATGGACAAGTCTATCTATTCCAAAAAATCAGTCTGATATTTATAATAAAGAAAAGTTTAAACAAATAAAACAAAGAGGGCATTTTACAGATGAATTTTTAGGAGAAGGGTGAACTGGGCATTGAGTATTTTGAAATGAGAATAATTAGATTTAGATCCAAAGTCCAACGCTCTAAAGATGAGGCTTTTTTTAAGGATTTAAGAAATTGGTGAAAGGGAGTTTAAATTATTCAATTAGAATGATTTTGTCATTAAAAATTGCGGTTTTGTCTGATGATTTAAAAAAAATAGTAAAAATGAACCAATCGTTGTTTTAAAACAGTTAATTTTATGAACATGGAAGAATCTGATATTTTTATAAAGGCATCAAAAAAAGCGCGAGTTAAAAAAAGAGCTCTTGTAAGTTTTATAACTTGGTTTGCATTTATATTTTTTTTCATGTACATCGACATTAATGATGGAGGTGGAATTGATTGGGCATTTTTCCCAATTTTTGGATGGGGAATTGGAGTACTAATACAATGTCTTAGAGCATTTGATTATTTTGGTATTGGAGACAAATGGGAAAAAGAAGAGATTCAAAAAGAAATTGCAAAACGAAAAAAAGTCCTTGAAGCATTTGACCTTGAAACTAGGGAATATGAAAATTTAAATCTTGAAGATTTGAGAGATTTGAGAAAAGAAACCAGGGAATCTGATTTTGTTTAACATTTAAAAGTTCAAAAAGTATTTTAACTGCTAAAGCTTTTCAATTTCTCCATAATCAAGATGAATGTATTTTCTCACATCGTCCATAATTTCCATTATTTCTATACTATTTTGCCAAGACCATTTTCTACTTTCTTTGAGCCCATTCCTAAGGCAATAATGCACTTCGTCAATTTCATATCCAAAAGTTAAGGCTCTTTTATCGAAATTTACAGTTATGGGGTCTTCCATACTTTTTCTAAATTTCGTATATGCTGTGGCCTCATGCCATCTGCCATGAAGTCTGATGCATCCCTTATCCCCATAAAGAAATCCATCACAAGGAGAAAAATATTGTAAACTTGCATTTAGAATCGCTTCTTCTCCATCTTTATAATCGAACAACATGACCAAATTTTTGTCTACACCATTAGGAAAATATTCGCTGTCTACATGCATTCTAACAGGTTTTCCAAAAAATAAATAAGACAAAAAAATTGGATAGATACCAATATCTAGCAATGCTCCACCGGCAAGATTTTTGTTTATTAATCTACTTTCAAGATTATAATCAAAATGAAAACAAAAGTCGGCTTTTACAGCTTTTAGATTTCCAATTGCTCCATTTTCAATTTCTGTCTTTGCAGCTAAAATTGTTGGATTGAATCTTGACCACATCCCTTCCATCAAAAAAAGATTTTTTTCTTTGGCTTTTTCGATCATTGCTTTAACTTGGTCTACATTAAGTGCAAATGCTTTTTCACACAGCACGTTAAAACCTGCATTAAGACACATTAGCGTATTTTCATAATGGTGAGAATGAGGTGTAGCAATATAAATGATATCGATTTCTTTATTTTGGAGTAAAGCTTCGTAGGAATCATAGGCATAAAGAGCATCAAAATCTTTAGCAAATTGATTTGCTTTTTCCTTCGACCTAGAAGCAGCTGCATGTAAAACTCCACCTTCAGTTTCTTTGAGATGAGAAGCAAATTTCTTTGCAATTCCTCCTAGACCTATTATTCCCCACTTTATGTTATCCAAAATCTATTATTTTTACAATTGATAAATATTTCTCACTAACATAAAGGTTTAAAATTTAAGAAAATAGAAAAATGAAAGAAAATACTCAATTGATCATCAATAGAATTTTATCAATCCTTAGTGGAGTTATCGCTGGAGTTATAATCATATCTATTTTTGAATTGATTTCAAATAAAATGTTTCCTTTACCCGAAGGTTTCGACTTCAAAGATAAAGAAGCATTTAAGGTACACTTGGATAGCTTACCAAGTGCTGCTTTTGCTTTGGTTTTAATTGGTCATGGTATTGGCGCACTGGTTGGTGGATTTGTGGCGAGTAAAATGGGAAAGGTCCAAAAAAGGAGCGGTGCATTATTTGTAGGGCTGATTTTGATGTTTGCGGCATTGCTAAATCTGTTATCCATTCCTCACCCATTATGGTTTAGCATAATTAATGTATTAATTTATTATCCGATGGCATTTTTGGGTTATTATATTTATACGCAAATAATTGAGCAAAAATAATTGTGAGATTCATTTTACTGAACAATAAAGAATCCCTAAAAATATTCTTTCTTAACAATGGAAGTCACAATGCTATTTGTTTTTAGGTTAGTAATTCGAACTCAAAGGTCATTTTGTAAAGTAATTATTGATTATCAAAATTTCCATTATTTAGGAAGGTTTGCTGGAATTTAAATTATGTTTTTTTTCATTTTTTAATGTCAATAAAATGATAAATAATTACCTTTCAAATGCATTTTTCCCTGCGAGCAAAGCTGTTCTTATTGAAGTTTAATTTCAAACACTATTGAATCTCCTTTTTATTTCACAAGTTAAAACGAAAAACAAAAAGCAGAAAATTGGATAAATAATTCCTGATTTTTTTTCGATTTCACCACTAAATACTCTTTAATATTTCGCGGTAAGACTCGGAGAGGAATTAAAATTGGAAGATTAGTGACCGAATCAAAGTATAAACTATGAAAGCAGAACAGAACTTGACATAGTATCCAATTTTACAACATTTTCAACTAATAAAAGATGGGTTAATGGATTTTTTGTGTTTCACGCTTTATACTATTCAAAACTAAATTCATAAACTTAATTCAAGGTAAAAAATCTTTAAGGAAATTATTTAGATTAAGTTAGCTGCAACTTGTAACAAATTCATGGATTTTTTAGTAAAATATTTTATAATATTATGGAAATTCCTGCAGGTTTAGAACAAAGTTTGGTGCAATTTTTTATTAAATATTTGGAATAATTAGACATTATTATATTTACTTAAAAATTAATTTAAGGGATAAAAAGAAATTGGTCTATAGAAACTTGTTGTTGTTTACCAGATTAGGACTTTGAAATGGGATAAAATTTTGAAAAGGAGTCTAAAATATCTGTAATCTAGGCTTTCAATTTTTAGCGGTGGCAGATTTTGGAAATAACCTTCAAGGTCGGATTTCTTGACTTGGATTCCATTCCATAATGCCTGAGACCTCATCACCACAAGTTTTTCATAATTTATCCCCCATCTCATTCCTTTTTCACACCTTAGTTTTTCCTTTTTTCGAATCGCCCATTCTCCTTTATGTGGATTAGAAGATCTAACATTCTTCAATCTTTCAATTGTTGAGATCAATTCTGATTCAGAGGTAATCAATTGTTTTTGATACCTTCTGTAAAATAAAGCCCCAACTCGCTCATTCAACCAATTATGAGCGAATGTTGCAAAGCA
>JAHEAQ010000164.1 GCA_024642705.1 Bacteroidota bacterium | reverse complement strand
AAAATCAGGAAAGTTTGCAATTATTTTAATAAATGCAATTTGAGGTAGTATAGAAAAAGCAATTATCTGTTTTTTATATTTCAGCATGCTTCAAAAATAGAAAATAGTTTTATTAAACTTTCATGAATACTTACCTTTGTACAACTTTTAGAATAAACTATGAATTCAGCAATAAGACAATTAGAACCCAAAGTACTTTGGAACAAATTTGCCGACTTAAATGCGGTACCGAGACCTTCAAAAAAGGAAGAACGTGTTATTCAATTTATGAAAGATTTTGGTCATGATTTAGGTTTGGAAACCTTTGAAGATAAGGTAGGTAATGTCATCATTAAAAAACCTGCTACTTCAGGAATGGAAGACAGAAAGACTGTGGTATTACAATCACATTTGGATATGGTCCATCAAAAAAATAATGACACCAATTTTGATTTTGATACCCAAGGTATTGAAATGATTATAGATGGCGATTGGGTTAAGGCCAAAGGAACAACTTTGGGAGCAGACAACGGATTGGGTGTTGCAACCATTATGGCCATTTTGGAAAGTAAAACAATAGCTCATCCAGCCATTGAAGCCTTATTTACTATAGATGAAGAAACCGGAATGACCGGTGCCAAAGGCTTGGAAGCAGGTCTTCTTAAAGGAGATATTCTGTTGAATCTGGATACCGAGGAAGATGACGAAATTGGAGTAGGCTGTGCCGGAGGCGTTGATGTTACTGCCACTAGAACTTATAATAAAGAAGAAACACCTGAATTTAAAACAGGATTTAAGATTACTGTAAAAGGTTTAAATGGAGGGCATTCAGGAATGGATATTCACAAAGGATTGGGAAATGCCAATAAAATCATGAACCGATTGCTATTTGATGGATTTGAGAACTTTGGTTTGCGAATCTCTGAAATTGATGGAGGTAGTTTAAGAAATGCAATCCCTAGAGAAAGTAACGCTTTTGTAGCCATTGACTCAATGCATGAACAAGCCTTTATTGCTGAAATGAAGGATATAGCACTTGAAATTAAAACGGAATTAAAAACTATGGAGTCAGGATTGGAAATTTTAGTTACTAAAACTGAAACTCCAAAACAGATAATGGAATTGGGAGTACAAGAAGGATTAACCAGAGCGCTTTATGCAGCTTGTAATGGCGTTTACAGGATGAGTGCAGACATACCTGAATTGGTTGAAACTTCCAACAATATTGCCCGTGTTATTGTAAAAGACGGAACTATTAAAATTGCTTGTTTAACCCGTTCTTCAGTTGAAAGTTCCAAGTGGGATTTGGCAAATGCCTTAAGAGCAACTTTTGAACTCACCGGATGTGAAGTTGAATTTGCAGGAGATTACCCCGGCTGGACACCAAATATGGAGTCTTCAATTTTGAAAGTTTTAACCAAAATTTATCATGAAATGAATGGTGAATTACCCCATGTTGCAGCTTGTCATGCAGGATTGGAATGTGGTATTCTAGGAACTAATTATCCTAAAATGGATATGATAAGTTTTGGTCCCAATATAAAAGGAGCACATTCACCAGATGAACGCGCTCAAATTTCATCAGCACAAAAATATTGGAAATTTGTATTAGAAATTTTAAAGCAAACTCCAAAAAAATAGGAATAAAAAAAGCAGCTTTTAAAGCTGCTTTTTTTATTTTTAAATATATAACTATTTACCTTGAATTCCTGCAATTTCAATATCAAATATAAGGTCAGTATTTGGAGGTATTGCTCCATAACCACTTTCGCCATAACCTAAATAAGACGGGATATATACGCGAGCTTTATCGCCAACTTTCATATTTAACATCGCTTCTCTTAACCCTGGAACAAGATTAGCCGTTTCGTTGTATATCATTGGAAATGGTTCATATGCGTTTCTAGCATCAAATTTTCCATATTTTTGAGCAATATCTTCCCAAGTAGTATAAAATAGTTCACCATTTGTAAAGTAACCAGCACAATTAATTAAAGCAGAATCTGTGCTATTTGGTTTTATTCCATTATTTTCTTGGGTATAAATTATGGTAATTCCAGTTTGAAAATTCTCTATTCTGCCTTCTAAATTTTCATTATCTTTTAAAAACTTATCTCTTGCCATAGTTGCTTTTTCTTCAGCTTTTTTACGGGCTTCTTCTCTTAATGCTTGTTGTCTTTCTACAACTTTTGGAAGTTCTTCATTAAAAACATTGGGCGCATTATAGCTTTTTGCAGCCAAACCTTTTCTGATAATATTAACTTCTGTCATTATAACATCTTCAACAGGTTTATTTCCAGGGCCGACTTTTACATTGGAAATAGAATCTTGTACTTCCTGTCCCGATACCAATTGGCCAAAAACCGTATAATTGTTATCTAAACTAGGATATGGGACTTCCATAATAAAAAATTGGCTACCATTAGTTCCACCTGGTCCAGAATTAGCCATACCTAAAATACCTGGTTTGTCATATTTAAAGTCAGGATGTATTTCATTGGCAAATTTATATCCTGGATCACCTGTACCAGTTCCTGTTGGATCTCCAGTTTGAATCATAAACTTATCCATTACACGATGAAATATTAATCCGTTATAATATTTTTTCCCTTTAAATTCTTCTTTAACCATTGGATGATTGCCTTCAGCAAGAGCAACAAAATTTGCAACAGTCAATGGGATTTTTTCGTATTCCAATTTGGCTATCATGGTGCCTTTTGTAGTTACAATTTCGGCATAAAGTCCATCTTCCAAGTCTGGATATTTATCCTGACATGATGATGTGGTCATTAAAAGGAACAACGCTATTAGATGCAAAGCTTTATTAATCAATTTCATTTGTTTTTTGTTTTATTAATTATTTTGGGTTATAAAATTTACTCTTACTTGACACATTAGAGGAATATTTGTGCCTATTTTATTGGTGTCACCATAATATCCATATGCTTTTTGCGATGGAAATAAAAAAGTAACGGTTTCTCCCGGTTTCATAAGTTTTAATCCTTCACGAAGACCTGTAAAGAGTTCTTCCTGATCCATTACATAATTTTGGGTTGAGATTTCTTCAAACGTATAAATATCATTTCCGTTCAAATCTTTAATGTTATAGTTGAAGTTTATAATATCACCAAAATCTGCTGTAAGGGTATCAAGTTCTACTTTTGTATTGTAAAAATACCAAAAGCCACTTTCTGAAGCTAAATATTGTGTGTCTGGATGATTTTCAATAATTTTTGAAATTAGTTTTTGCTCTTTTTCATTGAGCTTTATATTTCGCTCTGCAGATTCTTTTATAAAAGAACCTGATTTGGTAGAAACAGGTTGTCTTGCTTCAGGAGATTTACAGCCTAAAACCAGAAAACCAAATAGGATTATGATTAAAGATATTTTCATTGATTCAGGACATTTTTATAGTCAGGCAATATACTAATAAATTTTTCAATGGTTTCATTTAAAGTTAAATCACTTTTTCCTCCTGCAGCATTGGTATGTCCACCACCTTCAAAATGAGCCCTAGCAAATTCATTTACAGAAAAATCGCCTTGACTTCTGAGTGAAATTTTTATGATTCCTTCTTGAAGATTTTCAATAAATATCACTGAAAACACAACGCCTTTTAGAGCCAAACCATAATTTACAAATCCTTCGGTGTCTCCTTTTTTAAAATT
>JAHEAQ010000114.1:2643-13909 GCA_024642705.1 Bacteroidota bacterium | reverse complement strand
AGGAAAAAGTAAAAAACTAGCACTCATAGCTATTTGCAATAAGTTATTAAAACAAGCATTTTCAATCGTTAAAAATCAGTTGCCTTATGATGAAAACCACAGAAGTATATTAGCAAAAAATGTTAAATATTCTTACGAAATACCCATAAGTATGATCACTGCTCTTGGGATAGTGCGACCCTGGTTTCATTGTTGGTCGTCCCGACCCAACGAAACCTTAGTTATTGACAGCTGGTGTTCTTTTTGTCTATTTTTTGTTAAAGACATTTTTTGATTTTTTTTAGGTTTCAATTCGAGGCCATTTCCATGCATAACGGATAATTAAACAAAGAAGAACGACTTCTATAGCTGCAGCAAAATACATATGAAGCCAAGCCTCTCCTGCTAAATTAAACAACATATACGGGATATAAAACACGGCAATAATAATATTTGCCCTGCGATTTATTTTAGCTGTTAGGGCAACAGAAAGGAAAATCATAAGAGCTGGAATGGCTACAAAAAACATTGCTATCATCAGAAATACATATGAAATGTCGAATATAAATACTTTTCCTGCCAAAATATCACTTAAGGAACCTGGCATATATAAGTGAAAATAATCTACATAGATATAGAGGAACATGAAACTTGCCCATAACGTAGCAAGCTTCAATTTCACACTGACTTGGATATCTTCCAGTGTGTTTTGTGAATTTTTTATTGTGCTCATAAATTATCAATTAAAACTTAAATCCAAAATCAAGCCCAGGTTGAATAAAGTAGTTAGGCCACTTTTGTTCTACAGCTTTAAAAGAATCTGGAACACCAGATCTTAGAGGCCAAAAACTAAATCCAATAGCAGGTTCAAAAAAGAAACGGTCTTTAAAAAACTTAAATTGGTAACCTAAATAAAAGTCTGTATATAATGTGAATCCATTTCCAATCTTCTTTTTATTCTCATCCATATATTTTTCAAAAGCATTCAATACATAAACAGAGGTATAGAGACCCTTCCTCCAAAATCGCTGGTACCCAATTTGAGGAGCAAGTATGCGCGCATGTCCGGGATAGTTTAGCCCGGGTCCATCAAAATCTGGTCCGAAAGGGATACCTATTGGCCAAGCATACTGTGACCTTTTAAATCTAAATTGAATAACATCTTTAGGCGTAATTCTATATCCTGCATTTATTTGTATGTACCCAGGATTGTTAGTGTCATCAAGATTACCGAACATTAATAGAGTACTGCCCACAAACCACTTTCTATAAGTTCTGTCTTGATTTGTATTCTGTGCGTCCACATGCAAACTGCTTGATAACACTAAAACAAGTCCAATCCAAAAAATTTTCTTTTGCATATTCATTTTTAATTAATGTTAAATGATACTGCAATAATAGATTGGAGAAGTGTTTGAATTCGTTCACTTAAGTTAAGAAATAAACCTTACCCTTTATTTTTCTCTAAAATTCTTGCTCTTAACCTACTTAAGGATTGAGGCTTAATACCTAAGTAGCTTGCTAATTGATGCTGTGGCACGCGTTGAATAAGGTCTGGCCTTTTTTGTAGCAAGTTTAAGTATCGTTGTTCTGGTGAAGAGTTCTTAAACTCGTCAAAGTCTATCCGTTGTTTGGCCAACAATTCCTCCGCCAACATTCTGCACATGACTTCAAACTTTGGGAATTTACTGTTTACTTCTACTTCAATATCAGAATTGGAAACTAGAAGTAGAGTGTCTTCTATACAAAGTACATAATATTCGGACGGAGTTTTGTTTATTACACAAGGCGGAGTCAATGCTTCCATTTCTGTATAGAAAGCCGTTGTTTTTTCTTCTCCGTCAATTAGGTAATAAATTCGAATACAACCTTTTAAAACAAAATAGCTTTCGTTCGATTTCTGTCCTTCATTAAGTAAAATCGAACCTTTCTTTGCTGAGCGAAATAAATCTAAAGAAAGTATTGCGTTCTTCTCATCTTCTGTCAGCGAAACGTATTTTGAGATAAAGTCAAATAGTATTTTCGTCATTGTTTTGTTGTTAATGTCATTTTTTTCACTTGCTACCAATGGTCGGCGTTATGAAATATAGGGGATTGCGGGCTACTTCACCGTCTGGTTACACTTAACTTAATGCGTTGTAGAATGCTTGAATAACCACAAAACCCCCAATGTTTTATACCGCTTGTTCTACTTTAGCAATTCGTTTTAAATTATTTATCACTCAGTAATATTTCTTATCAATATATTCAGTAATAGTTTCTGCTTTACTTTCAAGTGACTTGAACTCTTCTTCAAAATAATCAGCCGTGCTACCAATAAATCTGCATAATGGTAATATTCGCTTGTCATTGAAAATGGAATTGTAAACATCAACACCTGGAACTCTTGGTGTTTTTGTTGGAAAAAATTTACGATGCTCACTGTCACTAAAAAGTTCATATTTTAGCTTTCTAATTTCGTATCGAGTAGGGTTAGCTGAATTTTTGAAATTAGTCACTATCTCCTGAAAATTTATGTAATAATTCTGAAGCATTTTTAAAAGTTCTGCATCAGGGAATTCAGAAATAATCCCTGAAGAATTTAAAATTTCCCAAGTATTTGAACGTTCAGAAATCATCGGGGTGATTGTAAAATAGTTGAAATTCAATATGAATTTCAGTGAATCTTCAATAATTCTATCCTTTGATTCCATTGTTGGTATAATAAATCTCGCTGCCTCAGACTGATCATGTAAAATCTCAATTGTTTTTTTAATATTATCGGTGTCAATCTGAACTTCTTCTCCAATTGATCTAATATTAGTTATCATCAAAGCTTTTTGTTTGTGCTCCTGATTCCAGTTATTAATCTGAAGCGCAATCAAAATACCAATAACAACAAGAACAATTTCGCCAATGGCATATTTAAAATACTTTCCAGTTTTATTTTCAGTGAGAAGTCGCTGACGTATGTGTCTAAAAAATTTAATCATAATTCTAAATTTTAAATGGAGATCCCAATCTAAAAAAGTGACTTTGTTCCCTTAATATAAAAACAATTATTGCTTTAATCTTGATTTTTCTCCATAAAAGTTGTCACCATCATCTACCATAATCAATTCTTCGATTACTACTTACGCAACTTTATTCCCACTTAATGGTTTACAAGCGCCCTTCGGAATTGAAACAATTCCAATTGCGGTTGACTGGTTGTCCGAATTTACAATTCCATTGTTAACGGCTGCAGATATTACACTAGAAGGAATAATGCTCATCCCAGATGGCATTGAATATTTCCTAAAGCAATCAATCCTTATCAAAAAGCTAAGGATTTACTTCCACTACCTTTGGTCGATGATCGTTTTACTTTAGAATGAAAGCCAATGTTTGGTTTATCCCACAAAAATCATTTCACAATCCGATGTCTCTAATCTAGGCCTGCTTTTTCACAGGACACTAAATAACCCTAATTCTGGCACCTGATCCTAAAGAAAGCTAAAGCTCGAAAATGGTGAAATTAAAAATAAGGGGAAAATTAGTACCATATTAGCAGTTTTGATTTAGTTATTTTCATCAGCTAACTTGGATTTAATAGTGTTCAATTCATCCAGTAATAGCTTAAGTTTATCATCCATTCCTTGGTAGAAGTTCAATTTTTCTAGGAGTATTTTATTTTCTTCCTGCAGGTTTTGGATCTGTATTTGTTGTTCCTGAATTCCTTTTACCAATATTGGAACCAATTGAATGTAACTTAAGCCCATTAGATTTTTCTCTTCATCTACTGTACTTACAAGGGTGGGGAAAATCTCCTGTACTTCCTGAGCTATCAAACCATATTCCATATTTTTCTGAGTATCATCCTTCATATTATAAGATACCGGATTCAAAGCCAATATTTGTGAAAGGGAACTGCCTATAGGTTGGATATTGGTTTTTGCACTTCTGTCAGAAACATCCGTAATGGTTCCAGTATATTCAATACTTCCATTCACATCCAAAGCAACATTTGGTGATGCGATGCCGATTCCTATATTTCCACTTGGGTCAATGATCATTTTTTGAATATTGTTCGTCCAGAAACTCAAACTATGATTTGTTAAGGACCGTAAAGAAGCGCCACTGCTGTTCACCCCAAGGAATAGTTCTCTGGTATCATCTTTAATATTAAGAACAGTGCCATCGGAGTCATATATGGTTAATTCCCGATCTGGGGCTGAAGTTCCGATACCTACTTTTCCACCACCATTTGCCAGGATTACATTATTGGAGGTATTGTTTTGTAGAAATAAATCTGAATTAATGGCTTCGATCTCATTACCATCTAAAAGCATATTGTGAGCTCCTGAAGTAATCTGAAGGGTCGCAACGGATCCATCATTATCAATTCCATCAAGGTGTAGCCTTGTATTAGGGAAATTTGTACCGATACCTACATTTCCATCCTTTCTGACTAAAAATGCATTATTCCTGGAATTCTCATCGTCTCCATTTCCCACTATAAAAAGCGGCGAGGTGGCTGAAATGTTGGATTGCGCTGAAACAAGGGAATCATTATATATTCCTATGACAGTACCAGCCAACCCATTGGCTATTGTAAATCTACCAAAAGAAGAGGAATAGAATCCCTGTGCTTTTGTTAAACTTCCTGTGGAAAAGGAAGAATATCCGGAGGAAACACTAGAGGTACCACTTGCAAAAGCATCTTCTCCCAAAGCAATATTTGCATTTCCCAAAGAAACAGAATTTGAACCTATTGCTTCACTAAACCTACCCATAGCAATGGTATTGTTACTGGATGCAATGCTTGCATTTCCCGTTGCAAAGCTTCTGGAACCTGAAGCAATCGTACTGCGGCCAAATGCTACAGAATTTCTACCCAAATTGGACTTTTGCCACTCAAAATCTGAAACGGATCCAGCTCTTAGCACTCCCAAATCGGGATACCACATGAAGCGGGTTCCTGCCCCACTAATTGGGAGTGGCCCAGATTGTTCAAATCCTTTTTCAGTTCCGGTGAAAACAACATTGCTGTCTACATGCAAAGGTGCAAGCGGAATTTCAATACCTATTCCTACGTTTCCAGATTGTGCCAATGGAAAAAATGGGAACATAAATAGGCATATAATAATTGGTATAAGATTTTTCATTTTTTTTATTCGTGGAGTTACCAAATCGACTAAAATTAGCAATATTAATTCATTTTTCCCTCAAGGAAAACCTTGAATTTTAATAATTTAAGGAATAATACTTTAGCGTGATAAATTTCTATCTCGTCAACAATCATTAAATTGTATTTGATTGAATTTCAAGTCAGTGTTGGATTATGGAATATTCCAAAGCCCGAAATAGATGTCATATAAATTGCAAAAAGATGGAAGGAAGGTATCCAATTTTGGCATAATTGCATAGAAAATACCAAACGAACATTATGTTTTTAAGGCTTTGGTCGATGGTTTTGTCTTAGGTTAATTCCTTAAAATGTAGGACAATACGTTATAAAGAAAAAATTTTAATGCGGGAATCACAACTGTAATCCATCAATCTGAAACCAGTGCAAATAGAAGATCTAAAATAAGTAAAGTCGGCATTGTGAAATTAAGAAATTTGCTGTTTTTGGGCAGTTTTAATGCTTGCAAGTATAATAGAGCTTGCAAAGCACTTTACCATAGAATTGTTGCAAAAGGAAAAAGTAAAAAAATAGCACTCATTACTGTTTGTAATAAGTTATTAAAACAAGCATTTTCAATAGTTAAAAATCAATTAATCTATTATGAAAACCATAAAAGTATATTAGCAAAAAATTAGTGGATTTTGTTTTGTTTTAACCTCAGTTCGTTGTTGTAGCGAGTTTTATATTTTCACAACTATTTTGCCACCCGCTTTTCCGCTGTCTAGTAGTTTATGTGCCTCTTGTATTTCAGCAAAAGAATAAACTTTCGCTAAAGTACTTGGGATACTTCCGTTTAATACCTTCTCGGCAATCATGTTTAAAGGAGAATCTTTCAATGGTAGCATTTCCGTTCCCAACAGTTGGCTATTAAAAAAACTCAATTTCACAGTATTTGGTATGTCCATCATAAGATTGAAAGATTCCAATATTGGAGGTCCTCCAAGTAGACCAACCACCACCACCTCACCCCAAGTCTTTATGCATTTTGCAGTGTCAAAAAGTGTAGCGGCTCCAACAATCTCAATTGCATTGTCAATTTTAACTTTCACACTGGATTTTACTTTTTCATATATTTCGCCACTATCCACCACGATGTAATCAGCTCCAAATGATTTTAATTTCTCTGTATTTTGAGTGTTTCGAGTAGTCGCAATTACAGTTAGCCCTTTCATTTTAGCATATGCAATAGCCGTTAAACCAATACTTGAAGTAGCACCTCTAATTAATAACGACTCGCCCTTTCTGATTTGCAAGCATTTTTCTAGTGCTCCCCATACAGTTAAATATGCTTCTGGTAATGCTGCAAACTCCTCATAACTTAAATCACTGTCAATCTTTATGACGTTATTTGCATTTACGCAGATATATTCAGCGTACCCGCCTTGACGGGCAACCATCATTCCTCCCATTGCAGTGGCAACTTTCTGACCTTTGTCAAAATATCCACTTGGATCATCAACTATCTCTCCAACCGCTTCGTATCCCAGCGCTAACTCAGAGTTAAAAATACCGTAGTTCCCACTGCGGTAATAACTTTCAGCTTTGTTAAGTCCAAAAGCATGAATCTTTATTTTTACTTCTCCTAATTGAGCTTCTGGCTCTTTGGTTTCAATTATCTTTAGAACCTCCGGTCCTCCAGGCTTTGTTGCAATGATAACTTTCATAAGTTTTGGTAATTATTGTAGAAATAACCTGTTCGATTTATAATGGGGGACCCACAGTTTCTTGCTCAGGATAATTTAAGGCCAAGTGTTTCATAAATGCTTCATTGATTCCCTTACTGTTCTGAGCATTACTTATATCTCTAAACATTTGTTCAATGTTCAACGCTGGAGAAAAAATATACCTCAAACGTCCTTGTTTCTTACCCACATTTTTCCATGCATGAATTACACCTTTCGGAATATAGGCTGTGTCTCCTGCGCTCATTCTAAATAACTGTCCATCAATTTCTACATCAAAGGTTCCTTCCAAGAAAATGAATGTTTCATTCTGCTCGTGATGAATGTGTCGCCCTGGTCCAACTCCCGGTTCTACAATGTCTTCAAAAACTTCTTGAAGCCCACCAGTTTCTTTGGCAGTGAGAAGTACTTTTACACGGAGTCCTTCAAATAGGTTCAAAGACTCCACTTCGCTATATTTCTTATGTATAGCTTTCATTTTTATTACTTTGGCTCTGTCTTATTAAACATATATCGGGCAATTTTCCAATCGTTATTTACCTTTTCAAAGACAAACAATTCTCTGTTCGCCTCTGGAATTTTATCTCCAGTAGCGTGAATCAATGTCGTTCCTTTTGAAGTAGTTACGGCAAATGCCATATTTCCCTCAACTTGAATCTCTTCAATAAAAAAATCAATGTTCAACTGGATTTGTGAAAATACATATTCATAGGATTTTAAGATTCCTTCAGAACCGATTCCTGACGGAGCTTCGGTCGGCATAAAAATCCCATCGTTTGTATAAAGAGATTGAGCCAATTTAGCATCAGAAGTATTTAGTGACTTCTCGTATTCACTTAATAGTACTTCTATTTTTTGTTTTTCTTGCTTTTCCATAATTTCTTTTTTTTGTGTTGTGTTTTGATTCGTTTCTGCATTATCCTTTTGACTACATGAAGCCATTGTTGCAATTACCAATGTTAATACTGCTATTCTTTTCATTTTAGTTTGCATTTTGTTTAATCCAATCATTCAGTGTCATATAGTCCTCAGTTGCAATTTCTTTTGCAGACTGGATTTGAATATCAGCATTTGGCCCCATATAGGTGTTGGCTTCGAAGTAGGCAAACATTTGAGCAAGCTCATCAGCACCTTTAAAAGGGAATTCAGAAAACACGTCACCTGGAATATATGTAAAGCTATATGTTTTTCCATTTGCCTTAAATGCAGCTAAAATGTCATTAAAACTGTAGCAATCTGAAGCAAGCGATAAGTAACTTCCTTTGCCTACTTTTTCTGGATTTATAAATACACCTGCAACAACTTTTCCTAGATCATTAATATCAGCCATGTGAATTACACTTTTTGAAGGGTCAACTGGGAGTGCCCAACCTAAAGAACCATCTTGTTGCTCTTGAGCACCTAATTGTCCAATTAAATTTTGGAAATAAAAAGGTGGCTGCACGAAGGTGAAATTTGTAAATCCTGCATTTTTAACCATTTCATCAACCTTGGCTTTTCCTGTAAAATGAGGAACGATGTACTTTCCGTTACTTATTTCTTCCACATTTGGAAGTGTTGACCAAACAAAATGATTGACCCCAGCATCTTTTGCAGCCTGTATGGCAATCTTTCCTTGGGCAATTTCATTTGCATCTTCCCAAAAATTGGTCACAACAAAAACACCATACGCATCTTTAAATGCATTGGTTATCGAAGTAAGGTTTGTTAAATCTCCTTGCACCACTTCATCTGCTTTACCCAAATAACTGTCTGGGTTTCTTGAAATAGCTCTTACCTTATATGTACCTTCTTTAACTAATGCATTTACTACTCCTTTTCCTTGTAGTCCAGTTGCACCAACAACTGCAATTATTTTCTTTTCCATCTTGATTTATTTTAATGATAAATAATATTTCAAAGATAGGGAGAGCGAAATACATTCACCTATAAGGTATATTAAGAAAGAATCTTAATATAGATTAAGATTTTGCTATTTTTTTGCGGATAGTACTAAGAAATTCAGGCGTTACACCAAGATAAGATGCAATTTGAACATTGGATATTCGATTAAATAATTGCGGTCGTTTTTCTAAAAAAGATAAGTATCGTTCTTCTGCTGTAGAACTAATGTTTTGAAGTATTCTATTCTGAAGACTTACCATTGCATTCTCAGCAAGAACTCTAAAAATCCGATTGAATTTAGGGTACTCCACAAATAGTTTCAGCTGATCTTCTTTTTTTGCCTGAAGTATAATTGAGTTTTCTAAAGCTTCTATATAAAGTCTACTTGGCGCCTCAGAGTGAAAACTGCCAATATCCCCAATCCACCAGTTCTCAACGGCAAATTGCAAGTTGTGCTCTTTGCCATTTTCGTCAACCATGTACATTTTAAAGCAACCTTCTACGACAAATGTGTTGTGTTTGCAAACATCGCCTTCTTGAAGAATAAATTGTCTTCTTTTAATTGTTCGCTCTTTGAAAACGTTTTCCACAATAGACTTTTCTTCCTCATTTAAGGGAAGGAACTTTTCAAAATAATCTATTAATGGTTTTGTTGTCATTTTTTTAATTCGTTATAACGTCTCGCATTAACGACATGACCAGCTTTTGCTGGGCATGACCGTTTTATGTATTGTTAGCCTTTCGTTATTCATTTAATTCATCTTTTATCAGTTGTAGGACTCTTTTAGATTCCTCCAATGTCTCAATTCGAACCTCCATCAACCAAGACTCGTGCATCTTCATTGCTTTTAAATTTTCAACATAGGATTGATCATTTAATAGAGCAAAATAGTCATTGGGTTTACCCCTATCTGTGAAGTTTTTTATTAAATATCTTGCCACATCTGCTACATACACTTCCGACCTCTTTTCCATCTCCTCTTTGCTAAGATTCATAAAACTAATTTCAAACAGATTGACAATCTCTTTTCTAATCATCGCTGATTTCAGGATATTAAATCCTTCATTTTTAAGCATTTCATATCCTCCATAATTAAGAGTGGAAATTTCATATCCTAACGAGCTGACAAAGAAATGCCGTTTAAGCGAATCAGAAAAAGGTGGCTTTTCAATAAATAAAGAAATGATTATATCTCTTGAATCATTGTTTCTTGTGGCATCTTGGTTGTGCTTATCTATGCGCTCAATATTATTAGTTATTGTTACAGCTAATTCTATTAAAATCTCTTTCTCTTTTATTCGATCTTTTCTCCACTCATTCCAGTTATTGATCTGCAAAGCAATCAAAATACCAATGACCACAAGTAATACCTCACCAAGCACATAAATCAAATATCTAGTGATTTTATTTTCAGTAAGTAGTCTTTGCCTGATTTTTCGAAAGATTTTTATCATTGGTTTTCCTTTTTATAATAAAGGCTAACATATTTATTAACGCAATTGCGTTAATTTGCTTTGCATAAAGTTAACTCCCCTACCCGTTCGGAATGCTTTATTATATTTTCCTTTTGTTCTAATCTAAAGTAGAAAATATTTTTCAAACTTGATAATTTATGAGACAACAGAACTTTGAAATGCATTTTAATGATGGAGCTACTGGTTTGCGAATGAAGCGCAGTGGCAATTAGCCACTATAATTTTATGCACGTTGCCATCTCTTCGTTTCTTTCTTCAGTTTGGGCTTTCAATAATAATATCTATTTCAGAAATTAAGTCATGAGCTAGTCGTTCACCTTGGGCATAGTATAGAATCAAAGAACGCACATCGCGATTTCTGAAATTTGCACTTTTCATACTTGGACTATTTAAAAGTTCCTTTATTTCCTCTTGTTGTGTTGAAAAATAATCCTCTTTGTTTTTTGTATTGTTTTGAATTTCAAACATTCGTAGTGGGATGTTCTTAGAATGCGCAATATTTTCCATGGCCTCAATAGTATGATTTAGACTTTCTTCTCTTTCGATAATTTTGTCAACTATATAGTAATATTCATTTAGCATCATTTCTATTTTCGTTCCGCTTAACTTTCCAATAAACCCTGAATTCTTAAGTGTTTCGAATCCACTTGTCCGAGGTTTAAAATAGCTATCAAAATATACCTTGTAATTTGAGTTCTCGAGAGCGTCAAAATCGTCAATTGTAATCTCATCTTTCTTGGCAACTTTTAAGTAATTCTGAGAATATGCAACCGATGAATCTCTGAAATTTCGTATCTCTTTGATGCTGATAAGGTCAGCGTGCAAATTGTTTTGAATATTTTTTAGGTGATTTTGTAGTACCTTGGTTTCCTGCTTATTGGTATTCCAGTTGTTTATCTGTAAAGCAAGAAGAATTCCTATTACTACAAGCATAATCTCTCCAAATGCATAAAGCAAATATTTACTGAATTTGTTGCCAGAGAGTAATTGTTGACGGACTCGTCTAAAAAAATTGATCATAAATCTTTTATTTGTTTAGTTACGTCTGTTAGCGGTTATCTCCACCAATGGTCTACCAGACCTTCATTTTGTTTTG
>JAHEAQ010000114.1:0-2543 GCA_024642705.1 Bacteroidota bacterium | reverse complement strand
TTAAAATCAGAATAAATAGCTCGTATTGAAAGTCCAATTTGTTCGCCAATCTCAGTCTTTTTAGTTTTTTCCTTTTTAAGTAATCTAACTGCTTGATTTGAACCGGCTAATCGAATTTTCGAAAGACTAATAAACTCCTCGATTTGCTCTAGATCTTGTTGGGCATCTTCCAACAGCCTGCAATAATACTCAGCTTCTAGCTCATTGCTTTTTCGCTGCTCATTCCAATTATTTATTGAGAGCGCAATTAAAATTCCGATAACCACAAGAACAATTTCGCCAATGGCATATTTAAAATACTTTCCAGTTTTGTTTTCAGTGAGAAGTCGCTGACGTATGTGTTTAAAAAACTTAATCATAATATCAAATATTTATAGGCCATCGCATCTTTGGCAGGTGCCTCGGTTCTTTCATTTTTGTTTCACAAAACCATTCAGTCATTTAAAAAATTTTAGCATCGGTTAGCGGTTGGTCATAATGAAGCGCAACGTCAGGCTATCTGTTTGTGCCGACCGGATGGAAGGCATAAACAGATTGCCATTGTTATGTGTATTTTTTTTAATTTTTACGTAATGCTTTAATCGCCCAAGGACCTGGATTAATTGTAATTGCGTTATCCTCAAACTGAATGATATCTTGAGCAGGAGCATCCACAATAAATAATCCATTTTCAGCAGGTTGTATTCTATATATTCTATTTTCATCAAAATAAATTTTCCCATCACCCATAAATTTAGCCCAAAGTCCGAGTTCATCTTCATCTATTTGAAGTACTCCTCCACCGTAAAATTCATATTCACCTTTGAGTCTCTTATAAGCTTTCATCACCAATTTTGATTCAATCAGAATAGGTTTATCGGGTAACTGAGGAACACTATTCAAAACTGCATCCCATGCTAATTCAGAAGCTGCAACAGCCAAATTAATCGGTGATAATTTTGGGTTTTCAACTTCATTCGTTGAGACTGCATATAGCACATCTCCATCATACTGAGTTGAAAAGGGTTGAATTGCTCTTCCCATTGACGTGTGTACTTGAGTCGCTAAACGTTGAAGTGCCCAGAATGGTAATTTCTGATTTGTCACAACCAGGGTCAAAGTTGTGTTATTGGTAGGACCAATGACTCGAGTTGAATCCAACTGTTTTAGTACAGATACATTTCTAATCATTTCTGAAGCTGTTGGACAGTCTTCTCCCAGATAATTTCGATTACACCTGACGACTTCTCCATTTCTATCTACTATAGTGCCAAGTGCATTAACTACCGTAAATACAGCAATTTTTGTTTCACCAATTTCACCAAAAGCTGCACCTTGTCCTGAATGAGGCCAACCCGCATATCCATCCACACTTCCATCCTTTTTTCCATAAAAATATACTCCTTGCATTGCAAATCTACCAGCTCCCTTTGCACCAAGTGGAAACTCATTATTTTTGGCATTGTTAATTGCTTCCTGCGCTAGTTCATTATCAGGTGTTACTCGACTAAACCTCCTTCCACCTACATCATAGATTATTCCACCAAGAACACCAGCGATATAATCTACTTTTCCTTCTTTCGCTTTTATATTTTTAATTTCATCTGCAACTCCTGTTGCTGCTGATAGGCCATACCAAGAACCTCCAGAAAACACAACCGCATCAATCATTTTATCCTCATAACCTCGTGAAACGGCTGAAGCATTGACAGTTCCTGTTGCCCCTCCACGAACATCTGCAGCTCCCATAACTGCATCAGGAAAGTAAAAAACTGTTGTCCCTGTCGGCCCGTCTTCATTTTCTGCAATGCCGATTTTCATTCCAGGGAAATTGAAATTAAGGATTGTATCCGATTCATGATTTTGCGTTACGTTTTGCCCCATTAATGAATATGTGAAGGATGGGATAATAACACAGATAACTAATACTGCTCTGATTTTATTAAATGATTTCATAAATTAATTTATATGTTGTCGATTTATATCTTTTATTACACATAACAATTGGATATGCGTAATGCGCATATCCCAAATATAGTTTTAACCCAAATTAATCAAATCTATCGGACTTATTATTTTTTGAATGGGTTTTATCGCCACCTGAGTATAAATTTTGGTTGTTTTTTGTATTTCTATGTCCACGTAAACCCTGAATATAGCGTAGGTCTTTCCAGTTTTCTAATAATGTTCAAGCAATGAGCGTCCTAGTATTGTGCTATCCCTTTCTTCAAAATTTCAAACCCTTTAGGCCATTGTTAGCCCAAGTAATCCATTTTCTACAACTGCAATAGTTAATAGCTTTGGACAGTCAGGAGCTCTCAAAGAATCTTGAATGGGAAATTGGAAATACCAAACATCACAAGAAATACAGAAATAAGTGATCATTCCGCAATTATTTACTTTATTAAATGCCTTGCAAGGAATTCAAATCCTATATTTCAAATGGATATATTATAAAATCACTGCGCTCAAAACAGTTTAAAAGAAGCCTGATATAAGCAATTTTTAAAATTATTCTACTTAATTGCAGGTTATTCAACGGTTACCGGTGTTGTGCTTTCGTT
>JAHEAQ010000113.1 GCA_024642705.1 Bacteroidota bacterium | reverse complement strand
AACATCTGCAAATCACGAAAAGACTATTAGTCTATTAAGATGGGATGCCGATTGTTTATATTCCTTTTCAAGGCAATAAGAATGAGGCAAAAACACTTATTCCACTTTTGGATTTGATGATCCAATAATTTAAAATTTAACGACCAATAATATTTGTTAATTCGGCATTACTTTCGAAATCTAATTTTCAAGCATTAAAATATAGAAATCAATATATTGGAGATGGAAGGATTAAGAATTAAAACGAACAGCTAAAAGCAATAATTCTGAGGTAGCCTGGGAGCATGCTAAAATTTGAAGCATTTTTTTCAAGTCGAATATTTCTATTTCCCTACCGTCTTGTAATGATCTTCATTTTTCTTATTTTGTCTATCAAAAAGAAATAATATAAATTTCATATTGAAAAAAGTTATAATACTTGTATGCAAAGCGTAATGTGATTAAAGAGTTGAGATAGATATTAAATTAATTTTAAACTATTGAAAAAATTAACATGAACAGATTATTCAGGCAGATTAAATCAAAAAATAGGATTTTTAAATTGAAACAATATTTTAGCCTTAACCATAAACGAATGAAATTATTTCAAAAAATAAATTTGCTAATACTATTAATTGTTATTCCTTTCATGTCCGATGGCCAGAAGCTTTTAAATAACGAATACTGGCCGGTAATTACTCAAGAGGCAAAACCGTGGACACGTTGGTGGTGGTTGGGCAGTGCTGTGGACCATGAAAATATTAGCCGTTTGATGAATGATTATGCCGATAAAGGTATTGGTGGAGTTGAAATAACACCAATTTACGGGGTCAAGGGTGAGGAAGACAATTATATTGACTTTCTTTCTGCTGAATGGATAAATATGTTAAAAATAACGGTTGAATCCGCCCAAAAGAACCAAATGGGTGTTGACATGAATACGGGAACCGGCTGGCCTTTTGGTGGTCCAACCATCACTAGTGAGTTTGCCGCAAAAAAGATGCAATTTCATACTTTCGAAAACACTTCACAGGAAGAACTTGAGCAGTTTGTTTCAGAAATGGAAAAAAATCAGGAGGAAGATCTAATTGCACTTTCAGCCTATAATTCTAATTATCGCATTAATCTTTTGGAAGAAGAAAATTCGCTTGAAGATATCGATGATAAGTCACTGCAGATAATTGCAATTACTCAAATAAATACCGGCCAAAAAGTTAAGAGAGCTGCCCCTGGCGGTGAAGGTTTAATTTTCAACCATTTTTCAGAAGAAGCAACCAACCATTACCTTAACCGATTCGATGATTCATTTAATGGCAATCCGGGAGTGAGGTGCTTTTTTAACGATAGTTACGAATTAAATTGGGCCAATGCAACTTCCTATCTTTTTGAAACATTCAAAACAATTAAAGGTTACGATCTTGCCCTATATGCTAAAGAGTTAACCGGGGAAGGCAAAATAGATGACATTGCACGTATAAAATCTGATTATAGGGATGTGTTGAATGAATTGCTTATGGAAAACTTTACATTAACCTGGAAAAAATGGGCGGCAAAATACGGAGCAAAAACTAGAAATCAGGCACACGGATCGCCTGGTAACCTTATCGATTTGTATGCTGCAGTTGGCATTCCTGAAATGGAAACATTCCAAACCACCAATTTTCCTTTTTTACAGGATTTTATTGATCAGAGTGATGCAAAACATACTGAAAGTAACAGGCTGTTCAAAAAATTTGCGTCGTCGGCAGCACACCAAAAGAATGAAAACCTGGTTTCGTGCGAAACCTTTACTTGGTTAAACGAACACTTCAAAACCCCATTATATCAGTGCAAAGCTGAACTTGATGAACTATTTGTAAAGGGTGTTACCCACCTTTTCTTTCACGGTACAACTTATTCACCTGAACGTGCACTATGGCCAGGATGGCTTTTTTATGCCGCAATCCATGTGGAGCCTAACAACCCTCAATGGGAACATATTAAGGCAATGAATGAGTATATTTCCCGTTGCCAATCCATATTACAGCTGGGAAAACACACCAACGACTTCCTAGTTTTCTGGTCGCCTGACGACTTTAACCACGATGCTGATACCCTTGAAAAGAAGTTAACACTGCACAATTCGGAGGAATGGATCCATATGCCCGAAGCAGATGTTTTATTAGATAAAGGTTATCAATTTGATTTTACAACCGACAGAATAATTACCAAAGAAATGGAAGTTGAGAACGGTAAATTATTCACGTACGGTCAATCGGAATATAAAACTATTGTTTTTCCGCATTTGAACAGGATTAAACTGACTACCTTTAAAAAACTGCTTCAACTGGCAGAAGACGGCGCTACGCTTGTTTTTAGCAATATTCCCGATAAAGTTTCAGGTTTTAAAAATTATAATGATCAAGAGAAAGAGTTAACAGAATTAATTGCATCACTTAATTTTTCAAGAGAGGGTCAACTTCAAACAGTTGAAAAAGGAAAGGGAAGAATATATCTGGGAAACGTGGAAGCAGCTCTCAAAGATTTAGGAATTGCTCGAGAAAGTCTGATTGACCATCATATCAAAAATATTTCAAGAAAAACCGAAAACGGTGTTTATTATTTTATTGCCAACCACGAAAAGGAGAAAATGGATGAGTGGCTATCCTTTAAACATGGTGCGAAAAATGCGTTGTTGATGAATCCAATGAACGGAAATGTTTTACTGGCAGAATGCGAATTAGATAAAGTGCATATTGAACTGGAATCCGGGGCTTCAGCAATTGTGTATTTTACCAATGATGAGGTTGATGGCCTTAAAAAGTATGCCTATTCTAAAAAAGGAAAGTCAATTCCCCTGACAGGTCAATGGAAGTTAAAATCAATTACAGGAGGACCACAATTGATTGAAGAAACTATACTCCCGAAGCTGGAATTCTGGACAAACTTACCCGGCTTAAAAAACAAACATTTTGCGGGAACTTGTGAATACTCAACCAGCTTCAACATTGAGAATACTGAAACTGATAGATATTTATTACGATTGGAGAAGGTAGAGGCTTCAGCAAAAGTTTTTGTGAATGATGAAGAAGTAGCTACTTTATGGAGTTTCCCGTTTGAAGTGGAAGTGGGAGATTTTATAAATGAAGGAGATAATACCCTGAGAATTGAGGTGTCTAACCTGGGAGCCAATCGAATTCGTTATATGGACCAGCAGGGAATTGAGTGGAAGAAATTTCATGACATCAACATTGTAAATTTGGAATACAAACCATTGAATGCCTCAGATTGGGAGGTGCTGCCTTCTGGTTTAAGTGGCAAAGTGGAATTGGTACCACTCGTTAATTAAGTAGGCAGGATCTTGAAAAATGAGAAATTTTATTTATCACTTTGGTTTAAAACATTGGATATTTGGAGGCGTAAACAGCATCATTTGCGAAGCAAACTGCATGTTATATAATATAGGAATTTCTCCTGACAGATTTTGGCTAAGTTTGCCGTCCGAGGAGCATTAAATCAATTAACTGAATTCATATAAAACAACGCATAAAATGATTTTTCAATTAAATAATGAAAACCGAACGTTCAACATAGTTTTCTTTCTTGTTGTCATTTTTGTTCTAAGCTGCACTTCTGAAATTGAAACTGAGAAAAGGAGGTTTGACCCCATGCAATATGTCGATCCGTTTATTTGTACCGAAGGCGATAATGGCGAGCTTTATCCAGGACCAGCTTATCCATTCGGAATGGTCCATCTTTCTCCTGAAACAGATGGCAAATCTCATGTTGGGTATAATTTCGAAGATGAATTTATTGAAGGATTTTCCCATCTGAGAATTGGTGGTGCTGGTTCGCGAGGAAAGGGTGGGGGTATTCTACTGAAGCCTGGAATTGGCAAATTCACAACTAAGATTAATGAATTTCAGGAACGCTATGACAAACAGTCGGAAAATGCCTCGCTGGGATATTATACCTTAACACTTGAATCGGGTGTGAAAGCTGAGCTTACTGTTTCTGAAAGGGTTGGTTTTCATCGTTACACTTTTCCCGAAGAAAAAAAGGATGACCGATATATTGTACTTGAACTTTCACACAGTTATGTAGGTATGCAGGATGCCAGTTTGAATGTTCATAACAATCAGAAAATTACTGGCATGATTCAGGCTCAGCATAATAATAATGGTGGTTATCACAAGATTTATTTCGCCCTCCTGTTCGACCAACCTTTCGAGTCGGCAACAAGCTGGGATAGTTCCGAAAATTATGGTGATGTAACCAGAAGAAATGGAGATAATATTGGAGTTTGGCTGAAAATGCCCAAGGACTCAGAAAATAAAGTGTTGATCAAAGTTGGTTTGTCACCGGTGAGCGAAGAACAGGCCTTGGTTGAAGCAACAACAGAAATAAATGACTGGGATTTCGACCGGGTGAGAAATGAATTGGCTTCAGTATGGCGCGAAAAGCTTTCAAAAATAGAAGTAGTCGGAGGTTCAGATGAATTCAAAACTTTATTGTACACGCATTTATATCATTCATACTTGGTGCCCAATATTGCTTCCGCATCAAACGGTGATTATAGGGCAGCTAATCAGCCAGATTCGTTGTTCAATACCAAAACCACTTCTGATGATTTCACTTACTATGGTACATGGAGTCTATGGGACGACTTCCGAAAGTACTCACTTGTTTCTATGCTAGAAACTCAAACAATGAAAAATATCGCCCAATCTTTGGTCGATTACTATAAACACCGTGACAATGGGGATCCAAACTATTGGCCGACCCCAAATATCCGAATGGAATTTGCTAGTCATGTAATTATGGATTCATACAACAAAGGAATCGCAGATATCGATTTAGAAGTTGCTTTTAAGGGCATGCAAGAGGATTATGCTAGGTATGAAGCTTATAATGTAAGTGTTACTCTAGAAAAAGCCTATCACGCCGCTGCGGCACTGAAATTGGCGCAAAAGCTAGGAAAGGTGAACGAGGTCAAAGCATTAGAGCGTGCTGCAAATGCGTACAAAAATATGTGGTCTGCTGAACAAACCGATGATCAAGGGAATGTACGTGGTTTTTTCACACCCGATGGACAAAAAGTCCCAAGTGTGGAAGATTTTGAAAAATATGTTTATGAAGGAAATCTCTGGC
Organism: Bacteroidota bacterium; assembly: GCA_024642705.1. Lineage (GTDB taxonomy): Bacteria > Bacteroidota > Bacteroidia > Chitinophagales > Saprospiraceae > Portibacter. The sequence goes on along the minus strand of JAHEAQ010000113.1, from coordinate 8,898 downwards.
ACTATCGATGGTGGGTGTTGCACGACATCCAAGGCTTGGCAGAACTGCGTGGTGGCCACGATAAACTTGCAGATGACCTGGAGTACTTTTTCGAAAACGATTTTTATATGCACCTCAACGAACCAGATTTTCATTATCCTTTTCTTTTTAATGTGCATGGAAAGCCTTACTTGACGCAAAAGTGGGCTCGTACATTTACTACTAAGGAGGTTAAGCAACTTTATCACAACCACGGTTATTTTGAAGAACCTGTAGTTGGCCGTATTTATAGAACTGACACAAAAGGGTATATCAAGAGTATGGACGATGATGCAGGGGCAATGTCATCTTGGTTTGTAATGAGTGCAATGGGGCTCTTTCAGATGGATATGCTTAGCACAGTTTACCAAATTGGATCACCCATTTTTCCTGAAATGATACTTCATTTGGATAATGGGAATGATTTTAAAATTGTTGCCAACAACGTCAGTGAAGATAACTACTACATTCAATCGGCAATTTTTAATGGAAAGGAGTTTAACAAGTCGTGGCTTGATTATAAAACCATAATGAATGGCGGCAAATTGGAATTTGAAATGGGACCTAAGCCGAATAAGGCATGGGGTGTTGATTCTCTTCAAGCTAAATAACACAAGTTTAGAATACAATTACGAAAAATTTAAGCATAAACCTCAAATGCAGTGTGCCTAATTCAATTATCTATTTCCGTAAATCATACTTTCAGCTATATTGTCGATGCTAAATTTTTTGGACCTAAATAGAAGAGGAAAATGAAAATACTTATGAAAAACAATACAAAAGTTAATGTTATAGTTTTAACACTTTTTGTCCTGCTAAATGGTTTTTTATTTCGTTGTGATTCCCCAGATATTGACAGCGTTGAAAAAAAAGTTAAAAATAGTACAACTTGCTATGGGGATTGGCCTGCAACAATCGCAAAAGTACAACCTGTTTCTATATCAAATATACAAGTCTCAGGATATCTTGGAAAAAGAATCGATAGAAATCTAGAAAGCCTGATACTAGGGCTTTCGAGCCCTATCCCAAAAGGCTTTGAATCTGCGGTTGCAGGTATAGAGCCTCCAGAATATAGATTGGCAGCAGATAGTGACTTATATAAATGGTTGGAAGGTGCATGCTATGTATTTGTTAGGACCGGGGATAAAGCACTGAAGAAGGAAATTGATCGTATTACAGATTTAATCATAGAAGTACAAGACGAGGATGGTTATATTAACTCGCAAAAAGGCCAGAAGGAACGTTGGGACCCAAAGGTTAAACATGATCTTTATATTGCAGGACATTTATATGAAGCCGCAGCAGCTCATTACCGAGCCACCAATGAAACACGATTACTTGAAGCAGCAACTAGATGGGCAGACTATCAAATTAGAGAATACAATAATGGAAACGAATATTATCAAACAACTGCACAGTATGAACATTCCGAATACGAAATAGGCCTTCTCCGTCTTTACCGCGCAACAGGGAATAAAGACTATCTTGAATTCTCTGAAATATTGGCAAAGGAATTATCTAAGGTAGAAGGAGCCACAATATCTCAGGTGACGGCAGGTGGAGGCCAACATGCAGTTCGTGTTGGATATCTCCTAGCAGGAATGGCAGATTTATATCTTGAAACCGGCAATGATGAAATGATAGAGCACTTGATAGAATTATGGGATTACATAAACAATACAAGTACTTATGTGACCGGTGCTGTCGGTTCTCATGGTGAAGACTACTCAAAAATTCCTTATGATCTGCCACATGAGAGAAAGGATCACAATAGTCGGCACTTGGCAGAAACCTGCGCGTCAGTTGCCCATATTATGTTTTCATGGCGTATGCATGCAGCAGATCCTCAAAGCAAGTATTTCGATGCTATTGAGAAAACACTTTACAACCATTATTTGGGTGCCATTGCTCTGAACGGCAATGGTTCTTTTTACTATAATCCCATGCGCATGGTGGGAGACTTGAGTGAAAAATCTGACCATGGTTATGTACCTATTAATGGAAGGTGCATGCTTCCCGAAGTTAACCGAACTTCATGCTGTATGACCAATTGTTGGCGATTTCTGGGTGCATTACCTGAATATCTGTTTTCGCACGATGATCAGGGTGTTTTTGTAAACTTATATTCAAATTCAACGATAAATCAAACTTTAAATGATGGAAGAGTGATTGACCTTACAGTTGAAACAGATTATCCTTTTGATGGGAGGGTAAAGGTAAGTTTTAAAGGTGTGCAACCAGTTTCCTTCAATCTTCGTTTGCGAATTCCGGCATGGTGCGAAAGTGCAAATGCGGCTTGGCCAGGGCAAACTAAGAGAACTGTAGAAAGCGGCAAATATCTAGAGATTGATAGAAAATGGAAAAATGGTGATAGTGTTGAGCTCCAGTTTGAAATACATCCCCGTATGATAGAGCCAAATAGTCAAGTGAAAGCCGATGCAGGGCAAGTCGTTTTTGCAAGGGGGCCCCTTGTTTACTGTTTAGAAAGCGAAGATGTTACATTCTCAGTCGAAAATGCTAAAGTTGCCAACTTGAAGCTAGAACAGATTTCAAATGAGGTAAAAGAGAAATGGTACCCCAATTTACTTGAAGGCATTCACAAGTTGACTGTTCCTGGATTGGTCGACGATAAAGAAGTGGAATTGATTCTTGTACCTTGGTTTGTACGTGCAAGTCGAAGTGATACTGCCAGATGGGTGGTTCATTTACCAAGGGGAAAAAGAATTGAATAAAGATCACACACTTTAAGGCAATATCTTCCAAAAAATATTGAAGGCACAATACCAGTAACCGTAGCACAACTCACTATTAAGTAGAAAGATTTCAAAATTTGGTAATACCAGGCTTCTTTTAAGCTGTTTTGAGCGTAGTGATTTTATATTGTTTCCAAATGAAATATAGGATTTGAAGGCCTTGTGAGTCATTTAATACAGTAAATAATTGCGGAATGAGTGCTTAATTCTATATTCCTTGTTAGGTTTGGTATTACTAATTTCCCATTCAAGATTTTTTGTGATTTTCTAGCGTATTTGAGCAGTTTTTTTAGAATAAAATCAGTAGCTGCCAATAATACCAATTGTAGTCTAAATCGCCTTATATAAATGGACTAATCATACCTATTTCTTCGTCGTAATTACTTGACGTAGCGTCCAGCTATGCCTCCGTTTTACTTCTAGAAATGGGAATTATTAGTTTCCATATCCAATGCGGCATCTAGAAATACAATTGGTATATCATACATTTGTGAGCTCCTTTCAGTCCAAGGGTATTCACTATTGTAGTTTTAGAAAATGGATTAGTCGGTCTAGCAATGATCTAAATGACTTGAAATTTGGAAGAAAGGGATAGCGCCATATGAGGACACTCATTAGCTTGAGCATTATTAGAAAACTGCTAGGTTATTATATTTTTTCGAATAATAAAGATTGTATTATAAGGGCGATGGAAACATTTACAAAATTTCAAACTAAAACTTAGTTTGAAGAAATTTATAGGTTTTGGAGTGCCATGTTTTTTAATATAGATAAAGCTCATTCTTTTTCATCAGATGGTGCAAAAATGTGATTATTAAGAGAGCCTAGAATTATATTGCAACTTACATTTTGTTTGCATAATGATTTCGAAACCACGACAGTTCACCCAATGGCACGGAGATCTTAATAAACAATTAATGTGGACCATTCTGCCAAAAATAAATAATATATTAAGTAGAAAATTTCTACACATGTATTCCTCGACATACCATTGGAACCCATTGCTTGAAAATGAACCTGACCTCTGCTATATGCAGAGTTTACTTGGACATCGAAGCACAAAAACAACCAAAATTTATACTCAGGTGGCGATAAAACCTATTCAAAAAATAATAAGTCTGATAGATTTGATATATTTAGGATAAAACTATAATGGGGATATGAGCAATTGTTATATCTAATTGTTGGTGATCATCATTTCAATATGAAGAAAATTCTTAAAACTATAAGACTGAAATGGGCGGAATATCTGCTCGAAATATTGGTAATCATAGTCGGTATACTTGGTGCTTTCGCACTTAATACCTGGAGTGAAAATAGAAAAGATAGAATAATTGAATTAAAGATACTCAGTGAGATAAATGAAAACCTCAATTTAGGAATTGAGAATTTAGATAATACTATAAGAGCTGATAGCAGTAACTTAGAAAGTATGAAAATTATCATTTATTATCTTGTAAATGATGTGGCACAGAATGATTCCATGAATAAATATTTTTATAACATTCATTCTCATGTAATTCCAGAATTTCCATCAAGTGGATACGAAGCACTTAAATCAAAAGGCTTTGAATTACTTTCCAATTCAATACTTCGAAAACATCTTGTTGAAACGTTTGATGCATTATTAATCAGTATGAGAAGCGCGGCTGAATATGATGGGCGCATGCGGCATGAGGAATTTCATAATTCAGAGTATATAGAGCATTTCTCCATTTTATCTAAAGATTTGGGTGATTCTATAGAAGAAATTCCCAATTCTGTTGGGACAAATTCCAAAATAGTTATGAATGATTATGAAAGCTTAATTATAGATCAAAGGTTTGAGAATTTTGTTAGGAGCTTGTACGACAATGGGAAATGGATGATAACGCTAAAACGAGATACTAAGGAACGCATGCAACAACTTCAAAAAGAGGTAATTGCAGAACTGGAATTCCTAAAATAAAAACAATCACCAACATAAAATAAATGGCATTAGAACGACCGTTTATTAAGGATCGTTTGTCAGAATCCCCCAGATTTGGCCGACCAAAATTGATCCAAAAAGTTATCCATTTTTTCATGGCAAATTAATTTCCCTAGCTAACCTTGGCTTTAGTGAAAGGATGATTATCTTAGCAAAATGACTAAAAAATGCATATTGATAATCAACGACTTAGCGAACGTTAGTCAAAATTACCACAAATCGCTAACCAATGATTAAATTTTTTAGATGCACGAATGATCTTGAAAAGTCAAGTACGACAGTGCTTGAAATGAGTAAACCGCGTAAGCGGATGGGCGTGCTGAAACAAAAATAAAAGATGGTAAATCCATCTTTTATAATGAAGGAACCGAGGCTCCTGCCGAGGATGGGATGGCCTATAAATATTTGATAACATGATTAAGATTTTTAAACACATACGTCAGCGACTGCTTACTGAAAATAAATTCAATAAGTATTTACTTTATGCGATTGGAGAAATTATATTGGTTGTTTTTGGAATTCTGATTGCGTTGACCATCAATAATTGGAATGAGGATCGAAAAGAAACAAAAAAAGAAAGGTTAATCCTTAAAGAATTTAAAACTTCAATAGATAATGACCTTTTGAGTTACGATTTAAATTATGGTTGGCGTCTAGAAAGAAAAAGAACCGGACTCGACAGTTTGTTGTTTTATATGAAAAACGGTGTTAAAATTCATGATACGCTTTTTATAATTTTTTATGGAATGATGAGTATGGATATCAGACTGACCCATGATGAAGGCCCTTATGAAGCCCTAAAATCATCGGGTTTAGATCATATAAAAAATGACTCGTTAAGAACAGCTATTAATAGAACTTATATTAACTTGGTTATATGGGAACTTTTTTCATACAATACTGATGCTGAAAATAACCCCATGATATCTGAACTAGAGAAGGAAATTTCAAATATAAAGACCTTCAATTATAAGGGAGCTTTTAGTGCTATAAGGCCTGAGTATGAAATTAAGGTAGAAAGAATTTTAACCAATCAGGATTTTCTTCGTATTTATAATTTGCAGGCAAATAAATACAATACCTATATGCATCGATTAGAACAGATGAAGTCTGCTTTGATAGATTTAAAAGCTCAAATAGAAAAAGAGTTGAAAAAATAAAGAAAGTACAATTGTGCCGATCGATAATATTGATGCATCACAGTTTGATTAAATAAAATACCTTAAATCATTATGATTAAATTTTTTAGAAAAATTCGCTATGACCTTATGGAAAAAAATAAAACTGGAAAGTACTTTAAATATGCAATAGGCGAAATCATTCTTGTAGTAATTGGCATTCTCATTGCACTTCAAATTAATAATTGGAATCAGAATCGTATTAGTAAACAATTAGAATCTCAATACTGCAAGCGACTTTTAGATGATGTTAGGAAAGAAAAAGTGAAGCTTCAAGGGACTTTAAATTATTCCAATCAAGTTATTGGCCATGCTAATAACGCCATTGCGGTTTTTGAAAATTCACCAGACTCGAATCCTAATCCTGTTGATAACTTAATAGATATATATCAGGCGAGTCAATTTCATAAACCAAATCCTGCAGCTTCAACATTCAAAGAATTAATTGCATCTGGTCAGATTAATCTAATTCAGAATGACAGTTTAAAAACTGCTTTAATCCAATATTATGATATAGATTGGACTCAAGGGTGGTCTTTTAAACTAGAAAATAGATATAGGGAGAATTTAAGAGGCGTAATGCCAAATGATATTCAGAACGAAATAAGAACAAAATGTGGAGATATTTTTATAAAATACAGAAATGGTTCTGTAGCGTCCTTACCAAAAACATGTGAAGTTATTATTGAACCTAATGTTGCTAAATCTGTTGTTGAAGCGTTACGAAAAGATGAAAGTTTAAAAAAAGATTTACGCTATTTAATTGGGAATGAATCGGGTAAATTGAAGGAGATTAAGTTAATACAAGCACAACTTAATGATCTCCTTTCTCAATTGGAAAATGTAAACAATGATTAAATTCTTTAGATGCACAAATGGTTTTGTGAAACAAAAATAAAAGATGGTAAATCCATCTTTTATAATGAAGGAACCGAGGCTCCTGCCGAGGATGGGATGGCCTATAAATATTTGATAACATGATTAAGATTTTTAAACACATACGTCAGCGACTACTTACTGAAAATAAATTCAATAAGTATTTACTTTATGCGATTGGAGAAATTATTCTTGTAGTTATTGGGATTTTGATTGCATTGTCAATTAATAATTGGAATGAAAAAAGAAAGCAGACAAAACAGGAAATGGAGTATCTCAATTCATTAAAGGATGAGTTTAGTTCAAATCTGGAAAATTTGCAAATAGTGAAAAGTGCAAATACTAAAAACATAAATTATGCATCTGAATTATTAAAACATACTGGACCAAATTCACCTTCAATAAGTGATGAACAATTTTCTAAATTGTTTTGGAGTGCATTTAGCAGCGAAGTACAATACCGGCCGGGAAACGGGATCTTAAACGAAATTATCAGCTCAGGCAAGCTTAGTATTATCAGTAATAAGAAACTAAAAAAAGCATTAGCATCCCTAGATGGTCTATTGTTAAAAATTAGATTTCAAGAAAATGAAGAAGTTGCTGTCAATAGAGTAAGATTAATTGATTTGGCCAATGAAGAAGTAAGTTTAAGAAGAATGGGAGACGATTATTTTGGTGAAACCGATGGTTTAACAAAAAGCAAGTTTTTAGATAGTAATCTTCATTTACTTCAATTAAAGAAGTTCGATAATATAGTAAGTAACTTTGTAGTTACAAGTAAATATTTACAAGATGGTTATTACGGGCAATTGGAAAAAGAACTTGAAAAAGTAATCCAAATAATTGGTGAACAATTAGATAGTAAATAGACCTTATAAAAATAACAAAGCACAACAACAGTAACCGTAGCACAACACACTATTAAGTAGAAGGATTTCAAAAATTGGTAATACCAGGCTTCTTTTAAGCTGTTTGGAGCGTAGTGATTTTATATTGTTTCCAAATGAAATATAGGATTTGAATGCCTTGTGAGGCATTTAATAAAGTAAATTATTGCGGAATAAGCGCTTAATTCTGTATTTCTTGTTATAATTGGTATTTCCAATTGCCCAGCCAAGATTCTTTGTGGTTTTCTAGCGTATTTGAGCAGTTTTTTTAGATTAAAAGCTGTAGCTGCCAATAATACCAATTGTAGTCTAAATCGCCTTATATAAATGGACTAATCATACCTATTTCTTCGTCGTAAATACTCGACGTAGCGTCCAGCTATGCCTCCGTTTTACTTCTAGAAATAGGAATTATTAGTTTCCATATCCAATGCGGCATCTAGAAATACAATTGGTATAACCTACATTTGTGAGCTCCTGACTGTCCAAGGGTATTCACTATTGTAGTTTTAGAAAATGGATTAGTAGGGCTAGCAATGACCTAAATGACTTGAAATTTGGAAGAAAGGAATAGCACCATATGAGGACACTCATTAGCTTGAACATTATTAGAAAACTATTAGGTTATTATATTTTTTCGAATAATAAAGATTGTATTATAAGGGCGATGGAAATATTTACAAAATTTCAAACTAAAACTTAGTTTGAAGAAATTTATAGGTTTTGGAGTGCCATGTTTTTTAATATAGATAAAGCTCATTCTTTTTCATCAAATAGTGTAAAAATGTGATCATTAAGAAAGCCTAGAATTATATTGCAACTTACATTTTTTTTACATAATACCTTCGAAACCACGACAGTTCACCCAATGGCACGGAGATCTTAATAAACAATTGATGTGGACCATTCTGCCAAAAATAAATAATATATTAAGTAGAAAATTTCTAAACATGTATTCCTCGACATACCATTGAAACCCATTGCTTGAAAATGAACCTGACCTTTGCTATATTCAGAGTTTACTTGGACATAGTAGCACAAAAACAACCAAAATTTACACTCAGGTGGCGATAAAACCTATTCAAAAAATAATAAGTCTGATAGATTTGATATATTTAGGATAAAACTATAATTGGGATATGAGCAATTGTCATATTTAATTGTTGTGCGTCATGCGAATGAGAATAACCTAAACTAATACACCAATGAACAAAAAG
>JAHEAQ010000163.1 GCA_024642705.1 Bacteroidota bacterium | reverse complement strand
CTGGAACTTTTTTGAAAATATACTGAACAACTTCCGAAATTCTTATATGTTCTTCCTGAAAATTTGTTTTATGTTGTCCTTTCAATACTTCTATTAAACACTTTGTAAATAGGCTATTGCTGTCATTCTCTAAAATCCACGACAGTTGATTCTCTCTGCATGATGAAATGATTGACATTCCAGAACCTGCATCAATTTTTTGTACCAATTCATCTGCATTATGGAGATCCTTTTCTGGTTCTGGTTTTTCATCAATGCCCGGAATTGCTTTTGTCATTCCAGCTGCATGGCAACTGTCTAAAAGAAAAATTAATTTGTCAGTATCCAAATCGGACAATTTTTGTTTTAATTCTTGAGAACTTACCCATGTCTCCTCATAGTTATCTCCATCAAAATTATTGGGTACTAAATAATATTGATCCCAAGGTTCATAATACCCTCCGTGGCCAGAATAATAAATTAGAACTGAAGATTCTTTATTTGTTTTTGCTTTTAAATCATCTAATGCGGCTAATATTTTATCCCTAGAAGCATCCTTTTCAACCAATAAAGTAATATTGTCCTTATTGTATCCTGACAACTCTTTATCCACAAGGATATTGTAAATAGCTGTAGCATCATTTACAGTAATAGGGAGATCATTTCCGACTCCGATTAACAAAGCAAATGCATTTTCTAATGTTGTAGTCATGTTAAATTGATTTTTATAAATTTATGGAGTCGAAAATCATTTGCACATCTTTTTTTTCTTGGTCTGTTGTAGGTCCCGTCGAAGCTTCGCTCAATTCTAAGAATGTATTAATTAAGGATGCTTTTTCATACATGACAATACCTTTTTCTTTTAATGTTGACAATAAGGCTTTTGCATTTTTCCCTTCAAAAGGAATGTTATTGCTTATTGCTTTTTGTATTAAACTATTTTTTAGTTCATTAATCATCGGTTTAAAATCAAATGCTTTTTTTTCTTTTCCATCATTGATGGATGGCCCATCTTTGGAAATTGATTTCGTTGATAATTCGAAAACTTTCTGTTTTGCCTCGGCTAGTTTTTCGCTAAAACTAACATTAATCCCAGATGCACTTGCACTAAGATTATTTAACCTTCCAAAAACATTTTGTAAAGGTTTTCTAAACCAAAAAATTATAATTAAGAGTGTTATTGGCCATATGATGACGTCAAGCAAAGCAACCATAGAATCCATAATAACTAAGATGTTTCACTAAAATTAAAAATTTAATGCCAAAAACCAAGGATTTCTTGAAATCTATCTTCTTGGGACAATGAAATAAAGGCCAATTCATTGTGAAACTCCTCAAAACCATAAGTATATCCTTTTTTTACTGCTTCAAGTAATAAATTTAATGCAGTATCATTGTTGCCCTTTTGTGCTTCAATAAAGGCTAATGCATATTGCTTGGAGCCAAAATTGTACAAATTATTGATGTCTTCTATTTCTTTTTGGACAATAGTTGAATTTTGAAATTGATCTAATTTGTAATATGCTGAAGCCAATTGAGCCTTTCCCAAACTACCTAATTGATTGTTTTCATCCAACTCTTTTAAGATTGGAATCGCTTTTTCATATTCTTTTTTAAAGAAATACGCTTTAGCTAATTCAAGATTTTTTTCTTTAGCTTGATATTCATATATACCTTGATCCAAATACATTTTTGCGGTAGTTGAATCTTGCAGCAGTAAATATTCTCTAGCAGCAACTAAATACATATTACTCCAATCCTGCTCAATAATTAAATTTGGCAATTTGTTGAATAGTGCATTTAATTTCTTTTTTTCACCAGTTCTTATATACGCTGCTATTAATGGTTCCAAAATATAATGATCTACATTAATTTTAATGTATGGTTCTAATAAATTAATAGCGCTTTCATATTTTTTAAGTTCAATATCTGAAATTGCTTTTAAATGCACTCTGTACTTGCAAGAAATGCAAGTTTCGAGATTCATTTCTTCCACTTTAATTTCATTGAAAATACTTTGCAACTCACTGGGTTGAAATATAAATTGCATTGCTAATGTCATCATGGCTTGATTGGTAACCAAATCAAAGGGGCAAAATTTGTATTCGTTGGCCCATGTTTCATAAATCTGCCTGTTTTTTCCAGCCAATAATGCACTATAAAAATTCAAAAGATTGATTTGTCTAAAATTAGAGTTAGAGTTGGGTTGTATTGTTTTTCTTATTGAATCTGCAATACTATAATTTCGTATATTATAATAATGAGCCAATCTCCAAACTTTTGCTTCAAAATAATCAGGATCAATTTCAAGTGCCTTATTCATAAGGTCCAAAGCTTTTGGATCTGTAATATCTAATTCCTTTACTTCTAGAATGAATAAATAAGCTTCATAGTTGGGTGGGTCCTCTTGTAACTTAAGCAAAGGATTGTCTTGCGTAGCAAAATATCCCAATACTTTTGACTTAAGTGATTCAATTCCTTTGATGGGCTCTGAAGAATCAACCACAACATCTTCAAACCCTATTATAAATTCTCCTGTAATACCGTCTTTTAGCATACATTTGAAAATTAGATTGTTTCCATCTTTAGAAATGCTGCCTTCAATAATTTTTTCAGCAGCCAAGACATCATTTACGACATTCTTTTTGGTTGAGATTAAAGCAGCTTCCATTGCACTCGAATAATCATTAATAATTTGCGGAGTTATTACTCTGGCAATATTATTTTCAATTAATCCATGCGAAATCCAACTGGCTGTAGCTTTTCCCAATTTTTCAAATCCTGGCTCAGTTATAAAATTGCTGAATTCTAAAACTGCAATACGCCCATTTCCATTCACCGATTCTGAAGTTTCAATATTGTCAAAATTTTTATTTAAAAGAAAAGAAATAATTGTCAATATAATAACCGATAGTATGATTATTAAAACCAAAAATAAATTTGAAACTTTTTTATTTGATGCAATTTGAGCAGTCTTGTTCGAGATTTTTTGATCGTCTGGGATTACATTGTAATACCAGGAAAAAATAATGCTAATTGGCAAGCCTATCAAAACCATCATGATAATGTAAGTTACTGCCTCGCTTGGAATATGCAAAAAAGGAAAAGTTGTCGCTGCCACTTGAATGATAACCCAACTTACAATTGCATAAATTGAAAAACCCTTAAGAATTTTTCGCTTTTTACATTGTTCAATAAAGGCCTTGTAAGGCATAATATTCAGAGTGTTAATAATGAATTAAAAAAGAAATGTTTTCAAACATAATCGATTTTTAAGTAAAAAAGTAATATATTATATCCTAATTAATATAAAACTATTAGAAAATGCCAGACAAAAAATTACCTAAACAAAAAAAAGATACTGGAAAGCCAGGAGGCACAATCAATCCTAAAACAGGAACTGCAAAGCCAGGAGGCACAATTAATCCTAAAACAGGAACTTCTAAACCAGGAGGTACTATTAATCCCAAAACAGGAACTTCTAAGCCAGGAGGCACAATCAATCCTAAAGACGGAACCGCTAAACCAGGTGGTACTATTAACCCTAAAGGATAGATACCTCTATTTTTATGAATCCTACAGATTACGCCAACTCTTATTTAAAAAATGGTATAAGCTTTGGTGTGTTTTGAGTATAAGCTTTGTATTCGCTGTTTTGTGAATACACTTTATCTCGTTTTTGTTCTACAAGCGGAATTCCTGAGATATATCGAAGCAATATAAAAATCC
>JAHEAQ010000112.1 GCA_024642705.1 Bacteroidota bacterium | reverse complement strand
CTAGAGGTGAGATTTCAATACGGAAAATCCTTTTTCTCTTTTGGTGATCAAGGAAATCAAAGGGTTTCTATTTCTTTCGACAAAAACGATGCAATTGAAATTACATTAAATAAAAGAGATGTACAAAAAGAAAATGAAATCGTTGAAAATCAACTTTATGACTTCTTCGACAAAACTCCAGCCAAAAGATTTGTATTGAAAGAAAGTCAAGACAAATTCGCATTATTTGCATGGTTGGTAGAACACAAAAATAAATGTATAGAAAATGGCATAACCATTCCTGCTCAATCAATTAATAACATCAATGTTTCACTTGAAAAATACCATTTAGATTTCAATTATACGTCGAAATCGGATTGGTTCGATTTGCACGCTGTGATAAAAGTTGGAGATCAAGAACTCAATTATTTTCAGCTTATGGAGCACATCAAAAACGATAATCGTCTATTTAAGATGGAAAATGGTGAATTTTTTGTGATTCCAGAAGATTGGATGAAGCGTTTCCAACAAATTGCAAAATTTGCTGAAATGAAAAATCGTTCTGTTAAATTGTCGAAATCCAACTATACCTTGTTGGAGCACGAGTTATTAAGTTTTGGAGGATCAACAGTACCCATTATCAAACACGAAGACATAGAATTTGAAGTCCCTTCTTCTCTTCAGGCAACATTGCGTAATTATCAAAAAGAAGGTGTATTATGGTTGGCGACGCATTATGCGAACAAATTAGGTGCTTGTCTTGCTGACGATATGGGACTTGGTAAAACTTTACAAACTATTACAATTTTGCTGTATGCAAAAGAACAAATAAAGGATAGAAAGACTGAATTGAATCCAATTGGGAAGCAGGTAGATTTATTTGCTACTTACGATAAGGAACAAAAACCACTTAGATCTCTTGTTGTTGTGCCTTCATCTTTGGTTTACAATTGGGAATTTGAGCTTAAAAAATTTGCTCCTTCATTAATGACCTATAAGCATATTGGCCCAAAGAGATCAAAAAATTCTATTACTCTAAAAACTTATGATGTAATTATTACAACTTATCAAACAGTCCTCAGAGATGAGGGTTTGCTCAAAAAGGTTGAATTTGAATACATCATTCTCGATGAATGTCAATACATAAAAAATAGAAATTCAAAAATATTTTCCGTATTGAAAGATCTTAAGTCAAATTATAAAATCTCCCTAAGTGGCACTCCAATAGAAAACTCACTTGCGGACTTGTGGTCACAGATGGAATTCATAAACAACGACATATTAGGAAGTTTTCCTTTTTTCAAGAAACACTTCATGGATCCTATTGAAAAAGAAAATGATGAAGACGCAATTGCTGAATTAAAAATTTTATTAGAACCTTTCATATTGCGAAGAACAAAAGGGGAGGTTTTAACTGATTTGCCAGAATTGTTGGAACAGACCATTTATTGTGAGATGTCTAGTAAACAAAGCAAATTATATGATCAAGAGAAATCAAAAATCAGAAACTTTTTATTAACCAAAGATTATAGAGACCCGAAGATTCAATTTCATGTGTTTGCTGCTTTATTAAAATTAAGGCAATGGGCTAATCATCCTTCATTAATAGAAGGAAATTCAGATATAGAATCTGGGAAATTCGAAGTGATTTCTAACACGATTACCTCTCTCACCAAAGCAGGACATAAATTATTAATTTTCTCATCTTTTAAGGGTCATTTAAAATTAGTTGAGTCATATTTAAACAAAAACAGCATAACTTTTACCTCCCTCACTGGAGATCATAGTACTTCACAACGAGACCATGCAGTAGCTACATTCAATAATGATAAAAAATGTAGCGTTTTCTTAATATCCTTAAAGGCTGGTGGTGTGGGGCTTAACCTTACCGCTGCAAATTATGTACTTATCCTAGATCCTTGGTGGAATCCTTTCGCAGAAAAACAAGCGATAGCGCGAGCACATAGAATTGGGCAAGAAAATAAAGTCAATGTGATCAGATTTATTTCAAAAGACAGCATTGAGGAAAAAATTCAATTATTGCAGGCTAGTAAGTTAAGATTGGCTGATAACTTTATTGAAACTGGAGACTTCCCAAAATTAGATCAAAATGAAGTTTTCGAATTGCTCCAATAATATTTGAAGAAGTGTAGCATTATTCATATTGGATAAATTTATATGTTAAATGTTGGATAATCGATAATTATCTGCTTATATAAGATGTAATTTTGAAATATAAAAAAAATAAAAACTAACCTCAAATTAATCTTTTCCATTTAAGCAATTTTAATACACGATGAATTTACCAGCTGCTAAGGTTAGTAGCAGCTGGTTTTTAAATTTATTCAAGTTATTTTGTATTACACATTACTTCAACATTTCAAATTCCTATTGTGCTTCTTATCATTTCATTCTCAATATTAATCAATCAGCAAGAAATGACATTAAAGGAAATCCTCCCTTAGTGGGGAGAAACTATCAATGAGCCTAACATGTTTTGTTACCAATTTAACAGTATGTTTCTTGTTAGGAAACACATAAAACATATCCCCAGCTTTGAGGTGCTGATCAGGTTCCCCTTCGCAATAAAAAATCACTTCTCCTGCAGCAACATAGGAAGTCTGTACATGTGGATGTGAATGAGGAGGCTCCTTTTCTTCCCAGGGTCCATCTGTAAAATCGATAAGCACTGTCATTAGATTACCTGTATGAATGATCTTTCTTTCTAACCCTGGCCTAACCATTTCAGCTTCTATTTCATCAAATTTTAAAACTGGCATTTATTTTTTATTAGTTCGAAATTAATATTTATTAGTTCTCTATTTTTTCAATTTTAATTCTCCTTTAATAGTCTCGAAAATGAAAGGTAGCTTTTTACCTTTATAATTGAGCATAATCTCTAAATCTCCATTTTTTGTCGTATTCATAATTAGAGACTTCTTAATTACAAGCGCTTCTGATAAATTATCGACAGGTAAAATTATATGACCAATTATTGAAGTTATTTTTTCTGAATCGAATAGACTGCTAACATAAGGAATCCAAGTCATGTCAGCATCCTTTCTCACTGGCAAGTATGCATGCTTTCCCGCCTCCATTTTTGCATTTCCTATTGGTATGATTGCCATTGACTCTCCATTTTTGCCTTTAAGCATAGTGATATTATCAGCGATTTCCATTTCAACTCCAGGATGAAACCTAGCCTCAATTTTTGATCCAGGTTTGCAAGAAACTTCATCAATTACAATTACAACATCAGGTTTCGAAAGCAATAAATGTCTCCTCCATTTTTGCAACTCTTTATTTGGGTATGCTTTGGTGGGATCCATTAAAGTATAATCTAAAGACTCAGAATTTCTAAAATCTATTATTTTCCCACCAATCCCCTCAAGCCAAGGTTTATTCTTAAGTTTTGCTGAAATTTGTTGCTCGTCATTTACATAAATCAAATTATGGCCAGCACTATTAGCAGGAGGATAGGTCCACCGTGCTTCATTGAAATATTTTTCATCGTAAGAATATTCTCCGCGTCCTAAGTCTGTGATGAAATATTGATCCTTCCAATAAACTATGAATTGCCCAATATCTAAATGTCCATGGTGCGGATCGTCATTAAATCCAGCTTTGCAAGCAACAGTTACATTGTCGGCATTCGTGAAATCTGTTCTCATAAAAGCCCAATCAATAGATGAAAAATATCTAGAAGCAATTTTTGGTTCGATAGGTTTTACATTTGATTTTGGCCAAATTATATCAAAAAAACTATTTCCTTGCTGCATCATATTTTCTCTGTACCAAGCGGCATCTGTATTTTTTGTTTCTTCGGTCAACTTATTGATTAAATATGTTGATCCTACTACTTTTCCCGAACCATCTCCAAAATATCCAGTAAGACCGTATAATGCAAAATCAACTGGGTGCGTTTGGAGCTTTGGATGTTTGAAAAGATTATATTCTCCATTAGAAAATCTTTTCATCGCTTCTATAAAAAAAACATTCGTTCTCATTCCATATGCCCAATATCCTCTTCCTTCTTGCCATCCTCCATCATTTCCTAATTCGTTCAAAAAAAGTCCTGTACGCTTATAAGTTTCGTTTACAACATCCATTAATGAGGAATCTTCAGTTAACAATGCTAAAGAAGAAATCCCTAAGCCAGTAAAACATATTGTATTCCAGTTGCATTTATACGAAGTTGCCCACCAATGGTAATCATAATTGTTGCGTGCAAGCAAAATAGCTTTTTCAAGCATCGCCCCTCTCATTTTATCTCTTTGTGATTTTGACAAAGCAGTGTATAGCCAATCAAAAGCAATTCCCATTTCAGTTGCAATATCCCCTGTACGAATATCATAATTAAAGACTACTTGATCATCCTTTGCTAATGCATTCCAAGGCCAAACTCTATCATAAATTATTGGAAATTCATGAGCTTTATAGTTCCAAAGTGGCACTTCACATAAAGCAGTGATAAATTCAAAAGCCTTTTGGGCATACTTTTCATCCCTAGTAATTTGATACATGAACGCCAATTCTAGCATAGCTTCACGATTTTGCTTAATCCAATTATTGTATTTTCCATCGCCATCATACCTTGGATTTTTTGATTGCGCTGGAGCACTT
Organism: Bacteroidota bacterium; assembly: GCA_024642705.1. Taxonomy (GTDB): domain Bacteria; phylum Bacteroidota; class Bacteroidia; order Chitinophagales; family Saprospiraceae; genus Portibacter. Next base: position 9,503 of record JAHEAQ010000112.1, on the reverse strand, counting down.
CCAACCGGAGTATACAAAAGACGATTGGTGGTCATTTTCAAAGCATCCATTATCTCCCGACCTTCTTTTGTTTTTTCAATTCTTTCGCGCATGATTGGAATATCAGCATCTGAAAAAAGAAGGTATGGGTGCTGTAAATGAATTTCAAAATCCCCATCTGAGGCTATTCCTTTTTGAGCTGACAAATCGCAATTGAATAAAAAAATACAAAAAAGCAAAACCAGATTCAAAGAAATATTTAGTACAAAATAAGAGTAGAATATTTTTGTCATAATAAATTTTACCTAACATTTTTTCGTAGGCTTATTTTTATTTAGAATTAATTGTCTAAAAATAGGTATTCATTTTGAAAAAAAAATCTACTATAAGTACGAAAATCGTTCATTGTTCCTTCAAGTGGCAGGAAAAGCTAAAATTTTTTGGAAATAAAAAAATCCTAACCTTTTAAAAAAGATTAGGATTTTTTATAATGTAAAATCGATCCATAATTTCGATTCAATTTAACATTCACATATTCTAAACATTACACATTATGAGGCACTACATATGGATATCTGTATTTTCTGGTTAACATTAAATCAGCCTCTTCATTATTAATAAATTCTTCATATTCACCATTAAAATTTAATGTCTCTCCTAATTTGTATGCAATATTGGCAATTAAAGGAAGAACAGTTGAGCGATGCCCAACTTCAACGTCACAATTTAAGTCAAATCTATTTCCAGATCTTACTCCATCAATAAAATTCCCAAAATGTCCTTTACTATCTGGAGCTGTTCTAAATGAATTGTCTCCACCAATGGCTGCACCTTCCCCCATTTCAGAACCGGCGAAAGGTTCAGTTTCCTTTCCTCGATATGCTTTCCACGTTCTTCCATTTACTTCCATCCATCCTTCTGAACCATAAAATAAATTTCCAATTTTTATTCCAGCATTTGACTCTGAATTAGTATATCGACCTCTAGTTTCGAATTCTAATATCTTACCATCCGCATATTCAAAAATTGACATTTGGGTATTCGGAGTTTCCTGAGAACATTCTTTCGGAGAAATACCAAAAATACCGCCCATTGATTGTACTTTAATTGGATGCTCCTTTTTGTTCAAACCCCATCTTGCGACATCAAATTGGTGAGGTCCTTGATTTCCAGTATCTCCATTTCCAGTATTCCAATGCCAATGCCAATTATAATGGCCTCTTTTCTCATTGTATTCTCTATATGCTGCAGGTCCTAACCACAAATCGTAATCCAAGTTAGCGGGTGGAGCACTATCTTTTGAAATGCCAAATGAATCCCGTGGCTTAAAACATAATCCTTTTGCCATGTAAACATCACCAATTCCACCATCATGCAAAAAAGCCATAGCTTGCATCACATTAGAAATCGATCTATTTTGAAACCCTATTTGAACAACCCTATTGTATTTTCTTGCTGCTTCAACCATTTTACGTCCTTCCCATACATTATGCGAGGCTGGTTTTTCACAATACACATGCTTGCCTGCTTGACAAGCCCAAATGGTAGCTAATGCATGCCAGTGATTGGGTGTTGCTACGGCTACCGCATCAATATCTTTATCTTCAAATAATTTTCTCATATCGGTCACAGTATTTGGGACCAATCCATCTTGGTTATCTGAAGCTATTTTTAATCTGTCCGCAAAAAGTTCAGAATCCACATCGCACAATGTTTTAACTGTTACACCTTCTTTGTACATTTTGGTGAAATTTCCCAATAAATCCTTCCCTCTTCCCCTAATACCGATTGAACCAAGGATTACTCTATCATTAGATCCCAAAATATTTTTGTAAGATCTTGCTGAAATCCCAGTTGCTCCTAATACAAGCCCTGTGGTTGCTAATGTTGTTTTTTTAATAAAATTTCTTCTGTTTGCCATATTTTTTAATTTTGAAAGATTTTGAAGACTGTAATGTCAAATTAGTGAAAAGAATTTTAGAAAACATTTTAAAATCAATTCATTGAAAAAGTTTCAAATTTTGTATCCAATTCTGCTTTATTGAAAGTCTTGCTTGCTACAATAATTTCATGCTTAAAAACTACGCTTTCCCCTTTTTCCAAATTAAAATTCAATTCATTTTTCCCGCCACTAAAAACTTTTTGACCAAGTGGATTGGCAGCAAATAATCCATAATCTCGTGCATGCCAATACGTCGGGTAACCTACATTGCTTTTGTGATCAAGGATAACTAAAGATATATCTTCTTTACCCACTTTTGATCTGAGATTTACCCAATTAGATCTTTTCCCCCAGCAATCTTTTCCTTCTATGCCTTCAGCATTGATGTAGTTTCCATTTACACCTTCATTATTCATTATTTTGACTTCTGTTGGATTTCCATTGGCATCCGTGAATATTTCAGGCTGAGTAGAAGGGTGTTCAAGTGCCCTAATAACTCTGATTCCAATCATTCCTTCTTTATTATCATTGAAATAAACTGTTTCATTCTGAGCAGTAAGTTTTGTTATTCTTTCAATTGAATAAGATTTGTCCTGAGCTTTAAAAACGAAAGTGGTGTTTTCTTTTAATAAAACCTGACCAATTGGTGATACCCAATCCATGGTTACTTCCAATCTTCCTTCATTTTCACCAGAATGAATACCGTTCACCAATCGATGAACTATAGTCCCATAGCCAGCTCTTTTTTCTTCAGGAATTGCATCAGAGTTGTTCCAAAAATCCAACCCATTGACATCACCATAGTTGAACCAAAGACCAACATGATGAGGATGGTCTACTCTTTCTCCAATGGAAGGTTCTAAAGGATAATTCCTAGTAATTTTAGTTCCATCAGGAGTGATCAATGGATACAACACTGGCTTTTTGATGGTATTGGGATAGATATAAGAAGTAAAAAACTTTCCTTCCACAAAAACATCTACTTTTTTTTCATCTTCGTTAGGAATCAATTGAATTCTATTTTCTTTCATTTTCCTTTTCATGGAAGTAAGTGGCAATTCACCAACTTTTATATTTTTAAAACTTATTTCCATTTCTGTATTCGGATGCAATTGCAATCCAATTGGTCCAGTACTCAAAGATTCAGCGGATTCATAATTCAATACTTCCTGATCATTAACCCAAACTGTATACAAATTTCCAACAGCCTTTATTTTCATGGTATTCCATTCCTTCGGTTTGAGAATTTGATCCATATTTTCAGCTTTTCCAGGGTATGCTTTTTGCGGAATATAAATTGAACCCGTCATGTCTTTTTTTAGGGATCCTGAAATTCCTATTTGGATCTGCTGGCGTTCACTTCTTAAGAAAACTCCAGAATCAACTGTACCGTCTCCCATCAGAAAATCTGTTTCAAAGACAAAATTTTGATATTCTTTTTTTGTCCATAGAGTGGAACCAGTTTTTGTAGGGTCACTTTTAACATTAAGGATACCATTGTCTAGTGTCCACCAAATATTGTTCTCCGGTACATTCCAATTACTTAAATCATTTCCAATTAAAATGGCTTCCATTTTTGTACTTTTATGAATAGCGCAAGCATTAAAAATTAAGATACCAAAGGAAAGCAAGATTATTTTTTTGATTATCATTAAAAACCAATTTAGAATTATAAGATGTTTAAGGTATGCAATTAAATTAAATATCCGATGTTTATATCCATCTTGATTTGATCAATGGCCAATTTAAAAAACTTTTTTTGCAAAAATGAATTGCTTCAATAAGTTAAAAACAATACATGATCATTCAGGATCGAAATTTCACAATTCCGATAAATAAAAAATAATTTTAAACCATTAAGATACCCCTTAATCTTTTTTTACAATGGGATTTGGCTCTCCAGATTGATAAAATCTTGTTGTTGGGTATGCGAATTTGATGTCATCGTGCTTTAAAAATTGATCAAGAATTGCTTCATAAACCATTTGTTCTGATTCTCTCCTTACTTTAGGTTTAGACAAAACTCTTAAGGTCAATTGGATTCCATTTTCCCTAATTAAAGTATAAATTTTCGGGCTCATGTTATTATAAAAAGCTTGATATGGAATGTCAGAATTATTAAATTCTTCTAAGGCGCTTTCATGTTCTTCTTTAAATAAATCATTTTCAATTTGACTTAAAATATTTTTGGCTTTTTTATAATTCGATTCAAAAGTTAGGTTCACTGAAACTTCAATCCAAATATAATTCAAAGCTTGATTGTAGTTCATTATGGTTTTTGTAAACAGCAATCCATTAGGAATATGAACTATTCTCCCAGTGCTTTGATCTGCTTTAACCCAATTTTTAATTTCAAGCATGGTAAATTCAAAAAAACCAATATCCAGAATATCTCCTTCTGTATTTTCAATTTGAATTCTATCCCCTATGACAAAAGGTTTTTTAGATACTATGAAGAACCAAGCAAAAAAATTAGAAATTGGCTCTTTCAAAGCCACGGCTAAACCTGCAGTTAATAGACCAAGAAATGTTCCTAAAGAATGTAATTCTGAAAACCATATTGGCGAAACGATAACAATAAATAGGAAATAAGCAATATAGGTTAGTGATTTGCTCCAATTCAATCGTTTTTCGACCTCTGTTATTTTGATATTGATAATACGGTGAGCAATCCTTCTAAGAAAATACAAAATTGCCCAAATCAGTATAGTTGCTACTAATTTATATTGAATCGCAAGATTAATTCCCAGGTTGGTATTTATCCATTCTGTAACTACATTCATCTATAATAAGTTAATCTTTAAATTGCTAAAAAATATAAAATTTAAGTGTTTTACACCTGAATAATGTAATTCGCATCACATTATTTTTCTGTTGATTTTTATAACAAACGTTTTATTTCACTTTACCTGCTTTCATAGGGTTGTTCGAAGGGACAAATTTGATAGGTAGATTAGGAATAAAATTCTTCAACCAATCTGCACAATAATCCATTCCAGCTTCTTCAGAGTCAGTATGACCAAGGACAATTAATCCCTTTTGGAGACCTATATTGCTCGCATCAGCAACATATGGAATGGCTTCCCATTCTTGAGCTTCTCCGACAACTAATACGTCAAAATCTTCATTCATAAATGCATTGAAATGTGCCCTTGAACCAGCTGCCCCAAGAATTAATTTTACTTTCTGCACCTCCATATTTGGATCACCAACATATCGAATTATTTCAGAATTAAACAAGTTTGCAAAATCGTCTGAAAGACCTTTTAAGTTGTTTTTTGGTATTTCAAACAACATAGACTTTGCTATTTCGAATGATTCCCATCCAAGTCTTTTGATAACTCCTGCGCTAATTCCATCTGGAGAAGTTCGGTGTATATGATCATGAAAACGAAATACAACCAAATTGTTTGCTTCGATATATGCTAATTTTGCCTTTTGAACAGGATCTGTTTCAAGCATTTTCAAATCATCAAAATGGTTGTAAAAGGTAGGCTCGTGGGTAATGATTAAATTGCAATTTTCTATAACCGCTTTTTTTAAAACTTCCATTGTCGCCATAAATGTGGTTGCTATCCCTGTAATCTTAGTATCGCCTGAACCAGCTTTTATATTATCGACAGTTTCATCTTGCCATTCACAAGTCACATTCTGTTTTATAAGTTCAATTACCTCCTTAGCTGTATACGTTTGGGAATGCACTTCGAATAAGATACCAAAAAACAGGACCGTATATATTATTTTCATTTAATTGGTTTTAGTTTATATCCAACTTAATTCAACAAAAATTTAATACAAAATAGTAAATCTCTACGTGGAATTTTTAATTTCTATTGTATTCTGCCGTTCGAAATAATAATTTAGTCTAATAAACCAACATAAAAAATGTAATTTTATTTAATATGCAAAGGATAATTAAAGTTTCATTCAATTAAGTAAAAATTAATGAAATTGTTTGAGATTTTGGCACGTTAATAAATAGGAGATTAGTGAATTCCCAAGAAATTTACTAAAGTAGTACCTAAAAGAATTTTTATAAAATAAAAATAAAATATGAATCGATATTATCTTGAATCACAAATCAGGTCCGTCGGGATTGCCTATATTCTTTTCTTTTTAGTGGGTGGTCATTATGCATATTTAAACAAATGGGGTTATCAAATACTATTTTGGATTACTCTTGGTGGGATAGGAATATGGTGGTTAATTGATTTATTCAATTTATCAAAATATGTGCAAAGACATAATTCTTATATTTTTGAAGATTTGGCAAGATTGGATCGAATAGAAAGAGGTGGAGATGATTTTCCACATTTGGAGGAATTGAAACCATTGCGCTCTGAAAATTATATAAGAGGCGACGATCAGTATGTCTAAGGTTTGCCATTTTCATCGAAAGGCCATTTGCTTTTTCAAATTAATTTCATTAAAAATTATTCTGATTGCATTTTTATTCGCACCATGAATTAATTCATGTTTTGGTTTAGAGTATTCATTTTTTTCTTATATTAATTTTTCAATCAATTAATATGAAAAAAACATCTCGGAGAATATTTAACAAGACCATTTTGAAAGGTTTAGGAGCAATCACAATAATTGGGAATGAACCTTTAACATCTGTAATTAGTAAAATTAAGAGCCCAAGTCAAGAAAGTCTCGGAATTGCACTTGTCGGTTTAGGAAGTTACAGTGAATATCAATTGGCTCCTTCCCTCCAAGAAACAAAATTTTGTCATTTAGCAGGAATAGTAACAGGCACTCCAAAAAAAGAGCAGAAATGGGCTGAAAAATACAATATTCAGAAAGAAAACATTTATAACTATGATAATTTTGACACTATTGTCAATAACAAAAACATTGATATAGTGTACGTTGTATTGCCTAATTCAATGCACGCAGATTTTTCCATTCGTGCTGCAAAGGCTGGAAAACATGTTATTGTAGAGAAACCGATGGCTATCAGTGTAAAAGAATGTGATGAAATAATTAAAGCATGCAAAGAAGCAAATGTAAAGTTGAGCGTTGGTTATCGATTGCAATCCGAACCTTATACTCAAGAGGTTAAGAGAATTGTAAAAGAAAAAACTTTTGGAGACATAAGTTATGTTTCAGCGGATGCTGGATATATTTCGCGCGGAAATCCTGGACAATGGAGGTTGGATAAAAAATTAGCTGGAGGAGGAGCACTATTAAATATGGGCATATATTCCATTCAAAGCGCAGTCTATGGTTCAGGGCAAAATCCGATCTCAGTAAGTGCTCAAGAATTCAGTACCATTCCAGAATATTTCAAAGAAACCGATGAAACCATTACCGCCCAATTTGAGTTTCCTAATGGTGCTACTGGGAATATATTTACTTCTCACAATGCCAACGCCAACAGATTGTATAGTGCTTTTGAAAAAGGTTGGGTGGAGCTGAATCCCGCCAACAATTATGGGCCATTAAGTGGAAGAAGATCAGATGGAGTGGAAATTAAATATCCGCATCAGAGACAACAAGCATTACAAATGGATGATTTTGCTCAACATATTCTTGAAAAGACAATAAATAGAGCTCCAGGAGAAATGGGAAAAAGAGATATGATTATTGCTGAAGCAATTTACCAATCCATTGCAGAAGGTGGGAAAAGGATTTCTTTGGATTTGGGAAGGATGGGCATTGTACATTAACAAAATCCAATCATCCAATTATATTTGTCATACTTATTAAAATGAAATTATTAACCTAATTCATTTGTAGACCTTTTTGTAATTTTTACTATTGAATGGTCTTTTGAGGAGTTTAAGCCAAGAATCTGGCTTTTCAATATCTTCTGGAAATTGATCTAAACCAAAAATTAGTTCATTCTTTGGTAGGGTATAAAAAGTGCGAAATATCCTATCCCAAATGCTAAAAAGATCCCCATAATTGCTATCAGTATAAGGTCTTATATAATGATGATGGACTTGATGCATATTTGGAGTGAGCAATAAATAGGATAGTATTCTATCAACTTTTTGTGACAATCTAAAATCACCATGGATAATGAGTTTGCTAACAATTTGAATGAATTGGTGAAGGCTAATTATCCATATATAAGGTCCTAAAAATGCTACAGCAAGGATATAATGGCTCATTCGAATAAAAGTTTCCAATGGATGTTCTCTCAAAGCCGTGCTCACATCAAGATAAGCATCACTGTGGTGTACAGCATGAAATCTCCATAAAAAAGGAATTTTGTGCATTAAAAAATGATAAACCCAATAGGTGAAATCCAAAAATATTAAGGAAAAAATCAATTGTCCAATGGAGGATTTGATGTTAAAAAATGACAAAAGTCCAATACCTTCAGAATTTTCAAAAATAATGAGCTTAAAGAAAAATAAACCTATTAATATCTGGACGACAGCTCCCAAAAGTGAAAAAAGAAAATTATTGAGAGCATGTTTGTTTTTTGTTTCAAATTTATTTTCGCTTAATACGAACTCTATAACCCAACAAGCAATAAATACTGCAATAAAAATGCTGAATTGTATGGTTTGATTGTCATTGTAAAAAAACTGAATGATATTATCCATTAATATTTTTTTTAAAATAAATGTTAAAAGAATAAGATCACTAAAAATGTGTACAATTGATTTTGCTTTGAATCTTATATAATGAGTCTACACCTAATGAAGGTCAAATGGTTGCGTTAAAAACTTTTTTACTGAAGGTTAAACCAATTGAGAGTCCAATTTTATTTGGATATGTGACTGTATATCATTTCAACCAAATGATATTCAATTAAACTTATAATTTAATTAAAAATACTCTTAAACAATTTTGATGGGTTGAAATCTTTTCAGAATAGATTCATAAATCGTAGTTATGCTAAGCAAAAACAAAAGCAAATAAATGGAATCTTCGATAGGAATAGTAAACAGCCTAATTCCTAAATTTTCATCATTGTTGTACCAAACTATCTGATCTTCAATCATGCTGCCGGTCAATACACTATTCATTAAGACAAAAGGTATCAAAGAAAATAAATAACCAAAATAAAAGCGGTCTAGATAATCTCTTTTGATGAACAGAACATGAAAAATTAGAAAAAGGCCAGCAGATAAAAAAGTAATAGAAGTATATAATTTATCGAAATTAAAAACTGCAATTGCAATCAGGAAGACACCCAAGAATAGGGTAAATGGCTTAGCAATCTTAATTAAGGGCCTTTTCTTGATATAATACAGCGTTGCTTCATAAATGAAAATGCATGAAAATGGGACAAAAAGAAAAAACAACCATTCTTCAATAGGTAAATTTATGATATCAAGTCCCACTAGGTATCTTGGATTAAATCCCCATACTCCTAATTTAGTAAAGATGACATCCCATATGATATAAATCGTACTTACCACAAAAATCGCTGGAAACAATGCATACCATTTTTTAAAATAAAACCAACGTTTATCAAAGCTTGTAGCTAATGGAAATGAAATCGTAACCAAGTCCAGAAATAAGTATAGGTAATCTAGTATCATATATATTTGAAAATAACCAGTTATCTAACAATCAAAATGTAAAGATGTTTAAAGCGGCGAGCAATGAGTTGTGAGTT
>JAHEAQ010000001.1:341674-343099 GCA_024642705.1 Bacteroidota bacterium | reverse complement strand
AAAAAGAAAAGCTTATGTATCCATTTCATCATTTTAAAGCACTAGCTTAATCTGCTAAGAATATACTAATTGTTTATCTAGGGGAAACTCAAAAAGTTCTCCAACTTTTTGAAGATGAATTGAGAAATTAAAATTTTAAATTTCTTATTTCAAAGGAGCCAAGTTTATTCCAGGTTTCTTTTAATTACTCTGAAGTAACCGAGACTTTTGTACTTTTATTCAGCTAAGATTCATAAAGTTGGGTAGCCCATATTTTAAAATCAAATTCATTAAATTTGAATATTTCATAAAAAAATATAGAATTAATAATGATGAGATTGATTTAAGAAACGGTTATGTAATTCTTCCTTTTGGAGATGCATATACTACTCATGATTTGGAAGGTACTTTTAATTTAGAAAGAGAGAATAATGCATATCTTGAAGAGGGGACTTTTTATGTACAAGTTTTGGGAAATAAATCTAAAGGAACCTACGAATTGCGCAACAAATCTGCAGTCATAATTGGTATTTTGAAGGTTTAAAAGAGCAAATCAGAAATTCTTGCAAATTTCTAAAGGCAAATCCTTTTTGCTATTTATTGGTCAAAACAGTTAATCCTACATAAACTCGTTTCAAAACATAAATGTCGCAATTTAGAAAGATAGAATAATTGAAATTACAAGAGAAGTTAATATTCCTCTTCGAAACTATTTTAATCCAACTTGGTTTAAAAATAGCAGATAAGATTAATTTAATGTATAGAAGGTTCAAAACAGCTTATGTATAATTTAAGTTGCAAGACCTAGAGGCGATAATATATCAAAATATTTTAATCAAATAAAATCGAAACGATAGAATTTCCAACCCGGATTGAAGAGATTAGGAAACGCTTTTCAACCATTGACCCTGAACTCTACGCCAAATCTAGAAATTATAGTGATGGAGCAGTTACTAAACTGAGTCCATATATTTCTAGAGGAGTAATCTCAACTCGCCAAGTTTATGACCATATCATTTCATTAGGAAAACCATGGGATAATATAGAAAAACTAATTCAAGAACTTGCCTGGAGGGATTATTGGCAGCAAGTATGGATTGCAAAAGGCGATGCCATTCATGCAGACTTTAAGAATCCGCAAAAACCAGTTTCAAATTACCAAATTCCCTCTGCAATAGTTTATGCATGCACTGGTATTGAAGTTGTCGACTCTGCTATTAAGATACTTTACAAAACCGGTTACATGCATAACCATATGAGGATGTATGTGGCATCAATCTGCTGTAATTTGGCCCATTCGCATTGGCTTGAGCCTGCCAAATGGATGTATGCTCATCTTCTTGATGGTGACATTGCAAGCAACCAACTTAGTTGGCAATGGATTGCAGGAGCATTCTCAGACAAAAAGTATTACGCCAATCAGGACAATATCAATAATTTCTTTAA
>JAHEAQ010000001.1:176224-341574 GCA_024642705.1 Bacteroidota bacterium | reverse complement strand
GATGAAAAAACGTAATTATTCAACAAAATTATGCCTTATATGCAAACGTCCCTTTGCCTGGAGAAAAAAATGGGCTAGGGATTGGGAGAATGTAAAATATTGCAGTGAAAGGTGCAAACGCAATAAATCAAATGAAAGCCATTAATATCGTTTTTCCTCATCAGCTTTTACAAAAGAGTCCGCTTTTAGAAAACGGTTGTGAAATCTACCTTATTGAAGAGTACCTCTTCTTTAAACAATATAAATTTCACAAACAAAAAATAGCTTTTCATAGAGCATCCATGAAAGCTTATCAAAATTATCTACAAGAAATTAACTTAACCGTTCATTATATTGATTCATCTCATGTACTTTCTGACATTAGGCAGTTTCATAATGAGATAGTCGATAAAAATATTGGCACAATAAACCTTTTAGAACCAACAGATGATTGGCTAATGCAGCGTGTGCAGTCTCTTTCCACTTCATGTGAAATAAGAATTATTGAAAATCCACAGTTTCTTAATAAGAAAGAAGACTTATCCAGTTTTTTTAGAAAAGAAAAAAAATTCTTTTTTCAAACTTCATTTTATAAACAACAACGCATAAGACATGGAATTTTAATGGATGAGCACCAAAAACCAATTGGTGGCCAATGGTCCTACGATACTGAAAACCGTAAAAAATACCCTAAAAATAAATTACCCCCAATAATTAATTATCCTGAAAGAATTAAGGTGTGGGATGAAGCATTTGATTACACAATGAGTAGATTTTCTGAAAATCCGGGTAATATTTCCAAAGATAGATTGTATCCCATTACGCATCAAGAAGCCAATGATTGGCTTGATCAATTCTTGCATCACCGCTTTTACGACTTTGGTTTATATGAAGATGCTATTTTAAAAGAATCTTCTATTCTGAATCATAGTATTTTATCTCCTTTAATGAATGTGGGTCTTATTTTGCCATCAGAAATTATTAACCGTGTTCTTTCTTTTTCAAAACAAGAAGATATTCCTCTCAATTCAACTGAGGGATTTGTGCGGCAAATAATAGGCTGGCGCGAATTTATCCGTGGAATGTATTTTTGCAAAGGGTCTTTCTCTCGAACCAGAAATTTTTGGGGGTTTAATCGTAAAATCCCAAAATCCTTTTATTATGGAACCACTGGTATAGAACCAATTGATCAGACCATAAAAAAAGTGCTACAAACCGGTTATTGTAATCACATAGAAAGACTTATGATTCTTGGTAATTTCATGCTATTATGCGAGTTTGATCCAGATGAAGTTTATCGTTGGTTTATGGAATTGTTTATCGATGCCTATGACTGGGTTATGGTTCCAAATGTTTATGGCATGTGCTTGTTTGCTGATGGAGGAATGTTTGCTACCAAACCCTACATAGGAGGATCTAACTATATTAAAAAGATGAGCAATTACCCAAAAGGTGAATGGGAGCATGTTTGGGACGGATTGTTTTGGCGTTTTGTTATTGTACACCAAGATTATTTCAGCACAAATCCAAGAACATCTATGCTAGTCCATACGCTCCATAAAATGTCTGAAGCTAAACGAGAAACTCATATTAAAAATGCAGATTCTTTTATCTTGAATAAATTAAAGGAGACGTAATAATGTTTTGAAACGCAATTTATATTCAAGGTTCAAAATCATAGGGTCGAAATGAAATATTCTTTCACCTTTTTGAGCACAGTTTTTTTATTTAGCAATTCTAATACACAATCTGAAAAACAAAATTTTTAATGATTACATTGGAGTATAAAGAGGAACATTTTGACATTACCATAATCCAAAAATAGTCGGATCAATGTGCAAAAACCTATAAATTACTTCCGAATCAAATGGCGAAATAATACTAATAGAGCAATTAGCAATTTTGGACAAAAAATCCCGAAACAATAATTTTTCAAAAGACATTACTTATCAAAATTTAACCACTAAAAAAATATGCCCATCCGAAAGCAATATTTTATAATCACGGAATAAAAGCAAGTTTTTGATTCACAACCTAATTTTTGGAATAATTCGAACTTTACTATCTTGGAAGTGGCTTAGGATAAATTCGTTATTTATAAAAATCCAGCCTATGAAAATTAAGCTTTATGAAAACAATAAAGGGAGTTACAATAGAAGAAATTGAGGAACTTTCATATAATATCCAGAAAATTCAGACTGAATTAAAAGAAAGGACAAGTTTTTGGACCAACTATAACAAGGTTGTATTGTCCTATAAAGAAAAAAGTGAAAATGGAAAAGTTAGCATTTTGTTTAAATGCATGTTATTTATTGCATTGTCTCCAAAATTCATAGAGTCGCTTTTAAAATCAAAAAGCGTAAAAAAACTAATTGACGATGCAGTAGGTGAATTAATTGAATATTATGAACTTCCTAAAACTAAAGTTCGAAGATTTAGGCTGAAATGTGAATATGCTATGGAAATTTATGAGGATGAAATTAATTTGATTAATGAGGAAATAGAATTACAAACCAAGCATCTGAATCTTTCTTCAATTGGAGAAAAAATGAAAATGGAGATAAAACAACTTCTGCATGAGTTTCAAGATCGAAAAAGGAAAAAACAAAGCAAGTATGAGTTCTATCATAAATGCGGTATAAGACTACTTGAGATCGAAGAACAAATTAATGTCAAACATTCCATAGAATTATCTAGACAGAAACTTAAACAAATTGAAGAATTTCAATCAGAATCTGTAAAACAAAAAGAAATAGAAAAAGAGTTTGAATTGTATGCGTATTACGGAGATTTGTTGGATAGCATCTCTGTAAATCTAGAGAAGTTGGAAAAAGATAAAAAAGAACAACTAGAAGAGCTTGAAATAAAAGAGATGTTGTCCTCTCTTAAAATTAAGGAATAAAACATTTCAAATAATAAGGCGATGACTTTTACATCTATTCTAAACAATTGAGCTTTAAGGTTTGCAATTTCATTGGGCAACATTCGTTGGATAGAAACAAACGATTAATTGAAATATTATTTAGTTGGAAAGATAGATTAAAGATGCATGTAAAGAAGCAGTTAGATTAAGAAAATTCTAAAATAGATTGGGCTAGAATTAAACGGGTAAAATGGTTAAGCTCTTTCATTATGAATTACCAATCATACATTTACCCCAAACTTGATTTAACTACAAAAGCTTAACCCTAATCAGATACATATCCGAAGTAGCATATAAATATCCTCCTTTTTCGTCTAGAGCAACATTAGAAGTAGCCTCTCCTGAACTTATTGTACCCAAATGTTTTCCTTCTTTATTTAAAACGACAACACCACCAGGACATGTAGAATAAATGTAACCAGCTTTGCTAACTTTCATTCCATCCGGAGCACCTTTAACTCCTTCACCTTTCAAATGCATGGAATCAAAAAATACTTTCCCTTCGTCTATGGATCCATCCTCTTGCACATTGTAAGACATGATAATGGGATTGGCACCGTCCGAACTTGTGACATATAATGTTTTCTCATCTGGAGAAAAAGCAATTCCATTCGGTCTGCTTACTTTATCGGTCAATAAATGTGACTTGCCTTCTTTATCGCATCTGAACACCCCTTGAAATGGAATTTCTTTTGTGGGATCATCCATATTGCCTACTAATCCATAAGGCGGATCTGTAAAATAAAGATCTCCATTGGAATGAAAAACTGCATCATTAGGACTGTTCAGCTTCATACCGTTATAATTGTCTGTTAATGTGGTAAACTTAGATTCAGGAGCACTTAATGGTGCATCCATTCTTGCCATTCTTCGATCTCCATGTTGACACATCACTAAATTTCCTTGTGAATCTAGCAATAATCCATTCGATCCTGGTTCTCCCGTTCTTTCAACAGAGCCTGTGTATCCTGATGGTTTTAAATACAAAGAGACACCTTCACCTTCCTTCCATTTGAAAATAGAATTTGGCGGAATATCAGAAAACAGCAAGTATTGTCCATCTTCAATCCAAAGTGGTCCTTCAGTCCAATCGAATCCTTCAGCCAATACTTCAATTTTCGTATCTGGAGCAATTAATGTTTCAAATTCGGGATCTAAGCTTACTATTTTTCCAATAGTCTGAATGGATGATTCCATGGTTTCATTTGTTTTTGTGGGTGAATTACAAGAAAAAAAAGCAAAAGTAGAGGCCACCATTAATAAGGAAAGAAATTTCATATTGATTAGTTTTTTAAATCACTTCACTAAGATATAATAAAAATTGGAGTGCAATCAACTAAAATTTAGTTTCAATAATTGATTGCCAATATTCTTCTCACCCAAGAAAATTATTTACTTTTCACACCTATAAATTCTGACCTCTCTATTCCTTTTTTATTTCTACAAGCCCTTTGGAAGTAATTGAAGCTTGAATTCCTTCATTATTAATTGAATTTCCCAATAATTCTAACCATTGATCAAAAATTGTAATATTTTCTAGTATTAGCAATGAATTATTGTTTTGGATAGCTCTTCCTACACCTGAAAGTGTACTGTTTTCGATAAATGAACAATCTGTTAGCGAAATGGAAGAATTTAATAAATTGGCAATTCCTCCTCCTGATAGATCAGCAGAATTGAAAGAGAAAATACAATTCGTTATTACTGGTGAAGAAGTGGCATTCAACATTCCTCCTCCCATACCACTTTCGGCATTTCCATTAGTAATAGTAAATCCATCAAGTTTTGCAGTATTGTCGATATTTAAATTATTTATAACATGGAAAGAATTATCTCCAATTTCATCGGGTATTCCAATATCTCCGCTTAATATGGTAACATTATTCATTGGATCTCTTTGTCCCAATGTTGATTCTGTTCCATTAAATCCTCCAAAAATACTTATGCCATTTACCATTTTAAAAGAGATGGACTGATCATTTGTTTCTGTTGGTAAATAAGTGCCTTCCTTAACCCAAATTTGATCAATTGAAGAATTGCATTCTGCTATTTCTAGAGCATCTTGAAGTGAAATGAATGCATTTTGCCAATCACCACCATACCTTTTACCAATTGCGGATTCGTTTACATAAATATGGCTTTGGTTGAGATCTTTAATTTCCATGCAGAAAGCAGCAGAATCTTTTTTAACCGCATTTTCAGTTAAATAAGCCTTTATTATTTTTGCTGGTTTGGTTAAAAATTCAATATCATCAATATACCAACCATTTATTCCCCCTCCATTGGTATTATTATCGCTAGCAAATTTGAATCTTATCAGAACATTTTTTCCCACATAATTGCACAAACTAATTACACTTTTTACAAATCCTGTGGTTGAAAATTGAGTGTTGCTATTTCCTGTAAATGCATTTTGCCCTTGAATTGAAGTTCCGCTATTACCAGCAATCTGTAATTGATATCCATTAGATATAAATTCTTTGTCCAAAGACAACCAATTAGCGCCCCCATTGGTTGAAATTTCCACTACACCTCCATCCCAAGTTTCTTCAGTTTGAAATCTATGGTAAAATGACAGCTCTGTTGGTTCTGAAATGAGTATTGGATTATCTAGTGTTAAGGTAACATTAGATGATTTGTTGTAGTTTTGAGCGTACCATGAATTGCTTGGGCTATTAACAATTGCAGTATTCTTAACCCATTTTTGGTTGCCAGAAACAGAAGTAGTAAATTTGTTGCTTCCTTCCACATTATCTAAGAAAACAACTGCAGGTATAGTATTGTTGCAGCGTTCCATTCTGGCTGTGTACTCTACAAACAAACTTTCTTCAGAACCCAAATTTACTAAGTCACTTAAAATATCATTTCCTGATAATTGACCTTGTTCAATGGATAAAATTTCTAATCCATTAGGAATGGAATGTTTGAATTGAATATCATTTTTTGGGGTACATCCACAAGTAATTTTGTTTGATATGGAGACAACCTCACCTTCATATGCGGCTTCGATTGGAATTGTTTCTTCAATAAAGATGTCATTGGGAAGATCAAAAGCTTCTATTCCATCCGTTTTACTGGAAGTCAATCCTTGGTCGGCACTTAATCCCAGCCCTCTTCTTGCAAATGCTCCCCAAATTAAGCAACGATTAGTACCATTGTTGTTTATTTCATCCGCTAACAAGATGGCATTTCGTACATCTGTGAATCCAGGACTACAAGGTTGCAATTTTAATCCATCCATTACAAGTTGAATGGCAATATTGTTTCCCCCAGTTCCATTGTAAATGTCTGGATCATATCCATATCTATCCACGAAATCCCAATACATGTCCCATAACATTGTGCATAAAACTGAACCGACACCATGGGGAGCTACTTCTGTTATAATATCGTTATAGGTAAATGGATTGACATTCATATCTGCGGTGTATGGGTAGGATCTAATTCCGCCTCCTGTTATAGCTTCACCTCCAGCATAAGTGCCAATTCCTCTAATTGTATTCCGAGAATCTCCGACCTCATGCGTTAACACTAATCCAAAAAAATCACTCCACCCTTCACCCCCTTGTTCCTCATTAGACAAGCATCCGGGAGAAGAAGGACCTCCAGTTAGTCTAGTGGAAATACCATGCCCATATTCATGAGCAACTATTCCATTGTCAAATGATCCATCAATTTCATTTCCTGTGGATATCCCAACTAGTGAAATACTAACTGTTGGAATCTGAACTTTTATTAAAGCACAATCGCTTTGGCTAATCATTATACTTGGTATGGTCACTGAAGGGCCATCTGCACCAGGAGCCATATTAATTGGAGAACCTGCAACATTGTTACAAACAATTGCTGCAATAGCTCCCGCATTTTGAGCATTTAATACTTTTGTTCCAAATTCACAATTTCCCCTATCGATAATTGCAATATTTCCTGCTATTGCACCGCCATTAATCAATGGTCCGCAGGCTTCTGATGGATTTGCTCCGCCGTCATTTGCAATAATCAAATTTCCAGTTATATTATAATTATTTGGCCCAAATGAAGCACTTGCACCATTATAATTGCCAGCAATACTGAAAGGATCTGTAACATTAAAATCAACTAAAACGGCACTTGACCAAAGATACATTTGCATTCTTCCACTCGTTCCATCTGCGGTGATTGAAAAATTTGCATTGTCAAGCCCACTTCCATCCAACCCATCTGCTAATACGTAATCTCCAGCTGTACCTCCTTTCCCATAATTGTTTTGTTGAAAATTTCCTGCTGGTTCATCAAAACCATAATTGTAGAATACATCATGAATAATGTTGTTCCAGTAAAACAAATTGGTCAACGAAGAATTTAGATTTTGTGCCAAAGCAGTATTCGTACCTGGAACATCGGTGAAATCTAAAGTGAAATCAAAATTAAGCCCAGGGCCTCCATCAGGACTATATCCAGTGCCATTATTTCCATTTTGATCCTCCTGAGCAAGTACATTATTTCCTCTTGTTATAGTATATTCTGCGCCAGCAGAACCATTGGTGTCGTGCCAACCATAGGGTGATGCATTTAGATTAGCAGGATCAATTTGAATATTTCGGGAACCATGGTTTGGACTTTCTATGGGCATTGCATAGACATTGTACGAATCGCCTGCAAAATTAGAAGTTGGAACATTTGTAATGGTTTTATTTTTCTTTTTTGCGATGGTTTGCGTTACTAGCGTAGATTTTTCAAAGCAAACATCTTCTACGGTATCAAATTTACAATGTAAGACCATGTCGATTTTTTTCAAAAAATCCCCAGTTGTCGCATCGATATAAGACATCCAGATATGAAACTCGGGTTTGATAATCTGAATTTCAGCAACCCAAGTAAGTTTTATATTTTGATTTTCATCCTTAATATAAATGAGTTTCAAAACCATTTCCTTGTCAATTGCGCCGAACTTTTCAAAGACTGATTCTTGCCTTGCATTTGCCATTTGAGATTTGGTGGTTAGATTTCTTGGAATAGCAATTTTTAAATCTGATAATGCCTTTGCGAGTGCCGTTTTCGCATTTACATTGACCTGCCCTTTAGCTTTTAAATTTAAGTTTGGGATAAATCGACTATTTGCATGGATAACTTTTCCCTCTTTAGAAACATTTATATTCATTATTGCATCCTCCACAGGTATTCCATTCATGGTTTGCTGATAATAAATATGATTCACACCATTGTGTTTAGAAACATAATTATCAGTTATTATCCAATTTTCGATATCAGTTTGGAGCAAATCATATTTTTTCAGATTATTTTTAACATATTCATTTGAAATATCTAGATTTTGTTGCGCTAAAGTGCCACTAATAGTCATTAGAATTAATCCTATATAGGAGCATGAAAATCTAAAAATGGCTTGTAATTTAACTTTCATCTAGGAATATATTAATTAAGTTTAGTGAAATGTGAGCTATTTTATAATCTAATTCAAACCAGGTTAAGCAATAATTAAATCAACAAGATTTATTGTAGATAAGTAAAAATACTAAAAACTAGAAATTATTTGCTCAACGAACTAAAATTATGGACTATTCCCATCCATATGTTTCATGCAAATCCAATTTCTTAATTCGAGCATAAATAGCGCCTTTCGTTCGCCCAAAATGTCTTGCCATATCTTTGACATTGATGCCTTCGCAAAACATATTAGTCAATTCTTCATCAAGTTCTTCCGTCCATTTGGCATAAGCATCAGTATGCACAGGCCTTAATTTATAATTAGATGCTGATTTTTCTCTGTCTTGAATATTTTTATTGGATGAAAAAAGATTAGTTTTTAAAGTTTGATCTTTATTTTCAGATTTTAAAATGTGTATTTGTGCTGTAGCAGAAAAATCTTTAGGGACAAGTGATTCGGGGATATAAAGAATATTTTTGGTTCTAGTAATCGCAACATAAAGTAAATTAATCTCTTCATTTAATTTTGCCAAATCGATTTCAATATTTGGATCGTTTTTCATTTTTAACAATCTTTCTTCAGTTATGAAATCATTTACGATTTGTACTGAATCGTATTCCATTCCTTTGCAGCGGTGAACAGTTGAAAATATCATTTCCGCCTTATCTTTTTCATTATTATCTACATGCTTATCTTTGATTTTCTTAAGGATTCCAGGAATATTATTACCATACTCCATTACAATTTCAAGCATTAGACCCATCTGAATATCTTCAGTTTTTTCAATATATTCTACCAATTCATCAATATTCTTCATTTGATTAATCAATTTATCCTTGATCAATTTTTTTTTACCATTATACAGATTTAAGATGTCATAAAGACTGGCACCATCATCCGCATAAGTATATGAATTGATATTTCCTTCAAAATAAATTCGGTCCACATTTTTTTTCTCGGAAACATATTCTATAGCTTTTAATAATAATCCAAGATTTGTTCTGGCTAAAATTGCTTTCACTTTTTTGTTATTGCTTGAGCCTTTCCCGTTTATATTTATGGGATTAATAGAAGACAGGATGTATTTATAATCCAGCACTCCTTCTGCAAGATTGGCAATATCCTGATTGAAACGGAAGCTATTAGTAAGTTGATAAGTTTTAAATTTTGCTCTATCTAGAGAATTAACGGCGTGTCTCCATCCATATATTTGTTGGTGTACATCTCCCACTATAACTTTTGTAGCATTTTGGTTAAAAAATACATCGAGCATTGTAGCTGAGGCATCTTGCCCTTCATCGAATAAAATATAATCATAGTGAAGTTGAGGCTTCGACAATTGGAATTTCTTCAAGTAAAAATCATGAGTGATTTCAATTTCTCCAGAATTCATCATCGCTAAAAATATCCTCGTTTGTTTTTCAATGTAATTATAGAATGATGTCACAAAAGCCTTTGCTTTGGAATCATTTATGGTTTCCAAATAGTTTAAATCTTGAACTTTCTTTGCCTTACTGTTGCAAAAAAATGCAATAAACTTATTAACATGATTGGCAAGAATAAATTCAGTATGTTTTTCACCATTTCCTTTTAAACGAAGAATATCTACAATTTCATGGGTTTTATATCCATTAGAATTCAATTTGTATTTGTGTTTATGGACAATATGTTTAAATGCCAATGAATGGGCAGTTTCAATATCTACATTGTTCAGCCCATTTTCTGAGAATTTTTTTTGAGCTTCTAATTTTACAGATTTATTGAAAGCCAAATAAAGAATTTTAGAATTCTTGGATCTTGTTTTGGCGTATTCAATGACGGTGGTTGTTTTTCCAGAACCTGCAACAGCATTGATTTTGATGTCTCCTGTTGAATTTATTATAGCTTTTTGTTCAGTTGTTAATAACATATAAATTTCGAGGCAAGAAAGAAATTATTCATTTCTGTTAAGCCTTTGTTTTGGAGTTTAAATAATTAAGCTTTAATATCCTAATCATTATAAAATTGTTTAGAAAGCAAATATATGACTGTATTGAAATTCTACAAAATAATTAAAATATCAACAATGAATAGAACATGAACTCAAAATGAATTGTACTATATTGCACGATTAATTATCAAATTATCAAAATTTTGCCACAGATTATTCTTAAGAATTTAATGTTTTGAATAGTCTTAATTTTAAAATTTAATTGTACAAATGGAAAAGAATTCATATAGACAAGCAGCGCTAGATTACCATTCGCAGGGAAGACCAGGGAAAATTGAAGTTATACCTACAACGGAAACAGCCAATCAGAGAGACTTATCCTTGGCGTATTCTCCGGGCGTTGCTGAACCATGCTTAGAAATTGCAAAGGATGTAAATGAAGTGTACAAATATACTGCGAAGGGAAACTTAGTTGCTGTAATCAGTAATGGCACTGCGGTTCTTGGGTTAGGTGATATTGGACCTGAAGCAGGCAAACCTGTTATGGAAGGTAAAGGTTTATTGTTTAAAATTTATGCAGACATTGATTGTTTTGACCTCGAATTGAATACAAAAAATGTAGATGAATTTATTCGGACTGTAAAAATTTTGGAGCCAACTTTTGGAGGAATTAATTTGGAAGATATATCTGCTCCTGAATGTTTTGAAATTGAAGAGCGCTTAAAAGCGGAGTTGAATATTCCAGTAATGCATGATGATCAACATGGCACAGCGATAATAAGTGGTGCTGCATTGCTAAATGCTTTGGATATTGTAAAAAAAGATATTTCGAAAGTTAGAATTATTGTCAATGGTGCAGGGGCGTCTGCCATTTCATGTACAAGGATTTATGTTTCTTTAGGAGCAAAAAAAGAAAACATATTCATGTATGATAGCCAAGGTTTAATCCATGGTGATAGAACAAATCTCAACGGCAAAAAACCTGAATTTATCAATAATTCTGTTTCAGCAGATACATCGTTGGCAAAAATCCTGGAAGGAGCAGATGTTTTCATTGGTTTATCAAAAGGAAATACTTTAACTCAGGACATGGTAAAACCGATGGCAAAAGATTGTATAATTTTTGCTATGGCTAATCCGACCCCTGAAATTAGTTATGAAGATGCAAAAGCTGCACGTCCCGATTGTATAATGGCTACTGGTAGATCTGATTATCCTAATCAAGTAAATAATGTTTTAGGTTTCCCCTTTATTTTTAGAGGTGCTTTAGATGTAAGAGCTTCGGAAATAAATGAAGCAATGAAATTGGGAGCCGTATATGCACTTGCAGGGCTTGCTAAAAAACAAGTTCCAGATATTGTGAATACTGCTTATGGTAATGCAGATTTAAAATTTGGCAAAGATTATATCATTCCTAAACCTGTGGATCCAAGACTGATTTCAACTGTAGCTCCTGCAGTAGCAAAAGCTGCTATTGATTCTGGTGTTGCTAAGCATCCTATAGTTGATTGGGAAGCTTACGAGTTGGAATTGGCAATGAGAATTGGCAACGATAACACGCTTTCTAAAGTAATTGAAACAAAGGCAAAACAAGAGATAAAAAAAGTGGTTTTTGCAGATGCTCAAAATGTTTCAGTACTAAAAGCAGCTCAAGTAATAATTGAAGAGAAAATTGCTCAGCCTATTCTACTTGGTAATAAGGATAAAATTCAATCAATGATTGAAGAATACAATATTTATTTACCAAATGTCATCATTATTGATCCTAAAAAGACCGTTAGCGATGAAGAAGAGCTGAGATTAGTTACATATGCAAAGCTATTGTACGAAAAAAGGAAAAGAAAAGGCTTTAACTATTCTGAAGCTCTTGATGCTGTTAGATTTCGGAGTTATTATGGAGTATTAATGGTTGAAAATGGTGATGCTGATGCTATGATTGGAGGACTAACTAAGAAATATCCGACAACCGTTTTGCCAGCTCTTCAAATTATTGGACCTAGGCCAGGTATCACAAAGGTTGCTGGAATGCATATCATTATGACCAAAAATGGACCTTTATTTTTAGCTGATACTACAATTAATCATCATTTGAATGCTGAAGACATAGCTGATATTACAGCTTTAGTTGCTGAAGAAGTGAAAAGATTCAACATGGAACCAAGAATTGCTCTTGTCACTTATTCAAATTTTGGATCTGTTCCAAATGGTGAATCGGCAATTTTGATGAGAGAAGCGACCAGAATTCTTCACGAACGGTACCCAGATATGATTGTAGATGGTGAAATGCAAGCGCACATGGCTTTAAATCCAGAATTGTTATCGCAATTTTTCCCTTTTTCAAAATTACACGGACAAAGAGCCAATACATTGATTTTTCCAAATTTATCTTCTGCGAATATTGCTTATAATCTATTTGGAACGGTAGCCGGAGTGGATGTAATAGGCCCAATTTTATTAGGCTTGAACAAACCAATTCACGTTCTACAATTAGGAGCTAGTGTAAGACATATTGTGGATATGGTAGGTATTGCTGCAATTCATGCTCAAGACAATAAAAAAATAAAAACTTGAAATTTACCCTAAATAAATTCTTCTAAGCAAATGAATTCATAATCTTGAAAAGATTTGGGTTAAAATGAAAAATAGGAATTTATAAAAATGAGATAATTCAATTTTACTAAAAAGTAAAAAATGGATAAAAAAAAAGAGGCTGTATCAATTTGATACAGCCTCTTTTTATATTTCTTCGAATAATCGTATTATGGTTTTATACTTTTTTTCACTTTTTCAAAATCTCCTGCCCTTACGTAAACCATTTTTTCAGCATCAATATATTTTGCCATTGCTTTATTGATATCCTCAATTTTTAAAGACATTAATTTGTCCTCTAATTTTTGATTCCACTCCATATTCCTATCTAATCTTAGATTGTTGCTCAGTTTGCCAACTAATTCACGATCCTGAGATCTACTCACTGATTGACCTTGTATCCAACCCTTTCTAGCAGCATCAAGTTCTTCTTGGGTAAAGCCTTCTTTAGCAACTTTTTCGATTTCTTCTTTGAAAGCTATCATTACTTTTTCAGAATTTTCTGGAGCAGAAATAGCATAAGCACCGAACATACCAGAATCATCCTGTGAAGAACCGCTAAAAAATGATCCTACGCCATAACTTAACCCTTCTTGTTGTCTAATTCTAGTGGCAAGCCTTGAATTAAGAAAACCTCCACCTAACATATAATTTCCAATAAGTAAAGAAACATAATCTTCATGAGTATCATTTACAGGCAGATTCATACCAGCAAAAAACATAGAATTAGCTTTATCAGGAGTATTGATTTCTTCACTTCCTGGCTTGTTAGCTTTGTATGGATCAGAAATTCTAGCATATTTACCAGGATTATTCCAGCTTCCAAAATGTTTCTGAATTTCAGATTTAACGTCAGCTTCATCAAAATCTCCAACTACAGCAATGGTTGCTTCTGATGCTCCATAGAAATCTTTGTAAAATGACTTTACATCTTCAAGTTTAGCCATTTTAAGACCTTCAATTTGTTCTTCCATGGTCATGACATATCGAACATCAGATTTTGGATAGTCATTGAGCATTTTATTCAGTTTAATATTTGCAATTGCAGTTGGCTCAGAAAGCTGCTCTTCAAGTGCAGACAAATTTTCTTCAATTAATTTATCAAATTCCTCTTGTGAAAAAGCAGGATTTTTTAATATATCTGCTACAAGGTCAATTACTGCATCTAGATTTTCGTTAGTGGTCTCAATTCTAACAGATGCCTGGCTGTTAGATCCAAAAATACTTACTCTAGCTTTTAAAGCATCTAATTTATCTTGAATTTCTTGTCTTGTCATGGAAGTCGTTCCTCTATCAAGCATTGAACCAGTTAATTCACCTATTATTGATTTTCCAACTAAAGTGTTAGGCGTGCCAAATCTTAGCGTAATTGCTGCATTTACTCCATCCCCACGATTTTCTTTTGAAAGTAAACTGTAAGTAGCTCCAGATGGTAATTTCCCAGTAACAGTTCTTTTATCAATGTTGGAAGGGGAAGGATCAAATGACTCTCCAGTTGATATTTCAGCTTTTCCTTTATAATCTGATACTATGGATTCCACAGGTGGCGCATCGGGAATTTCTGCTCTCACAGAATTATCTTCAGGAATAAATTTTCCAATGGTTCTATTAGAAGGTATAAAGTATTTTTCAGCCACTTTCACAACATCAGCAACAGTCACAGCTTCAACACGATCTCTAAATAAAAAAAGCAATCTCCAATCGCCCTGAGCAAGATATTCACTAAGCGTTAATCCAACTCTGTCCGAACTATTGTAACTAAGTTCCCAATTTTTTAAAATCCGAGACTTAGCTCTTGATATTTCTTCCTCAGTTGGAGGCGAAGTAGTCAATCCATCTAAAGTAGCCAACATAATTTGTTCAGCCTCATCAATTGAATTTTCTTTTCTAATATCTGCATTGATATACACAAAACCACCTTCTTTTAAAGCAGGAGCAAAACTCCAAACATAAGATGCTTTTTTTGTTTCTACCAAAGATTTATATAATCTACCTCCAGGTTCATTGGTAAGTATTTCATCAATCACTGCAATAGCAGCATATTCAGAATGTGGTCCCGGAGGAGTATGGTATGCGCAAGACAAGGCTTGAACATCGCCAACTCTTTTTAATACAACTGATCTTTCACCATCTTGAGTAGGTTCTTTGGTATAAGTTGGATAAATCATCCTTTCTGGTTTTGGAATATCCCCAAAATATTCTTTAACGAGGTCAAGGGTCATTTGAGGATCGAATTTACCTGCTACCAATAAAACTGAATTGTCAGGCTGGTAATATTTTTTATAAAATCCTTGAAGTCTTTCAATTGGAACATTTTCAATATCTGCTCGCGCTCCAATAGTAGATTTTCCATAATTATGCCATTGAAAAACACTTCCTAATACTCTTTTCATCAAAACTCCTGCAGGACTATTCTCGCCCATTTCGAACTCATTTCTGACCACAGTCATTTCGCTGTCCAAATCCTTTTTTGCAATAAAAGAATTAACCATTCTATCAGACTCTAAGTCCAAAGCCCATTTTAGATTTTCTTCAGTTGCATTGAAGGTTTCAAAATAATTGGTTCTATCATACCAAGTTGTTCCGTTTGGCCGAGCTCCATGAGCTGTCAATTCAGAAGGAATATCAGTATGATCAGGACTGCCTTTGAAAACCAAATGTTCTAATAAATGTGCCATTCCAGTTTCTCCATATGCTTCATGTCGCGAACCTACGAGATAAGTTATATTTACAGTTATTGTCGGTTTAGATTGGTCAGGAAAAAGCAAAACTTTTAATCCATTGTCAAGTTGAAATTCTGAAATTCCTTCGACTGATGGACCGGCAGTTACGCCTTCAGGTAATTTTAATGCTTGAGCATCAATTTGTTGGTACATCAGAACCATAAAAATTACGGTCAATGTTCTAGTAAATGTTTTCATTTTTAAAATGATGTTATATGTTAAAGAATGTTTTTGTTTTGGATAACAAACCAAATTATAAAATTGATTTGAAAAAGGTCTAAAAATTTCGACCAGCGTTCAATTTTTGGCAATAAATAGGCACCTTATTATGAAACGATTCAAAATTATTTTTAATGCCTTAATCACATATTTTAAAACTCAAAAATGCTCACTTTATAAGAAAAATTAATTTTTCTTCCAAAAATATGGCGTGAACAAAATTAGAATTGTAAATAATTCCAATCGCCCTAACAACATTAGAAAAACCAATACGTATTTTATTGGATCTGATAACCAACCAAAATTGTCAACTGGACCGACACCTCCTATTCCTGGTCCTACATTGCCTAGAGCCGTTGCTGAAGCACCCATTGCCGTATCAAAATCTGCGCCTAATCCACAAATTACAATCGTTCCAAATAAAAAGATGAGTAAATACAGAAGTAGAAATACCAAAACATGTGTTATGATTTTACCATCTACCAATTTTTTATTAATTTTTGTTCTAATTAGTGCCCGAGGATGCAATAAACGCTTGAATTCTAAAATTGCATTTTTAAATAAAACCAAATGCCTAATTATCTTAATTCCTCCAGCTGTTGATCCAGCATTCGCACCAATGAAAAGTAAAATGAACATGATTGCTGTAAGACCTACTCCCCATTGAGTATAGTCTGCAGTGATATAACCTGTAGTAGTGATCAAGGAAATTATCTGAAAAGCGGAATCTCTAAAAGCAATTTCTGGAGTAATTCCGTGTTTGAAAACAAGAATCATTCCAACGACAAAAATGAGCAACAGAACAAAAATTAAATAAACTCTAAATTCTTCACTACCCCAAACACTTTTTAATTTACCTTTTAAACCAAAATATATTACTGTATAGTTTGTACCAGCTATGAACATAAATAAAATGATGGTATATTGAATAGCAGCACTTGGAAAAGCTGCAATACTTGCATTTTTTGTTGAAAATCCGCCAGTAGCCATTGTAGTTAATGCATGGTTAATTGCATCGAAGCCTGTCATGCCAAAAACCATTAACAAAATAAAAAGAGTGAAAGTCAAGCCAACATAAATCAACCACAGTCTTTTAGCAGTTTCTCGTATTCTTGGATGTATTTTATCAGATGTTGGACCAGGTGCTTCTGCCACAAAAAGCTCAATTCCTCCAATACCTAACATTGGGAAAATGGCAACAGTTAAAACTATTATTCCCATACCCCCAATCCACTGTGAAAGACTTCTCCATACCAATAGAGTTTTTGGAAGAGATTCAATATCAGAAAAGATAGATGCTCCTGTAGTTGTCAGACCTGATGTCGATTCAAAAAGAGCATTTGCAAAGGAAATTTCTGTGGAACTAAGAAAATATGGCAATGAACTAAAAAACATCATAAAAATCCATCCCAAAGCAACTATAAGATAGCCTTCTCGTTTATTAACATTTGCAGAACTTTTAAACTTATAAATCCATGACATTGCCCCAAAAAGTATGGTTATCAATCCAGAATACAAAACCGAATTGAAATCTCTGTAATCATCTAGTGTGCCAAATGGCAGGCAAGCCAACATTAAAAGCCCCACTATAATGAGTAAAACTCCTATAACATTAGAAATCGGTTGAATATTAATCATGCTTATCTAAATAATGATTCTACTTTGGAAATAGCTGTAGGCATAGCAAAAACAATTGCTTTGTCTTCTTTTTGGAGCACTAGTTCTCCAAATGGAATAATTGTATCTTCGCCTCTAATGACCGCTCCTATTAGTGCTTCTTTTGGGAAATGAAGATTTTTTAAACTTTTCTTTGTAAGAGCGCTATTTCTGGTTACCGTATATTCAATAATTTCAGCATCAATTCCATGAATACTTGCAATAGCTTCGATTTTCCCTTTTCGAATAAATCTAAAAATATAATTTGCAGCAATAATTTTCTTGTTGATGATTGTATCAACACCAATATTTTGAGAAATATGAGTATAGTCTAAATTATCAACTAAAGCTATAGTTTTATATACTCCCAGACCTTCAGCAACCAAACTTGTAATGATGTTAGTTTCCGAATTTTCAGTAAGAGCTATAAATGCATCAAAATATTCCAACCCTTCCTCTTTTAGAATGGCAACATTGGAAGGATCAGCTTGAACTACGAGCGTATTCTCCAGAGTTTCTGCATATTTTTTACAATCCTCTTTCATTGGAGCAATAAGTGTCACATGATAATTATTTTCAAGAATTTTTGCAGTTTGAAATGCAAGTTCATTACCTCCAATGATCATGACTCGCTTTATTGGCTTTATTTTCTTGCCTAAAGTTTCACTTAATTTATTGAGTTGATCTGATTGTGATAAAAAGTAGATGTGATCACTTTTTTTAAGCAGTGTAGTACTTCTTGGAATAATTGTAGTATCACCTCTTAAAATTGCTATGAAATTAAAAACTATACCATCTTGTTGTTCTGTTACATACTCTTTTATGGTTCGATTTAAATAGGGTGATGTTCCATCCAAAGTCAATCCGGCTAAAGAAATTTTACCATTTTCAAATTCAAAAATATCTGTTACTTGAGCTTGTTTTAATAGTCTTTCGATTTCATTGCTTGCTAGTAAATGGGGAGAAATCAATCTATCAATACCCAATTCACAAAATGTCGCCCTTTGATTTTCAGATAAATATTCTGTATTGTTGACCCTAGCGATGGTGCTTTTTGCACCCATTTTTTTTGCAAGAATTGCTGAAATAAGATTGTTCTTTTCAGAAGTGGTAACTGCAATAAACAAATCTGCTTTGTTTGCTTCAACTTGTTCCAAGATCTCAACTGAAGAAGAGTCACCTTTGACAGTTGCAACATCTAAATAACTATTGGCTGTATTTAGAACTTCTTCATTGGTGTCTATTAGTGTAATATTTTGATTCTCAAAAGCTAATAATTTTGCCAAATGGAATCCAATATCTCCAGCTCCTGCAATAACAATTTTCATAATTATTATATAATACCTTTATTGATTAATAGGTTTCTAAAAAAAAAGCAAATTTATGCTATTTATCCTCAACTAATTCAAAATATTTTTTTATTTGTTATATTTTGAAAATCATTTTATTCATTTTACTGTTACAATCTTGAAAATAATAACTTAGTAATATGAAGATTTTGATGGTTTGCTTGGGGAACATATGCAGATCGCCCCTAGCTGAAGGCATATTAAGCAATAAGATAAATGAAAAACAATTACCATGGATAGTGGATTCTGCAGGGACATCATCTTGGCACATAGGAAATCTTCCTGATTCAAGATCGATTGAAATAGCAAAAAAGAATCGAATTGATATTACCAATCAAAGAGCAAGACAATTTACAAAGAGCGATTTTGATGAATTTGATTTAATTTTAGCAATGGATAGTTCCAATTATAATTCAATTTGCTCATTAGCAAAAAATGAAAATGATGTTAGTAAAGTTAAATTATTACTTAATTATCTTAACCCTGGAATGAACGGGGGAGTGCCAGATCCTTATCATGATGGTACTTTTGCTGAAGTTTTTCATTTAATCAATAGTGCTTGTGAAAAATTAATAGAAGATATAACTTCAAATAAATTAAATAAATATGAATAAATTAATAGAGAAAGCTTTAAATGAACAAATTTCAATGGAAGCTCAAGCACATTATCTTTATTTATCAATTGCTTCTTTTTATGAAGTACAAGGAATGGAGGGAGTTGCGACTTTTTTTTATGATCAATCTGCTGAAGAACAAATGCATATGATGAAAATATTTCGATATATAAACGAGATGGATGGACACGCCATTGTTCCCGCTGTCCCAAAACCCAATGCTGAATTCGAAGATATTTTGTCAACCTTTAAATTGGTCTATGAACATGAGAAAAGGGTAACACTTTCGATTAATAATATAGTAGAACTTTCAACCAAAGAAAAAGATCACGGAACCTATAATTTCCTGCAGTGGTATGTGCAAGAGCAAAGAGAAGAAGAATCGTTGATGAGAACAATTATTGATAAAATAAAATTAATTGGTATTGGCCCTCAAAGCATGTATTTCATTGATCGAGAAATAAAAGAAATAAATGCATTGAAAAATCAAACTCCGCAATAAATTTTTTATGGAGTTCAAAATCATTAAAAGATTTTATTCAGATATCGAAGCGAATATTTATTTTCTCAAATTTCAGGAAGCTGGCATTCAATGTTTCCTTTCTAGTGAAAATATTTCTACTATTTTACCACTTAGTGATGGAGGCGTTTTTTTAAATGTTGCTGAAAATCAATTTCATGAAAGCATCCTTTTAATTAAGGCTATAGAAGAAGATCAACTGAATAATATTGAAAATGAAGATTTTAAAGACGCAACTAAAGAGGATATTTATTACAATAAGAAAGTTATTGAACACGAGAATTGGTTGAATAGCGGTTGGATTGACAATAATTTTGTATCAGCATTTATATTTTTACTCTTTATTATAGTTATCCTTGGGATTATTGTAAATTTTTTCTTTCCTTTTCAAAATATTAAATAATCATTTTCGCGTTTCATTATAAATTATTTAAATGAGTGGCTTATATATTCCCTTTGTTTTTCTTACCTTATTTAATGCGTTGATCTTAGGAAAAAGTGAAAATGAATTAATGGTAAATAAAATTAATGCCATTAGACATTCCGGATGTTATTGTGGTGGTGAAAAAATGGGTTCAGTTAAAGATGTTTCTTGGAACGAGAAATTGTTCATATCTGCATATACACATGCAAAAGATATGAATGATAAAAAATATTTTTCGCATGTATCAAAGAGCGGCGAAAATGTAGGAAAGCGTGTCGATAAAGTAGGTTATCAATGGCAAATGGTAGGCGAAAATATTGCAGAAGGTCAAAAAAATTTTGACGAAGCCTTAGTGGATTGGTTAAAAAGTCCTTCTCACTGTAAAATGATTATGGAACCTGGAGTAAATGAGATGGCAGTTGCACATTCAGGAAAATATTGGGTGCAACATTTCGGTAAAAGAAAAAGTGGAAGAAAACCATAAAAATGGATTCCTTCCACTTATAATTTCTTTTTAAAAATTGCTAATCAAAATTGAAATCCCAAAGTGACTGCAACTTTTGTATTTTTAATATTGTTTTCTACCAATTGAAGTCTATCATCATCAAGAACTGAATATGGTATGTATCCTTCTTTAACTTTTGATGTTCTAAATCCAAAATCTAAATAATATTTGTCTTCTCTCCATCCAATTCCCATTGAATAAGCTGGAAAAAAAACATTTTTATCTGCTGCATATGGAGAGCCTAACATATTGTAACCTCCTCTGAATCTAAATTTATTATATGCTATTTCACTTCCAATTTTTAAATTTATAACGGATAAAAGTTGACTTTCAACTTGTTCATTGATGTCTTCTTGAAGGATTGCATCTAATTGATTAGAACTATATTTCACTAAGTTTAGCGAACCATTTCTATAATCGATCCATTCTAAGTCTCCGTTCACAAAACCTGCAATTTTTCCAACTTTTTTCTTGAATCCTACACTTGCAATGGCTTTCCATGGTGTTTCCAATCTATATTTAAAGCTTCCATCTGGTGAGCTTTGACTAAGTTCTTGATTGGTATTTTCAAAAAAACTGTAACTTAAAGAATTGAAATAATTATCAGTTAATATATATTTTGTTGGTGAATGAATGGCTCCACCAATTTGCAATTCTTTAGTTAATTTGAATATTGCACCAGCTTTAATATTATATCCTATTCCTGAAGTATTTAAGTATTCTTTGAATTCTAGCTTGTTGAAAGCTGGAATTTCATCAGATTCATCGGTTTCGGTATAAGTCTTTGTACTTTCATAATTTAGAAAAGGCACACCTACAGTCACTCCGATTAATATTTTATTTCCCAAATTACCCCCAAAACCAAACAACAACTCATTTATGCCACCTGATTGGTCAACATCTTGACTTTTTTGCACAAAATCACTGGGTAAAAAATCAGTATAATAAGTGTTGTTTTCATCTGGAGCATAGATTACACCAGAGGCATATGCTAAATCGGCTTCAAAAGCATCAAGATTATCTACATCTTTTCCATTCGCTCTTTCCGCAAATCTTTCTGCAATGGTCCCTTGCGTATATCCTGAAAAAGTAAATTCGTCATTGAAATCAGCAATTTTGTTCATTCCAATTGCAGTGTTAAAAGATTTCAGGCCTCCTTTTTTAGGAGTATTGTTGAATACCATACCAAAGTTGTCTATTTTTAAACTAGCTACATTTCTTCCTTCATTGGTTATTCCTTTTAATCTAGAATCAGTTTTTGAACTCAAAATAGAAGGGGAGATTACAAATTCAGAAGTCCAATAAGCACCTAAGCCGGCAGGATTTGCACTTATAGAGGAATAGTCAGCTCCTAATGCTCCCATAGATCCACCTGCACCAAGAAATCTTGCAGAACCAGTTGGATTTACAAATGAATATCTTAAAACATCTGCCATAGTCTGTGAATCTAATGCGGAGCTGAATAAGATTGCGATTGCTATAATAAATATGTTATTTTTCATATTATTCTAATTTTAATAGGTACTATTCTTAGTTTAGTTCAATAGTAGGTATAAAAAAGGGGTGAATTAATTCAATCAATTCACCCCGACTTATTTTTTTTGGAAAAACTTAATTAATTATAAGCCTCCTCTTCCTCCTCTTCCAGAAGAACTAGAACTCCTTGAAGAAGAACTTGATCCTCCACTAGATGATCTTGCTGAACTTGAAGAACCCCCAGAAGATCTAACGGAACTTGAATTTCCAGATGATCTTTGAGAACTTGAACTTCGAATTGAATTTGAGTTTCCAGAAGATCTTTGAGAACTTGAACTTCGAATTGAACTTGAGTTTCCAGATGATCTTTGAGGTGTATAACTTCGTGTAGAACTTGATCTAGTAGGACTGACACTTCTATTTTGAGAAGAAGTATTACCTCTGGTTGGAGAAGTTATCTGTCTCTGATTAGACCTTGAATCCATATTTCTTCCAGATTGCCCTTGTGAAGATAATGTTCTATTTGCTCTATCTGAATCGGAATTACCTACAGAAGGTCTGCTTGTGGTTACTCCAGATGTTCTTCCAGGTCCAACAATTGATTTGTTGTCCCTCTGATTTGTATTTTCGAATACTCTAGGACTATTGTTTCTAGGAGTTGTAGCCTCTCTTGTTAAACCTCCTTGAGAACTGTTTACAGCATCCGTATTTCTTGGATTGAAATCTCTATCAGGTCTAACAGAACCAGGATTTCTTACTATGCCTTTTGTAGAGGACTTGGTAGATCCTCCATATCTAGATCCATAATATGTACCGTTAGTATTGGTGTTGTTATTAGAAGTCCATCCATTATTATGGTGGTTAGAGTTATAATTATTGTAATAAGAATTTCCAAAATATCTATTACCATGACTCCAATAATTATTGTAAGGATTGTAATAACCACTTCCATAATAATTATTTACATATACAAAGCTATTACCAAATCCGTACGGATTGCCAAATCCACCATATCCATAATTATTCCATCTATTGAATCTATTGAAACGATTGTAACCAAAACCACCATAGTAACTTGTATAGCATCTGTCGAATGGGTCAATATAATAAGAATCAAAGAATGGATCGTAAAATGCGATATCTGTATAGAATGGATTATAAAAACCAATTGCAACAGACGGTCTTCTAAATCTTCTTATCCTTGAAGTGTATTGATAATCGTAATCGTTGTAATATTCGTACTCTTGATCATCATAAGCATATTCATCCTCTACATAGGTGTCGTACTGCGAATCACTAGCAGAATATAGTGGCGCATCAACTTCAGGATCGTAGTATAGATCGTCAAATTGAGCATTTAAGTTTAATGAGCCAAATCCAATTAGGATACTCAAAATGAACGTTGGAAAAAAATAATTTTTCATAACTTTTAATTTATTAAACTAAGAAAATTCGACTCTCTTATTGTTTCTCTGCAATTTATTACTTTTATTGCGGACTTTCTGTTAAAAATAGCTTAAACTTTATATTCGCACCTGTTAAATATATTTTAAAATGCTTTTTACCATATAAAATATACCTTTACAATGGTAAGAACGAACCAAAAGTTCTAAGTTTTACATTTTTAGCATAATATTAACAAAAAATTTCATTTTTAAGAATGGCTAAAGAAATTACAAGCAGATCAGAAGATTATTCACAATGGTATTTGGACATTGTGAAAAAAGCAGGATTAGCTGATAACTCAGCAGTAAGGGGATGTATGGTTATCAAACCCTATGGGTTTGCAATATGGGAAAAAATAAGAGATCAATTGGATTTAATGTTCAAGCAAACAGGTCATGTTAATGCTTATTTTCCGCTGCTGATTCCAAAAAGTTTTTTAAGTAAAGAAGCAGAACACGTCGATGGTTTTGCCAAAGAATGTGCAGTTGTTACCCACCATAGATTAATGAATGATCCGAATGGGACGGGCGTTATTGTAGATCCTGATGCAAAATTAGAGGAAGAATTAATCATAAGGCCAACTTCGGAAACAATCATTTGGAATACTTATAAAGATTGGATCCAGTCTTATAGGGATTTACCTCTGTTGATCAATCAATGGGCCAATGTGATGAGGTGGGAAATGAGAACTAGGCCGTTTCTGAGAACTTCTGAATTTTTGTGGCAAGAAGGGCATACTGCACATTCCACTAAGAAAGAAGCGATTGCGGAGTCGAGATTGATTCATGATCTATATGCTGAATTTGCTGAAGAATTTATGGCAATGCCAGTTATTAAGGGTTCTAAATCTGCAAATGAGCGATTTGCTGGTGCAGTAGACACCTATACAATAGAAGCAATGATGCAAGATGGAAAAGCATTGCAAGCTGGAACATCACATTTCCTTGGACAAAATTTTGCTAAAGCTTTTGAAGTTAAATTTTTAAATGAAGGAAACAAAGAAGAATTTGTTTGGGCTACATCTTGGGGGGTTTCGACAAGACTTGTGGGAGCTTTAATAATGACACATTCCGATGATGATGGATTGGTTTTACCTCCGAAATTAGCGCCAATTCAAGTGGTAATTATTCCTATTCCTAAGCCAAATGGAGTGCTGATGGAAGAAGCCAATTTGATAAAAAAAGAACTAGAAGCAAAAGGTATTTCAGTGAAGATTGATAGTGATAAGAAAAACAGACCAGGGTTTAAATTTGCAGAATATGAAATGTTGGGTTTTCCAGTTAGAATTGGTCTTGGAGCAAGAGATCTTGAGAGAAATGAAGTTGAAGTAGCGAGGAGGGATACAAAAGAAAAGGTTAATGTATCAAGAAATGAAATTGCATCCTATGTTGAAAATTTATTAGCGGAAATTCAGGTGAACTTGTTTGAAAAAGCAAAACAATTTAGAGCAGACAACACATCTAGTGCTAGTGATATGGAGGAATTCGAGCGAATTCTAAATGAGAAAGGTGGTTTTATTGAAGCGCATTGGGACGGGACTACTGAAACTGAATTAAAGATTAAAGAACAGACCAAAGCAACTATTCGGTGCATCCCATTAGATGCGAAAGAGGAAGAAGGAAAGTGCGTATTTAGCGGTAAAAAATCAATGCGAAAAGTGATTTTTGCTAAGGCATATTAAATTTTGCAATTCAAAAATAATTAAAGATAAAATAGATATAAATTTCGTATAAAATAAAATATTGAATTAATATTTGGCAATAATATTAAACATATTGTTAATATTTGATTCTTTTGAAGCTTTTTTTATTGAAAATTTGGAGAATAATAAGTTTGTTTTTGCCATTCAAAAATTTTGATTTTCCAATTCAATTTGAGTCATTTTTTTTTGTTGTTTGAGTTTAATTTTTTACCAAATTTGTTAGATTCAAATTTGCTATTTTTTGAAGTTTATTAGTATTTTACAATTCCTTTCTTTATTTAAAAATAATTGAATATTATATTCTAAATCTACAGGCAAACAATTGTATATTTTAGCAATCAATTGTTCAAGTAATATGAAATATGTAACAAAAAAATATGTATTTCTTGGCCACAATAAATATAGCTTTAACAAATAAAACAAATGTTACATATTTAAAATACTGCTTTACAGTAGTGTATATATCATAACTATATTTATGTAATTTCTTGGCCATCATTTGTTTATAAATCCTTTGACATGATAAAATGTATGCGTATTTTTGGGGTTCTAAGGGGATTTTGTGTCTACTTAGTAACAGAATGATAATAACTAATTTTTGCAGAAGTCTTTTTTAAAGGCTAATTAAAAATTTTTTGAACCAAAACTTATCTCATGAATCGTTTCTTAAGACCAACCTTAAGTTTTCGTATTATCCGTACGTTTACTTTTGTTTTATTCAGTCTTGCAATTACTCAAGTTTTTGGGCAAGTAACCATTAACAATTGCCCAGATAAATACATTTATCTGCCAGCAAATAATACTTGCCAAGGCTTTTATGCTGTACCGCCAATTTTAACTACTCCTGCTAATACGACAGTTTCATTTATCACGGAAGTAGCTACTATTAATGGTTCTAGGCCAATAAGTATATTGCAAAACGGAGAAAATTTCAACTTCGGTATTACGCAAGTTACCATCAAAGCAGAAGATGTTAACAACAATACTGATGAATGCAGCTTTATCCTTTTTGTATCAGAGTTTCCAGATATTCCAGATAATATTTGCGATGACATTACAATTGATTTGGGAGGCGGATGTATGGCAGAATACACCTTACCAGATCCTATTGATTTTCAACAAGTAAATTGCGATTTAGGATTCGTTGATTTAATCCATTTTTCTTGGAGCGAAACTTCTAACGAACAAACCTTGGTTGCGAATGCACATGATGGAAATCCTTCTTATTACAGCATACATTTGCGTAAATACAGAAATGGAACTTTCATCAGACAAGGAAGTTGTGAAGTAGCTGTAACCACTATAAATGAAGCTGTTCCAAGCTTAGTTTGTCCTTCTGATTTAACTATTGAAGTTGCACCTGGTTGCGAAAATGTATATGGTTATGATGTGGCTGGCTCTTCAGTTATTCCATGTGACGGATACCTTAATATGACTGATTTTGGTGGTGGACCTAGTGGAACACCAATAGGTGAAGGAGTTTATACTTATGGTTATGAATTCAGAAAAACAACTGGTGGATTGGATTTTGATGGAAGCAATGACCAGGTTTCGATACCACATAATGCAGCTTTAAACATTACAGGTGATATTACAGTTGAAACTTGGGTAAAACTTGATGCCTATCCGATGATTGATTGGGGAAGGCTAGTTGGTAAAGGAGATTTTTTAACAGGTAGGTCATATGGATTATGGGTAAGAAGCGATGGTACATTATTGTGGCAATCAACAACTGTTGCAAACAGTTTAATATACAATGATATACTTGGTCCAGTTTTACCTTTAAATGAATGGGTACATGTAGCTGGAGTTAGAAGAGGCGGTACATGGGAAGTTTATTTTAATGGCGTTCTTTATTCAAGTGCTGCTTTTGCTGCTGGTGACAATTCTTCAACTACAGATCCTGTAACTCTAGGATTTTCTGGATACCACAACCATATCAATGGTATGATGGATGATGTCAAAATCTGGAATGTGGGAAGAAGTGCTTCACAAATATATGATGATGCATACGGTTGCTATGCAGGAGCCCAAACTGGATTAGTTGCATACTATGATTTTGAAGATGGGACTGGAAGTTCTACCTTAACTGATGTTGTAAATGGTTATAATGGTAGCCTTGTCAACATGGATATAGCTAATGCTTGGGGAGAAGGAGCTGATAATTGTGTAGCATATGCAGGAGCTTCACCTTGTTCATGGACAGTAACTGTTCAGCCATCCGATTTAATTCCAGTTCAAATGAATTGCCTCGGATCTATCAATGTTTCTATTGATCAGAACTGCGAAGCCACTATAGATGCATCTCAATTGCTAACAGGTAATTTATGTACAGATTTGAGTTTATTGACTTTATCTACTACATTGCCTGGAGGTACAATTCTTCAAGGCTCAACATTAACTTTTACAGAAATTCATGTTGGTAAGACTTATAAAGTCAGTGTTACAGACCCTAACGGTCTCAATACTTGTTGGGGAAATGTTACCATCGAAGATAAACATGCTCCAATTTTGTTTTGCCCAAGGGATTTTGTAGTATTATGTACAGAAGCAATGGACACAGCAGCTTTAGGTATACCTACTTTTGGAGGTGCTGTGATGATGGATTATGACAATAGATTGACAATTGGAAATTGTGAAATAGATCTTAAATATATGGACGCTGTCCAAAATTTAGGTTGTTCAGGACCATACCAAAAAATAATATCAAGAACTTTTATTGCAAAAGATGCATCCGGAAATATTTCGCTTCCATGTACGCAAACCATATATGTAGAAAGAGAAACTTTTCAAGGCGCAATATACCCGGAACACTATGATGGTATAGAAGTCCATACTGGCATTTCTGACCATGGTGTGGGGAGCAACCCTGTTTTAACTTGTGATGGAGCAGGAAAGGAATGGAACACCATAATTAGAGAGGATGGAAGGATTATTCCTAGCCCTTTTCCTAAATTAGATAGTAAAGGTGTTGAAGTTCTTCCGGGAACAGGAGCTCCAGGAAATATTGGAACCTGTGGAACGATATTTTCTTTTTATGAAGATTTGATTATTGATATCTGTAATGACAATTGTTCTAATTCTAGTCCTTCTTTCAAAATATTAAGAACTTGGGATGTTTTTGATTGGTGTACTGGTGAATTTGCTGTGCACGAACAATTGATCAAAGTTATGGATCTAGAAGCCCCAGAATTCACAATTGAGGTTCCAGATGTTACCATTAGTACAGATTTATGGGGTTGTGGAGCTACCTATTCATTGCCAACAGTAAAAGCAGTGGATCAATGTTCTAATACCATTAAATATAGCTGGTCTGTTTCTGTAGGAACTTATGATCCAGTGAGCAAAAAAATATTTATTCCAAGCGTAGCTTTAACAGATTTGAATGAACCAATTATTTTGACTGCAACTGCTGAAGATTGCTGTGGTAATTTAAGTTATAGCTATGGTTCAATCACTGTGGTAGATAAAGTACCTCCTGTAGCTATAGCAGATCAACATACTGTGGTTACTTTGAACAATCAATCTAATGATGGAAGCACGAAAGTGCACGTGGAAACATTTGACGATGGATCATATGACGGTTGCGGACCAATTGATTTTTGGGTAAGAAGAATGGATAAAGCATGCGCTGAATATGATGGAATTGGAGCTGATGGAAAACCAGATTTAACTGAAATTAATGAACTTACAAAATTCCAAAAATATGTTCATTTCTGTTGTGATGACACGGATGAAGATCAAATGGTAGTTTTCATGGTTTGTGATGATGCAGATAGAGATGGAACACCAGAAATGAATGGGGATGACAATTGTACAACAGTAATGGTTTCAGTTGATGTTCAAGATAAATTGGCGCCAACTATAGTATGTCCTCCAACAAAAACTATCGATTGTATTGAATTTGCAACTTATGATGATTATTTGAACACTACACTTAGTGAGACTCAAATGAAATTTTTAGACGACAGATTTGGTGGTGCATATAGCAACAGTACTTGTGGAGAATTAGGAGTACAAACATTTAGTGGGGAAGATATTTGTGGAATAGGTACTGCAAAAAGAACATTTGTGGTAATTTCATCTACTGGTCAGGCAACTTGTACTCAAAATATAAACATCATTGTAAAAGTAGAAAATGTACTTTCATGCAGTGATATTACTTTCCCTGAAGGATCTCCAGAAGATATTTTATACAGAGCCTTCATTAAGAAAGAATATACAGATAAGAAAAATAAGGATTATGATCCAAATTTAATTTGGTGCCTAATGAATCCAGGATTGATAGGTGATACCGAATTTACTGGCGTAAACTTGCCAGCTATTAAAGTTGAAAACTGTACTGGAGTAACAATCACAAAACCTGTTATCGACATAGATAATTTGTGTTCAGAAATTGGAATAAACTTAACTTTAGATACTTTTAATTTTGCAGGTGGTGGATGTATGAAAATACTTGCACATTGGGAAATTATTGATCAATGTTTGTTCCAAGAAAATTACGAACCGTTAGGCTACAATGAAATAAATCCTTTCGTTGATGAAAATGGCTATTATGAAATGTATGTGGAGTACGATATTTTTGACAATGTGGGGCCTGTAGTTGCTTGTTCTAATGTAACAGTAGCCACAACAGATTGTGATTACAATTATGGTTCTTTTACGATTTCAGCAACTGATGCTTGCACGCCTGCTAATATTATCAGCTATACTTATAAGGTAGATGTTGGCAATGATGGTAAATTTGAATATCCAAAAGGTGGTGGCTTTGCTGAAGGAAAAACATTTGATGCGAACAAAGTTGCAGGATTAGGAATTGGCAAACATGCTATAAAGTGGATAACTTATGATGGTTGTGGTAACTATACAACTTGTCACCAAGAAATCGAAGTCAAAAAGCAAGTTAAAGAACCAACTCCATATTGTCACCTTGGATTATCAAGCGCAGTTATGAATGCAAATTATGGTTGTTCAGTAGAATTTTGGGCTACAGATTTTGTTGCAGGTGGTGATGATGATTGTGATGCGGTGTTGACCTACTTAATGATTCCTTATCCTGATATCTATGGAAAAGTGGAAGATGATAATGACGATTTAAGTGTTCAAGAAGCAAGAGATAAAGCAAAACCTAATTGGACCTTCGATTGTAAATACATTGAAAATGGAAAGTCTCATGTGGTAGAGTTAAGAATTTATGCTATTGACGCAGATGGAAATTATGATTTCTGCGACGCTTCTTTAACATTGAATGATAATTTTGATTGTTGCGATGATCTTGTTTTTGGAGATTCTTCCATAATCGCAGGTAAAATTGGAACTGAAAGTGGATTGACACTTAAGGATATTGATGTAAGCATTATGACTAATGCTCCTGAATTCCCAAGAACTCAACTAAGTAATCAGGAAGGAAGTTTCATGTTTAGCAATTTACCGAAGGAATACAATTATGAAATAAATGCTTATAACAACAAGAATACAAGAGAAGGGGTAAGCACACTTGATTTAGTATTGATTCAAAGACACATTTTAGGAATTGCGGCTTTAGATTCACCGTATAAAATTATTGCGGCTGATATTAATAATAATGCGACAGTTAGTGCTTCAGATTTATTGCAATTAAGAAAATTGATTTTGGGATTATATCCTAATGACAATTTGCCAAACAATACTTCTTGGAGGTTTGTAGATAACAAGCATTCATTTGTGTCTCCTGCCCAACCATTCCCTTTTGATGAAGTTGTTAATGTTAACAATTTATCACAATCGATGTTTAACCAAAATTTCGTAGGTGTAAAAGTTGGAGATGTGAATGGTTCAGTTTCTAATTCAATATTGGGGAACGCCAATGTAAGAAGCGCTGAATCATTTGAAATGAATGTCTTAGATGTGGCTTTCGCAGCTAATGATAAAATTAGTGTAGATTTTACTTCGGCAGATGTTAAAAGCTTGTATGGAATGCAATTTGGAATCGAATTTGATCAGAAATTGTTACAATACAATACTATCCAAGCAGGATCATTGAATATAACTGGTGAAAATATTTCTGTTAAAGATGGAATTATTACAGTTAGTTGGAACGAGGCTAGTTTAAATACTTTTGAGAAAAATGAGATACTATTCAGTATTGAGTTTGTTGCAAAAGGAAACGGCACTTTATCTGAGGAAATTAAAATTACTGATAAGACATTAAATTCTGAATCATACAATGAATTATTAGAAACTTCTAATATTAATATTACATTTAGAAGCATTGGAGATGAAGACTTTGTTCTATTGCAGAATGAACCAAACCCTTTCAGTAATTCAACTTCTATATCATTTGTATTGCCTCAAGAAGGAAATGCAAGTATAAAAGTTTATGATGTAACTGGAAAGTTAATTTTAAGCAAAGAAAAAGTATTTACAAAAGGTTTAAATACGGTAATAATCAAAGGTAATGAGCTGAATGTAAGTGGAGTATTGTATTACCAATTAATATATGGAAACAGTAGCGCAACACGCAAAATGATCCTTATGGATTAATAGTAAATGCGCAATTCAATTCATGAGTAATAGGGAGCCGGATGATATGATCAACCGGCTCTTTTTTTTTACATATATTCTTGTGCAAAATTGGATGGAATAAGTTTGTTGGAGGATAAAAGAAGCATTGCTTTAAATCAGTGTTAGGAGGTTCACAGATTTATTGCTGTCACTACATTAACAGTTTTTATTATGCGAATGAATTTTAGGGTTAGCGGTTAATTTTCTCCAACAAAACATGCAGACTAAAAACATGTTAATGTTTTCAGATTTTCATAGGATGTGTTGAAATTTTCTTAATTCTAATTAGGTAATTCATTAATAGGGTAGGTTACATTGACTTTTTTTTGAAGTAAAATAGATTATCAAATCAAGAAAACAGATATTATAAATTTAAATATTTATTTTTGTTCAAAATAACATTATTATGGCATATGAAATGGTGGGCAAGCTTCACAAAAAATTTGATACTGAAAGTAAATCAAGCAGCTTTCAAGCAAGAGAGTTTGTAGTAGAAACTAACGATTCTAATTATACTCAATATATTAAGTTTCAATTGACCCAAGATAGATGTAGCATTATTGATCCTATTAAAGAGGGAGAACAGTTGAAAGTGTATTTTGATTTACGGGGGAGAGAATGGAATGAAAAATATTTCACCAATCTTAATGCTTGGAAAGTTGAAGCTCAATCTGAAATAGCAGCTTCAAATTCGCCTGCTGATTCATTCCCGATAGACCAATTTTCTGAACCTGCAAATAGTGATCAATCAAGAGCTGAAGATTTTGATGACCTACCTTTTTAATTGAACTATTAAACTGAATTGAATCGTTATACATTTAATTCAAGAGTTTTATATGGTTAAGTATTTGATTTTTTCAATTATTCTTGCTCATTTTTCGGAATTATCTGCTCAAAACCTATATGCATTACATAGCGTATGGGATGATGATGTTAAGCAATGGGAAATTCAATGTGAAGAGGGTGATATAGGCGGAGAGGTTGAAATGGCATGGCGGCTTAGAAATGATTTTACGGAATGGAATTATCGGCTAGAAGGCAAAAGAGGGACAATAAAGCAAAAATGGGATAATAATCCTAATAAATGGGAACTCCGTTCAGGTGATGTTATAGTTAGCATTTCTACTATTTGGACAAATGATTTCAGTTCATTCAGAATTGAAGATGGGAATTCCAGTATAAAAATAGAGCGAACAAATTTTTTGAATGATCCAATTGAATGGTCCATCGTAAACGAAGATAATGGCAGATTTACATGGTATAATGAATTTGAATTTGATTTACGAGACTGGATTATTATTGATGAATTGCCACAGGAATATTCATTAGAGTTGAGATTTGCAGCTGTATTCATTACAGTTCTCAATGCAATAGTAAATCAAAAATAATAGTTGAATTATTAAGACTTTCACTATTATCTCTATAACCCGATGTTGGGCATAATAAGTTTTTTTATTCTATGCCTAATTCGGTTAAGATCTGATTTGCATGATCCTTAGTATTCACTTTATCTATAATCTTCTCTATATTTCCTTCTGCATTTATAACAAATGTTGTTCTGTGCAATCCATTGTATTCCCTGCCCATAAATTTTTTTGGCCCCCAAACACCAAATGCATTAATGATTTCTTTCTCAGTATCTGCTAATAATGAAAACTGAAATTCATACTTATCAATAAATTTCTGGTGCTTGTTAGAATTGTCGGCGCTTATTCCGATTATTTCAAACCCAAGTTTCTGGAGTTTAGAATAATTGTCTCTTAGATTACAAGCTTCTTTTGTGCAACCAGGAGTATCATCCTTTGGATAAAAGAATAGAATTAAATTTTTATTTTTATAATCCGAAAACCTTACTAATTCTCCTTTTTCATTAATTCCACTGAAATCTGGTGCTTTGTCTCCTTCTTTTAATCGCATTTG
The DNA here is from genome assembly GCA_024642705.1 of Bacteroidota bacterium. Taxonomy (GTDB): domain Bacteria; phylum Bacteroidota; class Bacteroidia; order Chitinophagales; family Saprospiraceae; genus Portibacter. The sequence goes on along the minus strand of JAHEAQ010000001.1, from coordinate 307,631 downwards.
TATTATGTTTCTTTTACGAACATCCTACTTTCATTAATGTTTTATCAACGAAGGAATTTTTTTGTATAAATTTTTTTATTTCCTCTGTCATCCATAACTTCTAAATTAAGATTATGCATCTCACTATTAGGTGGATCTTCGAAATAATGCGTTATTCTATTGTATTTCAAATCGTATTTGAAAAGAACCCATTTATTATCAATGGTGGCTTGATAGGTTAATTGTGAGGTGTTACCTGCATAGCTTAGATTGTCATCAATTACAAAGCTTATGGAAGAATAATTTGTAAAATTGTCATTTTTTCTTGATATGGAAATACTTGGTGGAATGGTATCAATATACAAGGCATATTTCCCTAATTTATTAATTTCACTTGCAAAATAGCCATCCTGCCATTTTCCGCCATAACTTACCAATCTGTTAGGATTTTCGCAATATACTAAGCAAGTTTTTTCTTTTTGAGAAGCAGATATAGTATTATTTTTAATGAAAATATTTGCATTTCTATGAAGTGGAGTTAATTTATTGCCAATTGTAAAAAATGTAGAAGCAAAATTTTTTGATTTTTCATTTGAAATATTAATGTCGATTGGAGAATCTTCATAAAAACATTGTTCAGGGAAATAAATTTTTACAATATCTTGATCTATAATATTGGCTTCATTGTATTTCAAAGTATAATCATGTTGAGTTGGCTTGAACTCAATTAAAGTTTCATCTTGTTTCACCCAAAAAGAAAGAATACTTTCATTTTTTGCAAAATCAGAAACTACTATATCAATTTTTTTTGGTTTTTTAGTTAGTTCGACAATTGATTTTTCAGTATTATTTATGGCGCCAAGATTATTTCCAGGAAGTCTGTAACATCTATTATATCTCTTATTATTAATGATTAAACTTGGATAATCAATGTGAGCATTGATGTATCTTGTTTCATCAAACCCAATAGAATCTAATTCTATTTCATAAGTCAGTTCACTATCCACATACATGCTAATTTTATACACGCCATTTACGTTGGCATTATCATTCATCGGATCCGTAGTGAGAATGCCAAATCCTAATTTTTGTGAACCAATATTTAAAGTATCCGATAATAACTGATAATTATTGGTCGAAGCCTTTTTTACAATCTGAATATTTGTACCTACTTCTTGCAAAGAATCATTAAAATAATAAATTTTTGCACTATTTATTTTGGGTGATGCTTTGTCAATTGGTTTAATTCCAAAACGCATAGGATTTACTGGAACTTCAGATTTAGATTTTCTAATTTCAAAATGCAAATGTGGCCCATTTGAAGCGCCTGTATTTCCCATTTTAGCAATTTGTGTGCCCTGAATAATAGGAAATTGATCAGGATCGAGAATCAAATTAACTTCAAAAGATTTTGCTTTGCTTTGTTCTTGCTTAATGTATTTTTCAATGTCCTCGTTAAAAGAAAGCAAATGTCCATATACAGAGGTGAAACCATTAGGGTGGTCAATATAGAGTGCATTTCCATATCCACTACTGCTAATTTGAATTCTAGAAATATAACCAGATGCTACGGCATAAATTATATCCCCAACAATTCCTTTGGATGACTTGATATCTAGACCCATATGAAAATGATTGGTCCTTAATTCTCCAAAAGTTCCAGCGACTCTTAATTCATGATTAATAGGCGAAGTAAAAAAAGGGGAATCTCCAGCTTCTTGGGCGTTCATATTATTGCAAAAGAAACCAATTGAGAATATGAAAATTGAAATAAGAATATTTTTTTTCATTGATCTTAATATCTCTTAAATATTAAAATATTGGGTCAGAAAAGTAGAAATTTCATTCATTGCTGTGTAAATGTTTTTATTTGAATTTATGATTGAATTTCTAAGAAGTTGAAATTTCTCTTGAAATTCGATTTTCTGGGTTACTTTATTCAGAATTAGTTCATTTGTTTGATTAACGAAGCGTTTGGATTCTTGTGTATGTCGCTTAATTAATTTTTTATCTTGGAAAGTTTTTTCCTTGCGAAATTCTAATATTTTAGCTGTCAAGAAATCGATTCCAGAACCATTTAAAGTAGATGCAGTCAAAATTTCAACTTTTGCAGATAGTTTATCACTTATAGAGGCATAATGAAGAGCATTTTTATAATCAGAGGCTGTTTTGGATGCTAAATTTTCTGTATCCCCATCTGCTTTGTTAACAATTATAAAATCAGCCATTTCCACAATCCCCTTTTTGATACCTTGTAATTCATCTCCTGCTCCAGGAGGTATCATTAAAAAGAAGAGATCTGTAATTTGAGCTGCTGCAATTTCTGATTGGCCTACTCCTACCGTTTCAATAATAATAATGTCGAACCCTGCAACTTCGCATATTCTAATTGAATCATAAGTACTATTTCTGATGCCCCCATTTTCTAAATTATTAGGTGAAGGTCTGATAAAAGCGTTTACACTCTTTGATAAATTTGGCATTCTTGTCTTATCACCTAGAATGCTTCCTTGTGTAATTTCGCTACTGGGATCGATTGCAAGAACCGCAATTTTCAAATCATTTTGTATCAAATTCATGCCAAATAAATCAATTAAAGAGCTTTTTCCAACCCCTGGTGGTCCTGAAATAGCTATTCTTAGTGATTTTTCATTAATAGGCAAACTAGCTAATGCATTATTTAACTTTGAATTATCTCTCGTTGTTTTATTTTCCACTAATGTTAAAAGTTGAGGCAGACAACTCAAGTCACGGGAAATTAATCTTTCGAATAGAACATCGATCTGAGAATCAGGATTAGAGAATTTCTTCAAGCCGATATTTTTATTGATATTTTCTGTATTCATTTGTGAGTCAAAGTTAATACATTTTCAATTAAATATATTAAGCATAAATTATATATATAAGATGTTAATTATTAGATGTCCATTTGATCGAAAAATCAGAGCTGTAAATCATAATTCTTTTTATTTTTTTCTTAAAAAAATTAAGGATTAGGTCAAATTCATTGCAAAAGCGAAATGAAAAGTTAAAGAAAATTTAAGCTTTACTTATAGTGTTACATTAATTTTTTTGATACGATTTAGTTATATAATTTAGGATATTCATCACAGCATAAAATTGATCATTATGATAAAGTTAAAATTATTAATGCCGTTTTTTTTCATAGTCTTATTAGCTTCTTGCGAAAAATACTATGACGAAGTTTTGCCAATAGTAGGCGTATATGAGGCTAATGTAGTTGGAGTTTCAGGACCATTTTCTGTTTCAGTCGCAGTCGATTACGGAAATAATATTATTATTGATGCGCCCTGGGATGGGGAAATTTGGGAAGTTGTGGACGGCGCAGTTCGGAACGATGATATTTATAAAAAAAGAATTAGAATATTTGATCAAAAACTAGAAAACGGAGGACGTATTTCTGGAGAAGGCATTTTTTATGATTATACTCTTCAACTGGATTACACATTAAGAATAGATGGAATAGAATACGATTATACAATCGTAGGCTCCAAATTATAGTAGGATGATTGACAGCTAACCCAAAACTTGAAAATCGACTCTCTGGAATTGGGGAGGCTGTCTTTTTAAATTTTATTATTAAAAATATCATTTATTTATTAAACCAATTGCTCAATTGGATTGTTATCTTAGTCATTCTTAGTATAAGGGCAAGTATATTTTTTCTATATACTTGAAATGCGCATAAAACCTTATATTTGCAATTCTGTTAACAAAAAAAATAAATGAGCAACAAATTAATATACCTTGACAATAATGCTACTACCCCAACAGATCCTCGAGTAGTAGAAACAATGGTACCTTATTTTTACAATTTTCCTGGCAATGCAGCTAGTAGAAGTCATCCTTTTGGCTGGCAAGCAGAAGAAGCTGTTGATTATGCAAGAGAGCAAATCGCAAGTTTAATTAATGTAGATTCCAAAGAAATAATATTTACTTCTGGAGCTACTGAAAGCGATAACTTAGCTTTGAAAGGTGTATTCGAAATGTACCAAAGAAAAGGTAATCATATCATCACTCTTGAAACCGAACATAAGGCTGTCCTAGATTCTTGTAAGAAAATTGAAAAAATGGGCGGTCAAGTAACGTACTTAAAAGTTCAAAGGGATGGATTGGTCAACCTAGAAGAGTTAGAAGCAGCAATAAAAGATAACACCATTCTTGTCTCCATTATGTGGGCTAATAATGAAACTGGAGTTATTCAACCAATGGAAGAAATTGGAAAAATTTGCGCTAAGAAGGGTGTGTTATTTATGAGTGATGCTACGCAAGCTGTGGGAAAGATTCCTGTTGACCCCAAAGCAGTAGGTGTTCATTTAATGGCTTTTACTGCACATAAAATGTATGGTCCCAAAGGAGTCGGAGCACTATTCGTAAATAGAAAAAATCCAAGAGTTAAGGTTACTTCTCAGATGGATGGAGGAGGACATGAAAGGGGCATGAGATCTGGCACATTAAATGTTCCAGGAATTGTAGGTTTTGGGAAAGCAGCAGAAATTGCAAAAAATGAAATGGCTCAAGATGCTGAAAGACTTTCTAAATTAAGAGATAGGTTAGAAGAAGGTTTTTTAAATTCACTGGAAGAAATTTATGTGAATGGAAACACTCAACACAGAATGCCTCATGTTACCAATATTTCTTTTAAACATGTGGAAGGAGAGGGCTTGATGATGACTTTTAATCAAAATATTGCAGTTTCTTCAGGATCTGCATGTACGTCAGCATCTTTAGAACCATCTTATGTTCTGATAGCGCTTGGCTTAGGGGACGATCTTGCACATTCTTCCATTAGATTCAGTTTAGGCAGATTTACAACGGAAGAGGAAATTGATATAACTTTGGATATGCTTCGAAAAGGAGTCAATCACATGAGAGATCTTAGCCCTATTTGGGAAATGTATAAAGAAGGTATAGACTTAGAATCTGTGCAATGGACCGAACATTAAATTGTTTGAACCAAAATTAAAAATCATTTGTTAAATCGTTATAGAAAATAATATTATGGCATATTCAGAAAAAGTTTTAGAGCATTTTAAAAATCCAAAAAACGTTGGTACTCTTGATAAATCAAAATCAAATGTAGGAACTGGGCTTGTTGGTGCACCTGAGTGCGGGGATGTAATGCGTTTACAAATTGAAGTTGATGAGATAACAGGTATGATAAAAGATGCCAAATTTAAAACTTTTGGATGTGGTTCCGCAATTGCATCTTCCTCTTTGGCAACTGAATGGTTAAAAGGTAAATCAATTGATGAAGCTCTAACCATTGATAATATGGATATAGTGGAAGAATTGGCTTTGCCTCCAGTCAAAATTCATTGTTCTGTTCTTGCAGAAGACGCCATCAGAAGTGCTATTAAAGATTACAAAACAAAAAATAATTTGGTAGAAGCACAAACTAAATAATATGGTTTTTGTTGCAGATAGTGCTAAAGAAAGAATTCAAGAAATAATCAAGTCTGGAGACATTTCAGAGGATTATTTTGTGCGCGTTTCCGTAACTAGCGGAGGATGCTCTGGACTTTCATACATTATGGATTTTGATAATGAATCTAAACCCAATGACCAAGAATTTTTAGACAATGGTATTAAAGTAGTAACAGATCTTAAAAGTTTTCTTTATTTGTGCAATACCACATTAGAATTTGCTGGCGGATTGGATGGAAAAGGATTTTACTTTAACAATCCGAATGCTTCAAGAACTTGCGGTTGTGGTGAAAGTTTTTCTGTATAGGGTTTATTCAATTTATTTTTGATTTTCTTCTGGTTGCAATATGATGTGCTTAATTTAGTTTTCAAAATTAAGTTATTAACCACCTTTCTACTTTTTAATTATTGGAAATTGTAAAAGCTATTTTTTTTTGGACTTACCAAGAAAAGATTTATTGTTCTTATAAAAGACTCAGCCTCAGCTTAATGTAAATTTCAAGGCAGAATATTGTCAACATCTCGAATGTGTAGCTAATCATTGGTGTAGAGTGGAATTTTTGCACTCACCCCAAATTGAAAAATAAAGCCTTCTGTTCCAGTCAAAGGTCTGAATGGCAAAAACAAACCGCCACCTATTGTATATTTGATTCTTCTATCAATATTTATACCTGCGTTTATTCCAGGAAAAGATACATTATCACCATTTTCCTCAATTTGCAATACATATTTCGTCCCAATTGAAAAACCAATATTCTCAGTAGTATAGAAAGATGCGATAATTGGCAAATGCAAACGATTCACTTTCCCAGATGCTGTGCTTGTTTGTAATAGATTGAATTGGTATTCATACCCAGGCATAACAGAAATAGAAAATGGAGATTCATTGGTACCTATAAATCGCATTTTTAGGCTTGTTAAAAATGCTCCAGAAGAATAAAAACTTGAAACAATATCTGTACTATTGGTTATTCCGTAATTTAATTCAGCTCTTATGCCAGGCAAACCTAATACACCTAAATCTCCACCGCTTGAAGCAAATGGTCGAAACACAAATCCTTCTAATGATGGCGAAAAACTCAAATTTCCTTTGCCTTCTGTTCTTGCAGAATGAAAAATTGCCAATTGCGAACAATTAGAAAAAAGAAAAATTACTAAAAAGTAAAAAATAATGGGATGCTTCATAATCAATTAACCATTTTTAGCGCCAAATTCTATAACCAAGTGAAAAACCTAATCGAAAATCCCATGGCCAAGTAAATGTGTTGGAAGTAATATTTAAATATGGTTCAATTTCTTTTGGAATATCATCTCTGATTCTAATATTGTTGAATGGATTATATCCAATACCAGCATAATATTCAAGCACAAAATTGTTATTAAATACAATTTTCTGACCACCGGTTATTCCGACAGTAAAAGCATTGTTAATAACTTTAACAATTTCAGGATTAGCAAAAATACCGGAATAAGTCTGGTCAAGAGCTACTGGGATATTTTCCATTCCAGCTACTTTTAATCTTAGATACGGACCAAAATATAATCCAGATGCAGGATCCTCAGAATCTAGATAATATTTATACGAAGTTAAAAATCTAAAGGAGTTGTTTTTTATTTCTGATCCAGAAAGGCCTAATATCCAAGGTGTATTCCTATAGCTAAGTTCAAGTTCAATTCCAGATCTATAATTCAATAATAATTCAACTTGTGCATTATAATTATTAGTAACCAAACCTAAAGCATTAGTTTTGATTTCAACTTGCGCAGAAACATAGTTAAGCCCAAGGATAAAAGTCAGAATATATATTTTTATTTTCGAATTCATCATTTTGAAGTTTATAAAACAAAATTAATAATCTAGAAGATAATATTTATTTAATAATATATTTATGATAAGTATAATTATTCAAATTGATTAACAATATGATAACGAAAAAATATAGGATTTTATAATATTAGATATCTTTTAAAATGAAGCAAACACGCAGAAAATTTATAAATAGTTCGATAGTAATCACCACAGGAGTGATTTTGCAATCTTGTGAAGGTAAAGAAATTACAACAAATAAAGAGTTGAGTAAAAATATTCCCATCGTAGTTTCTACTTGGAAAAATGAAGGAGCCAATAATGCAGCTTGGGAAGTTTTGTCTAAAAATGGAAAATCAATTGATGCGGTAGAAGCTGGCGCACGGATACCGGAGGGCGATCCAGCAGATCAATCTGTTGGGTATGGTGGGAGGCCAGATCGGGATGGAAATGTTACATTGGACGCGTGTATTATGAATCACTTGGGAGGATGTGGTGCTGTAACTTATTTGCAACATATAAAGCATCCAATTTCTGTGGCTAGAAAAGTAATGGAGGAAACACCTCATGTGATGCTTTCTGGTGATGGTGCTTTGCAATTTGCACTGGCACAAGGCTTTAGTAAGGAAAATCTATTAACTGAAGCTTCTAAAAAAGAATATGAAGAATGGTTAGTAAAAGCGGAATACAAACCAAAAGTAAATATTGAACTGCACGATACCATAGGAATAATTGGAATTGATTCAGATGGCAATTTAAGTGGAGCTTGCACTACAAGTGGATTGGCATATAAAATGGCAGGAAGAATTGGAGATAGTCCTATAATTGGTGCAGGTTTGTATGTCGATAATGAAATAGGTGCAGCAGTTGCTACTGGAATGGGAGAATTGGTTATGAGAAGTGTAGGTTCTTTCTTAGTTGTGGAACTTATGCGTCAAGGCATGTCGCCTTTTGAGGCATGCAAAGAAGCTGTAATGAGAATAGTACGTAAACAAGATATCACAGATATACAAGTAGGGTATATTGCATTAGATAAAAATGGAAATTTTGGGGCATATAGTGTAAAACCAGATTTCGTATTTACAGTGAGCGATCAATCAGGAATAAAAATCCATGATTCCGAAAGTTATGAGACCAAATAATCAATAATTTGGGAGATTGAAGAATGTGAATATCATGTTTTATAAATTCAATATCCTTTTCGTCTAAAAAATTCAATTTATTTATTTGTTGTAAATTATTGATATACAATTAAATAGAAATATTTATTCATTTATAAACGACAACAAACGATATTATTCGACTACAAACCGAATATTTTTTCATTATGCATTCATATTTGTCTTGTCAACAATTATTTATTAAAACAGTGCAATATCGCACACAAACTTATTTATTATGAATGCTTTAAATAACTCAGTAACATTAATCGGATACTTAGGAACAGATGTTCAAATTACAGAACTTTCAAGTGGAGTAAAAATCGGAAAAACTAGTATTGCAACCAATTCAGTCTATAAAGATAAAAATGGTGAGAAAGTACAAAAAACAGAGTGGCATCCAATTATTGCTTGGAATGGAACGGCGGAAAAAATGAGTAAATTTCTAAAAAAGGGCAGTCACGTACTAGTTCAAGGACAGCTAAACCAAGAAAGTTACAAAACAAAAACAGGGGAAACCAAGTATTCAACTCAAGTGAAAGTGAATAATTTTAAAAATTTTTCTACAAAGGATGAGGCCCTCCCTTTTTAGCATTTTGCAATAATATTAGTAAATACACTTTGAGATAAATTGTAAAAGCCTGGTATTGGAAAGGCATCCAATATCAGGCTTTTGTTTTTTACCAAATAAATGAAATGATCTTAGGGCTCTAATCTATTTATTTGCCAGTTATCGCCTTTCTTCAAATATTCAAATCTATCATGTAATCGACTTTCTCGTCCCTGCCAAAATTCAAAATAGCTTGGAGTCACTATAAATCCACCCCAATTATTGGGAAAAGGTGCATACCCTTGCTCTTTGTACAAATCATAATTTTGACTATATTTTTCTTCTAATCGGGCCCTATTTTCAATTTGTGAACTTTGATTAGAAGAAATAGCCCCAATTTGACTTCCAAACGGTCGAGAGTGGAAATAAGATTCAGAAAGTGTTTCACTTATTTTTTTAGCTTTTCCCTGGATTTGAACTTGCCGTTCAAGCTCTCTCCAAAAAAAATTAATTGCTACATTGTCGTTTTGGTGAATTTCTTGGCCTTTTTTGCTGTCATAATTTGTAAAAAAAACAAACCCTTGATCATCGACTTCCTTTAGCAGAACAATTCTAGATGAGGGGTGCCCATTTTTATTAACCGTTGATAAGGTCATTGCATTTGGCTCCACTACTTTTCCAGCAATAGCATCATTAAACCATTTTTGAAATTGAGCAAAAGGATCTTGATTAATATCCGAAACATCGAGAATTCCTTTTTTATAGTTTTCACGCATATTTGATAAATCCTTTTTCATTATACTATTTCAGTTTGTTTTGAAAATAATCTGATAATAAATCGTTTAAATAAAAATCCTAACCAATACATCACAGGCACAATTACCAATGTTAAAAAAGTAGAAAATACCAAGCCATAAATTACAGTCCAAGCCATAGTTCCCCAGAATGCTGCATTGTCCCCACCTACAAAATATTGAGGATCGAAATCAGTAACTAATGTGATGAAGTTAATATTAAGACCAATTGCCAATGGAATTAATCCCAAAACTGTTGTTATTGCAGTTAAAAGAACCGGTCTAAGCCTAGTAGCACCACTCCTTACTATTGCTTCTCTAACATCTTCAGCGTCCATATTTATCATGTTATCAATACCTAGTTTTTCGCGGCGTCTCTGAACAGTCAAATTAGTGTAATCGACGAGGACAATAGCATTGTTCACAACTATGCCTGCCAAGGAAATGATACCTACACCAGTCATAATTATCAAAATATCCATGCCTGACCAGAGATATCCAAATAACACTCCAATTAAACTAAATACAACAGAAAGTATAATGATAAATGGAGATATTAACGAATTGAATTGCATTACCAAAATTAAGAAAATTGCAAATACTGCAATTCCCAAGGCTTTAGAAAGAAATGCCATTTCCTCCATTTGCTGAGCTTGTTGACCTGCAAATTTAAATGAATATCCTTCAGGCATTTCATAATCTTCCATTACTTCTCCAATGTTTTTCACCACTTCGTTAGGGTTGTAATTACTCAATACATTGGAAGTGATAGTAATCATTCTCTCTTGGTCTCTTCGGTTGATTGAGCTATAAGTTGAAGTGTACTTTATATCTGCAACTGAAGCAATAGGGACCTGAGCAATTCTTCCGTTTGCAGGATTTCTAAACGTGATTTTTTGGTTAAGAATGTCACTTACACTATTTCTATAATTTTCTTCTGCTCTTAAGTTGATAGGATAATCATCTTCGCCTTGTTTGAATTTAGATATTTCTTTTCCAAAAACAGCGGTTCTTATAACATCAGCAATTCCAAAAGTTGATATTTCATATCTTCTTGCTGCGGCTCTATCAATACCAATTTGCATTTCTGGTTTGCCAATTTGAACATCTGCCTTTAATTCTTCAATTCCTTCTACATTTGATCGATTGATGAAAGAAATTACAGATTCAGACAAAGTAGCTAATTGATCCATATCGTTTCCTGTAAGCTCAATATAAACTGGTTTTTCTTGAGGCGGCCCGGAAGCATCTTTGTCAACGGTCATTTGAACTCCTGGAATTCCATTTATAGATTCCCTAATTTGTTCCATAATATCTACAGTTGATTTACCATTTCTATCTTCTGAAGGAACGAATGATACTGTCAATCTAGCCTTATTCGGTGATGCACCGAATGACATGCCCATGCTTGGATCTCCTGTATTTTCACCAATTTGCGAAAGTATAGCGTCTACAACTTCTGCATCTTTGGCTAAATCCTTTTCAACTTTTTCTTCGATTTGAAGCATTATTTCATTTGTGGCAAGAATATCTTTACCCATAGGTAATTCAACAAAAACATTCACATAATTTGGATCTGTACTTGGAAACAAATCAATTTTCGGTAGATCTTTAACTAATAAAACCATTGAAATAACCAATAAGATAAAAGAACCTATGAAAAACAAATAGGGCATAAATTTGTAAAGGGCGAATCTTATAAATTTATCATATATGTTCTCAAAAAATGGCATAATATGCTTTTGGAATATCCGAGTGCCTGGTCTTAATATAAAGAAATTTACAATTATCATTCCTGTGATGATAATACTTAAATTTCGCAACCACATTGTTCCAGAAAAATGACCAACCAATACAAATAATAAAAGTGCACATATTGAAATGATAAAATTCTTGACAGATTTACTTTTTTTCTTTTTTCCAGTATCTTCTTTAACCATGAAAGTTGAAGTTAATACAGGATTGATTACTAGGGCAATAAAAAGGGAAGCCGTTAGAACAGCAATTAAGGTTATAGGCAAGAATTTCATAAAAGAACCAAACAATCCCGGCCAGAATGCTAAAGGGACAAATGCTGCCAAAGTGGTTGCTGTTGACGAAATTATGGGCAAAGCAACTTCTCCAGTTCCAAATTTTGCTGAATCGTCCTTACTGTAACCTTCCCCATAATATCTATAAATATTTTCAACTACTACTATAGCATTGTCTACCAACATACCCAAAGCCAGGATAAGCGAAAATAAGACCACCATGTTGAGTGTGTAGCCGATAAAGCTTAATAACATTATTCCCATCATCATAGAAATAGGAATTGCTATCCCAACAAATGAAGCGTTTCTTAAACCGAGAAAAAATAAAAGGATGACAACGACGAGAATTACGCCTGAAATGATACTATTTTCAAGATTCGAAACCATATCTCTGGTTCTCACCGATTGATCATTAAAAACTTTTACACTCAAATTTTGTGGAAGATCATTTTTCTGCGCATCGTCAACTATAGCTTTTATTTTATCCGAAGCCAACAATAGATTTTCTCCAGCGCGCTTAATAATATCAAGGGACACTACTGGCAATTTATCAGATCGAGCTATGCTCGTTTGCTCTGCAAATCCGAAATTTACTTTAGCAAAATCTTTTAAATATATTGGTTTTTGATTTTCAGCTTTAATAATTAAGTTTTCTAAACTTTTTAATTCAGTAAACTCTCCAATAATTCTAATTGATCGTCTAAAATCATTGTTAACAATTTCACCTCCTGACATAGTTAAGTTTTCAGCTTTCACTGCGTTCTCTATATCTCCAAAACTAACTTCCAAGGCTTGCATTATTGGAACATCTACATTTATCTGTACTTCTCGATCTAAAGTTCCTTTTAAATTAACGCTTGAAATTTCTTTCAAATCATCAAATTTATCTTGCAAAAATTCGGCATAAGATCTTAACTCATCATTTGGAAAATCTCCAGATAAATTGACGCTCATAATCGGAATTTCTGATAAATTGATATCCAAAACTTCAGGTTCACTTGTTAAGTCATTGGGTAAATCTGATTTTGCCTTATCTACAGCATCCTTTACTTTTTGCTTAGCATATTCAATATCAATATCTGTTTCAAATTCGCAAGTAATGATTGAAAAATCTTGCATTGAAGATGAAGTAACAGATTTAATTTCTGAAATTGTAGAAAGCTGATTTTCTAAAGGTCGTGTTACGAGATTTTCAATATCTCCCGCAGAGTTTCCAAAATAAGTTGTGTTTACAAAAATTTGTGGAAAAGTTATTTCTGGAAAGGATTCTTTTGGCATCCCTATATATGAAAGTATTCCAAAAACAAAAATCATTATTGTTAATAAAAATACTGTTATCTTATTGTCAACTGCAAGATTTGTTAGTCCAAAAGTCCTTAGCAATTTTTTATCGTTTTTTTCTTCCATTACACTTCGTGATATGTTGTTTTTTTATTTTATTCTTGGACTTTTATTAATTCATCGCTAGCAAGTCCTCTTGCGCCAATCATGATAATTTGATCCCCTTCATTTAAACCTGAATCGATCACAATTTTGTTTTCAAATGTGGCTCCTGTTTCCACATATCTTTTTTCGCTTATGAGTCCGCCTGGTGAATTTCCTACAACAAAAACATAGTCTTTACCACTTATTTCTTGTTGAACTAATTCTAAAGGGATAGCAATCGTATTCTCTACTGTCAAATCGTTGATTTTCATAATTGATAGTAGATTAGGTTTTAGTAAATTATTGGAATTCGGCAATTCAACCTCTACTTTGAATGTTCTGTTCGCAGGATCGATGGACCTACCTACTAAGGATACTTTTCCTTTTTTACTTTCTTTCAAAGCTGGAAAATCGATTTCAACAGTTTCACCTTTCTTAACCTTTCCCAACAATGATTCTGGTACGTCTGCAACAACTTTTACGGTATTCGTATTTATGATTTGAATGATAGGTGCACCAGGCCCAGCTAGTTCTCCTTTTTTCAAGAAAATTTTGTCAGCAAATCCAGAAATAGGAGCATAAACATTTGCTTTTGTCAATTGATATTTAATACTCTCAAGAGATTTTTCAAGTCTTTCTTTGTTGTTTTTTGCCTGTAGGAATTGAATTTCTGAGCCTATTTCTTGGTTCCATAATCTTTCTTGACGATTAAAAATATCATTGGCCAATTCCAAAGATTTTTCAACTTCTAAAATTTGATTTCTAACGGTCTCTACATCTAAAGTGGCAACTTTAGCTCCGGCTTTTATAAAGTCTCCTTCATTAATGGTCATAGAAAGAATTCTGCCACCAATTTCAGGGGACGCATATACAGCCTCGCTAGAATTTACAGAACCTTGAATATCTATATATCTTTTGAAATCTTCTCTAGCCAAAATATCTGTGGTCACCAACTTTTCTGGCTTTAAGTTGATTGGTTCCAATTTTTCAATTTCGCTTTCTAGATTTTTAATATTTTTTTCTAGTTCAGAACGTTCTGTTTTCAAAGTAGCAAGAGATTTTTTCAATTCTTCTAAACTTTGAGGTTCTCCTGCATTTGAAGCGCATGAAGAAATTAATAAAAGTCCTAAAAGGACTAAAGTATAGTATCGTTTCATTATAATTTTTGTCTTAATTTTTACCTAAGGATATATCTAAATCTGTTTTTGCAACAACTAACTCATAAAGAGCATTTATATAATTTGCCTGAGCGGCATAAAGATTTTGTTCAGCTTGGCCTAATTCCAGACTTGATCCAATACCTTCTTTGAATTTAATTTGTGAAGTATTGTAAATTTCAAGTGCCAAATTTTCATTTCTTTTTGTATTATTTACAGTGTTTAATGCATTTTCATAATTCAATTTTGCATTGTAAACTTGAAGACTAACTCCTCTTTCAAATTCAGATTTTTGAACTCTAGTTATTTCTAAATCAACTTGAGCCTGCTGAATTTTTGATCGTTTAGCATAACTGTCCCATATTGGAATAGAAAGACCCAAACCAACTATTGTTGTAGGAAAAAATGCTGGTTCATCATTGTTAAATAGGTTATTTCTCTGAATTGCTGTTTGATAATTTGCGAATCCAATAAGAGAAGGTAAATAACCTTTCTTCATTGCTTCGATATTCAGTTCATTCAGCTTTTCGCCTGTTTCAATAACTGCATATTCAGGTCTATTATTGATATCTAATGGCTCATTCAAATCAACTTTTGCGATGATAACTTTATCTACAAGGTCGTCCAATGTTTCACTTAGTGTGATGTCCTTATCCAAAGGATAGTTCATTTGGAATTTCAATAGATTCTTTGACAAATTGATAATTCGATCAATTCTTCCAATTTCAGTTGATAAATTATCGAATGACAATTGCAATCTGCTAACATCCAATTTCTCTAAAAAACCATTTTCGAAAAAGATTTTAGTTTCTTCGAGTGTTTTTTCAAGATTTTCCAGATTCTTTTCAATAATATTTTTGTTTCTTTCGGCAATTAGCACGCCTAAATATGCTTTAGTAACATTGTTTTTTATTTCGAATTCAGATTGTTCGGCTTGTTTGAATACTAATTCTCTATAAATTTTTTGAGCTCTTAATCCAGTAAAAAAGGACCCATCAAAGATTAATGAATTCAATTCCAATCCAGAATTTAGACTGTTTTTTAAGCCGAATTTAATTTCCGCAAAAGTTCCTGCTGGACCTCCAAAAATCTCTGCTGGTAATAGCGAAGTTGGCAAATTGATGAAATGTTGATAATTAACGCTTCCCTTTAATTGAGGAAGTCCAGTAGCTCTATATTCTTTTATCTGAGCTTCTGCTTTTGTTAAATCCAATTGATTGAGTCTTGTTTGTGCACTATTTTTAATAGCATAATTAACAGATTCATCTATAGTATAAGTTTCTTGGCCTTTTAAAGGCAAATAAATTAATAAAAGCAGCACAAAAGTGATGCTATAATGCTTCGAGTTCATATTTTTCAACTAGTTTAATGCCTTCATGTGAAAGGATTCCATATAAATGATATAATAAATGTTCTTTTAATAAACTATCAAGAGAGATGAATTTCAAAGGGAAATTAGTCTCATCAGAAATAAATAGACTTTTTACTACATATAGCTTTGCAATAACTTCTGGATTAATATTTTCTCTGAACAAACCTTCCGCTATGCCTTTTTCAATATTTTTCCGAATGGTTTCATTAATAAAATTATTATGGTGCTCTTCAATTAATTTCCAATTTTCCGAATGGTATTTTTTCAAATCGAAAATCAAAGTCGGCTTTAATTTTCTTGCCATATTGATGACATGCTTGCCAATAGTAATGATCTCTTCAACTGCATTTTCACTTTCTAAAGCTATTTTGGTTACGACCTTTTTTTCGTTTTTCAGATACAAGGACAAGGTGATTTGAATCAATTTGTCTTTTGTAGAAAAATGTTTATAGATCGTTTTTTTTGATATACCAATTTCAGCAGCAATGTCATCCATGCTTATGCTTTTTAGGCCATAATTCATGAAAAGTTTTTCTGATGTTGCTATAATTTTATCTAGTATATTCATTTCGCCGCAAAAATAAAAAATTATAAACCATGGAAACTATAAAAGGTTTAAAAGTTTCCAATAATAAGATAAAAGTGCTTTTATTTTCGATAAATAATATATTACTTTACCTTTCAAAACTTTTTGAAATGAAAAGTTAGAACTGAAGTCCAAATTTTTATTTAAATTAACTTTATTGAATATGACAAAAATTAAATTTTTCTTTGCTTTCGCTATTTTAACATTGATATTTGCTTGCGGCCAGAGTGATAATACTCCAAAGGCGGATGGGGCTGCAGTTTTTAAAACGAATTGCCAATTATGCCATGGAGCAGATGGCAAATTAGGGTTAAATGGAGCTAAAGATTTAAGTGCATCTCCTTTGACTGAAGAAGAAAGAGTCCAAGTAATTACAAAAGGCAGGAATCTAATGCTAGCCTACGAAAATACATTAACTGCGGATGAAATTGCTGCTGTTGCAAAATACACTACTACTTTTAAATAATAAAGAATGAACATATTGGGTCTAATGTCAGGAAGTTCACTTGATGGCTTAGACATGGCTTTGTGTTCTTTTGAAGGGATACCAGGAGAGCCAAATTTCAATTGGGAAATATTAGAAACAGAACAAGTTGAATTTCCTGATGATTTAGCAGAAAAACTTAAGAAAAGCACTGATTTTTCAGCGAAAGAATTATGTAAATTGGATTCGGACTTCGGTTTTTTTTTAGGTGAAAAGTGTAAGCATTTTATTGAAAATTCGAAATTTGAGATAGATGCCATTGCTTCACATGGACATACCATATTTCACTTTCCTGATCAAGCTTTCACATTGCAAATTGGAAATGGCGCAGCTATTTCTCAATTGGCGAAAAAGGAAGTTATATGTGACTTTAGAAGTTCTGATATTGCGGCTGGTGGATTAGGAGCACCATTTGCTCCTATAGTCGATTTTTATATATTTAATGATTCAGAAATCTGTCTTAATTTAGGTGGAATAAGCAATATTACTTTTAAAAACAAAGAGTCAATCCAAGCATTTGATATTTCACCATGTAATCAGTTGCTCAATTTCCTTGCTGGCAAAATGAATCTGGCATATGATGAAAATGGGAAAATAGCCGCACAAGGTCAGATTGATCCAATTATTTTGAGAAAATTGAAAGAATTGAATTCCTTTAATGGAAGCGGACCTAGGGCAATAGATAATTCTTGGGTAGTTCGAAATTTCTTACCTGTTTTAGAATCTAGCACATTGGAAGTCAAAAATTTATTGAGGACTTGTGTAGAATTTATTGCTGATGAAATTATTTTTGCAATATTAGAAAATGGGAATATTGACCATAAAAGGAAAATTTTGATAACTGGAGGAGGTGGTTTTAATTTATTCTTTATCAAAGTTTTGGAAGATAAGTTGTCGCCACTAAATATAAAAAAAGTAACTGCTTCATATGACATCATTAATTATAAAGAAGCATTATTGATTGCATTAATGGGTTATTTAAGAAAACATAAAAAACCAAATGCATTGAAATCTGTTACAGGAGCATTAGAAGATACCATTGGTGGTTGCATTTATATTTATAATTAAAAAATGATACCAAACTCAAATAGCACTATTGCAGTTACTGGCGGAACAGGTTTTCTAGGTTCTCATATCTTGCGTGGTCTTTTTGAGAAAGGGTATAAAAATATAAAGGCATTAAGGAGAGAAGGCAGTAGAATGGATCTCGTCGAAGACATTATGGAGTTGGTTCAATGGGTCGAAGGAGATGTTTTAGACTTAGACTCTCTTCAACAATTGGTTGAAAATTGTGATTATATTATTCATTCTGCAGCAAAAGTGAGCTACAATTCCAAGGATAAAAAGTCTGTATTCTCGATAAATGTGGAAGGTACGGCGAACCTTGTAAATGTTTGTATTGTGTCTAAACCAAAGAAATTGATATTTCTTAGTTCAGTTGCTGCAATCGGAAGAGTAAAAAGTGGAGAATATATAAATGAAGAATCAGAATGGGAAGATAGCAAATTTAGTACACAATACGGCTATTCAAAATACCTTGCCGAACTTGAGGTTTGGAGAGGTATGACAGAAGGTTTAACAATTGGGATTATTAATCCAAGTATGATTTTAGGTCCTTCGATATGGGGCGATAGCAGTACTAAAATATTCACACATGTTATAAACAATAAGAAATTGTATCCGATTGGTACAAATGGCTTTGTAGATGTTAGAGATGCGGCAAAACTGACCATTTCTTATTTAGAAAGTGAAGTTTCAAATCAAAGAGTCATTGCGGTAAGCAACATGATAAGTTATAAAGATTTATTTGGTCTTATGGCCACACATCTTAATATAAAACCTCCAAATAGAGAAGCCAATAAAGTAATTACTGCAATTGCATGGCGATTTTATAAAATAAAGCAAATGATTTTTGGAGGGGATCCCCCATTGACCAAAGAAACGGTTACGATCACATCTGGTACGTTTTTATATGACAATTCTAAGTCAAAAAAATTATTCAATTTCGAATATATACCCATTGAAAAGTCAGTAAAGGATACTTTAAATAAATTTAAAAAAAGTAATGAAGAAAAAAAATCATATGCTTATTTTGAAGCTATATTCAAGTAAATCTTTTGTTCTCAAATAATTAAATATTACACCTTTCTTTAAAGTCATCATTAATTAAATTTCCAAATATTATTTTTATTAGCAATGCCTATGATAAATAATAGTATTTAATTAACTTAATATTCGCTATTAAATTTTATTGCGGACTTATAAATAATTAAAAATATATATTATGGCATTTGAATCAAAAAATATAAGGAATGTAGTCTTATTAGGCCATTCCGGATGCGGGAAAACTACTTTTTCGGAAACGATGCTTTTCGAAGCCAATGAAATTCCAAGAAGAGGAAATATTGAAACGGGTTCTACGGTTTCTGATTTCACAAGCATAGAAAAGGAAAAAGGAAATTCTATATTCAGCTCATTAATGCATGCCAAATGGAAAGACTCAAAAATAAATATTATTGATACTCCGGGTCTTGATGATTTTGCAGGAGAAGTAATTTCTGCACTTAAAGTTGCAGATACAGGTATCATGGTATTAAATTCGGCTTCAGGTGTAGAAGTGGGAACTGAGCTTTTATGGGAGTATACATTACAAATGCATACTCCAACAATTTTTGTGATTAACCAAATTGACCATGAAAAGTCAAATTTTGAAAGCACTCTTGAACAGGCACAAAATAGATTTGGAAACAAAGTTTTACCATTTCAATATCCTTTGAATCAAGGTGCAGAATTCAATAAAATAATCGATGCCTTAAGAATGATTATGTATGTATTCCCCCAAGATGGTGGAAAACCTGAAAAGCTTCCTATTCCAGACTCAGAAATTGGTCGAGCTCAGGAAATGCATAATTTATTGGTTGAAGCTGCGGCTGAAAATGATGAGTCTTTAATGGAAAAATTTTTCGATGCAGGGACATTGAATGAGGAAGAATTGGCAGAAGGTTTAACAATTGCCCTAGCTAATTTAGAGATTTTTCCAGTTTTTTGTTGCTCCGCTCTATTAAATAAGGGTTCTGGTAGAATCATGGGTTTCATCAATGATATCGCTCCTTCACCAGCAGATCGACCAGCAGCAAAATTAAAAGATGGTGAGGTACTAGAATGTAATTCTGAGGGTCCACTTGCATGTTTTATTTACAAAAGTCATTCAGAACCACAGATTGGTATGGTTTCTTATTTCAAAGTTTATTCTGGAATTCTAAAACCTGGTGACGAGTTAATCAATAATTCGAATAGAGGACATGAGAGAATTAATCAACTTTCATTATCAAATGGAAAAACTAGGGAGAGTGTCAATGAGTTGAGAGCTGGTGACTTAGGGTTAACAGTAAAACTAAAAAATTCTCATACTAATAACACATTGACAGAAAAAAACTCAAATATTGAAATTGAACCAATAAAGTTCCCTGAGCCAAAAATTAGATCTGCAATACTTCCTCCAAGTAAGAACGATATGGAAAAATTAATGAAAGCATTGCATACTTTTTCTGAGGAGGATCCAACATTAATTATTGAGCAGTCGCAACAACTGAAACAAACATTACTTCATGCGCAGGGTCAATTGCAAATGGATATTATAAAATACAGAATTGAAAAATTGAATGGTATTACTATGGAATATATCCAACCAAAAATACCTTACAGAGAAACCATTCAGAAAATGACAGAAGGAAGTTACCGACACAAAAAGCAATCAGGAGGTTCAGGTCAATTTGGTGAAGTACATATGAGGATTGAACCATATTATGAAGGGATGCCGGAACCAGAAGGCTTAAATGTTAGAAAATCAGAAATTGAAGATCTTCCTTGGGGAGGAAAGTTGGCTTTTTATTGGTGCATTGTTGGGGGATCTATTGATGCAAAATATTCAAATGCCATTAAAAAAGGTGTTATGCAAAAAATGGAAGAAGGCCCTTTGACAGGATCTTACTGCCAAGATATTAGGGTTTGTATTTATGATGGGAAAATGCACGCTGTTGATTCGAATGATATGGCATTTATGCTTGCTTCAATGATGGTATTTAAGAATTCTTTTGTAAATGCAAAGCCTCAGTTACTTGAACCAATATATGACTTGGAAATTTTGTGTTCTGATAACGTTTTGGGAGACGTGATGGGAGATCTTCAAACCCGACGTGCTATAATTTTGGGGATTGATTCAGATGGACATTATCAAAAAATTATGGCAAAGGTGCCTTTTGCCGAAATGTATAAATATTCGTCAAGTTTGAGGTCACTTACTCAAGGAAGAGCAAAGTTTAATAGAAAATTTGCAGAGTATACTCCTACACCTCCTGAAATTCAGCAAAAATTGATTGAGGAATATGTAGAAGAATTGGAGGAAGTTTAATTTATTATAAATAATGTTTTAGGGAGGAAGTGATAAATTGTCACTTCCTCTTGTAATTTTGTAATAAATCAAACTAATGAAAATAGGATTTGATGCCAAAAGATTGTTTTTTAACTTCAGTGGATTAGGGAATTATAGCCGATCAGTTGTCAAACATTACCATCAATTGTATGAAGAGGATCAAATCACACTTTTTGTTAAGCATTATGAAGAATCAAAGTTTAAAAAAGATTTTCTCACAAGTGAGTATTGCATTGTAGATGGCAAAAAGAAATTTTTATGGAGGTTTAAAAACATTGTTAAAGACATTGAAAAACAGGATTTAGATATTTATCACGGACTTAGTAATGAACTTCCATATTCCATTGAGAATTTATCTACGCTTTATAAAATAGTGACAATTCATGACCTCATTTTCCTAAAATTTCCTGAGTTTTACCCTTTAATTGATCGTAAAATATACCATTCAAAATTTCGAAGATCTTGTAATTCAGCGGATAAGATCATTGCAGTTTCTGAATCTACAAAAATGGATATCATTCAATTTTTTGGAATTCCAGAATCGAAAATTGAAGTAATTTATCAAAGTTGTGATGACATATTTTATGATAAAATAAAAGATTGCCCTTTCCCAAAGTATATTGAAAATGAAAAAAGACCTTATTTTTTATTTGTTAGTTCAATTACTAAAAGGAAAAATTTAAAAAATGTTTTGGTCGCATTGAATTTGATAAAGCCTGAAAATAGGCCTTTGTTGGTAGTTGTCGGAGATGGAGGGAAATATAAAAAGGAGTTAGAAAAATGGGTAGGTGAAAATAATTTGAGCAGGGATGTTTTATTCCTGGGGCATATAAAAAACCAAGAATTAAAAGAATTATATTTTCATGCAAAATTTAGTATTTATCCTTCTTTTTATGAAGGATTTGGAATCCCGATAATAGAATCTTTGTTATGTGGTACTCCAGTAATTACGAGCAATACTTCATCAATGCCTGAAGCAGGGAATGAAATTGCTGTATTGATTGACCCTAATTCCGTTGAATCTATTGGTACATCAATTGAACAATTATCTATATCATCGGAAAAAATAAGTGATCACGATATCCTTAAGATTAAGCAAAAATTTGGTGCCGACGAACATGCTATGAAATTGCATAGGTTGTATTCCAAAGCTAAGTAGTTAGTAAATTTTCAATTCAAGTAAATAAATCAGTATTTTTTATTAAAATTTTTAAATTATTTTTCTGTTTTCATATGTGAAAATTAGCTAATTTATTAGTCGTTATATATAAGCATATATTGAAATAATTTCCTGAAAAACTACTGTAATTTTTAAGAAATTCGACATCAAATCCTCTATAAATCAGAAACTTGGACTTATTTTTGTCTTTATTTTTTATAATGATTTTTGCATAGATATTCAAATTAGTGTATCTTAGTTTAAGTAATCCGATCATACATAATTAAAGTATATAAGAACCAGGTTTCATTCTCATTATTTTGGGGTGTTGTTCTACTAAGAGCACCCCATTTTTTTTATTTCCCCAAAAATCTTCCCAATAACCAAAATAAATATTGTTTTTAAGCTTAAAAATCGTATATATTACAATTATTTATTATATATACTCGACATAAATTACTATTTTTACAAATTACTAATATTTCTAATATGCTCATAATTGCTAGCTGAGCATATAAATTGAAAACTACTTATTTTGAAAAAGGATTTATTACGCTTAATCCTTATAACCTCGCTTATTTTAATAAGTGTAATAGGTGCAATTGCTCAGGATTCTTCTTGTGCAATTATCGCGGAAAAAGAAACAACTTCTGATTTCCTTAAAATTGCATTGCCCATTCAAAATATCTGCAATACATCAAAATCATCAAGCGCTACTTTATCAGAAGATAATTTCTTTTATAATGGTTCTATAGAGGCCAATCAGAATTTATGTTTACAATTTGATAAATTCGGAATACGTATACCCGAAGGCTCCAAAATATTAGGTTTAGCAATTCGGCTTGTAGGTTATCAAGACAGTAATAAGCCTATAAGCATCAAAAAAGTCCAATTTTATAAGAACAGAGGCAGCTTTATTGGTGTGAATAAAGCCAACAAAATAGTGACTGGATCAGAATTAAATTCAATTAACGAACATTGGCAATATGGTTTTAGTGCTGATAATTGGGGTTTTGATTTGAGTGATACTCTAGTAAACAGTAATAAATTTGGTTTTGAAATTGAACTAGTCAATAATTCAAATTCATTATCTAATTTTCACTTGGATATAGTGGACCTCAAGGTTTATTATGAAGAATTATTTACTGTGTGCAACGGTAAATCTACTTTTTTGTATGTTGAGCCTCAAGAAAATGTTGAATATGAGTGGGAATATTCTACTGATTTGAAATCAAAATCAGAGGACGGACTATCGAACACAATTAATTTAGATATGTCTGCTGCATCAATTGGAATGCATACCATCTGTGTAAATTCATTTATTGATGGACAAGTTATCGATACTTGTTGCAGGAAAATTTTGGTTAAAGATTGCGGGTTATCTACACTAAAAGGAAATGTATGGAAAGATTTCAACTCGGATGGTATAAAAGAAAATGATGAGGATGGGTATGAAGGAATGACTATAAAATTGGTTGAAAATAATTCTGGATTATTCACAAAAGCTGAAACTGATGCGAATGGCAGATTTGAATTCAAATCATTAAATGAAGGCTATTATTTTCTGGAAATGGATGCAAAAGGGAATTCAGCAAGTCCATATCAGGTTGGTAATCCACTTTTTGATAATGATGCTTTATTAATGAATGATAAAATTAGAACAAAAGCATTCTATATTAAATCAAATACTGATTTTTCAGGGATTGACATCGGTATAGTTTCTTCAAGAACAATTTCTGGAACATTATATAACGATGTATATGGGAATTTAGAAAGTAAAACCTCCATCCAATTAAGAGATGTAACCATAGAATTATTCAATGAGAGTGGGAATCTTGTGGCTGAAGTAATAACTTCGTCAGATGGCCGGTATAAGTTTGAAAATCTTCCAATTGGAAAATATACTATCCAACCTATCCTGCCAAGTAAATTTGGGTTCTCTCAATATTTTTCAAAGAATAATTTGAATGTTGATATAAAAACAAGCTCATACATTTCAAATCTTGATATCTTTTTGATTTCTTATTCAGAAATTGGTGATTTTGTGTGGGAAGATTTGAATAGAAATGGAATTCAAGATATAAATGAAAAGGGTATTGCTGATGTCACAATTCAACTGTTTGATAAAGATGGGGAATGGATAAAAGGAGATATTTCTGAGCAAAATGGATTTTATTTATTTGACAGTATTTTCCCAGGTTCATATCGAATTGTGTTCGATAAAAAACTAAATTATGAATATACCACTATTAGTAATATTGAGAACCTGAATTCTAATGTTATCAATAATGATGGTCAGACCGATTTAGTAAATATCAAATCGGGTACAAAAAACAGAACAATTGATGCTGGATATACAAGAAAATTTAACTCAATCGGAGGGTATGTTTGGGAAGAAACAAATTTTAATTTACTTCAAGATCCTTTTGAAAATGGAGTTGAAGGGGTGGTAATTAAGCTGTTAAATGAAGATAAAAACGAGTTAGATTCAACATTAACTGATGAAAATGGGGAATACGAATTTAATAATTTAGGAAATGGCGGATATTATATTGCAACGGAAAAAACAATTTCCAATACTATAATAGAAAGAACACAAGCTGACTTAGATAAAAACTCAGATTTAAATGCTAATTATATTTCTGATCAATTTTTTATTGATGGCGTTAATGCTCCAGCACCAATTGATATTGGATTAATTATTTGTTCGAATGTAATTGGGGATTTTGTTTGGATGGACTCAAATAATAATGGATTACAAGACTCCGAAGAAAAAGGAATAGGAGGCATTACCGTAAGTTTATATAAAGGGACGCAAAAAATTTTCACAGATACTACTGATGAAAATGGTCATTATTTATTTAAAGACATTGCTGAAGGGGAATATCATGTGGAGTTTGTTTACCCACATAACTTTAGTAAAACAAAAAATATTGGCATTGAGAGCCAAAATTCTGATATAATAGTAGAGGCTCAAGAAGGCAATTTCACCATCGGAAAAAGTGGAAATTTTAATTTTGAAAATTGTGCTGCAAACTTGGATATCGATGGAGGATTAAAACCCATTGTTGAATTTATTGGCGATTATGTTTGGGATGACAGCAATAAAAATGGGAAACAAGATGATAATGAAAATGGGTTGAATGGCGTAAGTGTTAAATTATTTGATGGAAATGGGTTCTTCATAGATTCGACACAAACAAATTATAATCCAATAACTGGGAAACTTGGATATTACTATTTTAAAGGTGCATTTAAAGGAAAATATTATTTGCAGTTTATATTGTTAGATCAGTTTTTGTATACCATTCCAAACATTGGAAATAGCAACAAAAACTCTGATGTGACTGGAAGTAATGGTGAAGGTACTACTGATTTATTTGAATTTAATCCAGGTCAAATGAATGATTATTATGATGCTGGTTTTTATTCAATTTATACGGAAATTGGAGATTATGTATGGAAAGATCAGAATTCTAATGGTATTCAGGATGAAAATGAGGTAGGAGCAAATGGAGTCATTGTAAATTTATATGATGAAAAAAATACTCTTATCTCAACTACAAAAACCAAATCAAATCCCCAAAATGGATCTTTAGGCTATTACCAATTTAAAGGTAATTATTCTGGAAAATATTATTTGCAGTTTGAAGTTTCAAAAGAAATGAAATTTGCGCCTGCGAAAAAAGGGAATGACATTTTGGATTCTGATGTTACTGGAGCGAATGGATATGGAACTACAGATTTTATTGAAATCTATCCAGGGCAAAATAATCTTAATATTGACGCTGGGTTTTTTGAACCTCAAACAAGTATAGGTGATTTTGTTTGGATTGATTTTAACTCAAATGGTTTGCAAGACCCAGACGAACCTGGTCTTTCAGGAGTTGAAATTGTATTATATGAAACGAATGGTAAACTTGTAGATAGGACCATATCAAATGCTGATGGATATTACAAAATCAACAATGTTAGTCCAGGAAATTACTATTTAACTTTTTCGAAAAAAACTGCTTTCGAATACACAAAAATAGTTTTGCCTTTCCAGGATAAAAATTCTGATGTGAATGAAAATGGAAGAACCAAAATTTTTAGTCTTTATTCAGGAGAAGTAAAAAATGACATAGATGCAGGATATATTTCGACAACTTATGTGGGAAATCTTATTTGGAACGACTTCAACAAAGATGGAATTCAAAATGGTGAAAAAGGTATCGAAGGAGTTTCTGTTTCTATTTTTTCTTTGGATAATAAATTGTTAAGCAGTACCATTTCAGATTCAAAGGGTAAGTATGGGTTTTATGGAATTGAAAGTGGCCGATATTATTTGCAATTTGAAATTCCTCAAGGATTTCAAGTGGCAATTTCGAATGCCAGTAATGATGAAATAGACAACGATGGAATGAATTCTGGAAAAACGGAAGTATTTTATCTTGGTGCCAATCAAAAGATCGATTGGATTGATATTGGAATGTATGATAATGAAGACCCTTCCAGCGGCACTTTACATCATGATTTGAATTTAGACCATCAATACAATAGTTTCGAAAAAGGTATTGAAGGTGTAAGATTGAGTTTGATTAGCATTGTTGGAGAAATTGTCTATGATGTTCAGACTAATAAATATGGAAAATTTGAATTAGGCATATTGCCAAAAGGCCAATATTCTTTGCAGGTTGAATTGCCACAATCTTACTATGTTTCTAATTTAGATTTGAGTCAGATAAAGTTTGATAATAGTGGAAAATCTCAAGTAATTAATGCTCAGGGAATCGCAATCAAAAATTTAGATCTAGGATTATACACCTATGGAACAATAGAAATGAATGTTTGGAAAGATAATAATGGAAATGGAATAAAGGAAGAAAATGATGGTGCATTAAAAGATTATAAGGCTTCTTTGTATTCTATAGAAGGAGATTTTCTTGGAAATTTTGCAGGTGTACAACAAACCACTATTAAGGTTTTACCAGGAATGTATTTTATAAAAATGGAAAAAGATACTGGAATGTTTTTGACAGATTATAAAGCCGCTGGTAGCACTGATTTTACAGATTCTGATTTTATGGAAACTGAAATTAATTACGAATCGTTTCCATTTTCAATTTATTCTAAAGAACTCAAACAAACTATTTCCGTTGGTTTATATGAGCCGGGGACTTTGGGTAAAATGGTTTGGCTTGATGAAGATTACAATGGAATGCAAGGCGAAAATGAAGTTGGAATTGTAGGAGCTCAGATTGATATTTACAATGAACAAAAGGAGTTAATAGCAACTGAAACTTCGGATGCTCAAGGACATTACAAAGTAGAAAACTTAAGGAAAGGAAATTATTATTTAAAATTCAGACTTGATGGGCCATATGAATTTACAATGAACGTAAATTCAGATGAAAATCATAATAGTGATGTCGACAATTCCTTTGGCTATGGAACCACTAAATTATTTAGCATTAATCCGTCTGAGTTCATCGATAATGTAGATGCTGGGGTAGTGATCAATGATCTTATATTTTCTAATTTATTGGCTTTTACGGGCAGAAGAGAAGGTGAAGAAAACGTCATAGAATGGGCTACCCAGGTAGATAAAATAATTTCAAAATATGAATTGGAGCGAAGGAAAGATGGGGCTCATAAATTCGAAAAAATCGCAGAAATTTCAGCAATTGACCAAGAAAAATATTTGCAAGAATATAGATTTTTAGATATAAATTCTGGTGATGAAGGCAATTATTATTATAGGTTAAAAGAATTTGATCTTGAAGGCAATTACTCATACAGTCATGTGATTGTGGTAAAAGCTTTTCATCAAACGTTTACTTTTGAAATTTATCCAAATCCAACAAAGGAAAATTTACATCTTCAATTTGAAGTTGCTGAGCAGAGTAAAGTGGAAATCAGATTATTAGATGAAGCAGGAAGAAAAATAAAAAACTTGATTGAATATCAAGATTTCAAAACTGGTGTTTATGAAAAAACATTTGATATTTCTACGATTCCAAAAGGATTCTATATCCTACAGATGGATGCAGGATATAGAACATATCATGAAAAAATTATTATCGATCAGGATTAATCACAATATTCATTGAAAGCCATAACTAGATTGTCAGCAATCATATGCGCAGACCTTCCTTCAATATGGTGTCTTTCTAACATGTGAACAAGGCTACCATCCTTAAACAAAGCTATTGCAGGTGAAGATGGAGGATATGGAAGTAAATAATCTCTAGCTCTAGAAGTAGCTTCTGCATTTACTCCTGCAAAAACAGTAACTAATTTAGCTGGCTTTTTACTATTTTGGATTGCAATTTTTGCTCCAGGTCTTGCATTAGCTGCTGCACAGCCACAAACTGAATTAACTACTAATAAAACAGTACCTTCATTGTTTTCAAGAATATTGTTTACTTCTTCAGGAGTAGATAATGATTGAAACCCAAATTCTGTTAATTCTTGAGCCATTGGTTTCACTAATTCTGGTGGATACATAATTATGGTTTGTATTTCTTGTTATAAAAATAAAAATAATTTGAAAGAAATTAATATGTTGTTAATTTCGCTTTTCTTTAATAAAACCAAAATTAATGAAATTTGTTGCAGTTATTTTTTTTACAACAATATTAATTCTAATAATTGTTTCTTGTACCAGAGACCAAATTTCTGAAATAATTACGGAATGTGGAGATGTGGTTACTTATGATAACCAAATAAGACCCATCATTTCTACTACTTGTGCTTATTCTGGATGCCATGCTGGTGGGGCACCGGGAAATTTTACAAGCTATAAAGGAATTTCTAAATATTTTGATAGTGGTCTTATTGAAAGAAAAACAATTTTTGATCGGACTATGCCACCAAATTATTCATCACTTGGTCCTTCAAAATTATCAGATGAAGAAATAGTCATTTTTAAATGCTGGATTCAGTCAGGTTATCCTGAGAACTAATAATACGATTATGAAAAGAAATATAATTATTTACATTTTTGCTTGTTTTGTCTTTTCAATAACATTAAGTGGTCAAGAAAAAGTACTTGTATACGAAACATTTAAAGACAGAAGAGTTATTAACAACCATTCCTCTGAAACGCTTATGAAAAGAAAGCTTGATTTCAGAATTGGCCATCGTTTTGGAAACATGTTAGGAGAAACTGGAGGATGGCAGACATTCTATGGTTTGGACAATTCGACTGATATTTTTATAGGTTTTGATTATGGACTCACTAATAATGTTAACATTGGTATTTCTAGAACGAAAGGTTCCAATGAGTTGAGGCAAAATATTAATTCTTTTATGAAGGCGAAATTGATGGCCCAAGATAAGCAAAATAACCCATTAACAATTACGGTAATGGGTATGACAACTTATTCAACAATGGCACAATCTCAAACTGAAGGTGTTATATCAAGTTTTCCCCAGATTGACCATAGGTTTTCATTTCACTCTCAATTAATGCTTGCTAGAAAATTTTCACCTGGCTTTTCGCTTCAATTGAATGGCGGATGGACTTATAGGAATTTAGTTTATGATTATGATAAGAATGATTTAGTAAGTGCTGGAATAGCTTCAAGAATTCAAATAACACGAGTAATGGGGCTAATTGTTGATGTTACTTACCCGTTTTCTACTTTGCGAACTGTTGAAAATGGCTATTATCCAGCTATTGGACTTGGATTTGAATTTGAAACTGGAAGTGGGCATGTATTTCAATTAAATTTGACCAATGCAACGGGAATGAGTGAAACAGATTTTATCCCATATACAACATCTAATTGGTCAGAGGGAGAATTCAGAATTGGCTTTACCATTTCTAGAATATTTAATTTGTAGTTATGAAAAAGTTTGGATTTTGTGTTGGATTAGTTTTATTAATTATTTCACTTGGTTTTACGAAAAAAAGTGGTTCATTTTCATTAGACTACAATAAACCGGTCAGGCAAATTCTAACCGATTTATCTGCTAATGTGCAATACCAGCATTTTGTGGATCCTTCAGTAAAAGGAGCAAGTGTTGAAAGAGGGAAAGAGATTGTTACAAATGGCTTCACTCACAACTCAAGAGGCTTAAAAACAAGTAGAATAAGCAAGCATTTCGTTTGCACTTCCTGCCATAATATTGTAAAAGAAGTGCCTGATCTTTCTGTTATTGATCCACAATCACGTTTGGAATACACTAATTCTATTGGGTTGCCATTCTTGCAGGGCAGTCCTCTGTATGGAATTGTAAATAGAAGTTCTTTCTATAACGATGATTATTACAAGAAATATGGAGAATTGGTTAATGCGGCAAGAAATGATTTACGACAAGCCATTCAATTGTGTTCAACGGAATGCAGTCAGGGTCGAAAAATGAAAAATTGGGAATTGGAATCTGTATTAATGTACCTATGGACCTTAGAATTGAAATTGGATGACTTGGAAATTAATGGAGAAGAAGAAGCAATTATTGTTAAGGCACTTTCTAAAGAAACTGGAACAGAAGAGGCGATAAAAATTATTGAATCTAAATATTTAAAATCATCTCCAGCGCACTTTATTGATCCTCCTTCAGCAAAAGAGGATAGAAGAAAAGTAATTGGCAATCCTGAAAATGGAGAAATTATATACAATAATGGTTGCATGTATTGTCATGGAGAACGAAAATATTCGTTTTTCAATCTAGATCATTCCGTATTAACTTTTAAAAATTTAAAACATAATCTGGATGATTATCATGAAAGATCAATTTATCAAGTTTCAAGATATGGAACCAAACCTGCTGCTGGGAAAAAAGCTTATATGCCTCAATATACTTTGGAGAAAATGTCTATCGAGCAATTAGAAGATCTTAAAGCTTATATTGTGAAAAATGCAAAATAATTTCCCTATAAAAGCAAAATTGGATCTGCTGATTGAAAGAGGAATAGGATATAAAAATTAGTTGAATACTAAGGCTGGTTGCAACTATTATAAAACTTCAGAACTTCAAAATGTGCAGTCCAGCGTCCAAAATTGGACTAGGAATTAATTTGAAACCTAGTTATATAGGCATTTTTGACTAAATAGGATGACAAAAATATTTGTTGTATTTCTCTTAATCGCATGCCTTGTTTGATAAGAAAATTATAGTTTCCAACCTAATTTTTCAAAGTCTTCCCAAAAATCTACATCAGATTTTGCGTCTAAAATGTAAGTTTTCTGCTTATTTTGCTGAAGTTTTTTGATTGTTTTATCAAACAAGTCATTTTCACTCCATGGCATTCCATCAAATATAAAAGATTGGAATTTTTTCATTCCTATCAGATAATATCCTCCATCTTCAGCAGGTCCAATAACAACATCATGATTTTCTAAAGCATTGAATGCTTCTTCAACTATTTCCTTATTTAAATTAGGACAATCTGAACCAATTAATAAAACCTTGCAATTATTATTTAATTCATTTTCAAATGCAGTTGCCATTTTCATTCCAAGATTTCCTGGTGCTTGCATTTTTTTTTCAAATATTGAATCGTCCCAAATGCCATTTTTTTCTATGTAATTGTTGAAAAAGACAATTTTATCGCAATCTATTTCTTTGGTTATTTGATTCGTGTATTCCAGTAATTTTTGGTACACTTTTAAAGCTATTTGATCTCCTTTGACCACGCTGATTCTGGTTTTGACAGTTCCAGGAATTAAGTTTTTAGTAAAAATCAGCAGTTTGCGAGAATTTTTCACTCCGTTATTGATTAGTTTCGATTTAATGAGTTGACATTGGAAACTCCAATAAGTCGGTCATATCTTGCACCAAGCTGACGGTAGTAAACTAATATGGTGTATTCATTTTCAGTTTCAAACCAATTTCCTTCCGTAATTTCATAATTGGCTCTGTTTTTATCATCAATGGCAGCGTAGTAGTAATTATAGTATCCTTGTTTCAACTCTAAAGTAGCAGTATAAGCACCATTTTCTTCGTCATAAAACATTTGGTTTTCTGGATAAAATTTCCAACTTGAAAATTCTCCAACGATAAAAACGTCGTAGCCGAAAAGTTCTTGGTTAGATTCTAAATTGAAAATTACATTGGTATATTCAGAGGTGGATTTCCCATTTCTTATACTCGAACTATAATTTGGAACAAAAGTTCCATTTCCCTCTTTATAATATATGTAAGTCTTAGATTCCCTTAAGATATCTTTTTTTAAAAGCACATTAATGCTTCCTGTGTTTATCTCGATTGCCTCAGTTCTATCAGAATTCAGTAAAATATCTCTGGTATCAAAATATCTGAACTCCTTACCTCCAGGAAAAGAAGTAGTATTAAATTTATTGAAATTAACCATATCACCAATCACAGTTAATGGCTTTATATTTGTAATTGCATTGTCCCATCGATTGTTCTGCAGTATGCTTATTGACAATTCATTCATTGCATCACTAATATAAAATTTGTTGAGATCAATTTTAAAATCAACTCTTTGATGCGTGTTGTAATTTTCTGAGTTAAAAGGCGGCAAAACAGAAGCCTGAATTAAGGTAAGCGGTTCAACAACTAGAAATCTACGTGTAATGATTACTTGATTATCCGCATCGCTATCCATGATTTTCAAAATATAATTTCCGGAAATTCTCAAATTAGTATTGTTATTAGGAAAAATCAATTCATAATGAGTATAATCATGAATGGTTTGGGAAGAAAAAGAAAATTGATTGAGGTCTTCTTCATTGAACCCATCTAAGTATTCCATTGCATCAATTTTGGAAGGAACCCAATCTTTATCGCAATGAATGATGGAATATACATAATCTTTATTACTGCCCTCTAAGTCATCAAAACTTAATTTTAGTTTACCCATAGACTTCAAATCAAAAATAGGGTAGGAAGTAGGAAGACTTGAATGGTGAAATTTCACACTTTTGATATGTTCAAAATAAACTTCATCTTCTATGGAAATTTTTTCATTCTGAGCATATAGGGAGAATGAAATAAAAAATAAAATGAAAATTATACCTGTTTTTTTCAAAAGTGAATAATTTATAATAAAAAGCTAAATAAAAATTAAATGCAAATAGAATACGATTGCAAATATAAATTTATTATAATAATAGACCATAATAGCTTTGATTCAACGAAATCTTATTTATTAAAACCATTTATATTTTTGAAAGTTCCAAAAGTTATTTCCTACTTTTTCGTGAGTAAGTAATATTTTCTTCTGCTAGCAAAGGTCTATCTGGTAGCACATACCAAACCATTTGCCCAGGTAGGAGCATTTTTTGATACCATACTTTATTGTTAAATTCTATAGTCTCTCCATTTAAAAAGCTGCCGTCTTTTGAGAATTCTGCAAGAATTAATAAAGAAGATCTTTTATCAAAATAAAACTTCCAAGTATAATTTCCGATTTTAGGATCATAAGTAACTGTAACCACATTGTATTCTATGCCTTTATAATATTCTTGGTTTAATTGAGGATGAATGATGGTGCCATTATCTTTGAGTTTCATTGGCAGACCAATGAGGTATTGATAATAATCATTGTACATTTTTGCACGTTCGCATGTTATATTTTTTTCAATTAGCTGATCTGACGAATAATTCGGATTGCTTACCACTTCTCCAAAACATGTTTTTTCATCAAGGTAAAGATTAACCAATTCTCCATTTTGGTTAAAAGACATTTCAAAAATATTTTCTCTTAGATTTAGAAATATCTTTCTATTTGATGTGTCAACAGTCCCATTTCGAATAACAATTGAATTGATATTTACTGTAGCATTGAATTTTTGCCAATTGCCGTTAGGGTCGTGATTTTTGATGGATTGAAGTACAATTTTTTCAGCTTCTGATTGAGCGTAAGAAATGGAGTGTAGCAAGAAAAAGCTTAATGCAATAAGAATTTTAATCATTTATTAATGCTTATAATTTTGGATTTATACATTCAATTTAAGCATTATCTTTCATATGAAATAAAAAAGTCCTGAACTCTCTATATCCAGGACTTAAAATTAAAAGGTTCTAGTAGCTTTCAACATACTACTAGAAATGCAATGAAAAAGATTGTCTCGTTCGGTTCTCGAGATTCGATTTCAAATAAAGACTCAAAAATAATGTTAAAATGTGTAATAATCTTGGGGATCAAAGTCTTATTTAGTCACTTAATTGGCAATTTTGAACAATTCCGGTTCGACTGCGAAAAATTAAAAAAAGAAAAAGCTTCTTCGTATTGAAAAAGCTTCTTCTCGCAATGAAAGGCATATTATAATTAGTTAATTAGGTTCATTTTTTGTTTGTATTCATCCAAAATTGCCCATTGACCTTTTTCGGCAATTCGGGCTTGAATGGGCCAATTTAATGGACTTATATTTTTGAATTGATCTCCACTAGAAATGAGAATATTTTTCAAAGTTTCAATTTTCGTATTGGATAAATCTTCAAATGTATAAATATTTGCGCTGTTTAGCACATTTTGGATTTGTGGCGAAATACCATAAATATATGTGAGATCTTTTTCTAATTTTTGAGGTTCTTCAAATAATTTTAAAGCCTTGTTTTCGGGGGAAAAGCCTTTAAATTTTTCTGTATAAAAGTCTAAATTGGCCTGAGAAATTTTATCCTTTTGATTCTTTTTTTTGTTTGTTTTAAACTCTGATTCATCTAAATACTTTTTTTTCTTGGATTTCTTTTTTGCTTTTTTATCATTGAATGCATTCTTTTTTGCCTTTATTATCGAATCTTCAAGGTTTAAAAGAAATTTTTGGTAATCTGATAAATAATCATTTCCTGACGATGATTTGTTGCTCGATTTTTCAAGTTTTTTTATTTTTTGCCTGAGTTCATTATTTTCTAGATTCAGGTCATTGACTTCAGAATGGACAATTTTAGACTGACTATTCGCAAGATTATTCAATTCGGCTGAAGTTTTTATTAACTTATTCGAAAGTTCGGCATAATTGCTTTTAGTTGTATTCAATTCGTGTGAAATACTTAACAAATCTTGCTTTAAATGAGATTGCTGGTCGAGTTGATTTTCTAAAACAATTTTCTCAGATTTTATTTTGTTCAAAGATTGTTTGAGATGTTTTTCTTTTTCCTGAAGGAATGAATATAGAGTCAGTAGTCCAAGTGCTGTTCCGCTCAAGAAGGCAATAATGGGTAACCAATCGCAAATCAAACTCCACATAAATTTAAGGGTTTAAGTAAATGTACAGTGAAATGATTTCAAAAGCTTGTTTTTTGTTTTGATATATGATAATTGGACAGCTATTTTACAAAGTTAAGGCTTAAAAGTTGTAAAATGAATCCAATTAAATTATAATTGATATATAAAAAAAAGTAATAATTTCGACTTTTTATAAAGAATGTATATGCAAAAATGGATTATAGCATTTAGATTAAGAACATTACCGCTCACATTAGCATGCGTAAGTATGGGAAGTTTTCTTGCAGCTTCAGCAGGAAAATTTAAATGGGAAGTCCTTTTTTTGACATTACTTACTACGCTTTTTCTGCAAATTTTATCAAATCTCAGTAATGACTATGGAGATTTTATCCATGGTGCTGATCACGCAGGTCGAACTGGACCACAAAGAGCAGTTCAATCGGGTGAAATTAGTGCTTCATCCATGAAGATAGCAATTTATATTTTTGTTGGGTTGTCACTGATCAGTGGTATTTTACTCTTGTATGTAAGTGTTGCATTTAGCGTTAAATTTTTAATATTCTTTTTGTTTGGGATAGCAAGCATAGCTGCTGCTATTTATTATACGAATGGAAAAAAACCTTACGGGTATTCGGGATTTGGGGATATTTCTGTTTTTGTATTTTTTGGAATTTTAGGTGTTTTTGGAAGCTACTATTTGCATGTCGGAATTTTGGATTATATAATTTTATTGCCTGCTATCAGTTGCGGACTATTTGCAGTAGCTGTTTTGAATATCAACAATATCCGAGATTTGGAATCCGATGAAAAGGCTGGTAAAAAATCAATCCCGGTAAGAATCGGTAGAAAAAATGCTTTGATATATCATTATTGTCTTTTGATTATAGCAATGTCGTCATCTGTATTATTTATCTTGTTAAATTTCAAAAGTTATTTTCAGTTCAGTTTTTTGTTAGTAATTCCATTGTTAATAAAAAATGCCAAAGCTGTAAAACAATTAAAGAATTCACTTTTATTAGATCCTTATTTAAAGCAGATGGCGCTGACAACATTATTGTTTGTTATGTTATTTGGCCTTGGTTTAATTATTTTTTAACACCATTTAAGAAATCCTATTTTTTTTAAATTATCATTAACTAGGATTGTTCAAGAATTAACTTTTTGATAGCAGTTTTGATTCGTTTTAACTAATATATTTATAACAAATAAAATTAGGTAAAATGTTAGCAAAAATGTATTCAACAGGTATCATCCTACTTATTGCAATTACACTGTCTGCAGCTTCAAAAATCGAAGGTTTGTGGCAAGTTAACAATTCAAAAGAGATCATTGAAATTAGAACTACCAATCAAGGTATAAAAGCGAAATTTGTCGAATCGCACGATTGGGACCATTATGATTATTTGAGGAACAATACTTATGAAGATAGGCAGGGAAATAGATATACTTTGCAATCTTCTAAAAATTTAACTTGGGAAAGTCGAGATGGCAGGAAGAAACTAAGACTTTTTAAAGCTTATGACAATTATAATTCTAATAGGAATTATGGGTCAAACAATCAAGGTTCAACAAGGTATCAAAGGAAAGATAGATACGACGATGATTACAATTATAGGCAGGGCAGAAATGATTATGGATACGATAGGTATGACCAACATGGGAATGATAATTATAGTCGCAATAGGTATGACCACTATGGGAATGATAATTATGGTCGCAACAATAGGTATGACGATGGTTTTTGTAGTGATAATTGCGCAGCTAATTGCTCCATGCACAGGAATGGTAGATTCAATGGTACAGATAGATATTTAGTAAGAGAACTTTCTGGAACTTGGAGCAATAAATGGAAAAATACAGTTGCTTATGTTGAGTTTGACGGTTTTGCTGTACAAATGAAAACAAATAAGAATAGAAATTGGACCACATTTAGAAGAGTTCATCCAAAAAAATTGCTTTTTGAAGATAGGTATGGGAATACTATAAAATTCACTAATAGTGGGAAAATGGAGTGGAAAAGATCAGATAATCGAAGGGAAATAGTGTTCAGAAGATCTTATTTTTGAAGATTGAGTAGTTGATAATATGAATTAAAATATCTTATTGAAAAATTAGAAAGAGGTTTTCATTGAATAGTGGGAACCTCTTTTTAATTATTTTTTATGAAAGAAATTTCGATGTATTGCATTAATATTGAATGATAATTCAATGAAAGATTTATCTTTAGTCGAACAAATTATAAATCAACTATGCAGAATTTTCAATTTCCAATACGTTTCAAATTTAGAATTTCGTCTTTTTCAAACGATTTTACAGCAATAGATGCAACAGGTAAAACCGTGGCATATGTAAAACAAAAACTTTTTAAATTTAAAGAAGACATTGTAGTGTATGAAAACGAAAATCAAGCACAAATAAATTATAGAATAAAGGCAGATAGGTGGATTGATTTTTCAGCTACCTATACTTTTTTCGACAATAATGGGGCCGAATTAGGCAGAATTGGTCGCAGAGGGTGGACTTCATTATGGAAGGCACATTATGAAATATTTGACCAAAATAAAGAATTGAAATTCAATATTAGAGAAGAAAATGGGTGGGTAAAAGTAATGGATGGTTTGCTTAGCGAAGTTCCGATTTTAGGAATGTTTACAGGCTATTTTTTTAATCCTTCGTATATTGTAACTGATGTTTATGATCACAATGTAGTTCGAATCAAGAAAGAAGCCTCTTTCTGGGGCAGAAAATTTATTCTGGAAAAGTTAAGCAATTTGGAAGGTCATGAAGATGATGATATTATTCTTGGATTAATGATGATGGTGTTATTAGAACGGAGACGAGGTTAACTTTGGCAACCCAAATAAGCAATTAAATTGAATCTTAAATTAAATATTAAAGATATCAATGTATAAAATTTAAGAAATTTGGTTTAAAAAAAGTTGAGTACAAAGGCCAAATTTTATGGTTATTTTCATAGTTTTCTTGATTTCGATTCGACTTTTTGTTTTAATTGTATAAATTAAAATGCAGTGGACTTTTGGTATTTTATTTTATAAAGAATAATATATTTTAAACTTACTTCGTATTATAAAATGTAATTTACACAATTGCTAAAAATTGGTTACTTTACAAAAATCACGTTTAATAAATTCAAAACCTATCTCCTTCAATGATTAAAATAGATATTTCTCAGTTAAAAGATAAAGCATTAAAATTAGGCTGGAAGAAGATAACTGCAATAATCATTGCTGCACCCATAATTGGGGTGGTTTTTTTATTTTTATTGATAAGATTTGGTGTAATTGGAGAAGTGCCAACTAAAGCCGAGATGCTAGAAATAAGAAATCCAGTTAGTTCAAGTTTGTTGGATGCAAGAGGAGAGCTAATTGTTGAGTATTACATTGAAAATCGAACAAATGTTGAACTTGAAGAAATAAGCCCATATTTTATAAATGGATTGATTGCAACTGAAGATGTAAGGTTCTATGAGCATCGTGGGATAGATTTAAGAAGTTTGGCACGGGTTATTTTTAAAACCATTTTATTAAGAAGGGAATCAAGTGGAGGAGGAAGTACAATTACTCAGCAACTAGTCAAAAATATATTTAAGCGTAAATCCTATGGTATTCTATCCTCACCAATTGTAAAAATGCGGGAATGGATTGCCGCTAGACGTCTAGAAAACATTTATACCAAAGATGAAATACTTAAACTTTATGTAAATACGGTCTCATTTGGAGAATTGGCTTTTGGTATAAATACTGCTTCAAATCGATTTTTCAATAAAGCTCCCAAGGATTTAACTTTGAATGAGGCAGCGACATTAGTAGGAATTCTTAAAGCGCCAAGCTATTATAGTCCTAGAAAATATCCTGAAAGAGCTCAAGCAAGAAGAGATGTTGTTTTAGCCCAAATGCACAAATTTGGATATCTGGAAGAATCCGAAAAAATAGAAACCCAAGAATTAGAATTATCCGTAGAATACATGGCTCCAAAAGGAGAAAGATTAATTGCCTATGCTAAGCAACACGTTAAAAAAGAGTTTGATAAAATAAAAGGTGATTTTTTAAAACCAGATGGGTCAACTTACAATCTTTATACCGATGGTCTTAAGATTTATACCACGCTTGATAAAAAAATGCAAAGGGACGCTGAAACTATTTTTGCTGCTACTATGCCAAATATTCAGAAGCAATTTTTTGCTGGTTGGTCAGGATCAACCCCATTCAAAGGAAGCACAAAAGCGGTTGATGATGCAATTCATAAACATCCAATGTATATAAGATTAAAATCTCAAGGATTAGAGAATAAAGACATATTAGAACAATTTACTACAAAAGCCAAAAGGAGAGTATGGACGTGGGATGGATATCAAGATAAAGAAATTAGTATAATAGACAGTATTAAGCATTATTTGACCTTAGTTCATGGAGGAATGATGGCCGTATCGCCCCAGAATGGTGCGATAAAAGTTTGGGTGGGAGGCAATGATTATGGAGAGTTTCAATTTGATAATGTCAGTTCGGCCAGACAAGTAGGTTCAACTTTCAAACCGATTACTTACTTACTTGCTTTAGAAAATGGAAAAGATCCATGCGAATTTTATCCTAATGAATTGAGAACATATTCAGAATACAAAGATTGGACTCCTGAAAATGCAGGAGGAGAATATGGTGGTTCTTATTCTATGCAAGGGGCACTTGCGCATTCTGTGAATACGGTTTCAGTGCAATTAATAATGGAATTAGGTCCTGAAAATGTGGTGAAGAAGGCTCATGAAATGGGTGTTGAAAGCTATCTTCCCAAAGTACCTTCTATTGTTTTAGGAACTGCTGATGTTACAATGGTAGAAATGATGAAAGTATATAGCACTTTTGCTAACAATGGTCACACTATAGATCCGTATATTATTTCTAAGATTGAAGATTTTGACGGTAATTTATTGTATGAATACAAAGCTAAACCTTGGAGAAAAGTGATGGAAGAAAAAAATGCCAAAATAATGATTCAAATGCTTCAAAATGGCACTGGATATGGTTCTGGAAGTAGAATAAATTCCTACAATCTTCCAGTTCATATTGCCGGCAAAACAGGAACAACCCAAAATCAATCAGATGGATGGTTTATAGGAGCTAGTCCTAATCTTGTAGTTGGCGCTTGGGTAGGAACAGATGATAGGAGAATTCATTTCAGAAGTTTAACCACAGGCTCAGGGGGAAGAACAGCACTTCCTTTAGTTGGCCAATTGTACCAAAAAGCATATGCATATAAAAGAATTCCGGCGATTGGTTTTGATACTACTGAATTCTATCTTAATTGTGTAGATTATAGTGAGTTATCTGCTGAAGAAACCAATGCAATCCTCCAAGAAGAGATAGAAGAAGATGAAATTTCTTTGCTATCTAGATTAGAAAATATTTTTTCTGGCAATGGTAATAAAGAAAATGAGGTGGATAGCATTTCTGCAGAGGAAAAAGAAAAGGTGCCAAGGAGGAGAAGAAGAGATAAAAAACTAACATTGCAAGAAAGATTAGATCTCATATTCAAAAGTAATAAGAAGAAGGATAATGGGGAAGGTGGATAATATTTTTTAAGCCTGAAAGAATTAAAAAGTAAAACAACCGTCTTTATAGTTTTAATAGATTTTGAGATCTAATATATTCCCCATTTCATAACAAATTCTACAACGCGGTTCGTATTTATCTTTTTCACCTAATACGACAGTTTCCTTTTCTTCTGAAAGTCTGTAGGAATGAGTCGCAAGATTTCCGCAATGTGGACATATTGCATGTACTTTAGTAACATATTCAGCCACTGCAAGTAAATATGGGATAGGACCAAATGGCTTACCTCGATAATCCATGTCTAAACCTGCAACTATTATTCTAACACCACGAATTGCTAATTTTTGGCAAACATCGGTAAGTTTTTCATCAAAAAATTGCGCTTCATCAATACCAATGACTGCATTATCATTACTCAATGCTAAAATGTCAGTACTTTTTTCAACAGCAATAGAATCAATAAAGTTTTCATCATGAGACACTACACTTGCCTTTGAATACCTGGAATCAGTCTTTGGTTTGAAAATTTCAACTTTTTGGTTGGCAAATTTTGCTCTTTTTAATCGGCGAATAAGTTCTTCCGTTTTGCCTGAAAACATAGACCCACAAATGACTTCTATCCATCCACTGCGTTGACCTTTAAAATGTGGTTCTAAAAACATATTCTTTCAATAATTTGTTACAAAGTGACAATGGTCTGTAAAATCAAACCTTTTATATAAAAACTCCGACCAAGTTCAAAATAAATTAAATTTGTTCAATATTTTTAGTGTCTGACAAGTTATTATTCAAAGTTTGACCAATTAGTGATTTAAAATTCGAAAAACAAACATAATGGGTTTAAAGAAAGTAAGTAAATTAATAGAAAAAATAAATGTTCTTCATGATAGTCTTCTATCAATTGACGATCAAATTTCTTCAATTGAGAAAGATTTGTTGCTTAATTACATAAGGCAGCTATATGAACAAGTTTTAGAAATTACGACTGAAGAAAAAAAGTCTTATTCAGATCCTGTAAATTTCAAGCAAGAAATGACTGTTTCAGAACTTAAAAAAGTTGTTACTACACCAATAGTGCCTGAAGTTAAATCATCTGAAACGAAAGCAATAGATCAAGAACAGCCTTCCGAAATTATAGAGACACTAGTTGTTATTGAAAGTATTGAAAAGGAAGAACTACAAGATCAATTGGTCAAGGATAGCCACTCAGAAAATCAAATCAATAGCGAACTTATTGAGATGTTTGATATGAAGGAAGCTAGAGAATTATCGGAAAAATTAAGCAACTCTCCAATAAAAGATCTTTCGACTGCTATTGGAATTAATGATAGGTTTCTAACAATTAATGATTTGTTTGGGGGAGACAGTAATGCATTTAAGGATTGTATAGATCAGATTAATAAAATGACAAGTTATGATGAAGCAAAGTCCTATTTGTTATCTAGTACTGCTCAAATATACGATTGGTCCTCAACTACCAAATTAAAAAAAGCTGCAGGGTTTATTTCATTAGTTCAACGAAGATTTAGATAGTTTGGATAAGAAAACGATATATGAAATTCTAGAATTGATAAGAGTACCTATGGCCTTCGTGGCTGTATTATGGATTGTTCATTTTATTGGATTAAGTACTAATTTAAATCTAGAATATTATGGCGTATTTCCAAGAGAATGGTCAGGAATAAAAGGAATTTTCTTCTCCCCTTTAATACATGGAAGCTTTGAACATTTGATATCAAATTCTATCCCATTAATTGTATTAATGACCATATTGGGTTATTTCTATAAGAAGGTAGCTATTCCAGTTTTTGTAATTATTTACTTATTAACGGGTCTAGCGGTATGGTTGTTTGCCAGAAGAAGCATTCATATTGGAGCAAGCGGAGTTGTCTATGGTTTGGTAAGTTTTGTGTTTTGGAGTGGAATTTTTCGTCGAAATTTGCGATCTATTGTTTTGGCTCTTATCGTAACAATTTTGTATAGCGGTTATTTTGCAGGTGTTTTACCGACAAAAGAAGGAATTTCTTGGGAAAGTCATTTATTTGGAGCTTTAGCAGGCCTAATGGTAGCTTTTCTTGTGAAAGGAATTGTAGAAGACGATGATAAAAAAGAAAACCCTTGGGAGGGCGAAGAAGATGAACCTCAAAATTATTTACTACCTAGAGACGTTTTTGAAAAAACGAAAGCAGAAAGATATGCTGAAGAACAATTCAAAAGAAATCAGGAAACAATATGGAAATCTGGTGGCTGGAATTCTGATAATACTTAATTAACTTTTTTTAATTTGAATTTTCAATTGCTTTTCTAACACTTCCATGTTTTAACAAAAGTTCTTTTGCCTGGTCATAATGGAGGTTGCATTGTTGCATCACCATTTTTGTTCCTCTGTCTAAAAGTTTAATATTAGACAATTGCATGTCTACCATTTTGTTATCTACCACTCTGCCTAATTTTATCATTGCTGAAGTGCTGATCATATTTAAAATCAATTTTTGTGCAGTACCTGATTTCATTCTTGTACTTCCCGTAAGGAATTCTGGTCCTACTTGAGCAATTATCGGGTAATCTGAATATTCGATGACAGGGGCACCAGGATTGCAAACTATACATCCAGTACTTATTTTGCGGTTTTGACATTCTCTTAAACCACCAATTACATAAGGCGTTGTTCCAGAGGCTGCTATTCCAACGACGGTATCTAAAGTACCAATGTTATATTCTTCTAAATCTTTGATTGCTTGATTTTCATCATCTTCAGCATGTTCGACAGATTTTCTTATAGCGATATCTCCCCCTGCTATCAATCCTACTATCCAATCATGGGGAACGCCAAATGTAGGGGGACATTCAGAAGCATCTAAAACTCCCAGTCTGCCAGAAGTGCCAGCTCCAATATAAAATAGTCGACCACCTTCTTTCATTTTGGGGACAATATGATCCACCAATTTTTCAATATCCATAATTTGCTCCCGCACAGCAATTGCCACTTTTTGATCTTCATTATTCATATTGATCAAAATTTCATTAGTTGACATTTTATCTAAATGCCTGTATAATGAACTCTTTTCTGTTATTTTATCCATATTAATTTCTTTTAGAAGCTAAAAACAAGCCAATAAATGTAATTA
This sequence comes from Bacteroidota bacterium, assembly GCA_024642705.1. Taxonomy (GTDB): domain Bacteria; phylum Bacteroidota; class Bacteroidia; order Chitinophagales; family Saprospiraceae; genus Portibacter. The sequence continues at coordinate 263,433 of JAHEAQ010000001.1, read as the reverse complement.
TTGCATTTAATCCTAAAATTGTTGCCCCAAAAGAAAAACCACCAAACCAAGCTTCTGAATTAGAATTGATAAAATACGTGATAATAGGAGACATTAAGCAAATTGGAATGGTCCATTGATCGTGAATTTTGTATTTGGTCAAAATTCCGAAAGCAAATAGCCCCATAATTGGCCCATAAGTATAACCTGCTGCAATAAACAGATCATTGATTATCGCATCATTATTTAATGCTTTAACGGCTAGAATGATGACAAAACTCAAAAACGAAAAAGCTATATGAACTATCATTCTAGTCCTCTTTTGTTCCCTTTCTGATTTGTCTCTTTTGTCATACTTCAAAATGTCAATGTAAAATGAAGTTGTCAAAGCAGTTAATGCAGAATCAGCGCTTGAATAAGCCGCTGCAATAAGTCCCAAAACAAAAAGAATAGCAATAAAAGGATTCAAATGATTCAAAGCAATAAGGGCGTAAAGTTGATCTGATTTTTCAGGAATTTGTATTCCTTTTGAAGCCGCATACAAATACAATAAAGCACCTAAAGAAAGGAAAAGTATGTTGGCAAATATTAGAATTGCACTGAATGTGAAAATATTTTTTTGAGCTTCACCCAGGTTTTTGCAGGTTAAATTCTTTTGCATCATGTCTTGATCTAGCCCTGTCATAGCTGTAGCAATTAAGGCTCCACTAATAAACTGCTTAAAAAAGTTGTTGGGATCATTCCATCCATTTTCAAAAAAGAACATTTGACTATAAGCACTATCTTTTACTAAGGAGAAAGTATCAAAAATATTGGTGGCTCCTAGAGATTTCCCAATGGCAACAACTGTCAGTAAAACAGCTGTTATCATACAAAAAGTTTGTAAAGTGTCAGTGAACACTATTGTTTTAATTCCACCTTTAAATGTGTAGACCCAAATTAATGCAATTGCAATCAATACAGTCACAAAATAAGGAACTCCCAAATGGTCCATCGCAATTTTTTGAAATACAATTGAGACCAAAAAAAGCCTCAATGCTGACCCTACCAATCTAGAGAGTAAAAAATACAGCGACCCAACCAAATATGAATATTTTCCAAATCTGTCATCTAAGTAAGTATAGATGGTTGTTAATCCAATTTTATAATATATTGGCATTAGAACAAGCGCTATAACTGCATAACCAACCAAGTACCCTAACACCATTTGCATATATGAAAAGTTCATATTATATCCACCTTTTCCTACAACCCCCGGAATTGATATAAAAGTAACGCCAGAAAGTGAAGCACCAATCATACCTATAGCCACCAAAAGCCAAGGTGATTTTCTATCAGCGTTAAAAAATGTTTGGTTACCTGCCCCTTTGCTTGTGAAATAGGAAACGCCTATCAACATTAAGAAATAAAGGGAGACAATAGAAATAATTAAAGCTGGACTAATTGTTTGTTCCAAAGTATTTGATTTTGTGAATTAAAAATAGTTGAATAAATTCATTATCATCAAGTTTGCACTAATATTTTCCATTATAACTATATTGATTCAAGATGTGTAATGTAATAACTGTCTTTAAGATACCTTTTCAATTGTTAATATAATTTTTTGATTGAAATAAATCAGAACACTAAAATTTTACAATTTTTCTATAAGTAATGCAAATTGAATTAGTTTTGCGCACTTAATTATAATATATCTGATTATTTTATGAAAGGAAAATCTTTCATCGCAGTTGTTGTTGCAGCATTAATTGCTGGGCTCGGGGGTATTTTTATCAAATTTATTGATATGGATGCAACAGCAATTGCATGGATGCGCACCACAGTACCCACTTTATTTTTGGGTGCATTGCTTCTAATTCAAAAAAAGAAGCTTTTCAAATCAGGATTCCTTTCATTATTCAAATTTTCAGTATTAAGCAGTTTTAGAATTTATTTATTTATTATGGCGTACGTCCTAACGTCCGTAGGCAACGCTGTAGTACTTTTTTATACCTATCCGATATTTACTTTGTTGTTGGCAAATAGACTATTAGGAGAACAAATGAATAAAAAGCAAATTGGATTGATGTTGTTTGCTTTCTTGGGATTGGTTATTGTTTATTCCAACAAAACATTTTCATTTTCAGATTCGGATTTTTTAGGAATGTTTTCAGCAATTGGAGCAGCTATAGTTTTTGCTTATGTGGTTATTTTAATGAAAAAGACAAATTTGGATTATGAAAGAAATGAAGTTCTTTTTTATCAGAACTTGAGTGGAATGATTTTATTTTTACCTTTTTTTTTAATGGATATTGGCAATATTTCCTTAAAAAATGTAAGTCTTGGAATTGGTTATGGAATGGCAATTGGCGTAGTTACTTTCAGCTTATTTATGGTTGGCCTTAAGTATATGAAAGCTTCAATAACATCTAGTTTAATGTATTTGGAAATTCCAAGTACTATGATTTTAGGTTATTTTATACTTGGAGAATCCTTAAGTTGGAATGTGATCATCGGAGGATCATTTATTATTTTGAGCAGTTTTTTATTAAAACCTTAAAAATAAATGAGGCAAATAATTACTAATTGCCTCATTTTTTATTGCCTATTTATATTATTGATTTTTTTCCTTTTTCTGTTTTTCTTTTAGCTTTTCTTTCTCCTCTTTAGCTTTTTCTTCTTTCATTTTAGCCTTTTCTTTCTCCATAATTACATTTTGTTCCACCATTTTTTCCATTTCCGCTTTCATGGCTAGTTGCTGTTCCACCATTTTTTCTTGTTCCGCTTTCATTTCTACCTGTTGTTCAATTAGTTTTTCCATTTCCGCTTTCATGGCTAATTGTTGTTCCAATGCTCTTGCTTGCTCAGCTTCCATTCTGACTTGCTCAGCTTTCATAACAAGTTCTGCTTCTTCAATATTTGGTGAAGGTGGCACTGGTGGCGCTGGGGGTGTAGGTGGTGCTGGAGGTACAGGAGGTGCAGGAGGCATTGGCGCGTTTGGAGCGACAGGAGGTGGTGGCGGTCCTGGTACATTATCATATTTATTTGAACCATTACTATTAATTCTTTGGACAGGCGGCGGTGGTGGCGGTAACATTGATTCTGAATCATTATATACAACTTTTGCGGAAGCTTTTGCATCATCGTTGGATTCATCTATTTTAACTTCTCTGACTTTTTTTCCTGAAGCAGATTTTTCTGTCTGGATAATTATTAATGCACTAGCATTACTCAGTCCTCGCATAAATAATTCAGATTTGTCTTCTAGATACTTAAACTCCGTAACTGCTGAACCTTCGTATTTCTTTCCATTGTTTACAATTCCGATCTTATCAAAAGAGGTAATTCCCTCTGATTTGATGATTTTCCCAATCTCATCAGAATTCATGGTTTTATTGTCATGATTCAAATGAGAAAAAGTAGTATTTGAAGTGGAATTATTTCCATTAATGAATACCACTGTGTGATTCGTTGTGGAATTATTTTGTGAAATCATTTTCTTACTTACTACTAATGAAATAATAAGTAAAAGAGGAATGATTAAGGATTGTTTGACCCTTAAATATGGTCCATTGTGTGATTTTTGTAACATTTTCATACGTTTTTTAATAAATGAATAATTGAAACCACTGGCCAGATAGTTTGCTTTTTTTGGAAATACTTGACTTAAAATAAGTCTTTGATAATATTTAAGATTTTTATTGTCATTTTGTAGATCAGCATAGAATTCATGATTTAGTAACATAGTCTTTTTATACCAATATAAAATTGGGTTGAACCAAAAAAATAAAAGTGTTAATTCCATTAGTATAATATCTATGCTGTGATATGCTTCGGCATGGCGTTGTTCATGTCTTATTATGGTTGCATCGATTTTTCCATTCTCAAAGTCTTCTCTATTGAAAAAGAGGTAGTTGAAAAAACTATGTGGAAGAATTTTGTTTTCATCGAGAACGATATGAAACTTGTTATTTATTACTTGACCATATTTATTGCATTTTGCAATCAAATTCTTTAAGTTCCAGACAAACCTAAAAGCCAATAAAATAAAAACGGTCCAATAAATTGTAAGTAATATGTTATAATAATTCAAGCTTGGTTGTTCGACATATTTTATATTTATTGGAGACCCAATAAATTCAGATTGAGTAACAATATTTTGAGTTTGTTGTGTTGGAATATCCAACCATTCAGGACTAACATATATTACAAAAAATGGAGAAATGACGCTGAACAATAAAGAAGTTAAAAGGAAAAACCTATTGAACTTGAATGTCTTTTCATGTTCTAAGAATATTTTATAAAAAATAATCAAGATCAATAAGACAGTGCTAAATTTTAATAAATAAACCATCATTGTTTTTTCTTATTTATTTCTTCGTTGATAATTTTTCTTATTTCCTCAAGTTCAGAGATGCTTAGATTGGTATTTTTGGTGAAAAATGAAGCAAATTGAGTGGAAGAGTCGTTGAAAAAATTTGATTTGAATTCATTGAATCTTTTAGAGAAATAAGATTGCTTAGAAACTTTTGGGTAATATTCACGGACGGAACCCAAAGTATTGAAATCTACCATTTCCTTTTCTACCATTCTTTTTAAGAGTGTAGAAACTGTCGTTTTTGCAGGTTTTGGTTCTGGTAATTCTTCTAAAATATCTTTCATGAAAGCAGTTTTCTTTTTCCAAAGAATCCTCATTATTTTTTCTTCACCTTTTGATAACATCGTGTTCTATGTTTGTAGTTGTTGTTCTACAAATGTAGAACCAAATTTTAAAACTTCCAAATTTATTTAATTATTTTTTTAGAGGAGTTCCCAATATTTAAAATATTTATATACCGGAGTTTAATTCATTTTATAAAAAGATCGAAAATTGCAATTTTACCCTATGGAATAAAGAACAAAATGCTTTGTAAATCTTACTACTTTTTATTAATCCAGATCAATTGCTCGCCCGAAACTTAATTCATTTACATCACCCAATCCTGGTACTATAAGAGATTTTGCGGTTAGCTCTTGATCAATAGATCCTGTCCAAATTTTGAGTCTTGGTATTTTTCGTGAAAGGTATTCTACGCCATCTATACATGCAATAACCGAAACAACATGAATAGATTGTGGCTTTCCGTATTTCAATATTGTTTTATAAGCTTTATGAATAGTGGAGCCAGTTGCAATAAGCGGATCCGCTAAAACTACCACTCGATTTTCAACCATTGGTGAGGATACATAATCAAGATTTACATCCATTGTACCATCTTTGTGTATTAATCTTGTAGTACTCATAAATGAACTTTCGGCATCTGGAAAGAAATCCATCAAACCTTGATGCATTGCAATACCAGCTCTCAGAATTGGTACTAAAACTACCCCTGCAGATGGAATTTCCATTTGGAGAGAACCATAAGGAGTTTCTACTTCTTTGGGTTCATAATTCAGTGTTTTGCTCAATTCATAAGCCAATATCTGACTTATTTTTCGCAAGTTTTCGCGAAATCTCATTTTATCTTTTTGAATATTAATATCTCGAAGTTCAGAGATAAAATATGAAGCAACACTGTTATGGTCTGATAGATTGTAGATCATAAGTATATAGTTTTATACTGCTGGACACTTAAGATAATCAATTCTTTACAGAAAGCATACAGAAAGGTTTTCCTTTTTATTATTATATACGTTTTTTAGACGAACCAATTCAGATTGTCGAGAGAAATTAACAAATAATAGTTGGTCAGATATCCTAATAAAAAGTCCCTTTACTTGCAGTTATTATTTCATCTGAAACTAGAAAAAGGATGCTCTTTAGAAATGTTTCAACAAAATTTCAAACTATGAATATTGCAAATCTTTTTATTATCGCCATACTTATGAATAGCATGGCATTTGGAAATACTATTGTTAATGAAGAACCAAGCCTGATAGTTATGGCAAAATCAGGTCTGAAATTAAGGTTGACGCCAGAAATTAATGCCCCAGTTCTTGGAGTCATTTCGTACGGCGAGAAAGTCGAGATTATTAAAGATGACACGACCTCATCTTCTCTATTTCGAATTGAGTGGGTGGAGGGTACTTGGATAAAAGTGAAAAGTAAAGGTCAAATTGGATATATTTTCGATGGCTTTGTGAGCATATTAAATGTTCCATTATGGGATGCAGAATTTTCGTCCGATATCAATAATCTGAGCATTGCTCTGTATACATGGGCATTTAATAACTATGAATTTTTAAAAATAGACACCTTGGCCAAAAGTGAAAATTCTATTACGACAGTTTCAAATCTTTCTGGCAATGAGCTATTCGTTCATGATTCTGAACAAATGATGAAAGTTGAATTTTCAATTTCAAATATTAGAATTATGGATGCTTACCATCTTATAGAAAGTATGATGGATACAAGGTCTAACAGATCAATATTGAAGGAAAATTCTGTTTTCTTCGAAAATCAATTTGGCAAGGTAAATAGAATAAAAATTAACGGAGGGTTGATTGTCATTTCAGAAATTGCTGGTCAAATAAAAATATCATGTCAAACAATCCATCAAGGCTGTTAAAAGTGTATTTAAAAAGTAAATAATCCAGATTTTTGCTCAAAGTTGATTTTTTAAAGTAGGGTTCTTAAAGTAGAATCCTACTTTATATTTGGGGTCTTTTAGACATAACCAACAAAGATTTGTAAAAAACTTTTAAAATAAAATTTCAAGTTTTTTCTTACCTATTAAATATTAATATGTATTTTAGTCAAGAACTATAAAAAAAGATCAAAATTTCAGAACCTTTATTGTTAAAAACTATTTATAATTCATAGTTAATTTTAGGAATGAAAATACTACTACTTATACCAATCATGTCGGTTTTTCTGATACCTTTAAAAGGTCAGGTTACCTTTCAGCCAAAGTCAATTGACTATGATAATAAAGGTGTAGTATATAATTTTGAGAAAACTGTAGATTTCAGAATTCATGCCAATGGATGGGCTGTAGCATATAACATCGGTCAGATTATTAGTTACAACAGAACTAAATATTACCATTTTGAATTGGGGAAAATTTCTGATCCACGAGAGAAATCACAAAGTAGACCATATAATCTTACCTTAGTTAGAGGAAACGGATCTTTTTCATATGGAAAAATAAATAATTTTTTTGCTTTGAGAGCTGGAATTGGAAGAACGAAATATTTGACTGAAAAAGCAAAGAGAAAAGGAATTGCAGTGGGATACAATTATGAAATTGGACCAGCATTAGGGATTTTAAAACCATATTATGTCCAGGTTTATGAATCGAATGAAGCAGGTAAATATTTTACAAAAAAAATAAAATACAGTGAGGAAACTTCGGAACAATTCCTCGATTTATCCGAAATCCATAGCCAAGCAAATTTTTCCGAAGGTTTACTTGAGTCAAAAGTAATTCCTGGAATTCAAGGTAAAATTGGAATACATTTCGATGCAGGTGCCTATGATGAATTTGTGAAAGCAATTGAAATTGGAGCGATGTTAGATGTATATACTAGAGTTATTCCTTTAATGGCTCCTACAGAGAATCACTCAGATAATCCTTTTTTCTTCAATCTTTATGTAAATTTGCACTTCGGAAAACGAAATTAAAAAGCAAATCATTGATAGAATTACCTATAATTGGGGCTCAAGAGCCTAGAAAAAAGAAACCTTCATGGTTAAGAGTTAAATTACCTACTGGCGAAAGTTATAAGAAAGTCAGGTCATTGGTTGATGAATATAATCTACACACCATTTGCCAAAGTGGTAATTGCCCAAATATGGGAGAATGCTGGGGTGCAGGTACGGCAACTTTTATGATTCTTGGTGATACTTGTACTAGAGGATGTTCCTTCTGCGCAGTAAAAACTGGAAGACCGCCTTCTTATGATGAAGATGAACCTCGAAGAGTTGCTGAAGCGATCCATTTGATGGGTGTGAAGCATGCTGTGATTACTTCTGTAAATCGAGACGAATTAAAGGATAAAGGAGCAGTAATCTGGCATAACACAGTCAAATTTGTTAAAGAATTATCTCCGACAACCACAATTGAAACACTTATTCCAGATGTCAAAGCAAATTGGGAAGCTTTAGATCAAATGATTAGTCCTGGCCAAGAAGTAGTTTCTCACAATATGGAAACGGTTGAAAGGTTGTATAGGAAAGTTAGGCCTCAAGCTAAATATTTGAGAAGTTTGGAGCAAATATCTCGAACAAAGTCAGCTGGAAAAAGAACAAAATCAGGTGTTATGGTGGGTCTTGGTGAAACCCAAGAAGAAATTTATAAAGTAATGGATGATCTTATCGATCATGGTTGTGATGTAATTACTATTGGGCAATATCTCCAACCTACAAAAATGCATCTAGAAGTTGCAGAATTTGTTCACCCTGATTTATTCGCTCATTATAAAGAAGTAGGATTGAATAAAGGATTTGATTTTGTAGAAAGTGGACCTTTGGTGAGAAGCAGCTATCACGCAGAACGTCATCTGTAGTATTTATTTATCAAATTATTTTTAATTTTTTTGATGCTTACATTAATCCATAATTATATCCTTTTTTCAACAAGGATATAACTTCATGGTCTACATCCTCTTCATCTTGAATACGAATGTGGTGGTAAAAATATTTACCATGAGCACCAGTAGTATGGAGTTTAGCACTTTTTAAAGTTTCATTGAAATAAAATTTCAAGTCTAATAATTTTGACATTGGTCTTATAATCAAAAAAGCTTTTTTATTTGTAAAAATTACAGTGTTCTTCGATGCACCAATGCTCATTTCTCCGAATTCAAAGACATCTACAAGAATTCTATCGAAAGCTACCAACAAATTATCAGGTTTGTCTTTAAATAAATCATCTATAGTAGTCGTTACACAAAAATGCGATTGATTATTTTTGGCGAATTTTCGTTCACATATTTGGCAAGTCCACATCCCTTTTGTATTTGTTGAGCATATTGATATTAAACTGATTTAGGGATTTTTATTGTAATTATTAAGGTTTAAAATTATTGGGTTTTAATTATTTCATTGACTTCAGGAACAATTCTTGATACCCATTGCCCATGCGATTTAGCCGAATAATGCAATTGGTCCCCAGCTAATAGTGAAAGGTCATTTTTTGCATTTTGAGTTAGATCTGTGATGTAAACAAATCTAGCACCAAAGGATTCTGCCAATTCTTTTTTGAAATCGTTGTATTTTTTAATTTCTGAAGCAATTCTAACCGTATCTCGTGAAGAGGCAAAAGGAGTTACGCTGTAATCTGGAATAGAAACAACAATTAATTTGTCAGCGTTTCCATTAAGAAGATAAATTGCTCTTTCAAATAATTCACGTAGTTCTTCTTCATATTCTAGGAATGGTTTTCCTTGATACTGATTGTTTACACCAATTAATAAGGTGATAAAATCAAATTGATTGATTTTAAGATCTTCTTTATCCATTGCATCCAATAAATTTCTTGTAGTCCACCCGGTTTTTGCAATGACTTTATAATCCTTAATGGTATGCGGTTTTACAAAATCTGAATGAATTAATAGATATGGAAATCGCTCTTCCTCTTGTACACTTTCGCCGATTGTATAGCTATCTCCTAAAGCAAGGTAGCTTATGCTTAGTGTGTCGTCATCATCGGTATGAGTTTTCTGATCCGGCACACATGAAAAAAGTAATAATAAACTGAAAGCAATTGGAATCATTTTCATTTTTTTTAGAGTATAAATAAAATTTTGTTTGAAAAGTTTTAAAAATAATAACTTATAATCGGAAAATATCTAATTGAAGTATGAGTTTAAATTTTAACGCTTTATTTTATTTTATTGGGTATATTTAGAAGTAGAATGAATTATAAATTAAGAAGTTCCAGATAATAAAAAATAATTTTAGTCATTTTAAATTTATGAGAGTAATCATATTTAGTGTTTTATATTTTATAACTATTAGTTCTTATGCTCAATACCTTCCTGTGCGTTCTGGAGTATATAGTTATGAGGAAAATAAAGCTAAAAAGGATGAAGGAAGTGAAACTTTTTCGTTTTTGAAAGGAAAATCAACTCATCTTGAATTTTTAGATATTCAACTTCGAACGTTATTTGACGATGTAAATTTAGGTCAAGAGAATGTCAATTTGGATATGGAAGAATTGTTCATTGTAAGATCTGGTTCTTTGAAAATAACGATTGAAAATGAAAGTATAATTCTGCAACCTGAAGGAATTATTTTGATTATACCGGGGCAAAAATTTGTGATTGAAAATGCAAGTAATACTCCTGTGAGTTATATAGATATGAAATATAGATCAAAAAAACAAATGAATTTAGAAAGAGGGATAGCTGCCGGAGGATCCATAATTTTGAAAAAAGAGGATCTGATCTTCAAACCCAGTGCACGAGGAGGAGGAATTGCATTTTTTGATCGTCAGACCGCAATGTGTGAAAGATTTGAAATGCACATCACTAAATTGAATACCAAAGGTCCAAGTCATTTACCACATCAGCATGTTGAAACAGAGGTTATTCTAATGATTTCAGGTCATTCAGAAATGGTTATTGAGGATGAAAAATATGAAGCCACAGCAGGCGATTTTTATTATATTGAATCACAATTACGTCATGGAATTAGTAATTCAACCGATGAACCTTGTTCTTACTTCGCTTTTAAATGGAATTAGCATTTACCAAACATTCAACTCTTATATATTTTGGACTTAGATTGAATTAAAAATATCTAAAGGACAGTTTTTTTATTCATTTCGCGTACTGCTAATTCAACCCCTGCAGGAGTTAGCGGATACATTTCAAATAAATTTCGTAAATAAACGGTGGTTTGAGTTCCTCTCCATGATCGTTCTGGATCAGGATTTAACCAAGCACATTTTTTAAATTTTTCTTTAATTAGCAACCAATTTTCAACACTTCCTTGAGTTAATTCATATGGAGCCATAGCGGCATCCCCTACAATAAAAACTTTATAATTTTTATCTTTTTGAATAAAAGTATCTATTGATACAGCCTTAGTTCTTCTTTCATCTGAATAAAGCCTTCCATAAATTGTATTATGAAAATAATATACTTCAAGATCATGGGCGAACCTTGTTTTCATTTTTTTAAACAATTTCGTAACTGCATATATGTAAGGATCCATTGAATAACCGCCATTATCGATAAGCAATAAAATTTGCATTTTTTCGGAAATAACATCTTTCATTTCTGGGAGAAATAAACCTCCTCTTTTCAGGCCATCTTTAATTGTCTTTGGAACATCCAATTGAATTTCTGCACTTTCTTCAATTACCCCTTTCAAGGAGGCCAATGTAGCATCAATATTGTCATCTTTAATCTGAGCATTCATGTCCACAGGATAATACCGCTTATCTCCAATTACTTTTCGAGCCATTTTTCCACCTCCAGCACCTCCAACTCTGATGCCACCTTTGGCAGCTCCACTATGTCCGTATGGAGAAATCCCACCTTTACCAATCCAGTGACTGCCACCTCCATGATTTTTGGATTGTTTGTCTTTAACTTTTTCCATTCTTCGGATTAATTCATCAAGGTCAATACCCGAATAATCAGCTGCTTTTTCCAAATGAGATGAATTTTCAGATCCTCCTTCGCCTTGATCCTCCATCTCTGGATCATCTTTTTCAAGAATTTCTTTCCCATCAATAATTTGTTTGATGTCATAAGTTGTGATATGCACTTCATCCAGATACTTTGAAATCAAATCTTTAATATTTTTCTCGTCATAATCTGGATGTTCCAGAAGAAATTTTTCCTTCCAATTTTCAAAGCTCAATGATCTTTTAATTGCTTCATCTAAGGTTTCACCCCTATTGATTTCAATACTCAAAAAGTAATCATAATAAGCTCTCGTAAAAGGTCCTATCATTTTCGGATCCTTTACAACAATTGCTTTTAGAACCAAATAAATATCTCCGAGTGTATGAATAAGTCCTTTTTCCATTGCTTTCCTAAGCAAAAGTAATGTTCTCACGTCAGCAGGTAAGCCGTAGGATTTAAATTTTGCTGGGAGTTCAGGAAACATAATTAGTTAAAATTTGATCTTCTTCCGTAGTCATCGGTTGAAGAATTGAATAATTTCCTTTGCACTTTTTCAATATCTGATTGTGTCTTAATCAAAGCACCTATTCCAGAAAGGTTGTTAATTCTTTCTAAAGCTTCTTTTTTGGAAAATTGTTGAATGTATTTTAGCCAATTTAACAATTCTCTTGTTGAAGGAGCCCTTTCCAATCCCAATCTTCTTAGATGATAAAATATATCAATGGCAACTTTTACTATTTCTTCGTCAGATTCAGGATAATGTTTAAGAACTATTTCATTCATCGTTTCTGGTTCTGGAAATTGTATATAATGATAGATACAACGACCTTTGAATGCTGTTGGTAATTCTTGTTCTCGATTGCTTGTAATTACAATGGCAGGCATTTGCTCTTCGCTTATTTCAATTATTTTACCTGATTCTGGCATAATAAATTTTCTATGGCTCAGTGCATACAACAAATCATTTGGGAACTCTCGTGGAGCTTTGTCTATTTCATCAATTAAAAGCACAGAATTGGGTGAATTAAATGCTTGAGCTGCAGGTCCAAGAATTACATAATCATCTAAAAGTTCTGTAGATCTTCCTCCTGTACTTAAATTGTTTTGCAAGCCTTTCTCTTCTCTTTGGGCATTCAATACCTCAATTTGAGAATCCCGCAAGTATTTTACATGATCAAATCTTGCGACAAATTGATCCACATTGCTTTTCGAACCTACGGGGAAAACAAATAATTCCAAATTTTTATCTTTGGCATATTGAAGAGGTAATTCTGTTTTTCCAGTTCCTGGTTCGCCTTCTATTAATAAAGGCATACCCAAGGTTCTTGCCATATGAAATGCTTGGGCTAATTCTAAATCACAAAGGTATATTTCGGAGCCATTCCAAAAACTTGTTTCTGCCATATTTCTTTTCCATTAATTATAAATTATTAATGAAGATAGGACATAAAAAGTTTATTTGGCTTGATATTTTTTATTTGCACATATTACAAGCAGATGCATTGTAACAAAGACTGAACTTTCTATTTTCTCTTTGCCAAAAAGAAATCACTCATTAAGGAAGCACATTCCTCGTTTTTAATGCCAAATGCAATGGTAGTTTTGGGGTGAAGCAATTCTTTTCCAATTCTCATAAAACCACTTTTTTCATCGCTTGCTCCATAAACCAATTTGCTAAGTTGTGCCCATCTTAATGCACCGGCGCACATCACACAAGGTTCAAGTGTAATGTACATTGTGCAATCTGTTAAGTATTTTGCACCTAAATATGAACTTGCTGAAGTAATCGCCAACATTTCTGCATGAGCTGTTACATCATTTAAAATCTCGGTTTGGTTATGTGCCCTTGCTATGATTCTTTTTTGGCTTACAATTACAGCTCCGACGGGAACTTCACCTTTTTCAAGTGCCAATTGAGCTTCATTTATTGCTTGTTGCATAAAATAATTGTCATCGAAGACTTCAATCATGTGGATCTTTTTTATTTAATAAACAATGTAAAACAAAGAAATTAAAATTTTTTATAAGAATTAGTTTTATAAAAAAATCTATTGAATATCTTTGCGCATGGAAATAAATGATTTTAACACTAAGTTTTTGCAGGAAAGCTTAACATTTGATGACGTTCTCCTCATTCCTGCATACTCTGAAGTTCTTCCCAGAGATGTTGATATAAAAACAAAGCTCACGCGAGAATTAACAATTAATGTGCCCATCATATCCGCCGCAATGGATACGGTTACAGAGTATAAATTAGCTATTGCCATTGCACGTCAAGGAGGCATTGGTATGGTCCATAAAAATATGAGTATTGAAGCTCAAATGGATCAAGTAAGAAAAGTTAAACGGTCTGAAAGCGGGATGATCATTGATCCTGTAACACTTGGACCAGAAGCCAAAATTGCCGAAGCCCACAAATTAATGGAAACTTATAAGATTGGTGGTATTCCAATTGTGAATGACGATCAAAGGTTGGTGGGAATTCTTACGAATCGGGATTTGAGATTTGAAAAGAATATGAAAAAAAAGGTCAGTGAAATCATGACCAAAGAAAATCTGATCACAGCTCCAGTAGGAACAACATTAGATCAAGCTAAAGATATTTTACAACAATATAAGATTGAAAAATTACCCGTTGTTGATGGGAATAGCATTCTTATGGGTTTAATTACCTACAAAGATATTTTAAAGCTCACTGATTATCCAAATTCATGCAAAGATACATTTGGAAGATTGATGGTTGGTGCTGCCGTTGGCGTCACAAAAGACATGCACGATCGCATACAGGCTTTACAAAGTGTTAGCGTGGATTGTATTACGATTGATACTGCACATGGACATTCGCAAGGTGTTTTGGATGCAGTCAAAGAGGTAAAAAAAATGTATAAACACCTTCAAGTAATTGGAGGTAATGTAGCGACAGGTGCAGGTGCAAAAGCATTAGTTGATGCAGGTGCTGATGGCGTTAAAGTTGGTGTTGGTCCAGGAAGTATTTGTACTACCAGAATTGTAGCAGGAGTAGGTGTGCCGCAACTATCGGCAATTTATAACGCTGCCGAAGCTATTAAAGGGACTGGAGTTCCAATAATAGGGGATGGGGGAATTCGGTACACAGGTGATATTGCAAAAGCTATTGTTGCAGGAGCGAGTACGATTATGGGAGGTTCATTATTTGCTGGAGTTGAAGAAGCACCTGGCGAAACTGTAATTTTTGAGGGTAGAAAATTTAAAATATACAGAGGGATGGGTTCATTAGGTGCTATGGAGCTTGGCTCAAAAGATAGATATTTTCAAGATGTGGAAGATGATATAAAAAAATTGGTACCTGAAGGAATTGAAGGTCGAGTAGCATTTAAAGGAAACTTAGAAGAAGTAATGATTCAATATATTGGAGGATTAAGAGCTGGAATGGGATACTGTGGAGCAAGCAATATTGAAACGCTTCAGCAAGCTCAATTTTCAAAAATTACCAATGCAGGAATTATTGAAAGCCACCCACACAATATAACTATCACTAAAGAAGCACCGAATTACAGTAAAAGGAGATAAATGATTCTAAATAGAGATTTTTACGAAAGTATCAATATTTTAGAAATCAGTAAATCGTTATTGGGCAAAAAACTTTGCACTAATATTGAAGGAAATTATTGTTCAGGATATATAGTAGAGACGGAAGCATATAAAGCCCCAGAAGATAAAGCTAGCCATGCCTACATGAATAAGTTGACTCCAAGAACAGCAACTATGTTTAGCCAAGCTGGAACGGCATATGTATATATTATTTATGGCACATTTCATTTGTTTAATATTATCACAGCTCCTGAAGGAATCCCTCATTGTATTTTGATTAGAGCAGTCCAACCAATTGAAGGTGTGGACATAATGATTGGCCGTAGAGGAATTATGTCGCCAGCACATAAGCTGACAAACGGACCAGGAAAATTCAGCATTGCCATGGGAATTAACAAAAATCTAAATGGAACCGATCTTACTATTCCTGACGGAATTTGGTTAGAAGAAGGCCTCCCTCAATGCAAAGCAGATGAAATTGTAATAGGCCCAAGAGTTGGAATGAGTACAGCCGGTGAAAGCTCCAATTGGCCTTTCAGATTTCGAATAAAAGATAATCAATGGACTAGTAAACCTGACAAAGTCTGGTACGAAGGCTTTTGATTGATTAAAGCACTATTTTTTAAAAAGTAGCTTCTCCTATCATCTCTTTTCCATTTCGAATAAACTTTACTTTCAAGGTGTCGCCAGCATTTATCTTTGCAAGACATTCCATATAAGAATAAACCTCTTTTACAGGGCAGTCGCCAATTTGAGTTATGATATCTCCTTGTTTTAATCCAGCTTTTTCACCAGGTCTACCTTCCATAACGCCATCAACGATCAAGCCATCTGAATTTTCACCGGCATAATTTGGCATTATACCAAGTGTAACTTTATAAGCTGCTACAGATCTAGGATTAGATGATTTAGTTTTTTCGAATGGAATCTTCTCTAACAAACTCAATTCGTCAGCAACGCCTTTAACATATTTTACAATATTTTTTTGGCCTTCGAAATTTATTCTATCTGTATCATCTGAAGGTTTATGATAATCTTCGTGCGTTCCTGTAAAGAAAAAAAGTACTGGTATATCTTTTAGATAAAATGAAGTATGATCACTTGGTCCAGTTCCTGAACTATCTATAGCAAGATTGAATCCCGCAGGCTTGTACCTATTTACTATATCACCAAACAATGGACTTGTGCCTATTCCGCCTACTGTAAGTGCTTTATTTTTATCCAAACGTCCTATCATGTCCATATTAATCATGGCTGTAACTGGTATCTTTTGGAAAGGTATTTCTTCTGCAAGCTTTTTGGATCCAATCAGACCATCCTCTTCTCCTGAAAATAATGCGAAAATAAAATTGGCGTCTTCAATGGCATTATTTTGCGAGAATATTCTTGCCAATTCAAGCACTGCTGAGACGCCGGAAGCATTATCATCGGCCCCATTATGTATCTTCCCTTCTGAATTAGGAAGTGTTGAATTGTGGTGTTCATTTCTTCCTAAATGATCGTAATGAGCTCCAATAATGATGGATTTTTTTGCATGGTTATCTAAATATCCAATTACATTGGTTCCAGAATTAGAAATATTTTCAGAATCGCTGTGAGGATTAAGCTTAACAGTGTAATCAAATTTTTGACCAAATGAATTTCCTATATATGGTTGTAAACCTAGTTTCTTAAATTCTTTCTCAATATATTTAGCTGCTTTCCTTTCGCCTTTTGATCCAGTTAACCTTCCTTCAAGTTTGTCTGAGGCTAAAAATGTATTGTGTTTTTTTAGATTTTCTTTATTTACTAAATTGGTTCTGTCCCCTTCTACCCAATCCGCTATATATACATTGGTTTCTCGGCTTTTCTCTTGCATCCTATTGCTGCTGAACACTAATTTTTTGCCATCAGGAGAAAACATAGGAAATGCGTTGAATTCGCTTTCGTATGTAATTTGTTCAAGATTTGTACCATCAATATCAATCATGTACAATTGAAAATCATAACCTCTTGTAGAATGATGATTGGAGGCAAAAATAATTTTTTGGTCGGAAGGATGGAAATAAGGAGCCCAATTGGCTTTTCCCAATTTTGTTAATTGCTTTAGATTTGTACCATCAATATTAACGGTGTACAATTCCATTTCTGTCGGAGTAACAAGATTTTCTGCAAGCAATGCTTTGTATTCTGAAATTTCTTTGTCTGTTTTTGGTCGTGAAGATCTAAAAACAAGTTTTTTGCTATCATGTGAAAAAAAAGCTCCCCCATCATATCCTAATTCTGAAGTGATTTGTTTTAGATTGCTTCCATCAATGTCCATTACGTATATCTCAAGATCGCCAGTACGTATACTTGTAAAAGCAATTTTCTTTCCGTCAGGAGAAACCACAGCTTCTGCATCATATCGGGGTGAATCAGTTAATTTCTTAACTATATTTCCGTTTAGATCTGCCATGTAAATATCAAAGTCTGGGAATATAGCCCAAACATATTTTCCGTCTGCTCTAGGTGCTGGTGGCGGAGGACATGCTTTTTCAGATTCGTGAGTAGAAGCATAAATTATATGTTTACCATCAGGCATAAAAAAAGAACAAGTTGTTCTTCCAAACCCTGTTGATACCAATTTCAAATCCTCGTTAGTAAAAGAATCATCATTAAGATTCAATAAATATATTTGATCACATTCTGCTCCTATTTCTGGATTAGTCACCTGCATTGTTAATTTTGATCCATCAGGAGAAAAATAAGCTTCTGCATTATCTCCACCAAAAGTGAGTTTTTTAATATTTGCTAGGTGGCTTTCTTGACCTATCGCTGATAATGAAATAAATACGAATAATAAAACTGATAGGAATTGAATCTTCATGTTTCTAATACTTAATTGATAAAATGAACACAAATAAACGAATCATTAAGGAAAGAAGTGGAGTGTTTCCCTCTAAAAATTGTCATTTTAGGGTAAAAAATAGAATGAATTTGGATTTGGGCTACCAAATAAAGAAAAAACCTTCTGAAAATTTCTAATCAGAAGGTTTTTTGCACTTATATTTTAATCGTTTTTACTTAATATTTCCTCTTGGTGATTGATTGACTCTTGGTGCACAGCTCTGAATAATTCAGAAACAAAACTTAAGCTCAAATTGGTTTTTTTGGCCTTTTGTTCTGATTTTTCAATAATCTCATTCCATCTCCCTGGTTGAAGAATAGAAATATTATGTGCTTTTTTATATTTTCCTATTTCTTCAGATAATTTCATTCTATCAGAAAGAATTCTTAACAATTCATCGTCAAGTACATCAATTTTTGATCTTATTGAAGAAAGATCTGAGTGTTTTATATCTAAATCCTGACTTTCTCTGATGACCAAACTCTGGACCAATTCGTGAAATACTTTAGGAGTAATTTGTTGTGCGGCATCGCTCCAAGCATTATCCGGATCATTGTGAACTTCTGTCATTATTCCATCAAAATTCAAATCCATAGCTACTTGAGCAATTTCTTTAAGAATATCTCTCCTGCCACAGATATGACTATTGTCGTTTATTATGGTTAGATCTGGAAATTGTCTTTTCAATTCGATTGGAATCTGCCAAGTAGGCGCATTTCTGTAGTTTGTTTCACCAAAAGAAGAAAAACCTCTATGGATTGCTGCTATTTTTGTAATTCCAGCTTTGTAAAGTCTTTCGATTCCCCCAATCCAAAGGGCTAAATCTGCATTTATTGGATTTTTCACCATTACTGGAATATCAACACCTTTCAAAGCATCTGCTATTTCTTGAACAGAAAAAGGATTCACAGTAGTTCTGGCGCCAATCCAAAGAACATCAATATCATGATATAAACATTCATCCACATGTACTCTGTTAGCTACCTCAGTAGTAACTTTCAATCCTGTTTCTTCTTTAACTCTTCTTAACCATTTTAATCCTAAAGCACCAACCCCTTCAAATGATCCTGGTTTTGTTCTTGGCTTCCATATCCCAGCTCTATATAGATCAATGTCTTGTTCTTTCAGTTCATGAGCTATTGCAAGTACTTGAGCTTCTGTTTCAGCACTGCATGGGCCAGCTATAATATACGGTCTTTGTTTTTCAGCTCCAAAGACATTTTCTAATTTCATTTGCATAATCAAATATTTATTTAAGTATTTTTTTTATTTTATTTGCTTCACAAATCATTTTGTGAAATTCTTTATAATTCTTTTTTATTAAAAAACTTCTGAAGTTTGATAATACATTTATGTGCTCGTCAAGAACTTCCAATACGTTATCTCTATTCTGTTCAAAAATTGGAACCCAAGTCTCTGGGGAACTTTTGGCCAACCGGACAGTACTACTAAATCCTGTACTTGCCAATTCGAATATTTTATCTTCGTCTTCTTCTTTGTTCAATACAGTGATGGCTAATGCAAATGAACTGATATGAGAAATATGAGATACGTAGGCCACGTGTGTGTCGTGGGATTTTGCATCTTGGAACAAAGGCTTCATGCCAAGCTTTTCATAAATATTTTTCACAAATTCAAATTTGCCATAATCACTCTCTTCAGCATTACATAAGACTACATATTTTCCTTCAAATAATTTTGAAATTGCGGCGGTAGGACCTGAAAATTCAGTTCCTGCCATAGGATGTGTCGCTACATAATGATTTCTTTTTGGATGATCTTTTACTCCCTGAGTAATTTCAAGTTTTGTAGATCCAACATCAATAACTGTTTGATTTTCAACAAGGTCTAAAACTTTGTTTACAATTGTAGAAATAGTATTAACAGGTGTTGCAACAACAATCAGATCGCTGTTTGAAACCGCTTCCTCTAAATCCAATATTTGGTCTACAATTCCAAGTTTCATTGCAATTTCACAATGCTCTGACGATGCATCCACACCGATAATATGGGTAGATATGCCATTTTCTTTTAAGCTTTTTGCAAACGAACCTCCAATTAATCCAAGACCTATTATCGCTGTTCTCATTTATACTACTTTTTGTGAAAATTTGCTTTGGGCTGCATTTTCAACAAATATTTTTATTCTTTCTTTTGCCGTAGCAATCAATTCTACTGGCTGGCACAAAGAAATTCTTATATATTGATCGCCATTGCTACCAAAAATGCTTCCTGGTGTGATGAACACATTACATCCATAAAGTATATGGTCGGCCAATTCCTTTGAATTATTATATCCCTCATTAATTTTAGCCCAAAGAAACATGCCACTTTGATTATCAATGTATTCACACTCTAGAAGACGGATAATTTTTTCTGCTTCTTTTTTTCTTTCAGTGTAGATATCAAATAAATTTCTGTACCAATTTTCTTCGATATTTAAAGCTTCTATTGCACCTTCTTGGACTGCTTTGAACATGCCAGAATCCATGTTGCTTTTGAATTGCATAATAGTATCAATATAATCTTTCTTTCCTCCCACCATACCCACTCTCCATCCAGACATATTATGGGATTTGCTAAGTGAATTCAATTCAAGGGTGCATTCTTTTGCACCTTCAATACTAAGAATACTAAACGGGATTTCATTTAATATAAATGAATAAGGGTTGTCATGACAAAGCAAGATTTTGTTTGATTTGCAGAAGTTGATAAGTTTCACAAAAACATCAATATTTCCTCGGGCACCTGTGGGCATGTGCGGATAATTGATCCACATTAGTTTGACCTTACTTAAGTCCATTTCTTCCAGTTCTTCAAAATTTGGAAGCCAATCATTTTCAGCAGTTAAGTTATAATATATCGTGGTAGCTCCACTTAGATTTGCGGCAGAACTGTATGCAGGGTAACCAGGATTTGGGATTAACACTTCATCACCTGACTCTAAAAAACTCATAGTGATGTGCATAATACCTTCTTTACTTCCAATTAAAGGCAAAATTTCTGATTCTGGATTTAAATCAGTCTGATAATATTGTTTGTACCAATTGCTAAAAGCCATTCTCAATTCAGGAATTCCATTGTAGGATTGGTATCCGTGGCTAGAATCATTAAGAGCTGCAGAATTAAGTCTATTAATTGCTGATGCTGGAGGTGGTAAATCAGGTTTTCCTATACCAAGGTTTATTACATTCTTACCATTTGCATTCATTTGTGCAATTTCTCGTAACTTATGAGAAAAGTAGTATTCTTCTACATGTTCTAATCTTTTTGCTTTACTAACTATCATAGTAATCACCTTTTTCGTATGTACCTAAAATATGTAATTCAGAGGTGTCATTCCTTAAATCATTTATAATGGTCTCAAAATCACCTAAACCGTTTATAATAAAGTCAACAAAGAAATAATATTGCCATTCTTTTCCAATAATTGGCATGGATTGAATTTTGGTAAGGTTGGTATTATTCTTCGTTAGATTATTCAATACCGTACTTAAGCTACCAACCTGGTGTTCCAAAGCGAAAGAAACAGAAACTTTTACATGGTGTTTTTTAAATTGGTGACCATTTTTTCTTTCTAAAACTAAAAACCTAGTATAATTTCGATGATTGGTTTCAATCTCAGGTGCTAGTATTTCCAGTCCAATTTGCTGTGCAGCAAGTGAACTGGCAATTGCTGCAAATTTTGGGTTTCCTTTTTCTTTAACAGTTATTGCACTTGCAGCAGTATCATCTGATTCTACCAATTTTATATTTGGATAATTGTAAAAGAATTCCCTGCATTGCAAAATCGCCATAGGATGGGAATTAACTTGCTTTAAATCTTCAATATTAGTACCAGGAATAACGAGCAAATTGTGTTTAATCCTCAATAGAACTTCTCCCACTATTGTAAGATTAGATTCTTTTAATAAAATGTAATTATCTAATAAAGAACCAGCTATAGTATTTTCAATGGCCATCACCGCAAAATCTGAAACTTTTTCATCTTCAGATTTTTGAATTAAAGTTCTGAAATCCATTGCGGGAACAAGTTCGACATTATTGTCTTTAAAATAGTGACGCGCAGCAATCTCATGAAAGGATCCAGGGACACCTTGTATAACTACTTTTAATTTATTTTTATCATCCATATTTAAAAAGCCATGAATATTGGACTTTGTTTTTTTACTATTTTCAAATTTTGATAATGGTTCAATTTCCAAAAACTAAAAAAGGAGTTCTGCTAAGAACTCCTTTATATTTTGGGCATTAAATGCAACGAAGTTCTATTCCTACTTTTTTCCGTAAAAGTAAAAGAAGAAACAGAAGCTATTATTTAATGTGTTATTTATCATTACGGGGCAAACATATCCTTTATTTTCGAATAATAAAATAAAAATAGCTTTATTTTAACCATTAATAACTAAAAATCAATTACTTATGACCGCAATTATTGCATATGCAATAATTAATTTGTTATTTATTTTAAGATAAATTGAAAAATATGTTATTTTATTTATAATATATTTAATTATTTGTTCTGTGCCTTGTGAAGTTAAGTAGAAAACTATTATCTTTGATTCTTGTTAAATTTGAAATATTTAAAAGTTATGGATACCGCCACAAAAAATATAATGGATACCGCCACAATTGAATTGGAAAGAATTTTTAATTTACAAAAATCTAATCAAATCATTTATGGCAATGAACCCATAAAAAAAAGATATGATCGATTAACACTTTTACAAAAAGCAATAGAAAATAATAGGCAAGCATTAAGAGACGCACTCTACGCAGATTTTAAAAAACCCTCTTTAGAAGTTGATGCCTCTGAAATTTTACCTTTGATTTCTGAAATTAAACATGCAAAAAGAAACTTAACAAGTTGGACAAGAAATAGAAGTGTGAAAACTCCATTATCTTTATTGGGTTCAAGTTCGAAAATTATCAATGAGCCAAAGGGCGTCAGCTTAATAATTGCTCCATGGAATTTCCCTGTTTTTTTAACCCTTGTGCCATTAGTTAGCGCTATTGCTGCTGGATGTCCTGCAATGCTCAAGCCTTCTGAAATTACACCCCATACTTCAGCACTTTTGCAGAAAATAATCAATGAAACTTTCGATGAAAAAGAAGTTGCCTTGGTTCAAGGTGGAGTGAAAACTTCTTCAGATTTACTAGAATTACCTTTTAATCATATTCATTTCACTGGAGCACCAGCTATCGGCAAAATAGTAATGAAAGCTGCTTCAAAACACTTAACTTCTGTAACTTTAGAATTAGGAGGAAAGTCCCCAGTCATAGTCGATGAAACTGCCAATTTAAAAATAGCTGCAAAAAGAATTGTTTGGTCAAAATTTATGAATTCAGGTCAGATTTGCGTAGCGCCAGATTATTTGATAGTTCATGAAAGTGTAAAAAACCAACTTTTGACATTAATCAAAGAGAATATAAAGCAATTTTTCACTGAAAATCCTTCAGAATCTGATTCTTATACAAGAATAGTAAATCGCAGACACTTTGATAGATTGAATAATTATTTGAAAGATGCGATTGAAAATGGAGGAAAATTTGAACTTGGAGGAAAAGTGGATGCCAACACTAATTTCATAGAACCTTCTATAGTTTCTAATTTGGATTCAAAGGCTTTATTGTTAAAAGAAGAAATCTTTGGTCCAATATTACCTATTATTGAGTTTTCTGATATTCAAAAAGTTCCAGGCATCATTGAAAAAGCTGAGAAACCTTTGGCGCTCTATATTTATAGTAAGAGTAAGAAGAATATCAATTATTTAATGAGTAATACAAGAGCTGGTGGAACTGCAATTAATCATTCAATTATTCATTTGTTTAACTCTAACCTTCCTTTTGGCGGAATTAACAATAGTGGAATTGGTAAAAGTATGGGTTATTATGGATATCTAGAATTTGTGAATCAAAGAGGGGTATTAAAGCAATTTATATCCTTAAGCGCTTCTGATTTGTTACTGCCTCCATATGACAAGACAAAAACTTGGTTGGTTAAGTTAACAGAAAAATGGTTGAGTTAGTATAATTTGAACTTGGTTACGTTTTTTATACTATAAACATTACCCATTCACTTTCAGGATTTTTTCCTTTTTTTGACATACAGGTCCTTAATTGCCAATCATGGTTTGCATTAATTCCACGGTATGTGCCAGCAATTCCTGTGGGAATAAATATTTCTACATTCCATTCATACTCGCCTTTTGCTTCTAATCGAAAATTTTCATCGACTATTATCTCGTTAACATATGTTATGGAAGTTGAATTGCCGTTAATCGAACCATGTTTTGGATGCTTTTGTCTAAATTTTACGGTCTCAGCAGCTTTAATTTCTACATATAGTTTGTCAATTAATATATCCTGCTCATTTACATGACATAAAATGTTTACTTTAACTTTCCCATCTTTTTGGACAAAACTATCGTCAACAATTAACTGTAAATTTGCGCCCCCACCAGAGAAATAGTATGCAACTTGTTTTATTTTATCAAAGATTCCCAATTCAGATTTTTGGCTGATTTTTTAATTAGTAATTTAACTGTTTTAACATTTTTAGTGAAAGTCAGACATTTTTTTTACTTTCTTGTCAATTATTATTAAATATGAATTTATGAAAATTTATTATCATTCTGATATTAAAATGGTTGCTGATTTGCACAAAGAATTTCTTGCAGTTAAACATAAATTTAAATCAATAAATTCTTTACTAAAGATTTATGCAAAAGAAATAGAAATTGGTTTCAATAATAGAAATCCTGCAATGGCTATCGAAGTTAGTAATTATTTTCCACCTTATTTAGGTGCTAAAGTTGAAGTAATTTTTTCAGCAAGTTATTCAGAAAAAGATTTTCTTAATATTGCAGCTAATGTTCATGGATTTCATTCTTTTGAGGAAGCAAGAGCAAAGAATAGAATTTTAAATCAAGAATTTGAAAATGCAGTTGATATTTTATTGTTAGGTGATATGAGCAAATTAAAATATATATTGAAAAATAACCCAAATATTATTCATCAATCGTCACAATTTGGACATCAAGCTCAACTTATTCATTATTGTGCTTCTAATGCTGTGGAATTGTACAGGCAGGTCGTTCCATATAACTTGATAGAAATTATTGAGCTTCTGGTTAGTTGTGGAGCAAATCTAAAAGCAAAAATTCCAGTTTATGGAGGAGAATTCGATTTTTTCGAGTTGTTTCTAAGCAGTGCTCACCCAAAAGAAGCTGGATTGTTAGGAAAGATTAAATCTTCTAGTATTTTTACGAAAATATAATATATAGCAATATGAAGCCAGAAAAAATTTCAACTATAGTATTTACAGCCTATGTATTGTTATCAATATTCATTTTGTCAAATTGTATTTCTGAATTTACTTTTAATAAAAGTGACGAATTATCATTAGTAGATCAAGTTTACCCACTCCTTGATGCTGCAAATTCACGCTGGATTTATTTCGCTTCTGCTAGCAGACCTTTTGGAATGGTTAATTTAAGTCCGGATACACAATTAGAAGGAGATTGGGGAAGCGGATATATATATGATACAGATACTATTAAAGGTTTTAGCCATATCCACGGTTGGCAGATAGGAGGTGTTTCAGTGATGCCAGTAAGTTTTGAAAATGATGCCGTCTCCTTATTAAATGATTATTATTCCCCATTTGATCATGCTGAAGAAATCGCAAAGGTGGGATATCACAAAGTAGAATTAAAGCGCTTCAACATTAAAGCTGAATTAACAAGCACCAAGCGTGTTGGTTTTCATCAATATCATTTTCCTTCCGGTCAAAAATCTGGGGTAATTTTTCAATTATCTGGAAACCTTGGACCTTCAGAAATGAAAGATGGAAAGATAATTAAAGTTGACAATTATACATTGCATGGAGAAATTACTAATGGACCAACCATTCGGAGACCGAAAGATTTTAAAGTTTTTTTCGTAATAAAATTTGACTCAGAAATTGACAGTATAATTGTTTCACCTAAAAGTGCTTTAGCATTATTTAAAAAAAGTCAGGAAGTTTCAAAAATGAAAGTTGGAATTTCATATACTTCGATCGAAAATGCGAGTTTGAATATCTCTGAAGAATTGCCTGAATGGGATTTTCAGCAGATTGTTAATGAATCTAGAAATGAATGGAATGAGTGGTTGGGGAGAATTGAATTAAAAACTAATGACAGTATTCAGACCAGAAGATTTTATACTGATTTGTGGCATGCATTGCAAGGAAGAAGAACGATAAGCGATTTTAATGGCGCGTACCCGGATAACACAAAAAGTGAATTTAGAATTGGCCAAATTCCATTAAATAAGGAAGGAAAACCTAAGTTCAATCATTACAATTCGGATTCATTTTGGGGTGCTCAATGGACAATAAATACACTTTGGGGATTAGTTTATCCTGAAATTTATTCAGAATTTGTTCAATCCATGATGCTTTATTATAAAGATGGTGGTCTTGTTCCAAGAGGTCCATCTGGCGGGAATTATACATACGTTATGACAGGAGCTTCGTCAACACCATTTATTGTGAGTGCTTTTCAAAAAGGTATAGAAATTGGCGATCCAGAAGAAGTGTACGAGGCATTGAAAAAAAATCATATGTCACTAGGTATCATGGCAAAAGCAGGTTATGAACATAACACTAGTCTTGGAGGTGGACTTGAACACTATTTGAAACTTGGTTTTGTTCCTTACCCAATACCTGAAGGAAAATTTGGATTTCACCAAGACGGTGCAAGTTTAACTTTAGAATATGCATACCAAGATTTCACCTTGGCACAAATGGCAAAGGCTCTAGGCAAAGTTGAGGACTACAATTATTTCATGCAACGTTCTTTGAATTATAAAAATGTTTATGACGATGAATCTGGATGGATAAGACCTAAAGATATTGATGGAAAATGGAAAGAGCCATTTGACCCTTATGAATATGAAAATGGTTTTAATGAATCGAATGGTGCTCAATCCACTTGGTTTGTTGGTCATGATATCAAAGGATTAGCAGAATTAATGGGTGGAGAGGCTAAAGCAACTGAAAAATTAAATGGACAGTTTGAAGTTGCTGCAAAAAGGGGTTTTACTTCTGGAAATTCACACGAGCGAGGGGAAGACCCTGAACGTGCAAGGATTCCAATTAATTATGGCAATCAACCATCCATGCAAACGGCATATATTTTCAACAAACTTGGTAGACCTGATTTGACTCAATATTGGGCCAAAGAAATAATCGAAAAAGCATTCAGTGGATTGTCGCCAGATACAGGCTACAATGGGGACGAAGATCAAGGCCTCATGGGTTCATTGGCTGTGCTTTTAAAATTAGGGATTTTTCAGTTAAATGGAGGAACAGACCAAAATCCAAATTATGAATTAGGATATGCATTATTTGATGAGGTAAATATCAAGTTGAACAATGGAAAAAAATTAAAATTTATCAAACAAGGAAGCGGAAGATATATTGATGAGGTCAAATTCAACAATACAAATTTGACAAATTTGGAAATAAGACATGATGAATTAATGAAAGGAGGAGAATTGGTTTTTAAAATGAAAGCCGAAACGAACAATTAGTATTTCTATTTTTATAGATTTCAGCAGAATTTAAATTTCTTTTTTTATTATAGTTTAGTTTTCTTGATTAATTTTGCATCATCAAAAATTTAAATTAAATTTTAAATCTAGATTGCACTGAAATTTAATCCATCTCAGAAAAAATTAACAAATGGAATTGTCGAAAAATGAAAAAAAACTTGCTCATGATGTAATGGAAATGTGGGAAGATGATGTGTTGAAAAGGTATCCTGAAAAAACAGAAAAAGCGAAAGAAGAATTTAGAAATTATGATGCTCCTGCGCGCGATACTGTGAGGGAATTTTATAAAATCAATCATGAATTTCAAACTTTAGATTTCGTAAAAGCAAAAAAACAACAATACTTATCGTTGACGAAAAAGGAGATGACACTTTGGGATGCAGTGGAATTTTTAAATACACTTGTTGATGATTCCGACCCTGATACAGATTTAGATCAAACTCAGCATTTGCTTCAAACTTCAGAAGCTATAAGAGCTGATGGGCATCCTGATTGGTTTGTGCTTACAGGATTTTTGCACGATTTAGGTAAAGTTTTATGTTTGTTTGGTGAGCCTCAATGGGCTGTTGTAGGAGATACATTTCCAGTTGGATGTAAGTTTTCAGATAAAATTGTTTATCCAGAATATTTCAGTGCGAATCCAGATAGTAAGCACGAGATTTATAATAGCAAGTTGGGAATTTATACTCAAAATTGTGGTTTAGACAATGTAGAAATGTCTTGGGGGCATGATGAGTATATCTATCATATCATGAAAGATTATCTACCAGAAGAAGGATTATATATGTTGAGATATCACAGTTTTTATTCGCAACATAGAGAAAATGCTTACGATCATTTGATGGTAAAACACGACCATGAAATGTTTAAATGGGTGGATACATTTAATAAATATGATTTGTATTCTAAATCTCCAACTCCTCCCAATGTGAAAGAACTAAGACCATATTATGAGGATTTAGCATCTAAATTTCTGCCTGATGTTTTAAGATTTTAATCTTTTAGCTAAAGTAAAAGTTTTAGGGCCAAATTTTTTTAATGCCTTTTTAGATCGTACATCTTTATCGAGATATTATTTTTTAAGAAATAAAGGTATAATTCAACCTTTTGATTAGGCAAAGTTCAAATTTGCTTATAATTTAATTTATCAGAATATTCAGATTGGAATACTTTGATTGTGAACTTAAAATCTCACAATTCAATTAACTAATTAATAGTACTATACTTTTTTGAGTTTTTCCTATAAAATTGGATTAGAGTATTTCTTTTTTTAGTTTTGCATTTGGCACCTTTTAACTAAGTAATAAATATCAAACTTGAAAAAAAAAGAAGTATATCATTTTCAGATATTTGGAATGGAGTTCAGTCTTCATAGGCAAAAATACGTTGCGCTTGTGCTCAAAGTATGGCTTGCATTAGTAGTGGCATTAGGAATTTCAATGTATTTCTTTGATTATAAAATGACAAATTCTGATATTCCTGGGGGTCTTTTGTCAGGTCTTTTATTGGCTTATCTTATTCATATACTTCAAAATGAAGAAGGTGAAGAAAAATAAAAAAAAGAACAAAAGTACTTTTATTGAAAAACTAAGAAAGGGAAATCGACCAATGATAATCTATGTTTTATTGGTAGTCACATTTTCAATTTTATTTATAATCTTGACGAATCAATCATGGTTTGAGCAAATTTCAAATAAAATTCTATCTGGGTATTCATCCATTTCAAGTTCAATTTTAAATTTATTTGGCCAGAATACGACAAGCAATGGCGAATTGATCCAATCGAATAAATTTTCAATGCAAGTAAAAAAAGGATGCGATGCTATTGCACCTATGATTTTATTTATCATTTCCATTGCATTTTTTCCAACTCAACATAAAAAGAAAATCCTGGGTATCATTCTGGGGATTGCATTTTTGGCAGTTCTGAACATAATACGAATAGTAAGCTTATATTTTGTTGGGGCATACACTAATGAAATTATTTTTGAAATAGTTCATGTGGATATTTGGCAGATATTTTTTATTGTACTTACTCTTTTTGCATGGATTTACTGGCTTAAAATTTCATATTTAGATAAAACAAAGACAGATGAGCTTGGGTAAAATGGTTACACGCTTTTTTGTTCTGTTCTTTGTAATCTTTACTCTGCTTATAATTATTTTTAGTAGCACAAAGCTAAGGCAGCTTCATAATATATATTTTTGTACTATAGAATTTCCAATTCATAACATCATAAATTTTCATGTTTTCGCAGATTTTCTTCCTGAGGCCCCAGAGAATAAAAACCATTGGAGCATTACTTTTAAAGTTTGGGATGAAAGAAAGTATGAACAAAGTCTGTGGAACAAGAAATTTAGAGAAAATACCCAACCTAAAGCTATTTTGTTTCAAAATGCTCATGAGATAGTTTTAGTGCCTACGATATTTCTAATTTCATTATTTTTTGCATCACCGATTCCATGGCGAAGAAAGCTTTTTAAAATTTTATTAGGATTATTACTTTTCTACATATTCATGGCACTTTACCTAAGTTATAGGTTCGAATATACGATCAATAAAGATTCGCTCTCATTGGATTCTATATGGCATGTAATCATATGGTTTTTTGGACTTGGCGGAAATACAGACCCTATTTATATAGTCGTATTTTTTATTTGGCTGCTTCTGACAATACCAGAACTCATAAAATTACCAGTAATTAATAAGTTATTGAAAACTCATGCGAACAAATAGAATAGGAATAATTTTCATTTAGTTTTATGAGCTGACAGATTCACTTTGTAAAAAAAGATCCGCAAATGCTATGGCAGTAATTGCTTCGACAACAACGGGCGCTCGCAATGCTATACAGACATCATGCCTTCCAACAATCATTAATTCTTCAACTTTGCCTGTTTCTAAATTTACGGTATTTTGAACTTGGTGAATGCTAGAAGTTGGTTTTATTGCAACTCTAAAATAAAAATCATTTCCATTGGTTATGCCTCCATTAATCCCAGCAGCATGATTTGTTTCTGTTTTTCCTGATGAGTCAAGGATATTGTCATTATGTTCAAGACCTGTCATTTTTGCAGATGCAAAACCAGAACCAAATTCAACTCCTTTGGTTGCAGGTATTGCAAAAACCAAATGCGCAATAATAGATTCTACAGAATCAAAAAATGGTTCACCCAATCCAATAGGAATATTTGTTGTTGTACTTTCAATTATTCCACCAATTGAATTTTTACTTTCAATAGCCCAATCTATAGCTTCCTCAATATTAGAATTTCCTCCAGCTTCTATTAACGCTGCAGAAAAAGAAATAGGAGAAGCAATTTTTTTAGCAATTACTCCCGCAGCAACCAATGCTAATGTTAACCGTCCTGAAAAATGACCACCACCTCTATAGTCATTGTAACCCTTGTATTTTTTGTAAGCAACAAAATCTGAATGTCCTGGCCTTGGTTGTCTCACAAGATTAGAATAATCCTTTGATTTGGTATTGTTGTTCTCAAAGAAAATCAACAATGGTGCACCTGTTGTGAAGCCATTGAATACCCCACTTTTAAGATAAGGGAGGTCAGATTCAACCCTTGGTGTAGTTCCTTTAGCTCCCGCTTGTCTTCTTTTCAAATCTGGTAAAAAATCTGATTCAACCAAAGGAATTCCTGGAGGGACTCCATCCAAAAGAACTCCACAGCCATCTCCATGAGATTCTCCAAAAATTTCTAATCTAAATATTTTGCCAAAACTATTCATATCTCTTTTTTTGTTTATTGATCCATGCAATATTACTACAATAGATTTTTTCTTAATTCTAAAGTTGCATTAATATTTTTATATAATGCTTCCGCTTCTTTATAGCTTAATGTCTGTTGTCCATCTGAAAATGCTTTTTCTGGATTTTCATGAACTTCAACAATCAACCCATCAGCACCTGCCAAAATTGAAGCTAATGCAATTTGAGGAACAAATCTTCTGATTCCAATACCGTGAGAGGGATCAGCAATTACTGGCAAATGTGTTTTTTCTTTTAATATACTAATTGCATTTAGATCCATAGTGTTTCTATAAGCGCCTTCAAAAGTTCTTATCCCTCTTTCACAAAGCATTATTTTTTCATTACCATTTGAAAAAATATATTCTGCAGCTTGTAATAATTCTTCAATAGTGCCGCTTATCCCTCTTTTTAATAAAACGGGTTTATCTACTTTACCTAACTCATCAAGCAAATTGAAATTTTGAGAGTTTCTTGCTCCTACTTGAAAAATATCCACATAATCATGCATGGGTTCTATTTGTGAAACTTGCATGACTTCAGTAATTATTTTTATGTTATGTTCTTTGCATTTTTTATAAAATATTTTGAGCCCTTCTTGCCCAAGTCCCCTAAAGCTATAAGGTGAACTTCTCGGTTTGTAAACACCGCCTCTCATAATAGTCACATTATTTGCTAATAAATGTGCAATTGTGGAATCGATTTGTGCTTCAGATTCAATAGAACAAGGTCCCGCCATAATTTGAAAATGTCCATCACCAACCCAATTGTCTGTTCCTATTTTTATTTTGGTCTTGCCAACTTTCCATTTTGAAGAAACCAATTTGAAATCGTCAGAAACTCGATGAATATCAACGATGCCCTGCATTCGCCCAATTTTCCTTATGTCAAATTCTCTCTTTCCAATCGCAATAATATATTGGCCAAACTGAGTATTAATTTTCGTTCCTTTAAAGCCAATATTTTCAAGGGCAGCATTGATGTCTACCAATTGATTAACAGTGCAATTTTTATCTATTTGAATAATCATTATCTTATGGTTTTAACAAAACGCTCAATGTTTTCTTCCAATATTCCAGGTTCAGTAACTGCTTTGATAAATGCACTCCCAATAATAGCTCCTTGTGCTCTTTCAATTGCTTGATTGTAAGTTTCACGATTAGATATTCCGAAACCAATCATTTTTGGCTTGTCTAAGTTCATTTTATCAATTCTTTTGAAATAATCTTTTTGAGAATCTTTAATTTCAGATTTAGCACCAGTTATACTATTGCTTGAAACTTGGTAAATAAATGGAAAACTTAGCCTGTCAGCCTGCTTTATTCTTTTTTCGCCACTTTGAGGACTTATTAGGAAACTCAAACCCAATTTATATCGATCAAATAGTTCTTTATATTCTTTTTCATACACATCCATTGGTAAATCTGGGATAATCAAGGCATCAATTTCTGCTTTATTACATTCAATGCAGAATTTTTCGAGACCAAATTGCATAAGTTGATTCAGATATCCCATATATACAAATGGTATCGAAACATGCTTTCTTGCTTCAGTTAACTGAGCAAACAAAATTTTCAAAGTCATTCCATTTTTAATTGCCTTTTCGCTGCTTTGCTGTATGGTTGTTCCATCCGCCATAGGGTCTGAATAAGGCATTCCTATTTCAACAAAATCAATTCCACATTTTTCCAAAGCAATTAAAGTAGGTACAGTATCATTTAACTTTGGGTAACCAGCTGTTATATAGATGCTCAATAAATGATTCTTGCCACTGAAAATATTTTCGAATTTTTCTGATTTTAATTCCATTTTTTATATTAATATTTATCTAAATATTGCATGTAAGTATCCAGGTCTTTATCTCCTCTGCCCGATAGATTAATAACAACCACTTCGTCTTTTGAAAAAGTGTATTTTTCTAAAATAGAAAGTGCATGTGCGGATTCCAAAGCTGGAATAATGCCTTCGATTCTTGATAACATAAAAGAAGCATCTACAGCTTCCTTATCTGTAATAGGAAATGATTTTGCTCTTCCCATTTTTAATAAATGGGCGTGCAAAGGCCCTATTCCAGGATAATCTAAACCTGCAGAAATAGAATGGGGCTCAATAATTTGACCATCTTCAGTTTGCATTAATAAAGTTCTACTTCCATGAATAATGCCTGAAGTGCCTAATATACTTGTCGCTGCTGATTTGTCCGTATCGACTCCATGACCTGCAGCTTCTGCCATGAACAATTGCACCCTCAAATCATCTAAATAATGATAGAAAGTGCCTGCAGCATTAGAGCCTCCGCCCACGCAGGCTAACAAATATTCTGGGTATTCTCTACCAATTTGATCTTGGAGTTGTTTTTTGATTTCTTCTGAAATAACTGATTGAAATCTAGCAACCATATCTGGGTAGGGATGTGGTCCAACTACTGAACCGATAATATAAAATGTATCCTCGGGATTGCCAATCCAATCTCTGATTGCTTCATTTGTCGCATCTTTCAATGTTTTGCTGCCACTTTTTGCAGGCCTTACTTCTGCACCGAGCATCTTCATCCTTGCTACATTGGGAGCTTGTCTAGCAATATCTACTTCACCCATATAAACAATGCATTGCAATCCCTTTAAAGCACAAACCGTTGCAGTTGCAACCCCATGTTGTCCAGCTCCTGTTTCGGCTATAATTCTTTTCTTGCCCATTCTCTCAGCAAGAAGAATTTGACCAATTGTATTGTTAACTTTATGAGCACCAGTATGATTCAGATCTTCTCTTTTCAAATAAATTTTGGTGTTATATTTTAACGAAAGATTTTTTGCAAAATACAAAGGTGTCGGACGACCTACGTAATACCTTAAAAGATCGTTAAACTCTTTTATGAATTCTGGTTGTGAAGAAATCTCCAGATATTTTGTTCTTAATTCTTCGACATTGGGATAAAGCATTTCAGGTATGAATGCTCCTCCGAATTCGCCATAAAATCCTTTTTCATCTACTGCGTAACTCATCTTAATAAACTTATAAATGATTTAATCTTTTCAATATTTTTAAGCCCTGGCTCGATTTCGAAACCACTATTTATATCTATTCCAGCCATTTTTGGATGTTGAATTGATAATATATCGTCAGCATCTTCCAACTTTATTCCACCACTTAATATAAATGGTGTTTCCATTTTATATTTTTCTAGTACACTCCAATCGAATTTTATACCATTTCCTCCGTATTCTTTCCCCTTTGCGTCGAACAACAAATATTCGCAATTTTGAAATTCTTCAAGTAGATTAAAATCAAAATTTTCATCTATTCTAAATGCTTTAATTACTTTGATTTTGGTTTGAACTTCTTTACAATAATCTGGACTTTCGTTTCCATGTAATTGCACGTAATCGAGATGGTAATGAGAAGCATTTTCGATCAGAGCCTCTATTGGTTCGTTTACAAAAACACCAACTTTTTTAACATTTTTTGGTACATTATTAAAAAGCGCATTTCGATTTTCTAAACCAATAAAACGCTTTGACTTATCATAAAAGATAAAACCCATCATTCGAACGCCAATACCACTTAAATGTGAAATATTGTCCATATCGCGCATTCCACAAACTTTTAAAATCATTTTAGGATCGTATCTCATTAATTTTTTTGATAAATTTTAAAATGTTTTCTCCTGGATTTCCATGCGCCATAAAATATTCACCTATTAGGAATCCGTCATATCCGGCATCAATCAATTCATTCACAATAAGTGGGTCATTAATGCCACTTTCACTTATTTTAATTGAATCCTTTGGTAAATAAGGCAACAAATCTAAAGAATATCGATAATCAGTTTTGAAAGTTTTTAAATTTCTATTGTTAACTCCGATCAAATCCATCTCAGGTATATATTTTTCAAGTTCTTCTTTATCATGCACTTCAAATAGAATCTGCATTCCTAATGATTTTGCAAGGGTCGAAAAACTTTTTATTTCTTCATCATTTAATATGCTTGCAATTAAGAGAATGGCATCTGCTCCAATAGATTTTGCTTCAATTATCTGGTATTCATCAACAATAAATTCTTTCCTAAGTATCGGGCAATAATTGTATTTTCGTACAATCTTTAAATCCTCTTTAGAGCCGCCAAAAAATTTAGAATCAGTCAATACTGAGATTGCCGAAGCTCCAGCTTGCATATACCCAATACTTACTTGCTCAGGAGATGCATATAAATTTATTGCCCCTTTGGAAGGAGACTTTCTTTTGAATTCAGCAATAATTCCTGACTTGTCTTTTCGTTTAATGTAATCTTTTAAGGAAAGGCAAGGTGCTGAAAAATGAATACTTTGTTCCAATAATTTTATTGGATATAATGATTTGTCTAGTTGGACCTCTTGCTTCTTTTGAGCTACTATTTCGTCTAGTATATTCATTTTTCAATAATTAATTGATGTCAATAATTTATCTAAATTTTGCTTTGCTTTTTTACTTTTTAAGGATTCTTCAGCTTCTGCATAACAATCAGAAATTGATTTTTTTCTATCAAAACATTGAATCCCAATGGCTGCATTAATTAAGACTACACTATTCTGAGCATCCGTTCCATCACCTGAAAGAATCTTTAAGAAAGTGGCTGACGAATCTTTTATATTATCTGCTCCAATAATTTCAGAAGCATCTAATCTTTTTTGCCCCAAATCTTCAGGATCAAGCATCTGCTCACCATTTTCAGTAACCATTTTAGTAGTGCCTGTAAGTGAAATTTCATCATAACCATCCAAGGCATGAATAATTCCGAAATTCATTTCTTCCTCTTCCATAATAAACTTGTAAAATGGCATGAGTTCTAATGAATAGACACCTGCAATTTGGTTTTTTGGCCTTGCTGGATTGACCAAAGGGCCCATCATATTGAAAAACGTTTTAACGCCAAGACCTCTTCTTACTGGTCCCAATGGCTTTAAAGCAGAATGAAACATCGGGGCATGCATGAATGTTAAATTATAATTATCCAATTGACTTTGAATGATTCCTGGATTATTAGTGAATTTGTACCCCAAGCTTTCAATTACATTTGAAGAGCCACAAACCGAAGAAATAGCTGCATTTCCGTGTTTCGCTACTTTGTATCCTGCTCCAGCAACAATAATTGAGGCCAAAGTCGAAATGTTAAATGTATTTTTCCCATCTCCTCCTGTACCACACATATCAATAATCTCATTTCTATCATATTCAATTTGTATCATCAAAAACAACAAAGCTGATCTAAAACCCGCAAATTCTTCCATGCTTATCGGCCTCATTCGAAATACTGTGAGGAGCGAAGCCAATTGCACTTCATTGAATTTTTCAGCTGCA
This sequence comes from Bacteroidota bacterium, assembly GCA_024642705.1. Classification (GTDB taxonomy): domain Bacteria; phylum Bacteroidota; class Bacteroidia; order Chitinophagales; family Saprospiraceae; genus Portibacter. Next base: position 226,779 of record JAHEAQ010000001.1, on the reverse strand, counting down.
ATTTCAATCATCAGATTATAGGCTTCTTTACGCGTTAATTCTTCGTGAGTATATAATTTTTCTAATGTATATTTCATTTGATCTTACTTATAAAGCTAAAAAATTAGTCATCATTTCTTTTCCAAAATCAGTCATTACTGATTCTGGATGAAACTGTACAGCTCGAGTTTTATGTTCCTTGTGTGCAATGGCCATAATTTCTCCATGTTCATCTGTGCATGTGACATTGAGACAACTAGGTAATGTCTCGCGATCTATTACCCAAGAATGATAGCGACCGGCAAAAAATCTTTCAGGAATTTGATTGAAAATTTCATCTTTAGGTTCTACAGTATGGAATTCTGTTCGTATTCCGTGGTATACTCTCGAAAGATTTTTTAAGCTTGCACCAAAAACTTCTCCAATTGCCTGCTGCCCTAAGCAAACACCAAATATTGGTTTTTTACCACTGTAAGTTCTGATGATTTCTTTCAAATTACCAGCCTCTTCAGGAAGTCCTGGTCCGGGCGATAGAATGATTTTGTCAAATCTATCGCAATCTTCAACACTTATTTTGTCATTTCTATGCACTTCGACTTCATCATTTGATACCATTTTTACTAATTGATAAAGATTATAAGTGAAAGAATCATAATTATCTAAAATTAAAATTTTTCCCATTTGCTATATATTTTCGGCAATTACAAGTGCTCTTTTTAATGCTGCTAATTTGTTTTCTACTTCTTGAAGCTCGCTTTCTTCATTTGAATCAATAACTATTCCGCAACCAGCTTGAAAAATTAATTCATTATTTTTACTAAGAAAGGTTCTAATCATAATTGCAGTATTTATATCACCATTTAAACCTAAAAACCCTATCGCTCCTCCATAAAAACTTCTTGAATGTGGCTCATTTTCATTGATCAATTGCATTGCTCTAAATTTTGGAGCTCCGCTGAGAGTTCCTGCAGGAAAACTATCGGCATAAATATTTAAAGCATCTGAATTCGGAGGTACTTTCCCTTTTACAATAGATGTAAGATGGATAACGTGGCTGAAAAATTGAGCCATTTTATAACTTTCTACTTTAACATCTAAGGCTTTTCTATTCAAATCATTTCTGGCAAGATCTACTAGCATAACATGCTCTGCATTTTCTTTTTCATCTTTTAATAATTTTTCTGCAAGCAGCGCATCTTTTGCATCATCGCCTGTTCTTCTAAATGTTCCCGCAATAGGATGGATTTCTGCAATTCCTTTATTTATAGTTATATGGGTTTCTGGCGAAGAGCCAAATATTCTATAGTTTCCAAAATCGAAAAAGAATAAATATGGGGATGGATTAATAGTTCTTAGTGCCCGATATACATTTAATTCATCACCAGTAAATTTTTGATAATACCTTCTTGAAAACACAACTTGGAAGACATCCCCTCTCTGACAATGATTTTTACCTGTAGCAACCATCTTTTTAAATTCTTCAGGTGCAATGGGGCAATATTCATTTCCTACTGCTCTGAATTTGCCAAGCCCCGCTTGCCTATTCATTATAAGGGATTGGATGGCATCCATTTTTGATTTCTCCCCATCGGGCACATTTTCAATTAATGTCATTTTATCGCTGAAATGATTAATGACTATAATAAATCTGAAATATTCATAAGCTAATGCAGGAATTAAATTTTCATCTTTTGTTGAATCGAATTCAATTTGCTCAAAATATTGCACTGCATCAAAACTTGAATAACCAAAAAATCCATTATACTGGCTTGATGCCTCGTCACCTTCAAAATCTATTAAATTAAAGCATGTCTTTAATTCTTTGAGGACTTTATCATTGGATAGTTGTTCCCGTTTTGTATTGCCTTTGTAATCTTTTAGTTTGACGGTTGACCCTTCAGCTGAAAATGAAAGCAAGCTTTCGAAACAGATAAATGACCTACTGTTCTCCTTTTTATTATATTCTGAACTTTCGAGAAGAAAAACTTTTGCATATTTATTTCTTAAGTTCATGAAAACTTGAACTGGAGTTGTTAAATCTGCAAAAATTGTCTTCGTGATAGCTTTTATCTTGATTTTTTCCATTAATTTTTGGTTAAAAAAAAAGTGACTTGCCGTCTAATGTGGCAAGTCACTTTAATATTTTTATAAATAATAAATTAGTCTCAGCACATTCTAAATTCCTTAAAATGCCACCACCAATTTGTGTTATTTAAATTATTTCTCTTCATTATGTTGCAAATATATATGGTTTTTCAAATTATGAAGAAAAAAAAGTAAAAAATATGCTATAACATATTAAATTAATTTATTATATTTATTTTTGGTTATATATAATTGTCTTATTTATAGTTATTAGAGTTTAAGTAAGTAGTACTTTTATAAAATATTTATTTTAAGAAATAATGAGAACGGGATGAAGACTTTTTGGTATTTGACAATATCGAAAAGTCTTTTTTATTTGACATATTCCTGCTTGAATACTAAGGCAAACATGTCATTTTCTAGCTCAAGAAATCCATAGTCATATACAAAATGATAATCATTTCCTGATTTGGTAACATATCTATTGGTAAAATAATTAAAATTAAAACCCATTTCGAACATTTGATCTCGGTGGACTTTTGCCTTTCCATGTGGATTCAATGCAGCAAGAATTCGTCTATTTTTTCTAAGAATATGGTTTATCCTTCTTGCATAATTGTTAGGATCTCTGTTCAGTTGATTGTTGTATGAATTTCTACAATAGTCGCCACAAAATCTTTTATCAGATCGACCTTTTACTGTTTCTCCGCATTCCAAACATTTTTTCATATTGCTTTATTTTTTGCCATTCTTTTACTTATTATCTTGGTTTATCTATTGATAAGCACATTGTTGTCAAAATAATTAAGTTCAGATAAATTATAGTGTTTTATGAAAATTACTCTTTTATATTCTAAACTAATATTTTTTATTATAATAGCATTGACTAAATTTGATTTTCTATAAATGCAATTTCTATTGAAGGCTCCATTTAAAAATATGGTGGAATTTCGGGATATATTCAGAGAATATTTTAATCCTCTTGTAAACTTAGTATACCTTTATCATATACATGACTATGAGGTGGCTAAGGAAATTGTATATCAAACATTTGCAGAAACTTTTGAAAAAAAGGATGAAATAACTACGGATATTAAAAGTCACCTCTTTCAAAATGTGAAAAATTCCGCCATGGAATATATATCAATACATCCTGAATTGGATTCCATTGTGTCAATGGAAAAAGGATTAGAAGTTTCGGAATATAAAAGTATCGAAGAAGAAGCAAATGCAATTATAATTAGATCAGAAATAGTTAAAGGCATAAAAATGCTGAATCCTCAAATGAAACTAATTTTTGAATTGCATCAGTTAAAAGGCTATCCTTATGAAAAAATTGCTTCGGAATTAAAATTGTCTATACGAAAGGTAGAAAACAATATGGCAAGAGCCTTTGGAATAATAGGCGACAAATTAAAAGAATCTTCTTTTTTCACCCATTCAAATGCTGATTAACCTAATGTTTCTAAAGAAATTTTTTTGATGTTGGATTTAAAAGACATAATAAGCTATTTAGAACAAAAAGATTCTACCACATTACATTTTCAAATTGAAGAATGGATTAACTTAAATGAGTTTAATAAAAGCAAATTCAATTTCATTAAGACGATTTGGGAAGAGTCCAAAAGAAATGAAGGTTATGTCGAATTTGATACTAGCTTGGAATGGGACGTATTTAAAGATTTCCTTGCTGAACGTAAGAAAAAAATAATTCAGCAAGAAAAAAATAGTTCGAAAAAGGGTAAGTTGTCAAAAAATAATTTGGACCAATCTGCAGCTCATGAAATTACAAATTGGAAAAATATTTCTTCAGTAGTAATTGCTCTTTTAATAATTATTGGGTCAAATTTTTTCTTTTGGCCACCTTTAAAACACCTAGAAATAAGCTATGCTGAAAAAGACATGAATTTAATTCTTGATGATGGTTCAAGTGTGGAAATTAAAAAAGGTGCATTTTTTAAAACACTTCAATCCTATAAATATTCAAAAATAAGAGCTATTGAATTTAATGGAGAAGCGAATTTTGAAATAATTCAAAATTTGGATAAACCTTTTACAGTAGAAACAAAAAATACTAGTTTGACTGGTGTCGGTGCAATTTTTAAATTAAATACTAAAGGTAAGCAGTCAATTGCAGAAATAAAAGAGGGTGAAATAAGGTTTTATCCAAATTCAGATCATAATGATTACATTGAACTCTCAACTGGAGATAAGTATAATTATGATGGCTTAGATTTTATTAATCTTAAATCGAGCATTTCTATACCAGATTCAATTTTGAGCCATTAATTCTATTATTATAATTACCTTTTTAGTAATTTTTAAACTCAAACTTACATAGTATATTGTTAGTATTCTCGAACCTAAACTACACAATTTTATAGATATTTTGGATTTTGATAATACTCAAATTTCTAATTAATCCACTTGTTTCTATAATTTAAAAAAACCATTGTAAGTTTTAATTAGATTGAATTCAGATAAATAATACTTTTGTAAATTCAATTTTTGATTTTGTTCACTATATTTGTTGATGTAATTATAATTAATGAGGTACAGATATCAATTTATTTTTCTATTCATTATATTTACTATTAATTGTAGTTATTCGCAACATTCCGTGGCTATGAAATGGAATGAAGTTCTACTAGATGGCATTCGAACAGACTTTGCTAGGCCTACTGTTCATGCTAGAAATTTGTTTCACAGTTCAGTCGCAATATATGACGCATGGGCTGCTTTTGATTCTGAAGCAAAGCCCTTTTTCCTTGGCAATAATATTTCAGGTTTTGTATTTGATTTTGAAGGAATACCTATTCCTGATGATGTAAAATCAGCTCAAGAAAAAGCAATAAGTTATGCCATGTTTAGATTGCTTAGACATCGGTTTTTAACGTCTCCAGGGGCATTTAAAATATATCTTGAAAGTGATTCTTTGATGAATGCACTTGGATACGATCCAAATTTCACTTCTATTGCTTATCAAAGTGGAGATCCTGCAGCTTTAGGCAATTTTATTGCTAATAGAATTATATCATTTGGACTTCAAGATGGTTCTAATGAGCAATTTGGATATGAAAATGCATATTATTTACCATTTAATAATCCTTTAGTAATAAAACAAATAGGCAATCCTGATATATTGGATCCTAATAGATGGCAGCAGATAACTTTAGATGTATTTATTGACCAAAGTGGAAATGTGATCCCTTTGAATACTCCAGATTTTTTAGGTCCAGAATGGGGAAACGTTGTTCCTTTTGCTTTGTCAGAAAATGATTTGACAATTCATGAAAAGGATGGAAATATGTATAAAGTTTACAATGACCCTGGTCCACCTTCACTAATACAAGAAGGCAAGGGTATCGATGATCCTTATAAATGGGGCTTTTCTATGGTTGCAATATGGTCTGCACAATTAGGTCTGGAAAATGATAAAGTCATTGATATTTCCCCTGGAAATCAAGGGAATAATGGATCTCTTCCTTCTACTTTTGAAGATTATAAATCTTTCTACAAACTTATTGATGGGGGAGACCATAGTCAAGGGCATTTATTAAATCCAGCGACAGGCTTACCTTATGAGAAAAATGAAGTGCTGTTATCAGATTATGCCAGAGTTCTTGCAGAATTTTGGGCGGATGGTCCAAGTTCCGAAACACCCCCAGGGCATTGGTTCACTATATTAAATTATGTGAATACACATCCAAAAATTATTAAGAAATTCGAAGGAAAAGGTGAAATCTTGGATGATTTGGAATGGGATGTAAAATGTTATTTGACACTAGGGGGCGCAGTTCACGACTGTGCTGTGAGTGCATGGGGTATTAAAGGATATTATGATTACATTAGACCAGTTTCTGCAATAAGATATATGGCAGAAAAAGGCCAATCGACAGATCCAGAACTTCCTAATTATCATCCTCATGGATTTCCATTAATTGAAAATTATATAGAATTGATTGGTCCAGAAGATCCTCTAGTAGGCACAAATATGGAATTTCTGAATGATATAAAATTGTATGCATGGAGAGGACCAAATTATATTCAAGATCCAAAAATTGATGACGCTGGTGTAGGTTGGATAAGAGCTAAAGAATGGTGGCCTTATCAAAGACCATCTTTTGTAACACCTCCTTTTGCAGGATACATTTCTGGGCATTCAACTTTTTCAAGAGCTGCAGCTGAAGTTTTAACATTTATAACAGGGGATCCTTTTTTTCCTGGTGGTATCGGTGAGTTTTATGCTCCTAAAAATGAATTTTTAGTATTCGAAGAAGGACCTTCTGAAGATATTAAATTACAATGGGCAACATATAGGGATGCTTCTGATCAAACAAGCTTGTCTAGAATTTGGGGAGGAATTCATCCACCTATTGATGATATCCCTGGAAGAAAAATAGGAATTAAAATTGGTAAAGAATCGTTTGACCTTGCCAAAAAATATTTTTATAACGATAGTGATGAAGATGGTTTTTATAGTTATGAGGATTGCGATGATAACAATTCACATGTTTATCCTAATGCTCCAGAATTGTGTGACGGAATTGACAACAATTGCAACGGTTTAATTGATGAGCAGATAGATGTGTTAACGTATTTCCAAGATTCAGATGGTGATGGTTATGGAAACGAATTGATTACTTTAGACACATGTATTTTTCCACCTCCATTTGGATGGGTTTTAGATAACACAGATTGTAATGATAATGCAGCAAATATATTTCCTAATGCATTAGATATAAATGATAATGGAATTGATGAGGATTGTTCAGGAAGGGACGCTTCGGCATTAAAATTCGTACTTAATCAATTAGGGAGTAATGAATTTGTAATTCATTATCCAGAAAAAATTAGTGCAAAAATGGATATTTATGATTTAAGTGGTAGATTAATTAAATCAAAATCTTTAGATTTTAGCAATAATTATATTGAATTAACAATGAATGATCTAGCTCCTGGAATGTATATATTGGTTCTAAGAGATAAAGAAAATTTAATACTTTTCAAAAAGAAAGTTTTTGTAAATATTATATAGAAGATTGAAATTTTATTTTCCCATTTACTATAGTATAGAGAACTTTCGTCTGCATAATTTCATCATCAGGACAATTAATTAGATCTTTTGATAAAATTACAATATCAGCAAATTTGCCTACTTCTAAAGATCCTTTTTCATTTTCTTCAAAAGCTGCGAATGCATTCCCTAAAGTATAAGAATAAAGTGCTTCTTCTCTTGTCATACTTTGTTCTTTAAAAAACTCAAAGCCATTATCAACCCTTTTTCTTGTAACTGATGCATAAAATGATTCAATAGGATCTACATCTTCAACTGGTGCGTCTGTCCCATTTGCAATCACAACTCCAGCGTCCAAAAAAGAACGCCATGCATAAGCTCCTTCTTTCGCCCGTTGATTTCCTAGTCTGTTCTCAGCAAACAAAGCATCTGACGTACAATGAATTCCTTGCATCGCTGCAATGACTCCCAATTCTTTAAATCTTGGTATATCAATTGGGTCAACATGTTGGGCATGTTCAATTCTCCATCTTAAATCCTTTCCTTTTTGTTCTCTTGAGAACTTCTTCTCAATGATATCAAGTACTTCCTTATTTGCTCTGTCACCGATTGCATGCACACACAATTGCATATCGCTTTCAAAAGCAATATCTGCTATTTTATCCACCTCGCTAATTTCGGTTGTATTCTGACCAACAAAACCAGCTTTATCAGCATATGGTTCTAACAACCATGCACCATAGGAACCTAAAGCTCCATCAACTTCTGTTTTAATTGCTCTGCAAGTAAAAAAATTGTCACCCGCACCTACAACTCTAGATTTTGACGCTTTGCCCTTCATTTGCGTGGAAGAGTGACGTAGCATGGCCCATAATCTGAGATCTAAATCGCCATTTTCAGCCATCTTTTTGTAGTCCTCAATTTGTTTGAAGCTTGAACCTGCATCTTGAAAAGAGGTGATTCCTTTTCGAAGACATTCATTTTCTGCTAAAGTTATTCCTTCCAACCATATATCATGTAATTCTGCCTCATTCAATGTGGACAAATATTCATTATATGCACTTCTAATTGGGCCCATTGCTCTTTCTTCGAACATCCCAATAGCTTCCCCATCCTTATTTCTTACAATTCTTCCTCCAAAAGGATTTGGTGTTTCTTTAGAAATTCCAGCAATATCCATTGCTTTTTTATTTGCAAATAAACCATGACCACTTGCATGAAATAAAACAACTGGATTTTCAGTTGAAACATCACTTAATTTTTGATGGCCAGGGTAACCTTCGAATAATTGTTCATCTGGATCAGACCATTTTTCTTGATGCCAACCCCTGCCTATAATCCATTCATCTTTATTTGAAGTCTTAGCTTTTTCTTCAACCATTTTTACAATTTCAGCCCAAGATTTTGTCTTAAGAAAATTTAAATTTTGAAGACTCGATCCTAATCCAGAAAAATGGCCATGACCTTCAATAAATCCAGGCATAAGAAATTGGTTTTTTGCGTCTATAATTTCTGTTTCCTCACCTTTGTACTTATCAATGTCTGAGTTTTTTCCAATATTTATAATGATTCCATCCTTTATTGCAAGGGCTTCTGCCTTAGGATTATTTTGATCGACACTCCAGATGTCAGCATTTACAATAATAGTGTCCGCAAATTGGTTTTCTGATTTACATGAAATAAATAATAGAACAAAAATGAATAGAATTGAAAAACTAATATTCCTTCGCATTTAATTTTTTTTAATAAAATTATATAAACATTTATAAACAAAAACAGCAATATTGAATTACTATATTTGAGGGGCCAAGATAGGCTGCATTTTATTAAAATCTAAATGAGATTTTAATTTCATGCTTAATTTGTTTTTAAATAGCTTTATTGTTTCAAAATAAAAGATAACCAATTCTTTAGAAATCTTTATATATAAGTATGCATTCTAGCAGTGAATTAAGAAAAATGTTTGATTCTTTTTTGGACAACTATAAATTTCATGGCAAGCCGAAAAGTTTATATGATCCGATCGAGTATATTATGCATATTGGCGGAAAGCGAATAAGGCCAGTTTTAGTATCCATGGGGTGTGATTTATTCGGTGCTGATCCTGCTCTCGCTTTGGATGCATCTTTGGCATTGGAAATTTTCCATAATTTCACATTGGTTCATGATGATATTATGGACGAAGCAGATCTAAGAAGAGGAAAATTAACCGTTCACAAAAAATTTAGTAATAATATTGCAATTCTCTCAGGAGATCTTATGCTGATTAAGGCATACACCTTGCTATGTAACTATGAAAATAGTGAAACAAGAAGAATAATTCTTAACATTTTTAATAAATTTGCGACTGAATTATGCGAAGGCCAACAAATGGATATGGAATTTGAGGTAACCGCAGATGTTTCTGTAGATGAATATATTGAAATGATTACACTGAAAACAGGTGTTTTAATTGCAGGAGCTTTACAAATGGGTGCTGTTATAGGAGGTGCAAGTGTTGGAAATGCTTCCCATCTTTATAAATTTGGGTTAAATCTTGGAATTGCTTTTCAATTGCAAGACGATTTGTTGGATACTTTTGGAAACATGGAAAAGGTGGGTAAAAAAATTGGAGGCGATATTATACAAAATAAAAAAACATATTTGTACCTAAAAGCTCTTGAACTTTCTGATACAACTCAACGTCAAAAGTTGCTAGAAATCTACAGTAATAAAGTAATATTATCTGAAATTGATAAAGTTAAAACTGTGACTGAGATATTTAATGATGTAGTGGTTAAAGAGTATGCCCATCAGGTACGCGATGCATATTTAGACCTCGCATATGCTCATTTGGCTGCAATTTCTGTACCAGACGATAAAAAAACTCCTTTAAAGCATCTTGCAGCTGAGCTATTAAATAGAGAAAATTAAAAATGGTTAAAACTGGAGTTCTTATTGCTTTAGCATATCCTGAAGAATTTGTTTCTATGATTCCCGCGTGGTATAGAAAACCAATGGAATGGATTGGGATGATAAACGATGATATGATATGTGCAGGACATTCAGCACTAGCTTTGATTGATCCAAGCACAGGTAAGATAGATTATGCTGATTTTGGCAGGTATATTACACCTTTTGGTAAAGGTAGAACAAGAACAGAACTAACGGATCCAGAATGTAAATTTGAGATAACAGCAGAATTTGATGAGAAAGGAAAAATAATAAATGAAAAAGAAATTCTAATTCATATCGAATCCCATCCAGAAAAAACGCATGGTGCTGGAACTATGTATGCCTCGTTTTGTTATGGCGTTAATTATTTTAAAGTTAAAAAATTTATTGAAAAAATTAACCTGAAAGGATCTGTAGAATATGACCCTTTTAAAAAAGATGCATCTAATTGTGCAAGATTTGTGTATGATACTTTCAGCGAAGGAATTATTTCAAGAAGTCTAAGAACTAAACTCAAACTTTGGAACCAAATTACACCTTCACCCTTGTCTATAGTATTTAACAGCACAGACCAAGGTGAAGTTTTTAGTGTTTATAAAGGGGAGTTTGAAATATTTAATGGAAAGAAGTTTTCTACTGTTTTGAGACATCTTTTCTTAAAACCCGATAAAGAAAGTAAAAATATCAAAAATAAGATTGACCTTGCTCATAGTCATCAGTGGTTAGATGGAGTGGGTGCTAGCGGTTGGTTCCGACTTTCAAAGCCCAATGGAGTTTATATTTTTGAGCGTAGATTCCCAGACGGAAGAGTGATTTTTGAAGAAGAATTTTATTCTGATAATGAAGATTTTGATATTGAAAAGCCTTTTAAACTTATCCACGATTGCAATGCTTTATGGTGCACTGCGGTTCAAGAAAACAAAATATATCACCTTTATCATACATTGTATAATTATTAAATAAAGGCATTTTTTCAAAATATAATTTTACCATTCCACCAATCTTTTTCAATAATTGCACCATTTTTCTCGTAAAATCTAGTAGCATTAATATTCCAATCTAATACTTGCCATTTAAGCAATTTAGATCCTTGCTTTTTTGATTCAATGATTAATTCATCCCATATTTTTTGACCAACACCAGAATTTCTGTATTGATTTCTAACGACAAAATCTTCAAGATACATCATTTTACCTTTCCAAGTTGAAAAGCACATATAGAATAATGCCATGCCTACAATTTCGTTTTGATCTTCCGCAACGATGGCCTGAAATATTCCTTCTTCAAAGCATTTTCTGTAATAACTAGGAGTTACCTTAACAGCATTCGGTTCTTTTTCAAAATCTGCAAGTTCTTGGACTAAGGAATGAATAGATTCAATGTCTTTGTTTATTGCTTTTCTAATAATCATACATGTTTATTTTTTACTAAAATTTTATCAATTATAATCATTCTTAAATTTTTTCTTGCACGATTATAGTATTTTATAAGCCTTAAGTTGCATATTTCAAAATTTGATTTGCTTTTTAATCAAAATGCAAGGTGATTTTAACCTTATTTAGAATAATTGCATTTGCTCAATTTAAAATGGGATTGAACTTACATGTAAAATAATGTATTTACAGTTTGGAAAACAGAAAAATAGTCGTACATTTGCATTCGCTTTCGAGGATAGGTGTCTCCTGTTGGGTCATAAGACCTTATTTTCAAAGGGTTTAGAACAAATAATAAAGATTAAGCATAATAAAAATTTTTTAAGAATATGCCTACAATTAATCAACTGGTAAGAAAGGGAAGAACCAAAGTAGTTACAAAAAGTAAAAGTAGAGCACTTGATAGATGCCCTCAAAAAAGAGGCGTTTGTACAAGAGTTTACACAACTACTCCTAAGAAACCAAATTCAGCTTTAAGAAAAGTTGCTAAAGTTAGATTGACTAACGGAATCGAAGTTATTGCATATATTCCAGGAGAAGGGCATAATTTACAAGAGCACAGTATTGTTTTAATAAGAGGTGGAAGGGTTAAAGATCTTCCAGGTGTAAGATATACAATTGTAAGGGGAGCTTTAGATACAGCTGGTGTAAATAATAGACTTCAAAGTAGATCAAAATACGGAACAAAAAGACCTAAAAAATAATCGTTCATGAGAAAAAGAAGACCAAAAGTTCGTGTTATTGCTCCAGATCCTAGATTTGGAGACCAATTGGTAACAAAGTTTATCAATAATTTAATGTTGGCTGGCAAAAAGAATGTTTCTATGAACGTATTCTACTCAGCTATGGATATTATTGCCGATAAAACTGGGGAGAATCCTCACGAAGTTTGGCAAAAAGCACTTTCAAATGCTACTCCTCAAGTTGAGGTTAGAAGCAGAAGGATTGGAGGAGCGACATTTCAAATTCCAACTGAAATTCCTGGAAAAAGGAAAACTTCCATTGGTATGAAATGGTTGATAAGGTTCTCTCGAGAAAGAAATGGAAAAGGAATTGCTGACAAATTAGCTAATGAACTAATTTCAGCAAGCAAAGGAGAAGGTGCATCAGTTAAAAGAAAAGAAGATACGCACAGGATGGCTGAAGCAAATAGAGCATTTGCTCACTTCAGAACATAATTATTAATTGAAAATTATATTATTAGTACAATCATATCATGGCAAAAGATCTAAAATTCACTAGAAACATTGGTATTGCAGCTCACATTGATGCTGGAAAAACAACAACAACTGAGCGAGTTCTTTACTATACTGGGTTAAGTCACAAAATAGGTGAAGTTCACGATGGTGCAGCGACAATGGACTGGATGGAGCAAGAGCAAGAAAGAGGAATTACTATTACTTCTGCTGCCACAAAAACTAATTGGAATTGGAAAGGTCAGGATTACCCGATGAATATAATCGATACTCCTGGTCACGTGGATTTTACAGTTGAAGTGAACAGATCTTTAAGAGTTTTAGATGGATTGGTTTTCCTTTTTTGTGCAGTTAGTGGTGTTGAGCCGCAATCTGAAACGAACTGGAGACTTGCAGATAATTATAAAGTGCCAAGAATTGGTTTTGTAAATAAAATGGACCGTTCTGGAGCTGATTTCTTTTCTGTTGTTAAAGACGTTAAGGAAAAATTAGGTTCAGAAGCTATTCCATTACAAGTTCCGATAGGTGCAGAAGAAACATTTATTGGTGTAGTTGATTTGATTACCAATAAAGCAAAAGTGTGGAATGATGAAGATAATGGAATGACTTTCAAGGAAGTCCCTATTCCTAGCGACTTGGTAGACACAGTTTTAGAGTGGAGAGAAAAATTACTTGAAGCAGTTGCAGAATATGATGAAAATTTGATGGAGAAATTCTTCGATGATCCAGATTCTATAACGGAGCAAGAAATGATAAATGCAGTAAGAGGAGCAGTGTTGGACAATAAATTTGTTCCAATGATGTGTGGATCTGCATTTAAAAACAAAGGTGTTCAAGCTGTTTTGGATGCAGTTTGTGCTTTCCTACCATCCCCAATGGATGTAGATTCTGTGAAAGGAATAAATCCTGATACAGAGAAAGAAGTAATCAGGAAAGCTTCTAATGATGAGCCTTTCACTGCACTTGCATTCAAAATTGCAACTGACCCTTTTGTAGGTAGGTTAGCTTTCTTTAGAGTTTATGCAGGTGTACTAGATGCTGGTTCATATATTTATAATTCAAGAACTGGAAAAAAAGAGAGAATTTCGCGTTTATACCAAATGCATTCAAACAAGCAAAATCCTATTGATAGGGTAGAAGCTGGAGATATTGCAGCTGGTGTTGGATTTAAAGATATTAGAACAGGAGATACACTTTGTATTGAATCTCATCCTATAGTTCTTGAGAGTATGAAGTTCCCAGATCCTGTAATAGGGGTTGCGGTTGAGCCGAAATCTCAAAAAGATATGGATAAATTAGGTATGGCTTTAGCAAAATTGGCTGAAGAAGATCCTACATTCAAAGTAAGATTCGATCCTGATACAAACCAAACTATCATTAGTGGAATGGGTGAATTACACCTAGAAATAATTGTTGATAGGTTAAGAAGAGAATTTAAGGTAGAGTGCAATCAAGGAGCACCTCAAGTAAATTATAAAGAAGCTTTAACAGAACAAGTGGATCATACTGAAAGATTGAAAAAGCAGTCTGGAGGTTCTGGTTTATTTGCTCAGATGCAGTTCGAATTAGGGCCTGCCGATCAAGAGTTCTTAGATTCTGACGATTTTAAATCTGGAAAAGAAAAATTACAATTCCAAAATAGCATAACTGGAGGTTCTATTCCAAAAGAATATTTTCCTTCAATTATTAAAGGGTTCAAGGCGATGATGGAAAGCGGCATTTTAGCTGGATATGGTATTGATTCTATGAAAGTAAGAGTTTATGACGGTGCTACACACGCAGTCGATTCGAAACCAATTGCTTTTGAATTATGCGCAAAAGAAGGCTTTAGAGCTGCTGCTCCGAGAACAAAACCTGTATTATTAGAGCCAATTATGAAATTGGAAATCGTTTCTCCAGAAGAATACACTGGGCCAGTTATTGGTGATTTGAATAGAAGAAGAGGGTTGCCTAAAGGTCAAGAACAAAGAACTGGTGGTGCAATTTCGATATCTGCTGAGGTACCTTTGTCTGAAATGTTCGGATATGTTACAGAATTGAGAACAATCACTTCAGGAAGGGCTAGCAGTTCTATGGAATTTTCACATTATGCTGCTGCACCTAAGAGTGTAGCGGAAGATGTGATCGCTAAATCAAAAGGAGAAGTAAAAGTTTAACAAAATATTGTGTTGTTGGGATATTTTACTATCTTTGCACCACTTTTTAAATAAATACATTTAATCAAATAGGTAATGAATCAAAAAATCAGGATTAAACTTCGTTCATATGACCACAATTTAGTGGATAAATCAACGGAGAAGATCGTGAAAACAGTACGGAATAGTGGTGCTGTTGTTACGGGTCCGATTCCGCTGCCAACAGAGAAAGAAATATTTACGGTATTGCGTTCCCCGCATGTCAATAAGAAATCTCGTGAGCAGTTCCAATTGCGTACCCACAAAAGATTGATCGAGATTTACACTCCAACGCAGAAAACCGTAGACGCTCTATCCAAATTAGAGCTTCCTTCAGGAGTGGATATTCAAGTGAAGTTGACTTAATTTTTTAATAATTTTCAAAAATATTCAATACTAATTTAGTATTGTGGTTTTTTTGGTCATAATAAAATAGTATATCGTGGACGGTATCATAGGTAAAAAAGTCGGTATGACTAGCATATTCAACGATAATGGTAAGAATATTGCTTGTACTGTCGTTGAAGTTGAACCAAATGTAGTAACTCAGATTAAATCTGATGATAAGGATGGTTATTACGCTGTGCAGTTATCAACTGGTGAAGCAAAAGAAAAAAATACCACCAATCAATTAATTGGTCATTTTTCTAAAGCAGGAACAACACCGAAAAAGAAATCTACTGAATTCAAAAACTTTTCTAAAGAAAAAGCTCTTGGTGATTCCGTAACTATCGAAGAATTGTTTGCCATTGGTGATAAAATTAGTGCAGTAGGTATTACTAAAGGTAAGGGATTTCAAGGCGTTGTTAAAAGACACCATTTTAGGGGTGTCGGTGATGCTACACACGGACAACATAATAGATTGAGAGCTCCTGGTTCTGTTGGTGCGGCTTCTTATCCTGCTAAAGTTTTCAAAGGTATGAAAATGGCTGGTAGAATGGGAGGAAATAGAGTAAAGGTTAAAAATCTTGAAGTTTTAAAATTGTTCCCAGAACAAAATTTATTAGTAATTAAAGGTGCTGTTCCTGGTCATAAAGGATCGTACTTCATAATTGAAAAGTAATTCGGCAATGAAAGTTGATGTTTTAAATATAGAAGGTAAGTCTACAGGAAGATCTGTTGAGCTTCCAAGTGAGATTTTTGGTATCGAGCCAAATGATCATGCTGTTTATTTAGCAGTAAAATCATACCAAGCTGCTCAACGACAAGGCACCCATAAGGCTAAAGAAAAAGGTGAAATTACTGCTTCTACAAAGAAAGTAAAGAAACAAAAGGGTACCGGTACAGCGAGAGCAGGTTCATTGAAAAGTCCAGTTTTTAGAGGTGGTGGTAGAGTTTTTGGACCAAGACCTAGAACCTACGATATCAAACTTAATAAAAAAGTTAAAAGTTTAGCAAAAGCTTCTGCATTATCTGCTAAAGCCCACGAAGGTAAAATTGTTGTAATAGAAGATTTTACTTTTGATAAACCAAAAACACAAGAATTTTTGAAAGTGATTTCAAATTTGAATGCAACTGATAAAAAATCTTTATTGGTATTGAATGATTATGATAAAAATTTGTATTTATCAAGCAGAAATGTAAAAAAATCTGGTGTGGTAAATGCTAAGGATCTTAATACTTTTCAAATTTTGAATGCGCAATCAATCATCTTGTCTGAAAGCAGTATAAATAAGATTAAAGAAACTTTCGCTTAAGTATAAATTAATAGTAAAATGGCCAAAGAAATTTTAATAAAGCCAATAATTTCTGAAAAAGCGGAATTGTTGTCAGAATCTAAAAATCAGTATAGCTTCATCGTGAATAAAAATGCGAATAAGTTAGAAGTTAGAAAAGCTATTGAAGGCTTATATAGTGTAAATGTAACTTCGGTTAACACAATAATAATGCCTGCAAAAGCTAAAAGTAGAAATACCCGTAGTGGCTTAATTAAAGGTAAAGTTGCTTCTTTTAAGAAAGCAATAATTACACTTGCCGCAGGCGAGGAAATAGATTTCTTCGGTGATATTTAATTAGTGTAAGAATAGTAAATTTTTAAAAATGCCAGTTAAAAAGTATAGTCCAGTTACTCCAGGAACAAGATTTAGAGTTGGTCTAGATTACAGCGGTGTAATTGAGAACAGTCCAGAAAAAAGTCTTGTTCGTAAGTTATCAAAATCAGGTGGTCGTAACCATGATGGAAAGATGACTATGAGACAATTGGGAGGTGGACATAAAAGAAAATATAGAGTAATTGATTTCAATAGAGATAAAGAAGGAATTCCTGGAAAAGTAAAATCTATTGAATACGATCCAAATAGAACTGCATTTATAGCACTTATAGTTTATGCTGATGGTGAGAAAAGATACATCATCGCTCCGAACAAATTAAAAGAGGGAGATACTGTTCTTTCTGGAAAAGGTTCAAGTCCGGATATAGGAAATGCTTTATACTTAAGTGAAATTCCTTTAGGATCTGCTATTCATGCTATTGAATTATCTCCAGGAAAAGGGGCTGCTCTTGCTAGATCAGCTGGAACTTCTGGGACTTTGATGGGTAGAGAGGGGAAATATGCAGTCGTAAAATTACCTTCTGGTGAGGTTAGACGTGTATTATTAACTTGCAAGGCAACAATTGGTTCAACTTCTAATCCAGATCATGGATTAACAGTGTTGGGTAAAGCTGGAAGAAAAAGATGGGTTGGTAAAAGGCCAAGAGTAAGAGGGGTAGCGATGAACCCAGTGGATCACCCAATGGGAGGAGGTGAAGGAAAATCTTCAGGAGGACATCCAAGATCAAGAACTGGAATTATGGCTAAAGGTCAAAAAACTAGGAATACTAAAAAAGCTTCTTCCAAGCTTATTATATCAAAAAGAAAGAAAAAATAATATAGCATGGCTCGTTCATTAAAAAAAGGTCCATACGTTTTTCACAAACTTTTAGATAAGTTGGTGAAATCAAAAGAGTCTAATAAGAAATCAGTTATTAGAACTTGGTCAAGATCTTCTATGATAATTCCTGACATGGTCGGTGAGACAATTGCAGTTCACAATGGAAAAACTTTTATTCCTGTTTTCGTTACAGAGAATATGGTTGGGCATAAATTAGGAGAATTTTCTCCAACCAGAAGCTTTAGAGGGCACGCTGGAAATAGAAAGTAAGTAATTGAATAAAGACTTAAATTAAGATAAAATGGAAGCAGTTGCAAAATTGAAGAATTGTCCGATGTCAGCAAGGAAAATGAGACTTGTGGTTGACCTTATTAGAGGCAAATCTGTTGATGATGCGCTTAATATCCTTAAGTTCACTAAAAAGGAAGCAGCGACATGGTTAGAAAAATTGGTTCTATCTGCTGTAGCAAATTGGGAGAATAAAGGAGATATGGCTTATAGCGCTGATGAATATAATCTTTACGTGAAAACAGTTTTTTCTGATCAAGGCACCGTTTTGAAAAGATTTAGACCTGCGCCTCACGGTAGAGCTCATAGGATTCGAAAAGGAACCAATCATGTTACTTTGGTTGTCGCTAATAGAAAAGCCATAGAAGCACTTGATGGTGAACCAATAATTCAAGAATAAAAATAAATTAGTCAAATAAATGGGTCAAAAGACAAATCCAATAGGTAATAGATTAGGAATCATCAAAGGGTGGGATTCTAATTGGTATGGAGGAAAAACATTTGGTGATAAACTAATTTCTGATCAGAGAATTAGAACATATCTTAATGCAAGAATCCTAAAAGGAGGTTTAGCAAGAATAATTATCGAAAGAACCCTTAAGAGAGTTACTGTGACTATGCATACTTCTAGACCTGGTATAATTATTGGAAAAGGCGGACAAGAAGTAGACAGAGTAAAAGAAGAATTAAAAAATCTAACTGGTCAAGAAGTTCAAATTAATATCGTTGAAATTCGGAAGCCAGAACTTGATGCAAATATTGTCGGCGAGTCTATTGCTAAGCAAATTCAAGGAAGAATTAATTATAGAAGAGCAATAAAAATGGCTCTTCAATCTACAATGAGAGCAGGTGCTGAAGGAATTAAGGTTAGAATTTCAGGTAGATTGAATGGTGCTGAGATGGCACGTTCAGAGGAATACAAAGAAGGAAGGACTCCATTACATACTTTTAGAGCGGATATTGATTATGCATTGAATGAAGCTTTGACAGTGTATGGAAAGATAGGTATTAAAGTATGGATTTGCAAAGGAGAAGTGCTAGGTAAAAGAGATCTTTCGCCTAATGTTGGGGTAGAAAAGAAAAAGACTCCAAAAAGAAAAGGAAGATCTAATAGATAGTGAAAATAAAATCGTACTTTCGCACCTCTTTTGGACGAAAGTCATATTTTTCTAATTAATAGTTTAAAAAAACGTTCAAAACATAAATTAAAATGTTACAGCCGAAAAGAACGAAATATAGGAAGCAGCAGAAAGGGCGAAATAATGGATTAGCTCATAAAGGAAGTACTATCAATTTTGGTAGTTTCGCGCTAAAATCTCTTGATCCAGGGTATATCACTAATAGACAGATTGAATCTGCAAGGATTGCAATGACAAGATATATGAAAAGAGAAGGTACAGTGTGGATCCGAATATTTCCTGATAAACCAATTACATCGAAACCTGCAGAGGTTAGGATGGGAAAAGGTAAAGGTGCTCTGGATCATTATGTTGCAGTGATTAAGCCTGGCAGAATTTTATTTGAAATGGATGGTGTGCCTTTTGAAGTTGCAAAAGAAGCTTTGAGATTAGCAGCACAAAAATTACCAGTTCAAACAAAAACTATTGTAAGAAGAGATTATCAAGAGTAAATTTTAAATAGATTTTTCAAAATGGCAACTAAAAAATATATTGAATTACAGGACTTTTCTGATGCAGATTTAGCTAGCGAAATTTCGCAAACTGAAGCTCAATTGAAAAGTTTAAAATTCGATCACGCTATAAAAGGATTAGATAATCCTATGTCTCTGAAAGAAGTAAGAAGAGATATTTCTAGATTAAAAACTGAAGCAAGAAAAAGAGAGTTAAGCAATATGACAAATGATCAGAAAGCTATGCGCTCAAAAATTGTTGCTAGAAGAAAACGTAAGTAAAAGCGGTTATAATAGTTAAGTAATGACTGAAGAAAAAACAATCAGAAAGCAGAGAATTGGTTTAGTAACCAGCAATAAAATGGATAAATCCATTACTGTATCTGTAGAAAGAAAATTACAACATCCAATTTATGGGAAGTTTGTAAAAAAATCAAAGAAATTCATGGCTCACGATGAGAGCAATGAATGTAATATTGGTGATTTAGTTAAGATTACTGAGTCTCGTCCTCTAAGTAAAAGAAAGAGATGGAGATTAGTAGAAATAATTGAAAGAGCTAAATAATTTTTTAAGACCGTTTAAATTTATCAGCAATGATACAAACTGAAAGTAGACTTAAAGTCGCAGACAATAGTGGAGCAAAGGAAGTACTTTGTATAAAAGTACTTGGTGGGTCTAAAAGAAGATATGCATCTGTAGGAGATCAAATCGTTGTTTCTGTTAAAGAAGCTACTCCAAATGGAGTAAAAAAAGGAACAGTTTCAAAAGCTGTTGTAGTTAGAACCAAAAAAGAAATAAGAAGAAAAGATGGTTCTTACATCCGATTTGATGACAATGCAGTTGTTTTATTAAATGTTAACGGTGAGCCTCGAGGAACTCGTATTTTCGGCCCTGTTGCAAGAGAATTAAGAGATAAAAATTACATGAGAATTGTATCATTAGCTCCTGAAGTTTTATAATTATTCAAATATTATGGCAAATTCAAATTCAGACAGGTTTTCACCTAAGTTACACATTAAAAAAGGTGATAAAGTTATTGTTCTTTCTGGTGCTTCAAAAGGTAAAACAGGAAACGTACTTGAAGTTTTTCCTAACAAAAACAGAGCTATCGTTGACGGTGTAAATATTGTTAAGAAACATACTAAGCCTTCTAATGATAATCCAGGTGGAATTAATGAAATTCCTGCCCCACTCCATATTTCTAATCTTTCTTTAATCGATCCTAAATCAGGTGAAGCAACAAGAATTGGAAGAAAAGAAGTGGATGGAAAATTAGTAAGATATTCTAAAAAATCAGGTGAAATTATTAAGTAATGAGTTATATACCTAGATTAAAAAAGTTTTATACTGAAGAAGTAGTTCCAAAAATGATGGAAGAATTCAGTTATAAAAGCGTAATGGAAGTTCCAAAAATTGAGAAAATAGCAATCAATCAAGGTGTTGGTGGAGCTACTCAAGATAAGAAGTTAGCCGAAAATGCATTGGTTGAAATAGGACAAATCACTGGACAAAAAGCAGTTCCTATTAAAGCACGTAAATCAGTTTCTAACTTTAAGTTACGAGAAGATATGGTTATCGGCGCAAAAGTAACACTTCGCAAAGATAGAATGTATGAATTCCTAGAACGTTTTGTTACAGTAGCATTGCCTCGAGTAAGAGACTTTAGAGGTATTTCAGATAAAAGTTTTGACGGCCGTGGTAATTATACCATGGGTGTAACAGAACAAATTATTTTTCCTGAAATTAATATTGATAAAATCAATAAAATTACGGGTATGGATATCACATTTGTGACAACGGCAAAGACTGATGCAGAAGCTTTAGCTTTATTAAAGCATTTAGGTTTACCTTTTAAAAATCAAAGAAATTAATTACCACTATATAATTTATTATGGCTAAGAAATCGATTATCGCCAGAGAAAAAAAGAGAGAAAAGTTAGTTGCTAAATATGCTACGCTTAGAAAACAGTTGAAAGCTGAAGGAAAGTGGGAGGAATTAGATAAACTACCAAAGAATTCTGCTTCTATAAGATTGCACAATAGGTGCGAATTGACTGGGAGACCTAAAGGTTATATGAGAAAGTTTAAAATCAATAGGGTAACTTTTAGAAAAATGGCTAACGAAGGTTTAATACCTGGTGTAACTAAAGCTAGCTGGTAATTGAAAATAAAAATTTAACTCTGTAGACAATGGCAAATACTGATCCAATAGCAGACTATTTAACAAGAATTAGAAACGCTCAGCAAGCTGGGCATAGAATAGTTGAGATTCCTGCTTCTAAAATGAAAAAAGGAATAACTGAGATTCTTTATGATCAAGGATATATTTTAAAATATATGTTTGATGATAATGAAGGGCCTCAAGGTGTTATCAAAATAGCTCTAAAATATAACCCTGGAACTAAAGATCCTGTTATTAAAAAATTAGGAAGAATTTCTAAACCTGGTTTAAGAAAATATTCTTCCTCTCAAGATCTTCCTAGGATTATTAACGGTTATGGAATTGGAATTGTTTCAACTTCTCATGGTCTAATGACCAATAAGCAAGCTATGAGAGAGAAGGTGGGAGGAGAGTTAATTTGTTTTGTATATTAATAGAATTTTATAAAAATCCATTACAATGTCACGTATAGGAAATGCTTTAATACAATTGCCTAAAGGAGTTTCAATAGATTTGAACAAAGCGAATCTAGTTACTGTAAAAGGGCCTAAAGGTGAGTTGCAACAACAATTGGATCCTGATTTAGGATTGTCACTTGAAAACGGAAACGTTACTGTAACAAGACCTACAAATCAGAAAAGACATAGATCTGTACACGGCCTATATAGGGCGCTAATTAACAACATGGTAATTGGTGTATCAGAAGGTTTTACTAAAAACCTTGAACTTGTAGGTGTTGGTTACAGAGCTAATAATACTGGACAATTGCTTGAGTTGACATTAGGTTATTCTCACCCAATTTATTTTGTATTGCCGGACGAAGTTCAAATAGAAACTTTAACTGAAAAAGGAAAAAATCCAGTTGTAAAATTGTCAAGCATTGACAAGCAATTAATTGGGCAGATTGCTGCTAAAATACGTGCTTTCAGAAAACCTGAGCCTTATAAAGGAAAAGGTGTTCGTTTTGTAGGCGAAGTAATAAGAAGAAAAGCTGGTAAAACAGCATCTAAATAATTAATAAGCATTTAATCGATAAAAATTATCGCAATGAAGCTAAGTAAAAAAGAAAGTAGGTCTAGAATTCATAAAAGAATTCGAAAGAAAGTTGCAGGAACACCAAGCAGACCTAGACTTTCTGTTTTTAGAAGTAATGCTGCCATTTATTGTCAATTGATTGATGATAAAGCTGGTAAAACGATTGCAGCAGCGTCTTCTACGGATAGCACAATTAAAGGTGCCGGAACAAAAACAGAACAAGCAAAGAAAGTTGGTGAAAAAATTGCTAACATGGCTAAAGGACTACAAATTGAAAATGTTGTTTTTGATAGAGGAGGATATTTGTATCACGGAAGAGTTAAATCTTTAGCTGATGGTGCAAGAGAAGCTGGTTTAAATTTCTAAATAAATATTCATGAGTAATAAAACTAGTAGGGTAAAACCTGCAGATTCAGAGTTAAAAGAGAAGTTAGTTACCCTTAACCGTGTTGCAAAAGTAACAAAAGGAGGTAGAACTTTTAGTTTTTCAGCTATTGTAGTAGTTGGTGATGGAAATGGAACAGTAGGTCATGGTTTAGGAAAAGCAAGAGACGTTTCTGAATCAATTGC
The DNA here is from genome assembly GCA_024642705.1 of Bacteroidota bacterium. Taxonomy (GTDB): domain Bacteria; phylum Bacteroidota; class Bacteroidia; order Chitinophagales; family Saprospiraceae; genus Portibacter. Next base: position 203,405 of record JAHEAQ010000001.1, on the reverse strand, counting down.
GAAAGCAGTAGATGATGCAAAGAAAAATCTTGTGGTTGTGCCAATTATTAAAGGTACTATTCCTCATGATCAGAAAGGAAAATATGGTGCTGGTAAAGTTTTAATTAAACCAGCTTCAGAAGGAACAGGAGTAATTGCTGGTGGAGCCATGAGAGCAGTGTTAGAAAGCGCAGGTATTCATAATGTTTTGGCTAAATCACAGGGTTCTTCAAATCCTCATAATGTTGTTAAAGCAACAATAGATGCGCTAAGCAAACTTAGAAATCCATATGATATTGCTCGTGAAAGAGGCATTTCAATGGAAAAATTATATAACGGGTAATTTTACCTGCAATAAATTATTTCAAATGGCAAGTGTAAAAATAACTCAAGTTAAAAGCATTATTGATAGAAGCAAAAGGCAAAAAGATACTATCAAAGCTTTAGGATTGAAAAAAATTAATCAAACTGTTGAAAAAGAATTGAACCCACAAATTGCTGGAATGATTAGAAAAGTTAATCATTTAGTAAGAGTGGAAGAAGTTTAATTCAATTCAATTAAAATTTATCCATTATGGATTTAAGTACATTACAACCTGCAGAAGGTTCGGTAAAAAAAGGTTTCAGAATTGGTCGTGGACAAGGTTCAGGCAAAGGGGGAACTTCAGCTAGAGGACATAAAGGAGCTAAATCTAGATCAGGATATAAAAGTAAAAGAAATCATGAAGGTGGTCAAATGCCGCTTCAAATGAGACTTCCAAAAAGAGGTTTTACGAATCCTAATCGAAAAGCATATATTCCTTTAAATCTCGATTACCTTCAAGATTTGTCTGTAAAATATGGAGTAACTGAAATCTCTATTGAATTCCTTAAGGAAAATGGAATCATTAAAAAAACTGATTTAGTAAAAGTTTTAAGTAATGGAGAATTGAACAGTGCTTTAAAAATTACTGCAAATGGAGCCTCGGCTTCGGCTATAAAAGCTGTTGAAGCTAAAGGCGGCTCTATTACTATTGCTTAATATTTGTAACTATAGTAGAAGGCGTTTGGAACCTTTGCAATGCAAAATATAACAAATGAAAAAATTTATTGAAACCGTTAAAAATATTTGGGGCATTAAAGAATTAAGAAATAGAATTCTTTTAACTGTTCTTTTTTTGGCAGTATTTAGATTAGGTTCTTTTATTGTACTTCCTGGTGTTAATCCAGAAGCTTTAGTTTCAGCTGCATCTCAAAGGGGTGCTAATGATATTCTGGGGTTGATTAATTCATTTACTGGAGGTGCATTTAATAATGCGGCAATATTTGCATTGGGTATTATGCCCTACATCACTGCTTCCATTATAATTCAATTATTGGGCTTTGCCGTACCTTATTTTCAAAGACTTCAGCAAAAAGAAGGTGAATCTGGTCGTAAGAAAATCAATCAAATTACTAGGTTTTTAACAGTTTTAATTACTCTTGTTCAAGGTGGAGGCTATCTTTTGATGATAAAAAGTACGCCAGGTGCCGTGGATCCTACGTTAAATCCATCTATCTTTTGGTTTAGTAATTTAATAATTTTGTCCACAGGAACTATTTTTGCAATGTGGCTAGGTGAAAAAATTACAGATAAAGGAATTGGAAATGGTATTTCATTATTGATTATGGCCGGTATCATTGCTACTTTGCCTAGGGCATTTATTAATGAATTGCAAACTCAGCTACAATCAAGTATTATTGTTTTTGTACTGGAGTTAGTAATACTTTTCTTAGTAGTTATGGCATCTGTGCTTATTGTTCAAGGGGTAAGAAAAATCCCAATACAATTTGCAAAAAGAATGGTGGGCAGAGGATCAGGAAATATTCCAGTTTCTGGTGCAAGAGATTATATTCCTTTAAAAGTGAATGCTGCAGGCGTAATGCCGATAATTTTTGCTCAGGCAATTATGTTTTTGCCTGCTTCAATTGCTGGTTTTTTCTCTCAAACAGCGGCTAATTCGGGTGTACTTTTGCAATTGCAAAATTGGAAATCGCCAACTTATAATATTATATTCTTTTTATTAGTTGTTGCTTTTACATATGTTTATACAGCATTGCTCGTAAATCCGCAACAATATGCTGAATATTTAAAAAGACAAAATGCATTTATTCCAGGAATTAAACCAGGAAAAAATACACAAGATTTTATCGACAATTTAACCACTCGTGTTACATTACCAGGATCAATATTTTTAGGATTTATTTCTATTTTTCCTGCATTTGTGGCTGGATTTGGAGTAAATGATGGTTTTGCAATATTTTTTGGAGGTACTTCACTTTTGATTTTAGTGGGTGTGGTTTTAGATACTCTTCAACAAATTGAAAGCCATTTGTTAATGAGAAAATATGATGGATTGGTAAAATCTGGAAGATTGAAAGGTAGAAGTGGCATGCAACCGATTGGAACAAACATGTAATTATAAATAATTAGATGTTATATTATAAGTCTGCAGAAGAAATTGAATTAATAAGAACAAGTTGCATTTTAGTAAGTAGAACTTTAGCTCATGTTGCTTCAATTTTAAAACCAGGAGTTTCAGGAATTGAAATTGATTTTGCAGCTGAAGAATTTATTAAAGATCATAAAGCATTACCAGGGTTCAAAGGATATCGTGGTTTTCCTTCGACTTTATGTGTTTCATTGAATGAAGGAGTGGTGCATGGGATTCCTACAAATAGAGAATTCGTGGATGGTGATATTGTATCAATTGATTGTGGGGCATATTTGCACGAATATTATGGCGATTCTGCTTTTACTTTTGCAATTGGAGATGTTGATGAAATTTCTATGAATTTATTACATGTGACTAATACGTCTCTATATAAAGGAATTGAAAACGTCAAAAAAGGAAATAGGATTGGGGACATAGGGTATGCTATCCAATCTTACGTTGAGGGAGAACATGGATATGGTATTGTGAGGGAATTAGTAGGTCACGGAATAGGAAGAAATTTGCATGAAAAACCTGATGTGCCTAATTACGGAAATAGAGGAAAAGGAATTGTTATGAAAGAAGGTCTCGTGATCGCTATTGAACCCATGGTCAATTTAGGTACAAAAGAAGTGATGCAATCAAGTGATGGATGGACTATAGTTTCAAGAGATGGAAAGCCTTCTGCACATTATGAGCATACAGTAGCAGTTACAAAAAATGGGGCTGATATTTTGTCGGATCATAGTTTTATTAACGATGCGATTAAAAATAACGTAAATATTAAGGATATTTCAATAAAAAAGTAGATATTTGCACTCCGAAAAAATAGTATGGCAAAACAAGACCTCATAAAACAAGATGGAATTATTGAAGAAGCACTCTCGAATGCGATGTTTAGAGTACGTCTTGAAAATGATCACCTGATTGTGGCTACTATTAGTGGCAAAATGAGAATGCATTATATAAGAATACTTCCAGGAGATAAAGTAGCAGTAGAAATGTCTCCTTATGATTTGTCTAGAGGTAGAATTACTTATAGATATAAATAAGGTAACAATAAATATTAATTAGAAATGAAAGTAAGAGCTTCAATTAAAAAAAGATCTGCCGATTGCAAAATCGTCAGAAGAAAAGGTACACTTTACATTATTAATAAGAAGAACCCAAAGTTCAAACAAAAACAAGGGTAATAATCTAGTATTATGGCAAGAATATCAGGAGTCGACCTTCCAAAAAATAAGAGAGGTGTCATTAGTTTGACTTACATCTACGGAATAGGTAGATCAAGGTCTGCAGAAATCCTTACAACTGTAGGAGTTGATCACAGTACAAAAGTTCAGGATTGGTCTGATGACAACATCAAGGCAATCACTACTTTAATTCAAGATTCTTTTAAAGTAGAAGGAGAACTTAGATCAGAAGTTCAGACTAACATAAAACGATTAATGGATATTGGTTGTTATAGAGGTCTTAGACATAGAAAAGGACTCCCTTTGAGAGGTCAAAGAACTCAAACTAATGCTCGTACTCGTAAGGGTAAAAGAAAGACAGTCGCTAACAAGAAAAAGGCTACTAAGTAATTAATCTTCTTATTGCAAAATTATGGCAAAGACTAAAAAAGCTAAAAAAAGAAATGTAAGGATAGATTCAGCAGGTCTGGTATTTATCCAAGCAAGTTTTAATAACATTATTATCTCTGTATGTAATAATCAGGGTCATGTAATTTCATGGGCTTCAGCTGGAAAGGCGGGTTTTAGAGGTTCAAAGAAAAATACTCCTTATGCAGCTCAAGTTGCAGCAAGTGATGCAGCAAAAGTTGCAAATGATGCAGGAATGAAATCAGCTGAGGTTTATGTAAAAGGACCTGGTGCTGGCAGAGAATCTGCAATTAGAGCAATTGATGGAGCAGGAATAAAAGTTACACGTATTAAGGATATTACACCTATACCTCATAATGGTTGTAGGCCTCCTAAGAAAAGAAGAGTATAATATTAGTATAATAATAATCGATGGCTAGATATACAGGACCAACAACAAAAAAAGCTAGAGCTTTTGGTGAATCAATTTATGGAGCAGATAGATCTTTTGATAAAAAGAAATATCCTCCAGGAATGCATGGTAATTCAAAAAGAAGAAAGCAAAAATCTGACTATGCTTTACAATTAATGGAAAAGCAGAAAGCTAAATACACATACGGAGTATTAGAAAGACAATTTAGAAATCTTTTCGAAAGTGCTGTAAGTAAAGGTGGAGTAACTGGTGAAGTATTACTACAGTTATTAGAAGCTAGATTGGATAATGTTGTCTACAGAATGGGATTATCAAAAACTCGTAATGGTGCAAGGCAATTGGTTTCGCACAAACATATTCTTGTTAATGGTGTGTTGACAAATATTCCTTCAGCTCATTTGAGACCAGGAGACATTGTAAGTGTTAGAGGTAAATCTAAAAAATTACAAGTCATTTTAGACGCGACTGCTAGAAAATCAGAGATTAAGAATTTTCCTTGGTTGGAGTGGAATCCTGAAAGACAAGAAGGTAAATACATAGAATCTCCTTCAAGAGAAGCAATTCCAGAGAGAATCAATGAACAATTGATTGTTGAATTGTATTCTAAATAAAAAAATATATGCTGGATCTTCTATGGTCCAGCTTTGTTGTTATATCATTTGTTTATTAAAAAATAATTTGGTCACATGAGCATCTTGAACTTTCAAAAACCGGACAAAATCATTCTTCAAAAAGCTGATGATTTTGAAGGCACATTTGAATTCAGACCATTAGAACCAGGTTTTGGTCAAACCATTGGTAATTCATTGAGGAGAGTATTACTTTCTTCTTTGGAAGGTTATTCAATTTCTGCAATTAGAATTGCAGGTGTTGACCACGAATTTTCAACTATTAAAGGTGTCGTAGAAGATGTAGTTAATATTATTCTTAATCTGAAACAAGTTAGAGTAAAAGCAAGTGTAGAAGATGAGAACTTGAGAGAGGAAAAAATATATTTAACAATTGGTGGAAAAGAACAATTTTTAGCCGGAGATATAGAAGCACAGACTAATGTTTTTAGGATTATGAATCCTGGTTTAGTTATTTGCAATATGGAACCTTTTGTAAATTTGGAAATAGAATTAACTATTACTAAAGGTAGAGGTTATGTTCCAGCTGAAGAAAATCTTCCAAAAGATGCTCCAATTGGTGTAATTCCAATTGATGCAATTTATACTCCAATAAAAAAAGTAGCTTACAAGGTATCTTCTACAAGGGTTGGTCAAAGAACTGATTATGAGTTATTGACAATTGACGTGAAAACGGATGGCACAATTCATCCAGAAGAAGCAATTAAAGAAGCATCTAGAATCTTAATTCAGCATTTAATGTTGATTACTGATGAGAATATTACTTTTGACGATGCATCAAGTAGAGAAGACGATATAGTAGATGAGCATATCTTGCACATGAGAAAACTTCTGAAGACTTCACTTGAAGATTTAGATCTTTCTGTTAGAGCATACAATTGTCTTAAAGCTGCAAAAATAAATTCACTTGGAGAATTAGTAAGATATGATACTCATGAATTGTTAAAATTTAGAAATTTCGGAAAAAAATCTCTAGTTGAAATTGAAGAATTATTGCAAAATAAGAGTCTTACTTTTGGAATGGATTTATCAAAATATAAATTAGACGAAGAATAATAATATTCTTATTTAATAATTTTTGTTGGCACGACTTGTTCGTAATTCAATAAATACATTTACCATTTGATATTAAACCCAGGCCGACATAGTGGTGTTCAAATAGTGATGTGAAGTAAATTTTTTAAAAATGAGACACGGTAAAAAGTTTAACCATTTAGGAAGACAAAAAGGGCATAGAGATGCATTGTTGAAAAACATGTCTATAGCTTTGGTCAAACACAAAAGAATCAATACTACCCTTGCAAAAGCTAAAGCTTTAAGAGTATATCTTGAACCACTTTTGACAAAAACTAAAACTAACACTACACACTCTAGAAGAGTTATTTTTAGTTCTTTGCAAAGTAAAGAATCTATTGATGAATTATTTGGCCCAATTGCTGAAAAAATTGCAAATAGACCAGGTGGTTATTTAAGAATTATTAAAACTGGGTTTAGAAAAGGGGATGGTGCAGAAACAGCCATGATTGAATTTGTTGATTTTAATGATGTTTATTCTAATACGGTTACAAAATCAGGTGGTAAGAAAAGATCTAGAAGAGGTGGTGCTAAGAAGGAAACTCCAGTAATTGCTCCTCCTGTAGTAAATTCAAACGAAGAAGAATAAGAATATTTTATTGATAAAGTGAATTTTCTTAAAAATATAAAGGTGGTTAATGAATCTCATTACCACCTTTTTTTATATTTGTAAATCTCTTAATATAAAGTTTTATTTATGGTGAATCCAACATACCAAAAAGCTATTTTACTTCTAGAAGATGGCACCTATTATGAAGGAAAAGCATGTGGCAAAATTGGTACATCCACAGGAGAAATTTGTTTTAATACTGGAATGACTGGTTATCAAGAAATATTTACTGATCCGTCCTATTTTGGGCAAATTTTAGTCGCAACTAATGCTCACATCGGAAATTATGGGACAAAAATAAATGATTCAGAATCAAGTAGAGTACAAATTGCTGGTCTTGTATGTAAAAACTTCACCAATGATTATAGTAGGCATCTAGCAGATAGTGATCTTCAAAGTTATTTTGAAACTAAAGATCTAGTTGGAATCTCAGATGTTGATACAAGGTCTATTGTTAGACATATAAGAGATAAAGGGGCAATGAACGCCATAATTTCTTCTGAAATATTAGATTTGAATGAGTTAAGTAAAGTACTGAAAAAAGTACCGAATATGGAAGGCCTGGAGTTGGCATCACAAGTTAGCACCAAAGAATCTTATTTTTTTGGTTCGGAAGGTTCAAAAAAGAAAGTGGCTGTATTAGATTTTGGTACTAAAAAGAATATTTTAGAATGCATTAGTTCAAGAGGGTGTTATCTTAAAGTTTTTAATGCTAAATCATCTTTTGAAAGTATTAAAGCATGGGCTCCAGATGGTTATTTCTTGTCTAATGGACCAGGCGATCCAGCTGCAATGCCTTATGCAATTGAAACGGTGAAGAAAATTTTACTTGAAAATCTTCCAGTTTTTGGTATTTGTTTGGGGCATCAAATTTTAGCATTAGCCTTAGATATTCCTACTTATAAAATGCATCATGGACATAGAGGAATTAATCATCCTGTTATTAATATGGTCACCTCAAAATGTGAGATAACAAGCCAAAATCATGGTTTTGGTGTTAGTGCTCAAAAATTAAAAGAAAAAGAAGACAGCATTTTGATTACACACAGAAATTTAAATGACGATACTATAGAAGGGTTTAGAGTTAAAGGGAAGAAAGCTTTTTCTGTGCAATATCACCCCGAAGCATCTCCAGGTCCTCACGATTCAAGATATTTATTTGATGAGTTTGTTGCATCATTAAATTAGAAAGTTATTAATTAAAAAATAAAATAAAAATGAGTAATATCATTGACATAAGAGCAAGAGAAATTCTTGATTCAAGAGGAAATCCAACTGTAGAAGTTGAAGTATTAACAGAATGTGGAAGAATTGGGCGAGCTGCTGTTCCATCTGGAGCCTCAACTGGAAAACACGAGGCAGTAGAATTACGGGATGGTGATAAATCAAGATATCTTGGCAAAGGTGTGTTGAATGCGTGCAATAATATTGACTCTATGATACTTGACTCCTTGGTTGGAGTAAGCGTTTTGGATCAAATTTATATAGATGAATTAATGATTGAGTTGGATGGTACTCCAAATAAATCAAAATTAGGGGCGAATGCTATTTTAGGCGTTTCTATGGCAGCAGCCAAAGCAGCAGCAAAAGTATCAGGTCAACCATTGTATCGATATATTGGTGGTGTAAATGCACATGTATTACCTGTACCCATGATGAATATTCTAAATGGTGGCTCGCATGCGGATAATAGCATTGATTTTCAGGAATTTATGATTATGCCAATCGGAGCTGAACACTTTTCTGAAGGACTTAGAATGGGTGTTGAAATATTCCATAACCTAAAGAATGTTCTTAAAAGCAAAGGTTATTCGACAAATGTTGGCGACGAAGGTGGTTTTGCGCCGAATATAAAGTCAAACCATGAAGCAATAGAAATTGTATTAAAATCAATAGAAGTTGCAGGATTTAGACCAGGAGAAGATGTTGTGATTTGTATGGATGCTGCGGCGTCGGAATTTTATTTGCCGAATGAAAAAGTATATCATTTCCATAAATCAACTGGTGATAAATTGACAACAAGCGATATGGTTAGCTATTGGAAGGAATGGTGCGATAAGTATCCAATTTTTTCAATTGAGGACGGGTTGGATGAAGATGATTGGAATGGATGGGTTGATCTGAATGGAAAATTAGGTAATAGAGTTCAATTAGTTGGGGATGATTTATTTGTAACTAATACTGAAAGACTAAGCCGAGGCATAGAATTAAATGCTGCAAATTCGATTTTAATAAAGGTAAATCAAATTGGGACAATCACTGAGACTATTGATGCAGTTAATATGGCAACCCGAAATTCATTTACAAGTGTAATGAGTCATAGGTCAGGAGAAACAGAAGACACTACAATTGCAGATTTAGCTGTAGCATTGAATACAGGGCAAATTAAAACAGGATCTGCATCTCGATCTGATCGGATAGCAAAATATAACCAATTACTTAGAATTGAAGAAGAGTTAGGCAGTTCAGCGGTATATCCTGGCAAAGCATTACTTCATTAATAGATATTAAAAGATTATTTTAGGAACGGTTGTATTATTCTTAGATAATCAATTATCTTTATACATAAATGATTAAGGATGAAAAAGAAAACTACATTCGCAAGCGTCCGTTTTTTTAATTTAAGGTGGATCAATAAATATACATTAACCACAATTGTATTTGTTGGATGGTTATTATTTTTTGATAAGTATAATTTCTTTGCTCAAGCAAAATTGAATAAAACAACTGCAAAATTGGAGCAAGAATATGCTCAGCTCAAAATTGATATTGAGGATGCAAAAAAAGAAAAGTATGATCTTGAATCAAACCAAGAAAAATACGGCCGTGAAAAATACTATTTACATAAAAACAATGAAGATGTTTTTATCATAGAAAAAAACTGAAAAGATTATGAGTGTATTGGTTAATAAAGGATCAAAAATAATTGTCCAAGGTTTTACTGGAAAAGAAGGAACATTCCATGCAGAACAGATGATTGAATATGGAACTAACATTGTTGGCGGTGTTACTCCTGGCAAAGGGGGCACGGAACACTTGGGTAAACCAGTAAAAAATACAGTTGCAGACGCTGTAAAAGATTTGGGTGCTGATACCTCTATTATTTTTGTACCACCTGCTTTTGCTGGTGATGCAATCATGGAAGCTGCCGAGGCTGGTATAAAAGTAATAATTTGCATTACTGAAGGCATTCCTGTTCAGGATATGATAAAAGTTAGAAATTATTTGAATGATAAAGACTGTACATTGGTAGGTCCGAACTGTCCAGGAGTTATCACTCCTGGTGAAGCAAAAGTGGGAATTATGCCTGGCTTTGTCTTCAAAAAGGGAAATATTGGTGTAGTTTCTAAATCAGGAACACTAACTTATGAAGCTGCAGACCAGATCGTAAAAGCAGGTCTTGGTATATCCACAGCTATAGGAATTGGTGGGGACCCAATTGTTGGAACTCCTACAAAAGAAGCAATCGAATTGTTTATGAACGATCCAGAAACTCTTGGAATTGTAATGATTGGTGAAATTGGCGGAAATTATGAAGCTCTTGCATCTCAATACATTAAGGAAACTGGAAATAAAAAACCAGTGGTAGGATTTATTGCGGGCCAAACTGCACCCAAAGGAAGAACTATGGGTCATGCTGGAGCTATTGTCGGTGGCAAAGATGACACTGCAGAAGCAAAGATGAAAATTATGGAAGAATGTGGAATCCATGTTGTATATTCTCCAGCTGATATTGGAATAACAATGAAAAGAATTCTTTCGAACTAATTCAATAAATTGGTCACTTAATTTTTAAAGATATAATAAGACAAGGAAATATTTAATTGTCAAGTTTTATTTTGTCTTTGATAATTAAATTTGCTCTGCTTTGTTCAAGTATATAAGGAATGCAAGTTTTTGTTAGTTCAGAAGAGCTATTAAATAAAACACAAATTCCAAATTTTTCTTTTGGATGAATAGCTATTTCACTCCTAAAACCATTTACTTGGCCTCCATGATGGATTAAAGTATCTGTATTCGTCCCTGAATTTGAGCTGAATGTTAGGATTCTCCAACCTCTTCCATAATATGAATGATCAAAATTTGACCAATATTTATAATACTTGTGGTTAACTTTTGTATCTACTATTGGGGTGAAAACTTCATTAATAGTATTTTGAGTGATAAGTTCAGGATAATTTCCAAGTAAAAGTTTCATCCATTTTGTCATATCTCCAATGCTAGTATTTATTCCTCCTGCAGGGACAGCATTATAATATTTTTTATTAATTGGATCATTTTGCCACCCACTAGTTTTTAGATGCTGGGGAAAGGCATAGTTTGAACCCGAAATAAAATCTTCATAGGAATATGAAGTATTTCTCATATTCAATGGCTCGAAAATTTTTTTTCGCATCAAATCAGTGTATGACTCACCAGTTTCTTTTTCTACCATTAGGCCATTTATAGAGAAAGCTGCATTTTGATAACTGTATGTTGTTCCTGGTAAATCTATGTTTTTAAGTTTTTTGAATTCTCCCATTATTGATTCCAAACTTAAACCATCTTCCACTAGATTTGTGAAACTATGATAGGGAAATCCTGCAGAATGAGAAAGTAAATGTGAAAATGTAATTTGCTGAGCATATTTTTCATTACTCAATTGAAAATTAGGCATGCATTCTGTTAATTTAGTGTCCCATTCTATATAACCTTCTTTTACAAGCATACCGGCTAAAATTCCAGAAAATCCTTTTGATAAGGAGCCAATTCTAAATACTGTTTCTTTATTGATAAGTTTTTTGCTTTCAGAACTTCTTGTCCCAAAATAATTGGTATAAATAACTGAATCCCTATAAACAATTGAAACTGCAGCACCAGCAAATTTATCCCTGTCATATGCATTCTGAAATAAGGTGTCAATATTGTATTTTAAATCATCTTTGAAACTAAATTCATCCTTAGCTATTTTGGTTGTTTCCTCTTTTGGCTGGATAGGTTCTGTTTTTTTGGAACTTAATAGAAATGGTAAACCACAGCATAAAAGGAAAAACAATGAGGCTAATACTATTTTCATTAATTGATTTTTTGGGCTAATTATGCTCTAATATATAATAAAGGATCAACATTTGTTCCATTTTTTTTAATTTCGAAATGCAAGTGAGATTGATTGTTCAAATTACCTGATCCTACTTTGCCAATCTGTTGTCTAACTTCAATTTTATCGTTAATTTTTACATCTATTTCAGATAAATGAAAATAAATGGATTGAAATATTTCGTTGTGTTGGATTTCAATATAATTTCCTTTTAAGTCAGAATATCCTGCATTAATTACAATCCCATTTGCAATTGAAAAAACTCGTTCATATTCCTTTGCAGGAATATCAATACCGTTGTGAAATTTTTCAACTTTATAAAATGGATGTATTCTATTTCCAAATTTTGAACTTACATATAGATTGTTTTTCAGAGGCCAAATATTTATGGTATCCATAATTTCAAAAGTTGGTATTTCTTTAATATTATTTTGCTCAGGGTTATTCGATTTATTAAAAATTGTGATATAGAAAAATAAGAATAAAAATATTAGACCTAAGATTAGAAGACTTTTAAAAGCATAATTCCTAAAATATAGAGTATTGAGTTTTTTATTTATTTTTTTGATTTCAGATTTGTTCAAATTGTCAAAAGTTTCTTCCATAACTTTTTCAAATGTATTTTTATTAACGGATACAGATCTTTCGATTGTTTCGCAATAATGATCGAGGATTTCTTGAAAATTTCTTTTTGAAACTTTTAACGTTTTTATAAGCATTTTTGAAATAATGTCTACTTGGTGATTATTTAGCTTCATAAGTGGGGTTTAGTTTATTTCCAAATATTGCAGACATTGCCGTTATTAAACTATTTAAAGATCCAATTAGTTTGTTTGATTCGACTAATCCATTTTCAGTTAGTGAATAGTATTTTCGTGTTCTACCATTGAAAATTTCTTTGCGAGATTTAATAAATTTTTTATTTTCGAGTTTATGCAAGGAAGGATAGATAGCACCTTCAGTAAAATAAATCTCACCAGATGTCTTTACTTTTACCAGTTGACATATTTCATATCCATAAAGTTCAGGATGCTCGCTTAGTAAGTGCAAGATGATAGAGTTTATATTGCCTTTAAAATGTTCATTTGAAATCATTTTGTAAATATATAAAATATTTATGCATAAGAAAATTACACATAAAATTTTAGTGGCGATTATAATTTAAATTGGAAAGAATTAAGGATTACTAATTATTTGGAAACAATTTATCTTTTTTGTGATCTAATTTATTTTAGTTTATTTCCAAACTGACTCTTTCTACATTTTCGAAATTATCTTTAATATGCATTAACGGAATTTCAATATAAAACCGTGTTCCTTTTTCTGGTATTGTGGTAAACTTTATTTTTCCATTGAACGATTCTATCATATTGGCAGCTATAGCAAGCCCCAATCCGGTTCCACTGCTTTTGGTTGTAAAATTTGGAGTAAATACTTTAGATTTCATTTCTTCAGCTATACCAACACCATTGTCCTCCACTTCAATAACAGCAATACCATTTTTTTTGTAAAGCTTTAAATCTATTCTACCTTTTCTTTCAGTTGGAATAGATTGAATTGCATTTTTAACAATATTGTTAAGGATTCTAATCAAATGATTGCGATCTGCAAAAACATAAATCTCATCTAAAGGCTCTGTCATAAAAATATCCATGTCGTCTCTTTTTCTAAAAAGATCATGAATGGTTTCTACAATTTCATTCAAAATTATTTTTTGGTTATTACCTTGAGGCATTGTACCAAAGTTCGAGAATTCTGAAGCAATTTGAGATAAATTGTCAATTTGTTCAATTAAGGTATTTGAAACTCTATTAACAAGTTCGATTGTATTGGGACTAGAATCAATAGCACGTTGCATGTATTGAATACTTAATTTCATTGGAGTCAGTGGATTTTTTATTTCATGGGCCACTTGCTTGGCCATTTCCCTCCACGCACTGTCTCTTTCAGTTTTTGCTATTAACTGAGCAGATTCATCTAGTTGAACTGCCATGTTATTATAATTCCTAATTAATTCCCCAAGTTCATCTTCAGAGTCCCATTCAAGTTTTTTATTTTTTCTTCCTAGTTTGAAGTTCTTTATCTGTTCCCCTAAAACCACAATTGGTCTGGTAATTGAATTTGCGACCGCTAAGGCAATTGCTCCTGCAAGTAAAAAAAGAAAAACGTAGACATTTAGAAGGGTTCCGACAAAATCAGTAACGTTATTTTGTGTCTTAATCTGAGGTGCATGCAAAAGTTGTATATAAGCTAAATTTTCATTATGATCGCTGTATTTTATTGGTATAAATACATTGATAATAGATAAATCACCAATTTTTTCAAGATTTGGATTTCTATAAACGCCATTATTTTCTGACAAAAGATTCACTAACCCTTGGTTCAATATACTAGGTGCAAATCCTAGTTCGAATAATTTCGGGGCAGATGAATTTATTAAAGTCCCATCGCTTTTGAATAAATGAATATCTATTTGATGCGTTGAAGATATATCATGTATACTTGTTTCTAACTTACTCAGTGCATTTCTTTCCTGTTCAATATTTTGCAACCTAGCTGAGACATCTGCAGTTATAGCAATATTTTTTTCTCTAATGAGATCATTATCATATTCTTCTGAAAGGTATCTAAAATAGAATATGGTAACAATTCCAATCGCGACAAATGAGAGAATACTTAGAACTATAACAGACAACTGAATTCTTCGTCTTAATGATGAAATATTACTTAATTTGATTAGAAATTGATCAGGTAGAAATTGCCATTTAGTATTTATTAAAGCAATAATACTCAGCATTAATCCCATTAAAATAAAAAGAAAAGAGAACAGGGAGATAGGCTTTATTATTTTAGCAAATTTGCTTTGCAAATGGATTGAAGTTCTATTGTCGAACTTATAAATGAGATTTGCAATATCTTTCTCATTATAGACAAGATATTCTTCAGGCTTGAGATTTTTATCCTTATCACTATTCTTGTTGAAATGATATCCATTGGTTTCTTTCAGAATTCCATTTACATACACTCCATAATCAGGCTCCTCATGATATTTTTGATAGGTATGGGTAAGTAATTTGGCTGGATTGTCAAATTTATCATTAGGCAAAAATTCAAAATAAATGGAGAATGGCCCATCTGGGTGATCTTTGACAATTTGAGACTTTTTTAAAACGTAAATATTTGTTACAGGATCAAAATAAATATTTTGATCTACTGGGATATTATTTCTTTTGAATTCATCATAGAAGGCTTTGGTCGTAAATTGATCATAGACCATTGAATTATTATACTTATCATATGCATTAAATATTGGTTTGCTTTTGGTATCAAGGCTTTCAAAATCCTGTAATATTTCTGAAATTACTTGAGTAAACTCAACTTTGTGGATTTTAAAAGGATATGGAATTGAATCCAAAAATTGCATCACTTTTTTATCATCCAATAATTGATCAAAAGCATTTAATTGGTCTACAAAAGAAGGATCTTTTTCATTGATTAAAGTTCTGGCGAATTTTAGTTTTTTATTTTGATCAAATTTTAGATAGTTATTGAACAATAGAATTGCAGAAAAACTGCATAACGTGATCATCCAAAAAATTATCCAGATAATACTCGTTTCTCGTTTGTCAATAAATAAATCTGCCAAAAATAAAAAGCTAGCAATAGAAAGATAAAAAGGAAATGCTGGGACATCAAAATTTAGAAAATAATACAAAGGAATGCTTAATAAGACAGATAAAATTAAACAAGAAAATCTTGTCCAATTGTTAAGACCTAAGTTCTTGATTTTTATGTTTACTATATATGTAAAATAAAACTGTAAAATTAGAAGACTTACAAGTCCTACTAAGCTCAAATAACTCTTTATATCTAGTGTCATTAGATTCTCAAAATCGTAATTAAAACCAGACTTAATTATAGTCCATTGGGCAATTCCTGTAAAGCTTAAAATGGTTATTAAGATGGTTAAGTAACCAAATAATGATTTAATGATTTTTTGATTGATTAAATTTTGCAATTTTCTTTCTTCCTAATATATAATTATAATTCAATAGGATAAAAATAAGAATAATATACATTAAAGATAAATTTAATATGAAAATGTATTTATTCTTTTTGTATTATGTAATAATTTATATAAAAATAGAAGTTGGAAATTGCTTGCTAAATATTGAGATAACCGATTTGAATTTAAACCATGATTCTTCTAAATTTTAAAATTGAATATAATTAAAGTCTATTTTGTAGCTTTCTGAACTTGCATTGACTAAATTTGTATCGTCATAATTTTCTATCGCTGCATAGTAATATGGGGAGGAAAGTCCGGACAACGTAGAGTACTGCGCCATCTAATTAATGGGGTATCTTTGAAAAGATATACAGAAAGTGTCACAGAAAATATACCGTCTCACTTTTGGTGGGATAAGGGTGAAAATGTGCGGTAAGAGCGCACAACTTTTTCAGTAATGAAAAATGTAGATAAACCTCGCAGGTTGAAATGTCATGTACATTCTAGTTGGCTTAGCCAGTAAGATTTCTCGTTTTACTTCGAAAGATACTAGAAGGGGTAGGCAGCTAAGATCTTCAACGATGTTGAAGACAAGATAAATGATAGAACACAGAAATGTGAACAGAATCCGGCTTACAATTATGATAAGTGGTGGCCTATGGGCTACCACTTTTTCTTGATATATTCAATATTTAGCTTTTACAACTAAGTAGACCTTTTAACCCCAAAAGAAAAGCAGTAAATTTAAACTTACTGCTTTTCTTGTATATGATAAATTGTTATTTTATGCTACTTTAACTATATCCATAATTTATTATTCCTCATCGCCAAAATCATAAAGAAGAGAAAATCTAAGGGTATTGTCTAAAGGTCCTTTTCGATTATTGGTTGGAACTAAATAAGATAAATTCATTCCAAAAACATTGTATTTTAGACCCAAACCAACTGTTAAAAACTGCCGGTCTCCTTTTAATGGACTTTCGTAATAATATCCTGCTCTTACAGCAAATTGGTTATCATACCAATATTCAAAACCAAGGGAATAATACAATTCCATAAATTCTTCTGAAACTCCACCAGAAGCATCACTAAATGAGCCAAGTGCAGCTCCGAAGAATGATTTTTCTTTATAATCTGGAGTTCCATTTTTAGGATCTATATCATATCTTAATGTATCTTGAAAAGGCACTGGTGTTGGAACTAATAATTTATTAATATCAGCTGCAATAGTAAAAGTGTTGTATTCATCGAAATCAATTTTCCAAGCTGCTCCAATTCCCAAGTTTCCAGGAAGATAATCTTTAGTTAAATCATTCGTATAAGTCACTTTGGCACCCATATTAGTTACAGCAAGTCCAAAAGTTAAATCAGAACCATAATTTCCTACGTTCAGAGGCATCATATAAGTCAACGAAAGATCAGCAGCAAATGACGTTCCTGCAGTTATTTCTATGTCATTGCCAATTTGCTGTCCTGCTGCTAAGTTGGAATAAATATATTTAGCAGTAAAAGCTGCAGAGAAATTTTCACCTAATTTTCTGGCATAAGCTAATGAAAGGTCAAATTCTCTTGGCTTGCCGCTCCCAGATGGAAATCCTTCGTTATCAGTGAATGCAATATCTCCCAAAGAAAAGAATCTAATTCCAAACCCAAGAGTTGATAAATCATCAATCTTTTTATAACCTGTCAAATAAGCTAAATACACATCATTTAAGCCCAATTGACGCAACCATGGCGTATAAGTTGCGGATAAACTTAAATTGTTGTTAACCATAGCTAATTTAGACGCATTGAAATGTAGTGCATTTGGATCGGCAGAAATGGCGATTCCAGCATCTCCCATTCCACCCGAACGAGCATCTGGAGTTATTCTTAGGAAAGGTGTTGCAGTCAATAAAGTATTAGGTAAACAAGGCTCTCCAGGAGCTTCCACTAAACATCCTTGAGCTGTATCGTATATTTGAGCGGAGACGATATTGACACTTGCAATCAATGCTCCAATGATTAATAAAAATAGATTTTTCGTCATTCGTTGTAAAATTTAGAGGCGCAAATATAAGACTTTAATTATTTTAATAGAACCAATTTTTCAAAATTGCTTTCTTTACTAATACCTAACTGATTAGAACGTACATTTATTTTGTACAAATATATTCCATTTGGAATTTTTTCTCCATAATCACTTGTTCCATCCCAATATAAATCATCTACTCTGAAACCTGCATCATTTTTGGTATACTTCAATGTTTTTACATTCTGGCCAACCATATTATAAATCCGAATTAAAATATCTAATTCTGATTCTGCCATATTGTGCTCAAATTGAAAAGTTGTACCGACGCTAAATGGATTTGGATAATTTAAAACTTGTTTTAAACTTTCTTCAATATCATCAGAAACATAAAACTCCGTGAAACCTTCTCCAGAGTTATTTGAAAGATCCCAAGCTTTTACTTTTAGGGTATGTTTTCCTTTTGATAACCCATATAGAGGGTATCTAACATATCCTTTACGGAAATTATCTATATCAGACTCATAATAATCATTCAAAATAAACCTTGTTTTGTTATCTCCATCTAACTCACCCCATAGATCATGTCCTACGCTAACTCCCGAAACATTAATACCAAAATCATCTTCAATTCTAGCTAGAAGTACGGGATTTGAGGTACTAAGTCCACCAAAAACAAAATCTTCTGTATTCAAAAATACTTTAACGATTGGAGGATTATCATCTTTATTTAATTCTTCGCTTCCACCTATAATAAAATTTTCAAAACTTCCCGCAGCATCAATATTTCCGCTTCTTGCATAAAGGCTTATCTTTCCATTTCCATATTCAAAATTAATGTCAGCTGGCAAATAAAATTCAAAACTAAATTTTCCATTTTTCACATTCGATTGACCTTTGAATAAAATTGTTTTTTGAAGATTAAAAGCTTTTGGAGGGCTAGAGGTATTATTTCCTAAAGTCTTAGCTTGAATTATCTTGTCATAGACAGAACAAAATACTATCCCATCAAAATTTGATTTCAGCTTACCCTGATCATCTGCAATATAACCTTCAAATTTAATTTTTTGCAATGCTTTTACTGTATCTGGAATATAAGTCTCATCAATTAAGTTTCCATTGATAGAACTTGTGATTATATCATATTCTGGTAATGCAAGTTTGAGTGACGGATCACCTACTAATAAGAATTTTCTTGCATTAACCTTTAAAGTGTCTGCCTGATTGGAATTTTTTGCTCTCCTTAATATTTCTCCAATTCTCATATAATCTCCCTCAGGTTTGGAAAATATTGTATCAAAAACCGCCTGAGTAAGTCGTCTATTTTGATTGGCATAAACTGCTCGAACTGTTGAAAAAAGTCCAATCGCTCCTGTTTTAGATTTTAAAAGTGCCAATTCCCCAGCTGAAGTTATTTTCGGATCATCAAAACCTGTAAATGAACATGTTGCCGTGATTAGTAATGGTAATTTATTTTTATTATCCCAATTTTCAATATCATCTAATTTCAAAACCCTTTCTTGAGCCCAACCTTTTGGCCCTCCATGACCCAAATAACATAGTGTCAAAAGCCCTTTGAAAATATTATTGTTTAATTCTGCAGTCGCCTGAGGGTATCTTTCACCGCCAGGAGTTGATACTTGCGGAAAAGCATCGAAATAAATTTTTTCGACATTAAATTGTTTGAATTTTAATCTCGTATTCTCAGCAATATTGTCAGCATCTCGCATGTGCAAATTTCCATCTTCATCATCACCTGCAAATCCAATTTTTAATCGCCAATCACTAAAAGAATCATCATTAAGGTCATAATTAATTAATTTATCTATTAAATCATTAGCCTCAATTTCTGTTCTGACGGGCAAACGTCCTACAGCAATATCAAGTCCACCGACAAGGTTACCTCCTTCTTGAAAATCTAAAAGAGCATAAAAATCATCTGTAGGAAAAGATTCAATAGGCGAGAAAGATTCTTTTGTTTCATAAACAGGAATGAAATTTTCATTGCTGTACTCGTTTTTTCTGATGTGTTTATAATCAAAAGAACCGTCCCCCACAAGCATAAGATATTTAAAATTGGGATCTCGTGTATAAATCATTCGTGCAAAATTCCTAATTGCTGTAGGGTCTGTTTTTCCTGAACTAAATTCATTGTAGACTTGATCAACTGGAACAATAGTCGTATTTATATCATTGAAGGCTGAACGGTGGTTTGCAATTTTTTTTGCTGCTTGTTCGAAATTTGGATGATAAACAATCAAAAGTTCAGAATCGAAAATATTATGTAAATTCTGATTTTCTATTTTATTTATAAACTCAACCTTTGCAGCCACTTGATTGATATCAAATGCTATATATTCATTTAACTCATTAACCTGATATGAGAAAGATATAGTGTTATTTGTAAAATTGAATTTTTGGTTAGAAATATTTTGAACATTAGAAATATTCCAAATTGTTAATTTTTCATTCGAACTTTTAATATTAAATCCAAAATAAGGGAACTCTAATGATTCATATTTTCTGAATTTTATAGGCGAATTATTGTACTCGAGTTTTGAAGTATATTCCATTTGAATATAATCTAACCATCCTGTCGATTGGGCGGTCGAGTTAAGAAAATCCAATAAAACAGTAGGTTGATTCGCTTTTAATTTTTGGGTAAAATTAATTTTTTCTAAATCTGCATATCTACTGTCTATGTTTGAAATGCTCACACTATTGAATGAAATCGGATGAATTATATCTTCAATTTTGAAGTTTAATTTGGAACTTGAACTACTTCTACTTGCAAATTGAATTTCAAATTTTACATCTTCCGAAATTTCTAAAAGAGGATCGGCAAAATAAGCACTAAAATCTTGAGACCTGTTAGTACCAAATTTTTCACTAAACCATAATTGACCTGATCCTTGAGTTGATTCAAAATCTGAAAGCAGATTGTATTCATCTTTTTCGTATCTCTTATAAGCATCAAATGAATTCGAAAATACTTGATTATTCAACACATTTTCAGCATCAACAATCCTGCGTCCTTCGCTATTACTTATGGTTAGATAATAGTAATTATTAAAATCATATATATTGTGTGTATACTTTATACCATTGATTTCTGAATATTTCCAACTATTAGGACCATGCGCATAAAATAGAATAAAATCAGATTCATTGAAAATATTATCATTTTCGCCACTTACATAAATGCTGTTTTCTAAAAGATCATCAAATCTTTCTTCAGCTATTGCTTCAGGATTAGGGCCACCTGGGTTACCAAATATTTTTAGATTTTTTGGATTTATAGCTGAAGGTGTTATCCCAAATGAAATCAAATCTTCATAGGATATTTTATATAGACCATCTTCCTTAACTGCAATTTTATAAATTTCTCCATCTTTAAGGACGGAATTTTCTTTGAACTCAGGATCACGCTGAGAAATACGGATTTCCTTTGATTTGGTAGTAAATTTTAAGTCAAATTCAATTATTTTTTCAATTTTTCCTTCACTATTTTTAATAAACGGAGTGAAAGAATAAAACGCAAAAAAATTATTTCGCTCTTGAATTACCGAGGAAGCGATATGAATGGTAGGTGATATTTCAATGCTATCTAAAAAAGTCCCATTGGTTTCTATTAATTCTGATTTGTAATTAACCAATTGAAAATCGACTTTTGAAAACGAATTTATTGATATTCTCTGAGAATAAAAGGGTAAAGGATTATCAACTGAAAATTGAGCTTCTTTAAAACTTTCAGGTAAATAAGATGAATTGTTGGAGCTTAATGGAATTTCTGTATTTTTGGACCATTGAATGGAGGCATGGATATGATTTTGCGAATAAGAATAAAAGCTGGACAAAGTCCAAAACGCAAATAATAAATATTTAAGTGAATAATTTCTTGCCATACTTTAATTTAATGCAATTCGTTTGATTAAAACGTTTAATAACAAAAGCTATTGCCAAAAGTAAATTGAAAAATTGAATCAAAAGGTTTGTTACATAACATTTATGATGATTTTTGTGTTCAGCATTAGTTTGCTAAAAGCACAAGATCCAATTTATTCTCAATTTTATATTGATCCATTACAATTGAATCCTGGATTTACGGGAAATACTTATAATCCAAAGATTGGGATTTCATATCGAATGCAATGGCCATTGATTTCATATGCCTATAATACCTATTCAGCATCGTACGATCAATATTTTGACAATGCTAATAGTGGTTTTGGAATAAATATATTATCAGATAATGCAGGAAATGGTATTTACATTCATAATAAAGTTTCCTTATTTTATTCATATAGAGCAAATTTGGGTCAAGAAACTTTCCTGAAAGTGGGAATAGAGGGTTCTTTGGTGCAAAATAGGTTGGATTGGGAAAAATTAATTTTTTCCGATCAGATCAATGAAGAGTTTGGAGCTATTAGTCCAGGAGGGTCACCGTATCCAACTTCGGAAATACAACCTGAAAATTTGACAAGAAACTATGCAGATGCTTCCATCGGAGTTCTTTTATTCAATCCTAAATATTATGGAGGACTTTCAATAAAGCATATCAATACTCCTAGCGAAAATTTCCTCGGGGTGAATGAAAATTTGTTTTCAGGACTACCAATTCGTATTTCTTTTCAAACTGGAGCAGAAATTTCTGTTGGAAATTACAATATTGCCGGAATTAGGTCGTTTATTTCTCCGAATATACTATATGTAAGACAAGGAGAATTCTCGCAGCTAAATGTAGGGGCTTATGCGAATTTAGGTGTCTTTTTTTTAGGAACGTGGTATCGGCATGCGAATACCAATCCTGATGCTTTAATTTTTTCAACAGGAATAAAGCAAGGGTCATTAAAAATTAGTTATAGTTTTGATCTTACAATCTCAAAGCTTTCTATCAATAGTGGTGGAGCTCATGAAATTGGAATAAGTTTTCTCATAGGCAATGAAGAGAAAAAGATTGATTATAATGATTGTTTCCAATTGTTTAGATGATTAATTGGTACAATATGTGTTTAAAGAAAGAGTATAAAATATTTTAAATTAAAAGGTAACATTAAAGTTTTTAGCAATGAAAAAATTATTAAGGCTAAGTTTAGTTTTAGTACTTCCAGTATTAATGGTCAGTTCTTGTAAGCAATCAGAAAGATCGAGCACCACGGGATGGAAATATAATGATTCTGAATGGGGCGGTTTTGAGAAATTAAATTATGAAGGTCAGCAAACTGGTCCTAATCTAGTTCCAATAGAAGGAGGCACATTTATGATGGGTTTAACGGAAGAGGATGTTACTTTTGATTGGGATAATGTCCCAAGAAGAGTCACAGTTTCATCTTTTTATATGGACGAGACCGAGGTTTCGAATATTGATTATAAAGAATATCTTTTTTGGACTAAGAAAACGTTTAAGTCTTATCCAGCAGTTTGGAGAGAAGCTCTTCCGGATACTTTAGTATGGAGAGAAGAACTTTCATTTAATGAACCTTTTATCGAAACTTATTTTAGACATCCATCCTATGATAATTATCCTGTAGTTGGTGTTTCTTGGCTTCAAGCCACAAATTATAGCAAGTGGAGAACAGATAGGGTAAATGAAATGATTTTGATTGAAAGAGGTATTTTAAACCCATCTCCGGATCAAGTAGATTCTGACAATTTTAACACAAACACTTATTTATCTGGTCAATATCAAGGCAATGTAAGAAAAAATTTGAAAGATTTAGGAACAGGAGGAGAAAGAGCAGTTAGATATGAGGATGGAATTGTGCTTCCTGAATATAGACTTCCTACAGAAGCTGAATGGGAATATGCTGCATTAGCATTAGTAGGGAATCAAGCTTCTACAAAAGATGAATTAATTACAGATCGAAGAATTTATCCTTGGAATGGAAGTACTGCCAGATATCAAAAAAGAAATAAGCACCAAGGGGAGATGTTAGCAAATTTCAAAAGAGGAAGAGGAGATTACATGGGAGTAGCAGGAAAATTGAATGATAAAGCTCATATACCATCTGATGTGCGATCATTTTTACCGAATGATTTTGGGCTTTATAATATGGCTGGAAATGTAAACGAATGGACAGCAGATGTTTATAGACCTATGACAAGTACAACACTTAGAGACTCAGAAAATCATGATTTAAATCCTTATAGAGGAGGAAATTACCTCGAGTTGGATCTTGATGAGGATGGTAGTCCAGCCGAAAAAGATAGTCTTGGTAGATTGAAATATCATAGCATTGATTCAGAAGAAATAAAAGATAGAGAGAATTTTAAAACAAGCAATGCAAAGAATTATAAGGATGGAGATGATGAATTTGTTAAGTACGAATATGGCATGCATACTTTAATTAACGACAAATCTAGGGTTATTAAAGGTGGTTCATGGGCTGATAGGTTGTATTGGTTGTCCCCAGGAGCAAGAAGATTTAAAGATGAAGATAAAGCAGATAGAACAATAGGTTTCAGATGTGCAATGACTAGAGTTGGTGGACCTGAAGGAAATGAAGATACTGCTGGAAACAAATTCAATGAAAAGAAATCCAAAGTTAAAAGAAGATATAAATAAAAATTATTTGTTTTATTTTAAAGTCCTTGTGAACTCACGAGGACTTTTTTTATTTATATGAATTATGGATATAGAACAACTGCACAAATTATTTCTTGATTCGAAAGGAGTAGGCACAGATACAAGAAAAGATCTAAAAGATAAATTATTTTTTGCATTAAAAGGCGATAATTTTAATGGTAATCAATATGCACAAATTGCGTTAGACAACGGAGCTGCATTTGCAGTTATCGATGAAGAAACTCAGAAGAATGATAATCGACAAATTTTGGTTCAAAATGTTCTTAAAACTCTCCAAGATTTAGCTCATTTTCACAGAAAATATTTGGGAATACCAATTCTCGGAATTACTGGAACTAATGGAAAAACGACAAATAAAGAATTAATCAGCCGCGTACTTTCAAAAAAATATAAATTATACGCGACAAAAGGCAATTTAAATAATCATATTGGTGTGCCGTTAAGTATTCTTGAAATCACAAAAGATTTTGAATTTGCAGTTATAGAAATGGGCGCAAATAAGATTGGTGATATTAAAGAATTGTGTGAAATTGCTGATCCAGACTACGGATATATTACCAATATTGGAATTGCGCATTTGGAAGGATTTATAACACCAGAAAATATTAAAATTGGGAAAGGAGAATTATTCCGATATATAAAAGATAAAAACGGTGTTTTTTTTGTAAATAATTCTGAAAAAGCTGTGGTTGATATTTCATATGGTTATGAACAAAATATAGTGATTGACGATTCAACTGGCAACATTTTTACACCCATTCAATATATCCCAAATATTGTTTTTGAATTTACACACGGGAAAAAATATTATGTAGCTGATAGTCAATTGTATGGTCATCATAACTATGAAAATTTAAAAGTATCCGTTGCAATTGGATTGTATTTTGGAGTTGAATGTGAAAAAATCGAATCTGCAATTAAGGAATATAAGCCAGATAATAGCAGATCTCAAGTTTTAAATCGAAATGGACTTAACATTTTCTTAGATGCGTATAATGCTAACCCAACCAGTATGAAGGCTAGCATAATTTCTTTTGCTTCATTTAGCGAAAGTAAAAAAGTTTTGATTTTAGGAGATATGCTTGAATTGGGAGAAGAAACAGAATATTTACATCGCGAAATTATCAATTTGGTAGCCAAGTATAATTGGACTTTTGTCATTTTTATTGGATCTAATTTTATGAAAGTTAAATCTTCCAAAAGCGATAATACATTCTATTTTAAAAACAAAGATGAGGCAGATCTCAATTTTGTTTGGACTTTTTCTCAAGGAACCAATATTCTATTGAAAGGGTCAAGAGGGGTGGCATTGGAAAAACTAAAATTTATTCAGGAAATGATATAAGTTCTAATAAATTTGAGCTTAAATCGTCCTCACAAGCTTGTTGATAGTCTTCATAGTTACATGCTTTCCATTTGTTTTCTTGAATTTCAGGAATTTTCACCCACCATCTACCAGAAACTTTGCTCTTGAAGAAAGAAATAGACTTATCAAGAGATTTCATATTTACAACGTATTCATTGACACTTGAACTAAAATATGGGTGGTCTGGAAAACGCCGTGATGCTGCTTCGCTATAATACCACAAAAATTGGCTGACTAGATCTTTGAAGTCATTGTTATAATTTATAATTAATATAAATTTATTGGTCTCTGACATTCCAGCATACCTAAACATTTGGGTTGCTTCTTCGGAGTAAATTCCGCTTGGACCTGCCTTAGAATTTATTCCTAATTCAGATTTTCGCAACACGTTCATATCAAATATTAGTAGATCACATTCTCTTATGAGTGGTTCTGTAATTGCTACACTTTCTTTTAACTCACCCAAATATAAAGCACTACCTGGCAATTCTGAATCGTTGCTTATTAAATGTCTTTGTAATCCGATTGCACTTTTAAATTTCTTATTCATATGTTTTGGAAAACTTGAAGAAATAAAGGCAATGTTTTTTGGCTCTGTTTTTTCTATATAATTGTCAATTGAGTTGGCATCTTCTGAAACAAAAACCAAAATCTCATCAATTGCTAAATTGGTTGGATTATTTTTTTCAATTTTGGAAATGTTAATAGGAATAACATTTGAAAAGTTATAGAAACTTGAAATAATTGGATCCACAAAGAGATTTTCACGTCCTTCTAAGTATATATGCTTAATCATGAGAAAAATTTAAATACAAATTTACATATTATTATTTAATTATATATATTATATTTAAAATGAGGAATCCTATTTAAAAGTAAATTTAATGCTGTGACCTTTAGTAATATAACAAATATTGAAAGCAGTTAATTAAATTCACATTTTTCAAATAAAATTATTGTAATTAATAAAATTCCAATTTTTGAAATTTTAATCCCGACAATGTCATGAAATAACATTATATTTATTTGTAACAGTTAAAAAAAAGGATATTTTTGTAGGAGGGAAGCACTTCGAAAATACTTTATAGAAAAAAATTGAATTATGATAAAGAAGTTATATTTAATTACGGTCTTATTTTTGGCTTTTGCTTATGTAGGATTGAATGCTCAAGATGATACTTGGACATCTGCAAAAATTACAGATGAAATGACTGTTAATCCAGATCAGAACAAGAAGTGGAGAATGGGTCAATCTTCATTTTCAGCAAAGCCCAAAAATGCGTGGGAATTGGGAATTCATGCGGGTAATTTCCAGATTAATGGAGATGTGCCTTCTGATTTACCATCTGGTTTTGGTGTTGGTTTACATTTAAG
>JAHEAQ010000001.1:122991-176124 GCA_024642705.1 Bacteroidota bacterium | reverse complement strand
TAAAACAAAGACCAGAACTAGACTTAACAGATTCTGATGGTGATGGTGTTATTGATATGTTAGACCAAGAATTAGATTCCCCAGCAGGATGCCCTGTTGATACCAGAGGGATTGTGCTTGACAGTGATGGTGATGGCCTTGCTGATTGCAAAGATAAAGAACCATATTCACCTCCTGGATATGCAACTGATGCAAATGGTGTTGCAGCAACTCCAAAATATGTAACTGAGAAAGATGTTAATGACATTGTTAATTCTAAAGTTGGGGCATTGGAAAGTACACTAAATACAATGAAATCAGGCTGCGGCGAATGGTTTTTACCAATGATTCATTTTGATTTGGATAAATATTTTATCAAGCCAGAATTTTATGGACAATTGCACCATGTAGCTGAAGTTTTAAAAAGATGTCCTGATGTTTGTGTAACCGTTGAAGGTCATACTGATTCTAGAAATGGGAATGAATACAACAAAATGTTATCCTATAACAGAGCTACTGCAACTGTTGATTATTTGACCGGACATTATGGAATTTCAAGAGACAGATTAAAACTAATGTATGGCGGTGAAGAAATGCCTTTAGTTGAAAAAAATGCACCTGGAAACAGTGAATCTAAAAACTACATGAATAGAAGAGTTGAATTCAAAGTTTGCGGTGAAACGGATTTTGATATGGGTAGACCTGATGGACCTAATGCAGGTCAAGGAGCTCCAAGTAAATCTCAAAATAGCGGTAATAAAAATTCAGGTTATTGATAAATACATAACT
This sequence comes from Bacteroidota bacterium, assembly GCA_024642705.1. Lineage (GTDB taxonomy): Bacteria > Bacteroidota > Bacteroidia > Chitinophagales > Saprospiraceae > Portibacter. The sequence continues at coordinate 175,356 of JAHEAQ010000001.1, read as the reverse complement.
TCTATAATTTTTAGGGTCTTATGGTTTCATAAGGCCCTTTTTATTTGTTCTCAGCGATCTTTAATTTAAGTTTATTTTCTTTAAGACATTCAAAAATTAATTATATAGCTTTTTCTTGATTAATAAAGGCTTGATTTGAACATTGAAAAAATTAAAAATTGATAAAATAAATGTCTTATTCAAGACTCAAACGAATAAATTTTTCTGGCAATAAAATGTAATATTGCACATCAAAATTTATATTAATTTTATTTAAGCACAAGGATCTAGTTTATTTTTTCCGTAGGATCTTAATACGACTCAATAAAAAGTCTATTTGTAAACTTATTTGATAATTAAGATTATTGGACATAAAAAAGGGAACCTGAATTTTTGCTCAGATTCCCTTTTTTAAAAATATCCAACTTAAATTATGCTAACATTCGTACTGGATTTTCCAAATAAGACTTAAAAGTTGCTAAAAATTGTGCACCAGAAGCACCATCTACAACTCTGTGGTCACATGATAAAGTAACTTTCATTATATTCCCAGGAACGATTTGCCCATTCTTCACAATTGGCTTTTCTTTTATAGATCCTACAGCAAGTATACAAGCATCTGGTGGGTTAATTATTGCTGTAAATTCTTCAATATCAAACATTCCAAGATTGGAAATCGTAAATGTATTTCCAGTCATTTCTGCTGGTTGCAATTTTTTTTCTTTTGCTTTTCCGGCTAATACTTTTACTTCAGTATTAATTTGTGATAATGATTTAAAATCCGCATTGTTTATAACAGGAACCAATAAACCATCTTTTACAGCTACTGCAACTCCAATATTAATTTCCTTATTATAAGTTATTTTGTCACCTTTCCAAGCTGAATTTATAGTTGGATGCTTTCTTAGAGATAAGGCACTCGCTTTAACAACAAGGTCATTAAATGAAATTCTAATTTCAGAAACTTCATTTATTTCTTTTCTAGCCTCTATTGCATTATCCATATTGATTTCTATAGTCAAATAGAAATGAGGTGCCGAAAATTTACTTTCTGCTAAACGCCTAGCGATTACTTTCCTCATTTGGCTTACTGGATGATCACCATATTCAAAACCATTGTCAGGAATATCAAATTGTGGAATACTTATAGGAGTTGCGTTAGCAGACGAAGCTGGTGGAGACATAATATATGCTTCGACATCTTTTCTTATAATTCTTTGATTTTCACCAGTGCCGACTAAATTACTCAGGTTTATAGATGCTTCTTTCGCGATTGATCTTGCAAGTGGAGAGGCTTTTATTCTATCATCGGCACTTGAAGCTTGGTTAGTAGAAGAGTCATCGCTTTGTTTTGTAGCATTTGAATTAGATTCAGAAGTTGAAGTTTCTGCACTATTTTCTTCTACATCACCTGAATCGGAGCTGTTTTTTTGATCAGTGCTTTCCGCTGCTTTAAGAGCAGTTTTATAATCTTCACCTTTTTCCCCTATGACAGCCAAAATACCATTGACTGGTACTGGTCCTGATTCTACGCCGATATAGAGTAATACTCCTTCTTTGTAGTTTTCCAGTTCCATAGTAGCTTTATCAGTTTCAACTTCTGCCAAAACATCTCCAGGTTCGACATTGTCACCTACTTTTTTTAACCATTCTACAATATTGCCCTCTTCCATAGTGTCACTCATGCGAGGCATTCTAATAACATCAGCCATTTTTATTTAATTGTTTGAGCTCCAAAAATAATATATAATAATTAAAAAAGTGCAAAACTATTTTTATTCAATATTATTTAGTTCACCAAATCGTTTATTAGCCACAATAATTTTATTTTTGGCTTATGAAATATTCCTCTACCTTGTTAAATAATGCAGTTGAAGTTTTGTCAGAATTGCCGTCAATTGGAAAGAAATCGGCATTGCGATTGGTTTTGCATTTGCTAAAGAATGATAATGATCTTGCATATCGAATTTCTGATAATTTAACTAAGCTTAAGAAAGAAATTAAGCAATGTGAAAAATGCTTTAATTATTCAGACCATAAACTTTGTGAAATATGTAAAGATACATCAAGAATTGCCGACACCGTGTGTGTAGTTGAATCAATAAGAGATGTTATGGCTATTGAAGAAACCAATCAGTTTAGAGGGTTGTATCATGTTCTTGGAGGTGTCATATCACCAATTGAAGGTATTGGGCCAGACCAATTATATATTGATGAACTTATTGATAGGGTAGAAAAGGAAAAAGTAAGGGAACTAATTATGGCAGTAAGCCCTACAATAGATGGTGAAACCACAATATTTTATCTTTCCAGAAGACTTGAAAGTACTGGAGTCAAATTGAGTATTATTGCGAGGGGAGTTTCCTTCGGTGGTGAGTTAGAATATGCAGATGAATTAACATTAGGGAGATCTATTCATACAAGAATACCTTATACAGCTGAAAGTAAACTCTGAAAATGAATATTGATGTAAGCATCATCATTGTAAATTATAATGTTCAATATTTCATCGAACAATGTCTCAACTCTATTTTTAGTCTTTCAGATTTTAAAGGCCATTTGCAAGTAATAGTTGTTGATAATAATTCTTCAGATGGCTCTGTAGAAATGATTAAGGCAAAATTCCCCCAAGTTGAGTTGATAGCCAATGCTGGAAATTACGGGTTTTCAGTAGGAAATAACCAAGGAATTAAGATTGCACACGGGAAATATATTTTACTTCTAAATCCGGATACAATATTGGAAGAGGAGACACTTTCAAAGTGTTTTTTAAAAATGGAGAGTGACAAGGAGATTGGTATTTTAAGTGTGAAAATGCTTGATGGTGGCGGGAAATTTCTTCCGGAGTCAAAACGAGGATTTCCTACACCTGCAACTACTTTTTTTAAATTTACTGGTTTATACAGACTATTTCCTCGATCAAAAAAAATAAATGCATATTATCTTGGTCATATAGATGAAGACAAAACATCAATTGTAGATATTTTATGTGGCGCATTCATGTTTATTAGAAAAAGCGATTTAGATCAAATTGGCCTTTTGGATGAAGATTTTTTTATGTTTGGAGAAGATATTGATTTATCCTATAGATTCCAACAAGCACAAAAAAAAGTGGTCTATTTTCCAGAAACCACCATTATCCATTTCAAAGGTGAAAGCACGAAAAAGCATTCCATGCAGTATATTTATAATTTTAACAATGCAATGAATATTTTCGCTGTCAAACATTTTAAAAATACTAAAGCAAAACGATTTATAGGTTCATTGTCTTTAGTTATAAAAACAAAAGCAATTCTTCATTATTTAAGTAATTTTTTAAATGCCGCTGCTCTCCCTATTTTTGATATTTTATCAATTTTCTTAGGATTAAAAATAATTGCTTTTTCTTGGGCAAAATTTTATTTTGGAAATGAGTTTTATTATGATTCGGCACCATTGTTTCAGAATTTTATTTTGTATTCCATGGTTTGGATGCTTGGATTGCTATATGCGGGTGCTTACGACTCGAAGTTTAAGAATTTAAAACTTATTAGAAACATACTTTTTGGGACATTAATAATTCTTGCCATATATGGCCTGCTTGGAGAAGGTTATAGAAGTAGTCGTGCAATTATAATAATTGCAAATTTTTATGTAATACTTTCCTCGATCGGCATAAGAATGTTAATTTATTTTATAAAAAATAAAAAATTTATTAACAGTGGGCAAAAAGGGAAAAATGTTTTTTTAATCGCAAATTTTGAAGAAGCAAAGAGAATAAAAAGTGTTATGCTTCAATCAAATATGACCTTTAGTAAAATTACAATATTACCTATTGAGATTTCAGCTTTCGAATTATCAGAATTAATAAAATTGAACAAAGCAGACGAAGTCATATGCAACATGAAAGATTTAGGGATGAAAAAAGTAATTGGTTTGATGGCTGCATTAGGAGACAAGGTATCCTTCAAAATAACTGGTGATGAATCCTTGGGTATCATTGGAAGTAAATCAAAGAATACGAGTGGAGAAATTTATACTATTTCTATTAATTATGAAATTCAAGAACAATCAAAAAAGAGGATGAAAAGAACTTTTGATATTGCAGGAAGCCTTGTTCTTATGGTTCTTTTTCCAATACTTATATTCTCAAAAAAATATATTCATATTTTGAAAAATTTGCCCGAAGTAATCTTGAACAAAAAATCAATAATCGGATACAATGTATCAGAAGATAAAAATACCGATCTTCCTCAACTCAAAAAAGGGATAATATTTCCAATTTCAAAATCTCTTAAACAATCTGATATTCACCAATCCAATTTAGAATATGCCAAATATTACTCTGTTTGGGACGATGCTCGAATTTTGGTAAAATTTTTGCAATCAAAATAAATATGATCGATGAAATTAAAAGCTTATCGGAGAAATATTTGCCAGAGGTAATAAAAATTAGAAGGCATTTGCATGCGCATCCAGAATTATCATTTGAGGAGAAAAATACATCAGCCTTTATTAGTCAAGAACTTTCTAATAAAGGCATAGCTCATGAAACAGGATGGGGAGGTTATGGAATTGTAGTTAATTTGTATGGAGGATTGGCTGAAGGGAAAAACACTATTGCTTTAAGAGCGGATATTGATGCACTTCCAATCACAGAAAAGAATAATGTGGACTATAAATCAACAAATGTTGGCGTGATGCATGCTTGTGGTCATGATGTGCATACTTCAAGTTTGCTCGGAACAACATTTATTCTCAATGACTTAAAGGATAAATTGCTTAATAATTACAGAATAATTTTTCAACCTGCAGAGGAGAAATTACCAGGAGGGGCTTCAATTTTGATCAAAGAAGGAGTATTAAAAAACCCAGTACCAATCTCAATTATTGGTCAACACGTTCACCCACCTTTAGAAGTTGGCAAAATTGGTTTTCGTTCAGGTCTTTATATGGCATCTGCAGATGAGATTTTTGTTACAATAAAAGGGAAAGGAGGCCATGCTGCATTACCACAAGGAAATATTGATCCCATATTTATTGCATCAAGCATGATTATGAATCTTCAGCAAGTTGTAAGCAGAAGGGCTAATCCAACAATTCCCACCGTATTATCATTTGGAAAAATATATTCAGAAGGCGGAGCAACCAATGTTATCCCAGATTTTGTAAAATTAGAAGGAACTTTTCGGACTATGGATGAAGGTTGGCGAGAAGATGCACATAAAATCATGACTAAAATTGCCAAACAAATTGCAAGATCCATGGGCGGAGCATGTGATTTTAAAATAATTAAAGGCTATCCTTGTTTGGTTAATGAAGTCAAGGCAACAGAATTATCGAGAAGAGCTGCAGAAAAATATTTAGGCAAAGAAAATGTTGTAGAGCTTCCAATTCGATTGACTTCTGAAGATTTCGCTTTTTATTCCCAACATATACCGGCGTGTTTTTATCGTCTCGGAACTGGAAATATTTCGAAAGGAATTACTTCATCGGTACATACTCCGACTTTTGATATTGATGAAGCAAGTTTGAAAATAAGTATGGGATTAATGGCATATATTGCAACCGCTCAACAGTAAAACATATTTAAAAAATTAATTATTTGTAATAAACTATTAAACAAGAATATACTTATTAATAAAATATTTAATATATTGTCCTATATTTGTATTCAAAGTAAAAAGGACAATTTATGCCAAAGATATTAATAGTAGATGATGACAAAAGCATTAGAAGGACTCTAAGAGATATTCTTGAATTTGAAAAATATAAAGTTGATGAAGCTGTAGATGGCTTAGATGCTCTTGTTCAAGTTAAGCAAAATAGATACGATGTAGTAATTTTGGATATTAAAATGCCAAAACTAGATGGCATGGATGCAATGGATAGAATCCAAAATTTATGCCCTGATTTGCCAGTTGTAATGATTTCTGGGCATGGAAACATTGACACTGCTGTAGAATCTGTAAAGAAAGGAGCTTTTGATTTTATTCAGAAACCACCAGATTTGAATAGGCTATTGATTACAATCAGAAATGCTTTGGACAAAAGTAGTCTAATTACTGAAAAGAAAGTTCTTCAGAAAAGAGTTCAAAAAAAGTCTTCTGAAGAAATGATAGGAAACTCTGAAGGCATGGACCAAATTAAAGATACCATTGATAGAGTAGCTCCTACAGATGCAAGAGTATTGATAACTGGGCCAAATGGAACTGGAAAAGAATTAGTGGCAAGATGGATGCATGAGAAAAGTTTAAGGAAAGATGGACCTCTTGTAGAAGTAAATTGCGCAGCTATTCCTTCGGAACTTATTGAAAGTGAATTGTTTGGACACGAGAAAGGTGCTTTTACTTCTGCAATAAAAAATAGAGTCGGAAAATTTGAAATGGCTAATAATGGCACATTATTTCTTGACGAAATTGGTGACATGGGCCTTTCTGCCCAAGCAAAGGTTTTAAGAGCACTTCAAGAAAGCAAAATCACAAGAGTTGGCGGTGATAATGAAATTACCGTCAATGTGAGAATATTAGCAGCAACAAATAAGGATTTGCAGGCAGAAATACGAAAAGGGAAATTCAGAGAAGATTTGTACCATAGATTAGCGGTAATCATTGTAAAAGTACCTGCCTTGAACGAGCGTAGAGATGATATCCCATTACTTGTGAATCATTTCTGTGATATTGTATGCAAAGAATATGGTATCCCTGTCAAAAAAGTTAATAGTGGAGCTATGAAATTATTACAAGCTCAAAATTGGTCGGGTAATATTCGAGAATTAAGAAACGTTGTAGAAAGATTGATAATCCTTAGTGGAAATTCAATTATGGAAAAAGATATAGAACAATATGTGCTTCCATCAAGTGCAAAAAAAGATTCTCTGACTGATCTATTCGACAAATTTGAAGACTTACAAAATTTACAATTATTTGTTAAAAAAGAGTTTGAAAATTATAAAGGGGTTTTAGTCTAATACAAAATATTAAATATGGCAGAAGAAATTGCTCCAAGGAAGGCAATGAAGCAATGGACCCAAATGAAGGGTGAAAATTCTTGGACGATGTTCAAGGTGATTGCAGAATTTGTAGATGGTTTTGAAACTTTAAATAAAATTGGTCCTTGTATTTCCATTTTTGGGTCAGCTAGAACAAAACCGGATAGTAAGTATTATAAGTTGGCAGTAAATATTTCAAAAAGGCTAACACAGGAAGGATTTGGTGTGATTACAGGTGGAGGACCTGGAATTATGGAAGCAGCAAATAAAGGTGCTAGATTAAATGAGGGGATGTCAGTTGGATTGAATATTGATCTTCCTTTTGAGACTTCCCATAATGCTTATATTGATCCTGATAAAAATCTTAATCACAGATATTTTTTTGTAAGGAAAGTGATGTTTGTAAAGTATGCACAGGCATTTGTAGTTATGCCAGGTGGATTTGGAACTTTAGATGAATTATTTGAAGTATTAACATTAGTGCAAACCAATAAGATTACAAGTGTGCCAATTATTTTAGTAGGTACAGAATTTTGGTCTGGAATGAAAGATTGGATTACTAAATCTATGCTTGAGATGGAGAGCAATATTTCTGCAAAAGACTTAGATTTAATTCCGGTTACAGATGATGTGGAAGAAGTTGTTAAAATTATAAATAAATTCTATGAAGGAGATCAATCTCCTAACTTGAAACCGAATTACGAATTATAATTTCAATTCCAAAGATTCCATTGTATGCCAAATCTGAATCTTGCATCAAATTGTGGGTAATTTAAAACCATAAATTCTCCTTGGTCAGAAAAAAATGAAGTTAAGTTTTCATATTTAGCAAATGTCGTAAATGAACTTACTTTAAATGAAATTCTCCCATCTATCAATGGATATGCTTTATTGGTTGTGCTTGTATTCAATTCAAATTGTCCAGTAATTGGGCTGTAATAAGGCAAATATTCATTGATTATGTATCTAAAATCGAACCCTGCCTTTAATAACATTTTCTTTTTAAAAACATTTCCATAAAAACTAACACTATTTTTTGTAAATGCCTTGGGTAAATTTGTCAAAATTTCGCTCTGGTTCTGTATAAAGAGGAAATTTTCAATCATTAATGATTTATATTTAATATCGTTTCCAAAATACAAAAGAGATACATTATATATTTTGTCATGGGAAATTGGATCTCCTGAATCATCAAAATATATGTAATTCAATATATTCTGCAATTTTCCTCCAATTTTAAAGTGTAATTTATTGTTATAATATTCAGCAGATAGGGATTGAAAAAAAATCTTATTTTGATCTTTATTATAAAAAACTTCTTCATTTAAGATGAGTTCTTCTTGAATATATGAAGCTCTCATCCTTGAACTTTTAAATCCAAAATTAAATCCTTGCTGCTTGGTTAATGAAAGTTGTGCATTTGCATCTATTCCAAATTGGTTTGCTACATTTAAAAGGCCATAATAAACATCTCCATTAATAATTAGCTTTTTCTTTAGGTTAATAGTTCCATTGAAGCGCAAATAAACATCATTAATTGCTCTGCTCTGTGAACTCAAATTAAGAAAATTATAATCGTAACTGATTCCTGTTTTGAAATTGTAATATTCTTTAAATGAGTTGTTGAAAAAGACAGAATTTCTGATTCTGCGTTGATTCACATAGTGTCTTAATCCTCTATCACCTAGATAGAAATTTTTGTAATACAAAGAGTCATTTGAAATCGATGGATCTGTAAACCTGAAGAATTCATTGAAATAAGCCATTTCATATTGAACGCTGGTTTTGAATTCTGAATTAGATGAATCTTTTTCTAAATCGTAAAATGCATTTAAGAAAATTCCCTGATTTTGAAGACGATCTTCTGCATCGCTAAGATGGACAGGATAGTTTTTTCTTAGACTAATTTGAGAAATTAAGGAAGGATCAATCACGCCACCATTAATTTTTTCTACGGATGCATTGATTAAATAATTAACAAATAAAGATAGATTTGATTTTTTGGGTGTATATGCAATACCAGTCAAAAATGAAGTTTGTTTGACTTTTTGGTTAATGTAGATACCTGCCTGAGAAATTCTATCGTAATCAATGACCCAATTTACATCATTTGCAAAATTTTTAGAAAAAAGTGCTTTAACTCTTAAATCTGCCTGTGACTCGCCACCAGAGAAATATAATTCTGAAACAGGTGATTTTTGGTTGAAAAACTTAATGTCATCTTCAGTTTTCTGATAAAGCTTATATTGATTTATTCCTAGCGTATATCCAATTTGTGTGTGCAAATCCAAAACTAAGGGATATGCAGCAGATCCCATATTTCCAAGATTTCCATATTCGAAATCGCGATTTCTTGCAGGGTCATATTGTTGAAAATATTTTGTTAATCCTTTGGTTTTAAAAGTATCCTGAACGTTCAAATTAGAAAGAGAATAGGTCGTGATGTTTATTGAATCAATTTTTTCAGGATCTTCATTCACTACTTCCCTGTCTTTTTGTCGTGGTTCTTGAGATTGATTGCCTTGGATAGTTTTCTGAGCATTACTCGATATAGTTATGCATAACATAAACCCAAAAGAAAGATAAATTTTATTTATTTTATTTAGCAACGGAATATTTTATCAAAATCAATTCGAAAATAGCATGCTTTTTCTTAAGAAGGACAAATATGAGGAAAATTTACTTTTCAATCACAATCTTTTCAACTATCCTATATGTACCAATATTTAACTCAGCAAAATAGATTCCTGGACTGATGTGGTTCATTTGAAATTCATGGTCTACAAATTCACCAGATTCGAATACTAAACTTCCAGTAATATTGTATAATTTGAAACGTTTAATTTTTTCTTCACTTTGAATTTTAAAAGTTCCAGTATTTGGATTTGGGAAAATATTTATTTTTAAATCTGCTACTATTTGTTCGTCAGTTGCACTAGGAGTACAATAATCTGCAAATTTTCTGATGATAAAAAGACCGTTTTGCATATCTGAAACTAAAATGTTTCCTGAGGGCAAAAAAGGATATACACCCCAAGCGCCTTCATAGCTGGAAGTTGGCGTTTTGGTAGTAGTTGGATAAAAAAGTATCCTGATTGGATTTGTCGGATCTTGAATATTGAAAACTTGCAGGCCATCATAGTAATATGAAGTAAAAAGATAATCGCAGGAAACAATTTGATTGTGAGGAATTGAAAAAGGAGATTCGTTCCCTGCATCAAAAGTGGCTACTAGTAAAATATTCGTCGGATCAGAAACATCATAGACTTTCATTTTTGTACCCCAAGTTTCGTCCGCAAAATAATAATAGTTGCCATCTTGACTCAGCCATCCAGAATGATTGTAACCAGATTCTGGATAATCTGTACCCAAAAGATGGGAAAGAATGATGGGATTGCTAACATCACTGAAATCCACAATTAACAATCCGTCGAAACCTGCATTTAAATAAGCTATATTGTTCTTTACATAAGTGTCATGCACATGTCCAATAGAAACTCCGGCAATACCATTCTTATACGATTCTAACAACGTAGGATTAATAGGATCGCTAATATCATAAATTCTCAAAGGAGAATATGGATCATCGCCATTTTTTACTGCGCAAGCATAAAGCCTTGATTCTGATGAATCAATAAAAATATTATGAGCTTTCCGAATTCTATCTCTGGAATCATAAACAACTTCAATCTCTTCAGGTAATTTTGTTAAATCTATAATTTGCAAACTTGACTTATCGACTCCGGTGTCTTCATCGCTCACTGCATATAAATACCCTTTGAAATCATGATAATCACGATGAATTATATGGGGTCCATGAGAAGCTCCTTGTATGAAAAAATCTTCTTTCGCATTTTCAGGATTGGTCACATTAATAAAATGAGTTCCTTCTGTTGAACCTATTACGGCATATTCATTTCCATTTATTTCAAAACCCCAAACTTCATTGTAAATATTACCATACTGCGCAGAAGATTCCAATGTTGGATCAGTCCAATTATATAACAATGTACCTTTTACAGGTTGAGCCTCAAGAAAAAAATGAAAAAACAAAAACAGAGATAAGACAATGAGCTTACCTTTTCGAATCATATCATAATTTTTTTGGTAATTTAAGTTTATCAACTTTGGTTTTCAATAAATCATCGGATTTCATTTGTTCGCCCATTTTATTTGCAGCTACAAATGAAGTTACCATTTGTGACAACATATCGCTTGCAGCAGTAGGTGCATTTGGAAGCAAAATTAAGTTGCTATTGGTATGTTCACCCAAAGATTGCAAAGTATCATAATGTTGAGTTATCACAATTAAAGCAGATGCTTCTTGAGAATTAATTCCTACCTGGTTAAGGACTTCAACAGAATCTTCGAGTCCTTTTGCTATTTCACGTCTCTGATCAGCGATTCCTTGTCCTTGTAGTCTTTTTGATTCAGCTTCAGCTTTTGCTTTTGCTACAATCCTGATTCTTTCTGCTTCCCCATCATATTCGGCAGCAGTTTTCTCTCTTTCAGCTGCATTAATTCTGTTCATTGCATTTTTCACTGCTTGATCAGGATCAATGTCTGTAACCAATGCTTTAATGATTCCATATCCATAGGTATTCATTGCTTCCTCGAGTTCTCTTCTTATAGCAATTGCTATATCATCTTTTCTTACAAAGACGTCGTCTAGCTTCATTTTTGGCACTTCGGCTCTCACAGTATCAAATACATAAGATGTTATTTGAGCTGTGGGGCTTTCTAATTTGTAAAATGCCTCGTAAATAGAATCCTTCAAAATTTGATATTGAACAGAAACTTTCATTTTGACGAAAACATCATCTTTAGTTTTTGTTTCAACTAGAACGTCGAGTTGCTGAATTTTTAAGTTCACTTTACCTACAATCCTATCTACTAAAGGAATTTTTAAATGTAAACCAGGAGATTTTACGCCTTGAAACTTTCCAAGCCTCTCAATCACAGCTGCAGTTTGTTGTTTTACAGTAAAAAGACCTGACATGATTAGAAAAAATCCAATAATTGCTAGTGGGTATAAATAAGTAAATTCTTCCATTGTTTTGATTTTACAGTTTTAAAAAAAACGAATTAGCATTAAATTTAATATTTAATACTCATCCTTTATAATAACATTAACATTAATAACATGATTTAGATCACAATAATTTCTTAAAAAATCTTTATTGCTGTTTCTATGGACCAATCTCAATTCATATTAGACAAGAATTTCCAAAAGCTCAGAATTAATTGGCTTTTTTCAATTTCATTTAGAGAATTAAAAAATTGAAGATAATATAATAAATAAGCATTTACTTAAATTATTGTATTATACATACTACATATTAACTATTTATTTAATATTTAAAAAATAATAAATCATATAATAAGACAAAATAGAAGCTATTTTTTTCCTTTTTGCAAAATATATTTTGTGTTTTTTCTAGCAATATAGAATTCAATATTGAACTATTCTTCTCTGCTATGCTTACTTTTAAGCTCGATAATATTATTATCAGTGAATTCCTTAATGTAGATTTGCAAAATGATTAAACTAGATAGAAACGATTATGAACTTGTTGCTGGACTCGAAGTTCACATTCAACTTAATACAAATTCTAAAGCATTTAATAGAGATTTGAATAAATTTGGGAGTGAACCAAATACTAATATAAGTGCTATTACACTTGCTCATCCAGGAACATTACCAAAGGTAAACAAGGCACAAATTGAAAAAGCTTTAATGTTGGCTTTGGCGACTAATAGTCAGATTAATAAAAGCAATCAATTCGATCGAAAAAATTATTTTTATCCAGACCTGCCTAAAGGATATCAAATTACGCAGGATAGACACCCTATTTGCACTGGCGGTTACATAACATTTGAATCTGATGGGAAGAAGAAAACTATAAGATTACACCATACGCATATGGAAGAGGATGCAGGAAAATCAATTCATGATTTGTCAGACAATTATACAATGTTAGATTATAATAGGGCTGGCACTCCATTGCTTGAAATGGTTACAGAACCTGATTTGAGAAGTGGGACAGAAGTTCATGATTTTATGGCAGCAGTCCAGAAAATGGTGAAATATTTAGGTATTAGTGATGGGAATATGGAAGAAGGATCAATGAGATGTGATTGCAATGTATCCGTTCGCAAAAAGGGAGCAACTGAATATGGAGAAAGATGTGAAATAAAGAACGTGAATTCAAAGAAATTTGCTAAACAGGCTGTAGAGTATGAATTTGAACGCCAAATGCAGATGATTGAAAAGGGAATTAAATTTACCAAGCAAACATTAAATTTCAATCCCGATACAGGAGTTACTGCAGCTTTAAGATCAAAAGAGGATGCTCATGATTATAGATATTTTCCTGACCCTGATTTACCGCCATTGGTCTTAAGTGATACATTTATTGAAGGTGTCAAAAATAATTTGCCTTTATTACCATCAGAATATATCCAATTATTAATGTCAGAATATGGACTTTCTAGTTATGACGCTGAGGTTTTAACTCAAGAAAAAGAGTATGCGGATTATTTTTTAGGACTTGCTAAAGAGTATTCGAAATACAATGATTTATCGAAATTGATCATCAACAAGGTAATTCCAATTGCTAATGAAACGGGAAAAAATATTGGAGAAAATTTAATATCATCAGAAAAAATTTTTGCTTTTCTGAATATAATAGATGAGGGTAAAGTCAGTACATCAGCAGCATATCAAACTTTATTTCCTGCAATGATTGAAAACCAGGATGATAATTTACTAAGTATTGCCCAAAGGTTAAATATTTTGCAAAGTGATGACCAAAGTTTTATTTTAGATCTTGTAGAAAAGATAATTAATGAAAATAAGGTGGAATATGATAAATACAAGAAAGGAAACAAGGCCTTGGTTGGTTTCTTTATGGGTCAAGCAATGAAATCTTCCCAAGGAAAAGCTGATCCAAAAGTCTTGAAGGAACAATTATTAAAGAAATTGAATGAATAAAGGTGGTTTTGTGATTTTAAGACTTTATTTTTAGATTCTCACGCAATTCCTGAAAATTAAGAAAAAGTGAAGGTTAAGTTAGATCCGAACAAATTATATTATTCTATTGGAGAAGTTTCTGAATTGTTCAATGTTTCTAGTTCTCTTATTCGATATTGGGAGTCTGAATTTCCACTACTTAAGCCCCAAAAGAACAGCAGAGGAGATAGGAGATTTACTCAAAAAGATATAATTGCTTTAGAAGTGATATATAAATTGCTAAAAGAAAAAGGATATACCATTGAAGGAGCGAAAAAATCCTTGTCTTCAGAGTTAAAAGTCGAAAAACAAACACAGACTTTGATCAAAAAATTAGAAAAGATTAGAGATTCCTTGGAAAAAATGAAACAGAAATTGGACGACTAAAATTTTGTGCAATTTTATATGGCTTAATTTTTTTAGAGTATTTCAACAATGTTATCGCACATTTCATAATCAGATTTTTCATTTGAAGCGATAATTAGCATTCTACCACCAAGGTAATCGCTGAGTAATGTTTTATACCAAAGTTTTGCAACATCATCGAGGTTTGCACCTGGTTCATCAAGGATTAAGACATTGGATTCGGTCAATATAGCAAGCCCTATTTTTAATCTTTGTTTCATTCCAGAGGAAAAGTTGGAAATGAATTTTGTTTTTTCTTTTTCTAAATCGAGAATTTTAAGAATTTCAGAAGTTGAATATTGGTGTATAGATTTTCTAAATTTGAAATGAAATTTCAGAAGTTCCTCCAGCGAGAATTCTTCGATGAGAGACATGGAGGTTGTGGCAATGCTGGTGTATTTGAAAAAATCTTCTGCATTGACGTTTTTATTTGTAGAATTTGTATAAAAGATTTTACCTTTTGTAAATGGAATTTTGGCAATAATTATTTTTAATAGGGTTGATTTTCCTGAACCATTAGGACCGATTAGCGCATATTTTTTACCTTCTTCGAATAGGTAATTTAAATCTTTAAAGACCCATTGGGTTCCAAATTTTTTAGATATGTTTTCTAATTTTATGTTCACTTTGATGAATTGTATCCTATTGGTAGCCTTTCATAATGCCTCTTTTGGCATTTTTTACAAAATTTAGGATGAGTTCTTTGTCTTCACTTGTTGGAATTTCTTCTTCAATAAGATTCAAGGCTTTTGAAATAGAATAACCTTTCACATAGAGAATTCTATAAATATCCATGATATGGTTAATTCGGTCTGAAGAGAATCCTCTTCTTCGTAGTCCGATCGAATTTACTCCAGCATAAGACAGAGGCTCTCTTGCAGCTTTTGTATAAGGTGGAACATCTTTTCTCACCAGAGAACCACCACTAATCATAGCGTGTTGACCAATATTAACAAATTGATGGACAGCGGTTATTCCAGAAAGTATAGTATGGGAACCTATATTGATATGACCAGCCAAATTAACACTATTTGCAAGTATGCAATTTTCGTGGATTACACAATCATGTGCCACATGGACATAAGCCATGAGCATGCAATTGTCCATGATTTGCGTTTTGTAGTTGGCTTTTGTTCCTCTGTTCAAAGTGCAGAATTCTCTAATGATCACATTGTTTCCTATCTCAATGATAGATTCTTCACCCCCGAATTTCAAATCTTGCGGAATAGCTCCAATGACTGCTCCTGGAAATACTTTGCAGTTTTTTCCGATTCTTGTTCCTTCGAAAAGTGTAACATTTGGACCTATCCATGTTCCTTCACCGATTTCAACATTGTCTTCAACTGTCACGAAATTTTCAATCGTCACATTTTCAGCAATTTTTGCATTTGGGTGGATATAATTTATTTTACTCAATTGTATATGATTAAGTTCTTTTTACAATTTGTGCTGTTAATTCACCTTCTGAAACTATATTATTACCAACGTAAGCGGTCCCGAGCATCTGGCATATGCCTCTTTTTATGGGAGCCATTAATTCCATTTTCAAAATAAGCGTGTCTCCAGGAACCACCATTTTTTTAAATTTTACATTTTCCATTTTTAGAAAATAGGTATCCCATGAATGACCTGGTTCTTGAAGACTTAATGCTAATAATCCGCCTGTTTGAGCTAATGCCTCCATCTGCAAAACACCAGGAAATATTGGATTCCCTGGAAAATGACCTTGAAAAAATTGCTCGTTGAAAGTGATATTTTTAATACCCACCACATATGTAGAAGTTAATTCAATAATTTTATCAACAAGCAAAAATGGATAGCGGTGTGGCAAATTTTCAGCAATTTGCATGGTATTCATGATGGGTTTTTTATCAGGATCGTATTTTGGCTTTCCCCGCAATTTTTTCTGCTCTATATACTTGATTTTTAGTAATTTTGTGAATTCAAAATTCACCTTGTGCCCAGGTTTTTTAGCAACGATTTTCCCTTTAATTGGTTTTCCAAGTAATGTCAAATCACCAATCAAATCTAGTAGTTTATGCCTAGCAGGTTCATTTTGAAATTTCAAATCAGCAGTATTTAATACACCTTCAGATTTAATTTGGACACTATCTTTACCTAATTTCTTGGCTAAGATATCTAACTCGTCCTGTTCCATTTTTCGGTTCGAAATCACAATTGCATTGTTAATATCGCCGCCTTTAATAAGTCCTTCTTGCAATAAGTATTCAAGTTCGTGAACAAAAACAAAAGTTCTGGCTGGAGCAATACTTGTTTCATATTCTTCAAAATTATCAATATGTGCATACTGTTTTGTTAAATACGGAGAATTAAAATCAATCATTGCGGTGTATTCGGTCCCATCATGTGGTAAAGCTATAAGTTCAATACCACTTACTTCATCTTTATATTCTATTGGTTCTTCGATAACAAAATACTCTTTCTCCATATCCTGTTCGACAATGCCTGCTTCTTTGATTAATTCAACAAATGGTAAAGCACTTCCATCCATAATTGGAATCTCAGGTCCATTTATTTCAATTAGAATATTATCAATGCCCATTGCTGTGATTGCTGAAAGGACATGCTCTACAGTATGGACTTGTGCTTCACCATACTGCAGTGAGGTTCCTCTTTTAGTTGAAAAGACATACTTTACATCAGCAATAAAAGTTGGCTTCCCATCCAGATCATTTCTACAAAATCGAATTCCAGAATCTTGATCAGCAGGATGAAGACTTAGCATTGCATTAATACCGGTATGTAAACCTATACCCTCTAATGATACGGACTTTGCAATGGTTGTTTTATTCATAATAGTATGAAACTTTATTGTTTTAATGAATTGAAATTGTAAAAATGCTAAATCAATTCTTATTTCGAAGATTTTAAGTCTTCAATTTGTTTTAATAATTTTTTAATCGAAGCTGCCATTTCTGGCAATTTTTTAAAATAAGCAAAAGATTTCAAATATTTCTTAAAATCCATTGCTGGTGTGCCATATAATTGTTGGCCTTCCTGAATCGAATTTGATGTGACACCAGATTGACCTTGAATTTTAACATTATCAGGGATTTCAATATGCCCCGCAATTCCAACTTGACCTCCAATTTGGCAATTTTTTCCAATTTTTGCACTTCCAGCAATTCCTACTTGGGCAGCGATCACAGTATTTTCTCCAATGGTCACGTTATGAGCAATTTGAATTAGGTTATCTAATTTCACACCCTTTCCAATTATTGTACTACCCATAGTCGCTCTATCGATCGTGGTATTTGAACCAATTTCCACATTATCAGCTATTTGCACATTCCCAACTTGAGGAATTTTTTCATATTCACCTGAACTATTTTGGGCAAAACCAAATCCATCACTTCCAATCACGGCATTGGAATGAATGGTAACATTGTCACCTAGAACACAATTATGATAAATTTTCACTCCTGGGAAAATTAAAGCATTTTTTCCTATTTGAACATTAGTTCCGAGATAAACTTGGTCAAAGATTTGGCTATTTTCGCCGATTTGTACATTTTTAGATATTGTTGAATATTCGCCAATTGACACAGAATCGTGGATTGAACAACCTTCTTTTACAATTGCAGTTTTTGCAATTCCAATATTAGTGTTCAATTGATTAAAAGAATTTAATAGCTTTCCAAGTGAAGTATAGACATTTTCCACCTTTATTAAAGTAGGTGTTAATTCTTCGGTAGGTACAAAATCTTTGTGAACCAACAAAGCAGATGCTTTAGTGGAATAAGCAAATGTATTGTATTTTGGATTTGCAAGAAAACTTATTGTACCTGCTTTTCCGTCCTCAATTTTACTTGGTCCCTCAATTATCAAATTGGGATCTCCTATTAATTCACCATTAACTAGTTCGCAAATATCTTTTGTGGTTATTTTCATTTCCAAGTTTTGTTCGTGGAAAGTTTTTTCATTTCACATGGATTTTTAAAATTACAAATTACCTTAAGGATTTAAATAATTCAAAAAAGGAATTACTTACAAATTTAGAAATTATTCCATTACCTAAAGATTATATAGACTGATAGGTTTATTATTTATACAGAAAACTATCTTTGCACCAAAATCAGATCAAATTAACCATTCTATATCAAAATGATTGTAGCCATAAATAGTTTTTATTCCAGCAAAAAACTTGAAGCAACCATTAATTCTTCTTTGGATAGGTTGGATGTTTTAATAGAATTTGTAGAAGGGACAATTCATTATGAAAATGCTTGTTTAGAAATTGAAAATAGGCAAAGTGATTTTTTTATTCATCCATTGCATTTAATACCAATCGAAAGGAATAATTCTTTTAAAATTTGGTCAATTTTAAATTTTAGAGACTCTGATAATGTGCTTTTAATTCACAAAGATTTTGCGGATCTTAATGCAAGAATCCCAATTCCAAGTCAGTCCATGGTTTATATACAAGATCATACTATTCATGAAAGTTTGGCTGAAATAAGACCTGATTTAAAATTTAGAACAATAGAAATTGATAATTTGTTAACTGAATTGGAAGAAGGAAAAATCAAATATGCAGTGGTTGAAAAGATGTTTTTGAAAGAAGAGATGTTGAATTTTTATAGACACATTATTTTGAATAGCAGGGAATTTGGACACGCATTAGGACAAGGGACCTTTGCAATTGTGGGAAAAAGTGATGATGAACGAGGGAGAATATTTAGACCAATACATGATGTGGATTTGGCAACAGTCTGCAATATTGAAAGAAAGTTGGGTGTTTTATTGAAACAAAAAGTTAATGCCCATTCAGAAATTGACGAAGCTGGCAATCATCATTTATGGGTATTGGCAAAAAAAGATGGAAATATTTTAAAAGCGCATATATCTCAATCCACAAGATTTGAAATAGAACAAAGAGCTTTGAGTCAAATGAATATTTAAAAAAAGAATTAATTAATTCGATTAAAAACTAAAAATAATAAACATTGTATTTAATATTTGATACTACAGGAAACGGAAAGCCCAAGACATGGAAGGCATCTTATACAGATGTTTTTAACTGGCCAAGAATGATTCACTGTTCTTGGATTTTACTTGATGATAAATTCAAGCCAATCGAAGATTACAATTCTATAATAAAACCAGATGGTTATCTAATTACTGAAGATGCAGCAAAAAAAGCTGGCGAAGAATTAACTCGATTCGATTCTGGAGATCCAATTCTTGAAGTTTTGAAAAAATTCGAAGAAAGTGTGGAAAAGGTTCAATACATCATTTCATTCAATTTGGACTTTAATGAACCAATCATTGCTGCAGAATTTCATAGAGCTGGAAAGAAAAATCCTTTATTATTCAAAGATAAATTTTGTCTTATGCAAGAGAGTACTTGGTATTGTAAAATTCCAGGTAAAGGTGGAAATTATAAATGGCCTTCTTTGAACGAACTTCATGGAGTATGTTTCAACCAAAAATATTCACCAGCTGGGAATGCAAGAGCTGATGTCATAGCAGCTTCAAGATGCTTTATAAAGCTAATGAAACTTGGAGAACTGGAAGATATGTTTGAAGATTAAATAATAAAATGTACTTATCCTTCATTTCCAGATTTGAATTAAAATTAAAGTGTCCTAGATTATCATGAATAATTTAGGACACTTTAATTTGTTTTAGAACTTATTTATTTTTTGTCTTAACCTCAATTTTTTATAAACCAATAACAGCAGGGTTCATCCCCATAGTTGAAAATCCGCCATCATGATATAAATTTTGCATGGTCACCATTCTTGTGAGGTCTGAAAACAAGCTAATGGTGTAATCAGCGCACGATTCAGCGCTAGCATTTCCTAAAGGCGACATTTTATCTGCATAATCAAAGAATTCTTGGAATCCTTTGATTCCAGCTCCAGCTGTTGTCCAAGTGGGAGATTGAGAAATCGTGTTCACACGCACTTTTTTCTGAGATCCAAAATGATAACCAAAACTTCTTGCAAAAGATTCTAAAAGAGCTTTTGATTCAGCCATCTCATTGTAATCAGGGAATACTCTTTGAGCAGCTATATAGGTAAGCGCTACTATTGAGCCCCAATCGTTAATCGCATCTAATTTGAGTGCTGATTGCATTAATTTGTGGAATGAAATAGCAGATATATCAAAAGTTTTCTGCATCCATTCATAATTCAAATCAGTATAGGCTTTATTTTTTCTTACATTAATTGACATTGCGACAGAATGCAATATAAAATCGATTTTGCCACCCAGAATTTCCATTGATTTCGACAATAGATTTTCTAGATCTTCGGTGCTCGTAGCATCGGCAGGGATAACTTGTGCGCCGAGCTTATCTGCAAGAGCTTGTAATTGTCCAAACCTCAGTGCTACAGGTGCATTAGTTAATACAATTGTTGCTCCTTCTTCCACTGCTTTTTCAGCAATTTTCCAAGCAATTGATTGCTCATCCAAAGCTCCAAATATTATTCCTTTTTTTCCTTTTAGTAAATTATTTGCCATAGTATTTTCCTTTCTTTAAAGCTCAAATATAATACAAAATTCAAATTCCTTGTAAATGCAAGTGCAGAATAGCACATTAATGCATTTTATTAATATTGCGATTTGAAAAAATGTTTTTAAATCAATTTGATCATTTTTTTCTTTGAGAAATGATTAATTGCTCATTAAAGACTTTGCATTTTCAATTGCTGCAAAGGATGGTGGATCACCACTAAGCATTTTAGCAATTTCAAGTGTTTTTTCTTCACCTTCAAGAACTTCCATTTTGGTATAGCTTCGATTTGCTGAATTTTCTTTAAATATCCTATAGTGCTTATCTGCTTTGGCAGCGATTTGCGGTGAATGCGTTATATTAATTATTTGGTGGGATAAAGTTAAATTTTTGATCATTTTTCCCATTTTTAAAGAGATAGCACCTGAAACTCCACTGTCTATTTCATCAAAAATTAAGGTAGGTAATTTTATAGTTTTAGCCAATTCAGATTTAATACACAAACTCAATCTTGATAATTCTCCTCCAGAAGCCACTTCTTTGATTTCTTGAAGTCTTGCGCCAATGTTTGCTGAAAATAGGAATAAAACCTCATTTTTGCCGTTTTCCAAAAATTCATTCGAATCATTTATTTGGATTTCAAATCTTGCATTCTCCATTGAAAGTTCATGAAGGTGCAATTCAACCTTTTTGCACAATTGAGGTGCAAATTTTTTTCTTTTTGCTGAAATTTGTTCAGCTAAAGCATCTAGTTTTTCAAGTACTTTTTTTATTTCAACTTCAATTTTATCAATTTCTACATTTGATTGTTTAAAATTGTTGATATGGTCACTTATTTCTTCCCATTTTGCCATCAATTCCTCTTCAGTATTTAAATGGTGTTTTGCTTGTAATTGATAAGCCAAATCCACTTTTTCTTTGATTTCAGATAACCTTTCGGGATCAAGATCAGTTTGGTCTGATTGTCTTTCGAAATCAACTGACAATTCTTTCAATTCCTCTATAATATTAATGTAGCGATCTGAAAGTGTTTCTATTGTTGGGTGCAAACTACTTATTTTTGAAATTTCATAGTTTAATTCCTCTAGATTGGAAATAATTGAAGGTTCAGCTTCATCAATAGCGTAGGCAGCTTTTGCAAAAACACTTTTTATAGTTTCGGCATTTTCTAGGATTGAAAGCTCATTTTCCCATTCGATTAATTGGCCTTTTGCAAGATTGAGTTTTTCAAATTCATCCAAATGGTATTGTAACAATTCTTGTTCTTTTTCAGCTTGAGCTTTAATTTTAATTAATTTGGCAAGTTGGTTCTTTTTAGAAGTATAATCTGCATAATTCGATTGAAAATCAATTAAAAGAAATTCATTTCCTGAATAAGCATCAAGCAATTGCAATTGAATTTCTGGATCATTTAATCCTAGAGTATCAAATTGTTGGTGCATATCAATTAATTTCGAACACAAATCTTTTAAGACCTTCAAATTTGCAGGAGAATCATTAATGAATGCACGCGATTTACCATTAGGAAGAATTTCTCTCCTAATGATTAAACATGGATCATATTCTAATTCATTTTCTTCGAAAAATGATTGTAATTTATAAGCAACAATGTTAAAATCTGCTTCTACAACACACTTTTCATTCAGATCAAAAAGTACTTTAGTATCTGCCCTATTACCCATAATCAAACCTAAAGCTCCAATAAGTATAGATTTGCCGGCACCGGTTTCACCAGTAATGATATTGAATCCTTCTGAAAAAGTAATTTCCAGATTCTCAATTATTGCATAATTATTGACCTTAAGACTATTAAGCATTGTTAAGTATTCTAAAAATTGAAATTAAAGGTAAAAATAAACTATTTTGATTCTAAATTGCTAAATTTTCAATTGAACCGTTGAATTGAAATCCAAGTTGGACAGCTTTATCTAAATCTTGCTGAGCTAAAGAGAGATTGTTGGTATTGAAATAATATTGAGCTCTATAAAAATAATACACCCCATAGTTTGGATTCATTTTTATTGCTTGGTTAATATCAGCCAAACTTGGTTCCCAATTTCTAAGTAACATATTGGCATTTGCACGATTAGCCCACATATTGGCATTGTTTGGATTCAATTTTAAGTAAATATTGATGTCATTTATTTCATTTTGATATTGACCAAGTTGATGATAAACAATACTTCTATTCAGATAAATATTAGGATTATTGACATTATATTCAGCTGCTTGAATTAAATCTTGAATTGCATTATCATTATCTTGTAGCCTGGCAAAAGTTGCTCCCCTGTTGGTGTAATATTCAGAATTGGTAGGCTCAATAGAGATAGCCGTAGAATAATCTTGTACAGCCATCATTAAGGTGTCTCTATAATTAGACTGAAAATATAATTTTGCTCTTGAATTGTAAGGTGCTGCTTTTTGATCTCCAAGACCAATTGCCGTACTATAATCTGATAGAGCTTCTTTTTTTCTACCTTGATCTCTGTAATAGTTTGCCCTATTTCCCCATGAGATGGTTGTGTTGGGGTAATATTTTATTACGTGAGTCCATAAAGTTTCGCTATTTTTCCAAACTTTATTCTGATTAAAGCTTAAATATGCAAAGATTGCCAAATATGAAATTGCTCCAATGGAAAAGTAATTGGCATATTTTTGATTAGAAAGTAAACTTTGAAAATAATATGCTATAGTGAAAAATAATCCAAAATAAGCAATGTATGTAAATCGGTCTGCAATAAAGCCTTGCCCAGCTCCTACAATTTGAAGCAGAAACATTATGTTAAATGTAAAAAAGACAATTCCAAAAACCAGCGCTTTCCATTTTCTAAAAAAACTATAGATTGTCAATCCAATAATTAGGAGAGTCGGAATAATGGAAAGATAGAAGTTAATTCCCAATGAAGGTGGATATGGATACATAGGTGAAGTCTGAAAAGGCACCAGCAACTTTATATAATAGATGATATAACTATAAGAACCAATGAAAATCCGGTCAAATAAATCAAAATTTCCTGATGATTTTAAGGAACCAGCCTGGTTTAAAAAATATACACCAGCAAGCCCAATCAACAAAGAAATTCCAAAATAGAACCATTTTTCAATCAATCTTTCCCATATTATTTTGCGATTCATGAAGTAGTCAACTGCTAACATAGATAATGGAAGTGAAACTGCTTGAATTTTCGAAAGTCCGGAAAGAATAAAAAGAATTATTATTCGAAGAAGGTATTTATTTGGTTGGTTGTCTTTTACTCCTTTGATATAATAGTAAAGTGCAGCCAAATAGAAAGATCCGAAAAGCACATCTTTTCGTTCGGTAATCCATGCTACCGATTCTACTCTTAGCGGATGGATTCCAAAAAGTAAAGCACAAAATATTGCGGACCAAATATTCAATCCTAATGCCAAAGAAATTCTAAATATTAGCATTACGCAAATAAGATGTAAAATCAAATTGTCTAAATGCCAATAAAAGGGATTCTTCAAACCGAAAATTACATTTTCAAGCGCAAATGTAAAATGAGAAAGTGGGTTGTAATTACCTATTACCGTGCTACTAAAAATAGAAGGTATGTTTTTTAGTAAAGAAGTGAAATCAATAGAGCTTAATACTAATGCATTCTCATAAAAATTTTTGTCATCATCCCAATTCACAAAATTATTATTTAAACTGGGTAAGAATACAATTGCAGTTAATAGTAATATAGCAATTAAGGCATAAATATTTTGAAAATTGCTCCAAAATGACAAATTGGATATTGCAATCTTTTTCTTTTTAGCCTTGTCTTGCTTTTTAGGTTTGGTCATTTAAATAAATCAAATATACATTTGAGAATATTAAATTAATATTTTGCTAGATGAATGTATAGATAAGTTCAGCAACGGGATGAAAACAAAAAAGAATTTTAGTCAAATGATTGATTTTCTTCGCCTGCTTTTTTTATCAATATTTGGAATTCAGATGGAGATAAACCGTCCATGCAATAATCGATTGGGTTAACCGCATCTCCATTGATTCTTACTTCATAATGCAAATGTGGGGCAGTTGATGAACCTGTTGTTCCAACCTTGCCTATAATTTGACCTCGAATAACTTTATCGCCTTCTTTAACATTGATTTCGCTTAAATGACCATATAGTGTAGTAAAACCATACCCATGATCAATAGTAATGTTTTTGCCGTATCCGTTTGCTTTATTCTCTACTCTAACAACTTTGCCATTTCCTGAGGCAATAATTTCGGTCCCCTTAGGAGAAGTAAAATCAATTCCCATATGGAATTTTTTCACTCCATGAATAGGATGTATTCTATTGCCGAATCCTGACAATCTATGAATATTTCTTGCCAATTTATCCTCTCTGATAGGCTTGATACTTGGAATCGACATTAATTTCTCTTTTCTAGAATTAGCTAATATTTCTAGAGAATCAAGAGATTTTTTTTGCAATTCAAATTTTAATTTGAGTTTATCTAATTTTGAAAGTGAAGTTTTAATAATCTTACCAGTATTGGCGAAATTTGTAATAAACTCATATTTTTTAGATCCCCCAGTACCCCCATTCCATATATCTTCATCAATAGGATCCATACCTAAAATTACTCTATGAATATTGGCATCTTTTTGTTGTACAAGGTTTAGTTCTTCACTTATATTTTCTAACTCTTTATTCAGAAATGAGTATTGTAAGCTTAGTTGATCAATTTCTCTTTTTTGGGCTTTTTCCTTTGGGGAAGGCAAATAATGATAAGAAAAAATAAACAATAAAAAAGACATAATAATTATACCGGAAGTTACTCCAAACCCTCTCACCAAAATTTCTTTGGAAGATAATTTATGTTCTTCGAATTGAAGTGTGTGTGGGTTATAAATGTACTTATTTAATTTCATCCAATTATTAATTTAATCATATCAGTTAAAATCGGTCGGTTTTATAAAAACAATTTTTCAAAAAAGTCAAAACTATGATAGGTACCAAATTTTTTAAAATAAATTTGATTTTCCAAAATCATAATGTTTTGTCTACATTTGCTCTTGTTTTAAGATATGTCATTAGGATGGCTGTAAAAATACTTTTTGAGATTGAATTTTCAAAATCAAATGTGACATATTATGATAAAAATTAATTTTATTTTTTTCTTTTTATAAATAATTGATAATTATGATATTAGAATGAAAAGAAGGAAATTTGTAAAACACATTTAAAAAAAGCGTTATATTTTAATAATTGAATACCAGATGAAGGCAAAAGAAATAAGAAATAAATTTTTAGAATTTTTTGAAAAAAAAGATCATAAAATTGTAGCGTCCGCGCCAATAGTGTTAAAAAATGACCCCACATTGATGTTTACCAACGCTGGAATGAATCAATTCAAAGATTATTTTTTGAATAATGCAGTTAGTCCTTATAAAAGAATTGTAGACACTCAAAAATGTTTACGGGTAACAGGTAAGCATAATGACCTAGAAGATGTTGGTATCGATTCATACCACCACACTATGTTCGAAATGCTGGGGAATTGGTCATTTGGTGATTATTTTAAAGAAGAGGCTATAGATTGGGCTTGGGAATTACTTACGGAGGTATATGAGCTTGACAAAGATAGACTTTATGCCACAGTATTTGTAGGAGATACAACAGACAATCTTGAACCTGACAATGAAGCTTATAAACTTTGGAGCAAGCATTTACCTGAAGAAAGGATATTGTTTTTCGATAGAAAAGACAACTTTTGGGAAATGGGCGAACAAGGACCGTGTGGACCTTGCTCAGAAATTCATGTGGATTTGCGTTCAAATGCTGAACGCTCGAAAGTAGATGGTGGGACTTTAGTAAATATGGATCATCCTTTGGTTGTAGAAATTTGGAATCTAGTTTTTATTCAATTCAACAGAAAAGCAGACAAATCGCTGGTAAACTTACCTGAAAAACACATAGATACAGGTATGGGTTTTGAAAGGTTGTGTATGGCATTACAGCAAAAAACTTCAAATTACGACACGGACATATTTTCTCCATTCATCCAACTTTTAGAAAATGAATCAGGAATAGAATATACCTCAAAATATGATGGCAGTAGCAAATCTGATATCGCTATGCGTGTTTTGGTAGATCATATTCGCGCAGTTTGTTTCGCAATTGCTGATGGTGAAATGCCTTCAAGTACTGGAGCAGGATATGTAATCCGTAGAATACTAAGAAGAGCTGTAAGGTATTATTATTCTTTTCTTGAGATTGATGAAGCATTAATGTATAAATTGGTCTCCCCATTAGCTGAAAGTTTTAAAGATGTGTTCCCAGAATTAAAAGCTCAAGTAGATTTTGTAACAAAGGTTGTTCAAGAAGAAGAAAAATCTTTTTTGAATACTCTTGAAGGAGGCTTGAAAAGGATAGAACAATTGAATTTGACGGACAACATTATTACTGGTGATGAGGCATTTTTATTGTACGATACCTATGGTTTCCCTATAGATTTAACCAAATTAATAACCAGTGAAAGAGGTTGGGAATTGGATGAAAAGGGCTTTGAATTAGCATTATCTGCTCAGAAGGAAAGATCTAGAGCAGATGCTAAAAGATCTACAAGTGATTGGACGTCAGTATATGAGGGGAACGTGGAATTTGTAGGTTATGATCAATTGGTTGTAGAAAATTCTAAAGTTCTGAAATATAGGACAGTAGAAGATAAAAATGGTATTAATATTCAATTGGTGTTAAATGTCACCCCATTCTATGCTGAAGGAGGTGGTCAAGTAGGGGATCAAGGAAAATTGTATTTTGAAGGAGAAGAAATAAATGTTGTTGATACAAAAAAAGAAAATGATCTAATCCTTCATTATGTAGCAAAACTTCCTTCAAATTTGCATGCAAATGTAAAAGCAGAAGTAAATGGAAATCAAAGAAACCTAACTGAGAATAACCATTCAGCCACCCATTTGCTTCATGCAGCGCTCAGGATGGTATTAGGAAATCATGTCGCTCAAAAAGGTTCCTTGGTAAGGGCTGATAATTTCAGATTTGATTTTTCCCATTTTCAAAAAATGACAGAGGAAGAAATTGCACAGGTAGAAGAAATAGTAAATCAAAAAATAAGGGAAAATATTCAATTGGAAGAATCTAGAAATACACCAATTGAAATCGCAAAAGAATCTGGAGCAATGATGCTGTTCGGCGAAAAGTATGGAGAGACCGTCAGAATGATAACTTTTGATAAAAGTTATTCTGTTGAATTGTGTGGCGGATGTCACGTGAATGCTACTGGTAAAATTGGATTGTTCAAAATCATTTCTGAAACTGGAATTGCTTCAGGAGTTAGAAGAATAGAGGCAATTACTGCTGTTGCTGCTCAAAATTTTGTTGTTTCTGAAATGAATGAATTAGGTCAAATTCGGAATTTGTTTAAAAATTCTTTAAGAACTGTAGAAAATATTGCTGCACTTCAAGAAGAGAATAAAACATTAAAGAAACAAATTGAAGAACTTTTGGCTTCAAAAGCAAACAATCTGCAGGGGGATTTAAAATCTGAAGTTCAAAAGATCTCAGGAATTAATTTTCTTGCGGTCAAACTACCAATTTCAGATTCAAAGGCAGCAAAAACACTTGCTTATAATTTGGAAAAAGAAATCAAGGATGCTTTTATTCTTTTTGGAATTGAAGATGAAGGGAAAGCACAATTGATGTTAACCATTAGTGAAAATCTTACAAAAGAAAAAGCCTTCCATGCTGGCAACATGGTCAGATTATTGGCTAAAGAAATAGATGGCGGCGGAGGTGGACAAGCTTTTTTTGCTACTGCAGGAGGAAAAAATCCAAGTGGAATCGAGAAAGCATTAGAAAAAGCGAGGGAATTGGTGGTGTGATTTTCTAGAATTTAATCGATCTATTGAATGCTAGAATTTAAACAAGAAAAACTTAGAATAGCGTCGTTGGTTTTACTACCACTCTTTTTGAGTAATTCGATGTAATTGTTTGCCGGGGTTAAATGGTTAGAAAAGCCTAAACTTAAGTTTAAATTTGAATACAGTGAAAACATCACAATAAAGAATTGCATTTTTCCTTTTCAGTTTTCTTTTTTCTTTTTTTGCGAAAGCTGAAATTATTGATGTTGGTTCACCACAAAAATTTTATGATGTGCATGAAAATTCAAGATTGAACTATACGATTATTGCAAGTTAAGTACTTATTCAGATATCTTTAAGGATATCCAAAAAAGATCACCTTTCTATAACTACAGAGACTTTGGGTAGCACTATTTTTACTGGTGATTCAAGAGCTATATAACATGGGATTACATAACATTGCAGGGTTTTCAATCTTTAGATGGAAACATTGGAACAAAAGATGTGATCAATTTGTAGACTTTCCTTCTTTAATACAAGTTGTAATTGTTTAAGAATGAATAAAATTAGCATAAATCGATTATAGAAGAACATTACATCTTATTCTCATTGTAAATCAACAAAGTAAACATTAGAACTTTTTAACATCCTATCTAGATTTTCCAATCTATTTCAAACTAAATTTTAGTTATATATTTTTTGCTTAATTGTCTGAAAATGAATAGCTATAATATAATTTCGAGATTATGAAATGAAATGAGTAGCTTAGTAAATATATTTTA
This sequence comes from Bacteroidota bacterium, assembly GCA_024642705.1. Taxonomy (GTDB): domain Bacteria; phylum Bacteroidota; class Bacteroidia; order Chitinophagales; family Saprospiraceae; genus Portibacter. The sequence continues at coordinate 145,886 of JAHEAQ010000001.1, read as the reverse complement.
TAACATCTAAGCCAATAAAAATGATAACAAGATCAATTGCTATTAGATTCTTTCAATTTTTTTTCTTTTTTCTATTAATCTCATTCATAAACTATCTTACTGCACAAAATACCATCAAATTCAGTCTTGATGGCACAGAGAAGTTAGTTTTCAAGAAAAATAGCATTGGTGATCTTCAATTTCAAATGGTCAATTTGGGTTCCAGTGATAATTTATTTATAGGTCAGAATGCGGGTAACAACATAATCCATGTCAATGGATATGATGGATACTTTAATACAGCCGTAGGTAATTTTTCTTTGGCTCAAAATACAACAGGATCGTTTAATATTGCTTTTGGAAGAAGCAGTCTGATTTTCAATACGACAGGAAGTTTCAATGTTGGAATTGGAGTGCAGTCGTTATACTCTAATACGATAGGCAATCGAAATTCAGCTTTCGGGTCCTTTAGTTTGCAGAAAAATACTATCGGAAGTCTTAATGTTGCAATAGGAGATAGTACTTTATTCTCCAATACAGAGGGTGTGCACAATATTGCTGTAGGGAGTAGTGCATTATGGTCCAACACGATTGGTACACATAATGTTGGAATTGGTGTAAATAGTCTTTACTCAAACTTGGCAGGAACTAGCAATGTCGCTTTAGGTGACTCTAGTTTATACAGTAATACAGAGGGATTCAATAATGTTGCTGTTGGTACCACGACATTGGCATCAAACACAATAGGTCATTCTAATGTTGCAGTTGGTCAAGGGGTATTATTCAATAATACTTCGGGAAACCTAAATTTTGGAGGCGGATCTGCTGTGCTTTTTAATAATACCGAGGGATCCTGGAATCAAGCTATTGGTTCTGGAGCACTTTATTTTAATACCACAGGAAACAATAATATAGCGATCGGCCGCATAGCATTATACAACAATAAAGCTAATTCAAGAACAACAGCTATTGGAACCAGAGCAATGATGTTTGCTGACAGCACAAGCAATGGTTATTCGACTTTCAATACAGCTTTGGGGTATGAAGCACTTAAAGGTAATAGTACCATTACAGACAATACAGGTAAATACAATACAGCGATCGGAGATCAAACTATGTATTCGATGACAAGCGGAACTAATAATACTGCAGTAGGAAATAGTAGCTTATTTTCAAATTCGATAGGAAACTATAACGTGGCGGTTGGAGATAGTACGATGTGGTTCAACACTGAAGGGTACAATAATACTGCCATTGGAAGTTCTGCATTGTTTAAAAATACCACCGGTTTTTCAAATTCTGCAAATGGTGCAGCTGGATTATTAAATAACACAGAAGGCTACATGAATACCGCTTCGGGGGCATCTGCATTGTATCTAAATTCTCTTGGGTTTGGAAATACAAGCATTGGTCACAGAAGTCTTTTTAATAATAAAGCAAATTCTGGAAGTACCGCTATTGGAAAGAATGCTATGCACAATGCAGATAGCAACTCAGTTTTTGGAGTAGTTACCTTCAACACAGCGATTGGATATAATGCTTTATATGGTGGTCCTGATCCGGCACTTAACACTGGAACTCGTAATACAGTGGTTGGAGGGAATGCCATGAGATTTAATTCTCAAGGCTCCAATAATGTAGCCATAGGATCATATAGCATGTTCTTTAATAAAGTGCAATCAAGAAATACTGCAATAGGCCATAATGCCATGTACAATGCAGATAGCACCAATATTGTTGGAAATTCTTACAACACAGCATTGGGATATGAGGCTTTGAAAGGAGGAATAGACCCTTTATTAAATGTAGGAAAGCATAATACAGCCTTGGGGGACCAATCTATGTACTCGAATACTAGTGGAAGCAATAATGCAGCATTGGGAAACAGTACTTTGCATTCAAATACAACTGGGATCAATAATGTTGCAATTGGTCACGAAGCAGGTAAAGCCACAACAGGCAGTGGGAATATTTTCATTGGTTACAATGCAGGAAAAACAGCTGCAGGTGAAAACAAATTATTTATCCATAACCAGGATGCGACCAAGGATAGTTCTTTGATATACGGGGAGTTTGATGCTAAGGTGCTAAATATAAATGGACGGACCAGTGTTCTGGATTCTAGGAAACAAGGTAATGGTTTCAGTGGCATTAAGAATTATGCCATAGGAACAAATAGCAATGTAGCTGGAGTGTATGGACAGAATACAGTCGATGCAGGTTATGGTTTCGGAGTTTGGGGTGATGGTGGTGCTATCGGTGTTTTTGGTCAGGGTCCTCAAGGAGTTAGAGGTGAAGCTATCGCTGCAAATTTGAATGCAAATTATGGCGTAAATGGGAGTGCAAATAGTGGTACTTATAATTATGGTGTAAATGGCTTTGCAAGTGGCGCGGCGACTGGTAATTATGGCTTAAATGGTTATGCGGCTGGAGGTACCACTAATTATGGAGCAAGAAGCCAGGCAAATGGTGGCGCTACAAATTATGGGGTTAGTGGTGATGCCAGTGGTGGAAGTATAACGAATTACGGGGTTTATGGAAATGCTAGTGGTGACGGCACGACAAATTATGGGGTTTACGGTATTGCAGGTGGTGTCGGTGGTGCTATTAACTATGCTGTATATGCAGCTGGAGATATGACAGTAACTGGAACTTTTACTAATCCATCTGATCGAAAATTTAAAAGCAATATAATTGAAATTTCTTCTGTAATTAGCAAAATCATGTTATTGAAACCAAGTTCTTATACCATGAAAAGTAAGGAATTTCCAGAAATGAATCTACCGAAAATTGAACAAACAGGTTTCGTAGCGCAAGAATTGCAAACAATATTCCCTGCTTTGGTTTCTGAGCAAGTATTTTCAACTATTGGTGAAGACAAAGAACCAAATCATAAATTCGAATATTTAGGGGTCAATTATATCGGATTGATTCCAATATTGACCAAAGGAATTCAAGAACAACAAGAAATCATCATCCAACAGCAAGATGAAATCGAAATGCTAAACAAAAGGCTTGAAAAATTGGAAAAATTGGTGGGGCAATTGGTGGAGGAAAAATAGAATTTAGCTTTTTATGTTTTCTATGATATAAAAAAAGGAGTCCGAATTCAATTTCGGACTCCTTTTTAATTCTAATCCAAAAATTTTCTTTTACAATGAACCAAAAACATTTCTATTCTTAATATATGCTTGCCAAGAAAGTGGTTTTTGCTTGATGTTTTCTACTTCCTGATCAATTAGTTCTTTGATGATATCTTTTTCAGCAGTTATTGCTTGTTGGTTTTTGAACCGTTGTACTTCTTTATCAAAAATCACGTCATTATTAACTTCATTGTTTAATCTTGAAGTTGCTGTAAGATGATGCGCCCTATAAAGACTTTCGTGCTCATCCAGTCGATAATCATATGGACTTCTATCTGCAATCAATTTGGTAAAAATAGGAGCTGTCTCTATTGCTATGAAAAGTAGTGTAATGAATAAACTAGCCATCCATATTGTTTTGCTTTTATTGGACAAACTTCCTAAAGCATTCAATTGTGATGCAAAACCGTCTAAATTAGATTGTTTGAGATCTGTTAATTGTTGATCCATTTTTGCTTCTAAGGTCGTTAATTGGAGTCTTTTGTCCGTAATCAAAGGTGTTATTTCTGCTTCGGTTTTTTCTAGTTCAACTTGAGCTTGATTAGCATCTTTCTTTTTTGTAGCATAGATTGGTCCAAGGTTAGCCTTTTTGGAACCTCCTGTTCCATCAGCTTCTTGCATAGCAATCAGATTGAGTTCATCTCTGAATTCTTTTTTTTCTTTGATTTGAGCATCAAGGGCAACAAGTTCACTTTTAAGACTGTCAATAGAAGGAGAAAATCTTAATCTCAATCTGTCTTCTTGGTTTTTATACACTTCTTGTTCCATTAACACCAATTCGCCATTGATTTCACTTTGAAACAACTTCAATTCTAATGGTTTTGAAATTACGAAAGCAATAAGAATGGCAAGGATAATTCTTGGAGTTGCTGTTACAAATTCTTTAAAAAAACTTCCTTTTTTCTTCATGCTCATTACAATAAACCTATCCAGATTGAAAATCATCAATCCCCATAAAACACCAAAAAGAATTGAAATGGTATATGATTTGAATACCGTAAAAATGGCAAAACCAGCAGAAACAGCTGCAAATACTCCTGTAAAAAAGATGGTTGCTCCTATGCCTGCATATTTGTTTGAATCTATAGGACTTCTTTTTAAAATATTAGGAGTTATACCTGAACAAAAAAGGAAAAAATTCTTGAATGAGTTCATTTTATATTTTTGGTTTAGTTACGTACAATTTATAAATGATATTGCTTTTGAATGATGTTTTATCGACGATGGCAATAAAATGAAAGACAAGCAAGAATTATTGCAAAACCAGAAGATTATTCTTTACTTTTTTTTCAAACATCAATTCACTATTTGATTTTTTTTTAAAACAAAAGTCTTGTTCAGATTGCAATTCGGATTATTATCAAAATTAATAGGGCAATTGTTTAGAGACAACACAAGAATTCAGTTTTATAATTTTATTTTTGCAACCAAATTAATTGGAATGTACATTACTTTAATCGTTTTAATAATAAGTGCAGTGGTCGCTCTGCTATTTGTGAATATCTATTTCAGAGTGAGAGTGATGAAATATTACAAGAATTTGGTTAGAGCTGATGTGGAATTTGACCTTTCACATGTCTTGAACAAAAGAAAATTGGAAGAAGAAGTAATGACTAGATATCCGCAATCAAGGCAAGATATTCAAGCTTTTGTTAATCATTTGAAATTTTCAGCAAGGATAGGAATGATACTTTTTGTGCTTGTTTCTTTTTTCGGATGGGTATTGATGCATTATCGAAATTAGCATGAAAAAAATAAAAATAGGCATACTTGGTTTGGGGCATTTAGGAAAAATCCATTTGAAATGTTTGAAACAGACCAATTTTGAAGTGGTCGGATATTATGATCCTAATCCAAAAGTTTCTGGACAAATTGAAGATTCCATAAAATCATTTGACAGTATAGATGATTTATTACTAGAAGTAGAGGCAATAGATATAGTAAGTACAACAACAACGCACTTTGAATTAATTATGAAGTCCGTCAAAGCTGGGAAACATATATTTGTAGAAAAACCTATTTGCTATGAATTAAATCAAATTGAAGAAATTATTGCAGTGTTACCGACTCATCTAATTTTACAAGTGGGTCATGTGGAGCGCTTTAATCCGGCATTCATTCCAATCAAAAATAAGATCATCAATCCTATGTTTATTGAAGGGCATAGAATTGCAACTTTTAATCCAAGAGGAACAGATGTTTCAGTAGTGCTGGATCTAATGATTCATGACATTGATATAGTTTGTTCTTTGGTCAATAGCTCGGTAACTAATATAAGTGCAAGTGGAGTTTCCATAGTTAGTGATACTCCTGATATTGCCAATGCAAGGATTGAGTTTACCAATGGATGTGTTGCTAATTTGACCGCAAGCAGAATAAGTATGAAACAAATGCGGAAATTGAGATTGTTCGGAAATGATTCCTATGTGAGCATAGATTTTTTAGAAAAAGAATTAAATGTGATCAAGTTAGAAGAAGAAATTATGGGTAATGAAATACCCTCAGGCTTTGAGCTTGAGACAAGTAAAGGTAAAAGATATGTTAATCTAGAAAGTCCTGAAATTATAGAAAATAATGCAATTGTTGAAGAGCTGAAAGCTTTTTATAATTCAATTCAAAATGGAGCGAAGGTAGAGGCAGGAATTAAAGAAGCACACCAGTCTTTGAAAATAGCATTGGAAATAATTCAGCAAATAAAAATTAAAGAAACTAAATACGGTAAAAATTAGTATTTATGCGCTTAATCTATTTTTTGGAAGCAGCATTTTTAATATTAGTATCTGCTTGTTCAATTCCAAGTTTGAATGTTTCTCCAATTTCTTATATTTATATAGATAAAATGGTCTTGGAAACTAATTCAAGTGAAGGTTCTAATAACCACAATTTCAAGGATGCTTGGATTTATCAAGAAGGAAAGAGTATAGGCATATATGAATTGCCTAAAAAAGTGGCAATCATTAATCAAAATCAGGGAATGAAAATTAATATATCATTCCAAGCTGGCATTAGAGATAATGGAATCAATTCATCATCTGTGGTTTATCCTTTTGTTGGAAATTTTGAAACGGAAATAATGCTAAATGAAGGAATGGAAAGCAATATTATGCCAAAATTTAGGTACCTTGAGGCGACAAAATTTCGAATGGTTGCAGATTTTGAAGGAGTTAATTTATTCGGTTTTGATGAAGATGGGGACTCTACAACAAATATTGTAATTACGGATGAAACCGCTGCAAGTGGTGTTAAATCAGGGAAAATTTTATTGCAACCAAATGAAGTTGTTGAGGAGGCAACTAAATTAGTTTTTAATGGAATACCAACAGATGGAAGTCCAGTATATTTAGAAATTGATTACAAAGGCAATATTGATTTGAATATTGGTTTAATTGGAATCAGTGGAGACCAAATTTTTAAAGATTATTTTGTATCATTAAGGTCTGAGAAGGATTGGAAAAAGGCATATATCAACTTCACGGAATTGATTGTTGCTTCCAATCTTAATGGATATCAAGTTCTACTTGCTGCTGACAATTCGAATAGCACATTAGAGGGCTTGATTTATGTAGATAATATAAAGTTTTTGCATTTTTAATATGAAGAGGCAAAGAGGAAAAGAATTGTTCATTTATAGAATTGGAGATTATCTCACGGCTATGTTTGCGTGGATATGTTTCTTTTCATATAGAAAAGGTATAGAAGGATCACCTTCCGATTGGTATTCTATATTCCAAGATGAAAAACTTTGGTACGGGATGTTTTTTATTCCCATTTTTTGGCTTTTATTCTATTCTATTTTTGATAAATATAAAGATATCTATAGATTTTCTCGGTTCGCAACATTCACGAGAACTTTTTTCTTAAGTTTTATGGGTGTCCTTGCATTGTTTTTTACCGTTTTGCAGGATGATTTGGCTCTAAAATTAACAAGTGCATTCAAAGTATTTGGAACACTTTTTTTATTTCATTTTGGTTTTACTGTTGTGGTAAGAATGGTGTTGCTAACAATTGCAAGCCGACGATTGAAAAGCGGTAAAGTTGCTTATAATACCTTAATCATAGGAGGTGATCAAAATGCACTCGATCTGTATGAAGAAATTAAAAGTAGACCATATAAGTTAGGTCATCATTTTGTTGGATTCATAGATAGCAATGGCAATAGTGCAAATCTGATAGATAAACATTTGCAAAAACTTGGTAATATAAAAGATCTTGGACAAGTAGTTAGAGACTATAACATAGAAGAAGTTATTATTGCCATCGAGACTTCAGAACACAATAGATTAAGTGAAATAATTGATACACTTTCGGATTTTGATGAAAGTGTATTGGTGAAAATTATTCCTGATATGTATGATATTCTGCTGGGTACTGTTAAAATGAATCATTTGTATGGTGCAGTCCTTATTGAAATAGAAAGAGAATTAATGCCCAACTGGCAATTTTTCGTGAAAAGAGTTATAGATGTTTTAGCAAGTATTTTTGCAATAATTGTGTTGTCCCCATTGGCATTATATTTAGCTATTCGAGTTCGACTTTCTTCAGTTGGGCCTATTTTATTTAAACAGGAAAGGATTGGTTTGAATGGCAAGCCCTTTAAAATATATAAGTTTAGATCAATGTATCTCAATGCTGAACCTGATGGTCCTCAATTGGCACAAGAGAATGATGATAGACAGACACCATGGGGTAGTATTATGAGAAAATGGAGATTGGATGAAATTCCACAATTTTGGAATATATTAAAAGGTGACATGTCATTGGTTGGACCCAGGCCGGAAAGAAAATATTTTATCGATTTGATAGCAAAGGAAGCTCCTTATTATCGTCAGTTGCTTAAAGTTAGACCTGGTGTAACCTCATGGGGTCAAGTAAAATATGGTTATGCTTCCACTGTGGAGCAAATGCTGCAACGAATGAAATTTGATATGTTATACCTTGAAAACATGTCCATTGCACTTGATATAAAAATTCTTTTCTATACCGTTTTAGTCATATTAAGAGGTAAAGGTAAATAAATGAACCACATCAGAAAGTTTGGACTTATAGGTCATCCTTTGAAACATTCATTCTCTCCGGGATATTTTGCTGCTAAATTCAAAAATGAAGGTATAAATGATGCTGTTTATGACCTTTACGATTTAGAATGTGTAGAAGATTTTATGGATCTTGCAAAAAAAGATTTTGTAGGCTTAAATGTAACCATTCCATACAAAGAACTAATTATACCTTATCTTGATGATTTGAGTTCAGAAGCAAAAGAAATTGGTGCTGTAAATACAATAAAATTTGAAAATGGAAAATTGAAGGGTTACAATACGGATTCGTATGGATTTGAGCAATCTTTGAAAGAATTTTATGGGTTGCAAAAACCAGAAAAAGCATTGATTCTCGGAAGTGGAGGAGCAAGTAAGGCGGTGAAGTTTACATTGGAAAAATTAGGAATTGAATTTCAAATTGTTTCCCGTAAAAAAGGCTATTTTAATTATAGTGAATTAAATGCGAGCATGTTTAAAGGTAAGCTTGTAGTGATAAATACAACTCCATTAGGAACATGGCCAGATATAGACAATGCACCCGACATTCCATACCAATATATTAACAGTGAACATTTTTTATATGACTTGGTATACAATCCTGAAAAAACGTTATTTTTGTCTTTAGGACAAAAACAAAATGCTGCTATTAAAAATGGCTATGATATGCTAAAATTACAAGCTGAAAAGTCATGGCAAATTTGGAACGGAATTTAAATATTAATTAATGGAAACTAGTGAGCGGAAAAGTCATTTAGATTTTTCAAATACCGAAATTGCTTTTGCAGATAAAACCAACAGAGAATTAAGAAAGATGTATTGGTTGTTCAAATTTATGAATAATCGTCATATTGTTCGGATTGGATCTAGACTTGGATTATTTGCAGTGAAATTTTCTATACCTTTTGCTAAAAGTATTGTTAAAGCTACTATTTTCGAGCAATTTTGTGGGGGTGAAAATCTGTTGGATAGTCAAACTACCATTGATAAATTGTACAAATCTAATGTGTTAACAATTTTGGATTATGGTGCTGAAGGAAAAACGGGAGAAGATGAATTGGAAAAGGTGACTGAAGAGTTCATAAGAGGTGTTGAATTTGCAGCTTCTAATATTTCGGTTCCTGTAATAAGTATTAAAATGACAGCCATTGGAGAAAATGATATTCTGACTAAAAAACAGGCTATTATCAGGGATAAAAGTATTGAGTTCACAGGAGGAGAACAAAGAGCATATGATTTAATGGTCAATAGATTAGAAAGAATCTGCAAACGAGCAAATGAATTGGAAGTAGGAGTGTTTATTGATGCTGAAGAAAGCTGGATGCAAGATACCATCGATTTGCTGGCAAATTCAATGATGGGCAAATACAACAAAGAAAGAGTTGCTGTTTACAATACATTTCAAATGTACAGAATTGACAGACTGGATTTCCTTAAAGCATCTTTTGAAAGATCAAAACAAGAAAATTATCTTCTGGGAGCAAAATTGGTTCGAGGTGCTTATATGGACAAAGAAAGAGAGCGTGCAAAAGAAATGAATTATCCATCTCCAATACACACAAATAAAGAGAATACGGATAGGGATTATAATTTAGGCTTAAAGTTTTGTCTTGATAATTATGAAGCTATCGCATCATGTGCAGCAACCCACAATGAAAAAAGTTGTTTTTTGCAAGCTGAACATATTGAAGAAAGAAATATGCCTAATGATCACCCAAATCTTAATTTTTGCCAATTGCTAGGCATGAGTGATAATATAACTTACAATTTGGCAGAATCAGGGTATAATGTAGCTAAATATGTGGTGTATGGTAAAGTTAAAGAAGTTGTTCCTTACTTAGTGAGACGTGCTGAAGAGAATACTTCTGTTACTGGCGATATAGGTCGAGAATTAAGTTTGATTAGCAAAGAAAAAAATAGAAGAGCACTTTAGAAAAATAAACTAGGGTATTGTAACATTTTCTTTTTCATCTGCATATTGTCCGATACTCAAGAGTACAAGTGTGCATGAATTTTCGCATTTTATTCCTTTTTCAGTTGCAAGTTTCGTTAATTCTGGATTTTCAGTACCAGGATTAAAAATTATTCTTTTTGGTTTTAGTTCCAAAAAATACCCATAGTGTTCTATCTGTCTTTCTTTATTCACATACATACTAATAGTATGAATATTTTTGATATCAGGGTGCCCAGTTAATATTTGTATTCCATCAATTTCCCCTTCTGATAATCCGACTGGCACAGCCTCAAAACCATTTAGAGCAAGAAGATGAACCGCTCTGTATGAGTATCTATATTTTTTTGTAGAAGCGCCAAAAACCAGAGTCTTAAACTTTGAATTAAAATGATCCATAATAATGCATGTTTTGTACTGAATTATAAACTATCGATTGATCCCATTAGTTCAATATTTCAAGAGAACCAAGTAAAGATTTGATATTTTCTCTAATTCAATATTTAAATTATCGATCCAAGTCTAAAATGGATTTCCAATGAAATTTGTAACTAATTAAGCATTGAAAAAGGTAACCTTGAAGTTTATTATAGAAAACTTCTAGGATTGAAAATAGAGATTCAATTATTAAGATATTTAAGACTCCACAACGAGGTTTTAACCTTTCGTTACCTTCAATTTTTTTTGATCCCTAAGAGACTATGCATAAAATATTTATACGTTAACAAGGAATTAATATTTAATAAATTGCTTTATGCCAAATTCAATACCTCAAACTAACGACATATATATTCAATGTGCTATACTAGGATAGCACATTAATGCTATTTTACTATGTGTACTAATGATAATTTCAATCCACATTTACGATTTTAACTTAACGTCGCAGATAAAAAGTTTTTTAAAATTCAGAAATATTAGCTTTTACTTTCAATTAAAGTAACTAACAAATTAAATAAATTTATAATATATTAGAAATTATCAATAAATTTGTGGTGAATTTATACTTGTTTACAATTCAGCTTCGTTTAGAATGAAGTTATCAAAAAATTATATTAATTATTAGTTAAAAGCAATTAAGCATGTTTCAACAGATGTTTTTTTTATTTCAAAATGCAAATGCAGAGTCAGATGTAGAATATGAAAGATTCTATGATTTGATCTTAAAGGGTGGTACAATAGGTGTTGCTATCGTTGTAATATTATTGTTTTTATCAATAATAGCACTTTACATTTTTATAGAAAGATGGTTTACTATCAAAAGAGCAGGGAAAGTGGATGAGAATTTTATTAACAATATTAGAGCTTCTGTAGCTTCAGGAAATCTTGCAGGTGCAAAATCTTTATGCAGTTCAACCGATACACCTGTCGCTAGAATGGTGGAAAAAGGTTTGCAAAGAATAGGAAAACCATTAAATGATATTGACGCAGCAATCGAAAATGTAGGTAATCTTGAAGTTTTTAAGCTTGAGAAAAATCTTTCAACTCTAGCAAGTATTGCTGGTGCTGCTCCAATGATCGGATTTTTTGGAACTGTTACTGGGATGATCATTGCATTTAGGCAAATGGCAACCCAACAAAATGTAACACCTGATGTACTAGCAGGTGGTATATATCAAGCTCTAATTACAACAGCTTGTGGTTTGTTTATTGGAATTCTTGCCTTTGTTGGATACAATTTATTAGTTGCTTCTGTAGAGAAAGTTGTTTTCAAAATGGAAAAAACTACTGTCGAGTTTATGGATTTATTACAAGAACCGTCTAATTAATAAGGAGTATATCAAATAAATGAAAAGGAGAAATAAAGTAAGTGCGGAATTTAATATGTCATCATTAACAGACATCATCTTTTTGTTGCTGATTTTTTTTATGCTAACTTCTGCTGCAGTTCAGATTAATATTGATTTGCCAGAATCGGACTCAAGAACCGTGGCTCCAACAGATATTCCTGTGATGTTAACTGCAGATGGAGTAATTAAATTCAAAGGCAAAATTACAGCAAAAAATCAGCTTAAAGGATTGATAAATGAGGCAAAATTAAGTTCTGATAATAGTGAAAATGCAACTGTTAATATAATTGCTGAAAAAAATGTGCCGTGGAAGAGCGTTTTTGAAGTAATGGAAATAGCCAATGCATTGAAAATGAGAGCAATTATTTCAACCCAACCAAGAAAATAAAATGGGGCTTAAAAAGAAAAGTAAGGTCAGTGCAGAATTTAATATGTCATCATTAACAGACATCATCTTTTTGTTGTTGATATTCTTTATGTTAACTTCTTCTTTGGTGGTTCCAAATGCATTAAATTTAAAGTTGCCAGGAAGAACAACTACGAAAACTCAAATCACTACCGAACCTTTTAATGTAGTAATTAAAAGGGATGGAAGCTTTTTCCTCGACGGGAAAAGAATTACTGCAATGAATCTAGAGAAAGCGGTTGCTGTGCTAAAAAGAAAAAGGAGAGGAAGCGAGGTAAGTATGACAATATCTCCCGACCCCCAAGCTTCTAATGAATTCGTAGTTCAAGTTATGGACATCGCATTCAGATATGGAGTTACAGCTGTATTTACCGGTAACTAGCAAAATTATTGTTTTCATTGTTAAAACTTTAATTTCAACAAATGGATACTTCTTTAATTGTAGAACATGAAGTAAAAGATAAGCGCAAGGCTCAAAATGCAGCTTTCATTTTTGCTATTCTACTTATTTTTTTAATTCTTTATCCTTTTTGGTCTTATCCTTTTCCGCCTCCAGGACAAGAAGGTGTCCTTATAAGTTTTGGTGAATTAGACGCAGGTGGAAATAGTGATAATGAAGACAGTCAAAAAGAAGAAGTGGCAGAACCAAATAACCGAAATAATGATATCCAACAATCTGAGAAACTTGAAAAAAACGATCAAGAATCAAAAGCGCCGGATAAAACTGTTTCAAAGATTACTTCCAAATCAGTAACAACTGAAAAAAGTGATGTTGTGGTAAATGTCAAGGAAAAGAAAAAGGAAGTATCTGAAAAGCCAAATATTCCTAATAAAGAATCAACATCACAACAAAAGGAATCTGACGATGCAAATAAAAGAGCAGAATTCGAACAAGCTAAAAAACAATTTGGTGAACTGATTGGAAAAGGAGCAGCCGCTAATAACAATTCTGGAAACGCAGGAGACCCAGCTGGAGACCCTAATGCAGATAACCTTTCTGGAATTTCTAAAGGAAAAGGAAACATTGGAGGAGGATTAGCGGAAAGAGGAGTCATTTTTGAACCTGAAATAGAAGAAAACTCACAGAAATCGGGAAAAGTAGTCGTCAGAGTTTGTGTGGATAAGAATGGAAGTGTTGTTGAAGCAAAATACACACAAAAAGGATCGACTACAACGGATACGGATTTGGTAAATGTGGCAGTGGAGGGGTCAAAAAGATATAAATTTTCGAAAACTCCCATTGAGAAACAATGCGGAACGATTACAATCGAATTCAAACTTAAATAAAAAAAATAAGCCGGCAGGGTAGAGCCGGCTTTTGCAAAATCTTTAGTCTACTGTTCTCGCGGTTTACTTAGATAATTGCTAAGGGTTTAAACGTGTTATAAAATAATTCTCAGCAAATATATGCCTTGTAAAGAGGGTAAAGAATAGATTTTTTAGTTCCATTCCTTTTTTTGACATATATCGTGCTTTTTAACCTAGAGGAAAACTTCAAATTTTCAGGTAAACTGTCAAACGGGTTATAAGACAATTTATTTTCATTCTCTGTTATCCTTGTAAAATCAAAAATAAATGATTCAACCTCAACTTTTGGGTTGTTGCAATAAGCTTTATTCGCACCAAACAATAATATAAGTGCAAAGAAAAGCAAGCTTTTGCGTATAGGTGTTTTAAGCATATTAACTTTTAGGGTAAAATTAGAATCCACTAATATAAGGGTAATACATTAATTTTTTCTAATTGTTAAATACTCCACAAAAAAGCAATGTTTTGTCGGACTAAACAAGTTGTTATTATCAAATTGTCGAAAATTTTGCAAATATGATGCCCAAATAGGCTTTATTGTCAATTACATTGCATTAGAAATTAAATTTTAAGCACGTTACCAAAAGAATTAATTTGCAAACCATATTTTTTACAAACTTACAATCATAATTGTCCTTGAATTCATGACGATTTATTCTTTAATTTGCATAATTAACCTATTTACCTCCATTTAAATGAGCTACAAAGAAACATTGGATTTTATGTACAGCCAATTACCAATGTATCAACGCGTTGGCAATATTGCTTACAAAAAGGATTTAAAAAACACACTTGATTTGTGTGAATTTTTAGGAAATCCTCAATCGAAATTTAAGAGTATACATGTAGCTGGGACGAATGGAAAAGGATCAGTTAGTCATATGATTGCTAGCGTGCTCCAACAGTATGGATATAAAGTCGGACTTTATACCTCTCCGCATTATAAAGATTTTAGAGAAAGAATAAAGATTAATGCAAAGCTAATTTCAAGAAAGTATGTCATGTCATTTATAGATGGAGTTCAACCAATCATCGAGCAAATCAGACCTTCTTTTTTTGAAATTACCGTAGCAATGGCTTTTGATTATTTTGCATCTCAAGATGTAGATTTTGCAGTTATTGAGACAGGATTGGGCGGACGTTTGGATTCAACAAATGTTATCGATCCTGTGCTTTCAGTAATAACCAATATAAGTTTTGATCATATTGAAATACTTGGTGATACTTTAGAGAAAATTGCCTTTGAAAAAGCCGGAATAATAAAACCAAATAAGCCTGTAATAATTGGTGAAAAAAATATTGAAACTGCTCAAGTATTTAAATCAAAAGCTAGTGAATGTAAATCTTTGCTGACTTTTGCAGAAGATGAAATACTAATTAGTTCAGACACATCAGAGTTTGCGGTTGAAACTTATGCTTATTCTTCCAAAAATGGAATTTCATCTACAGTTAGCATGAATTTTCCTGGCCCTTATCAAAATGAAAACATCAGAACTAGTCTAGCAACTTTATCACTTTTAGCAGATTTGGGATATTTCAAATGGCATAATGAAAAGGTTGATCATGGGTTTAGGCATATTAAAGAAGCTACTTATTTTTTAGGCCGATGGGAAAAATTAAGTTTCAATCCAACAATTATTGCTGATAGTGCTCATAATCAAGCTGGGCTTTTGAAAGTCTTTGAGAAACTTGAAACAATGGAATTCGAAAAATTACATTTGGTTCTTGGATTTGTAAATGACAAAAAACTTGACAAAGTTTTTGAACTTTTGCCAACATCAGCTAAATATTATTTTGCAAAAGCCAATATACCAAGAGGCCTTCCATCAAAAGAATTGAAAAAGGAAGCTTTGAAATATGGATTGCAAGGTAAAGCCTATGTTTCTGTAAGAAACGCTTTTGCTGCAGCGAAAAGAGCCGCAAAGGAAAAGGATTTAATATATATTGGGGGCAGTATTTTTGTGGTAGCTGAAATACTTTAATTGGATTTTAAAATTTCTATTTTATTGTACCAAACTCTACCTCCATTTTTCACAACTACAATGTAAAGACCAGGTATTAAATTTTCAAAATGAATTGCACCTTTGTATGTTTCCCATTCTGTATTCTGGACTAAATTTTCATAAACCTTTATACCTTGTAAATTAAAGACTTCTATATTAATGTCTTCTTCTAATGGCTGGTCTAATTTGATGTTCAGTTCTTGAGAAAATACTGGATTTGGAAAAAGTTGGAGAGGCGAGGATATTGGAAACATAATTTTATTCTCAGACGAATAAAAATAGGTTTTTTGGTCAATAAAAATTTTAATCCTGTATCTATTAACGCCTATTATAGGGTTCTCATCTAAAAAATGGTAATTTGAATTAGTTGTTGCAGCAACAGTTCCAATATCAGAAATTGTGCCTGATTCATTTATTTTTTGAACTGTAAATCCTTCAAGCTTATCTATATTTATATTTTCCCAATTCACAATAATGCCAGACTTTAAAGTTTCAAATCTTTTCCAAGCAATTTCTCCATGTGATTCGCAATTTGGATAAATTGTAACTTCATCTCGATTGCTTAGACCAAATGAGTCATCAACTTTTAAACTAATTCGGTACCAAAAAATATCCCTATCACTGCAACCAACTGGGTCAATTATTGAACTGAATTTTTGTGTAAAAACTGGTTCTTCAGAGTGAAAATGTTGATTGTGATGAAGGTGAATTTGCCATTCATAGCGAAGAAGGTTGTTTTCTTCTTCTGCATCATTCACTATCGCTTCAAGATCAATTCTATTGTATCCGTTTGTAGCATACTTACTGCCATCAATAGGTGAAGCTATTTTAACATTTGGAGGACTATTATTCAAGGAAATATTTAAAGAATCAGCTGAATGAATTCCCAATGAATCTGTGACAATTAATTTTGCAATGAATTTTTTAGCATTGTTGCCATTGACTTTATAACGATGGGTAGGTTTTACTTTTTCGCTCTTTTCGCCATCTCCAAAATCCCAACTATAATATATAGGTAATTGATTAGGGTCGTAAGAAGCGGAAGCATCAAAATTTACCAATAATTCATTGCCTCCATATAATGTATCAGCAGAAGCTATGGCAACGGGAGGAGGATTCCCTCCGAAACAAATTTTTCTGACCTCGCCATATAAAATATTTATATAATAGATACAATTGTCGATTGGATTATAGGTGAGATCAACAATACCTTGAATGTCAGTTCTGATATCTTGAACGCCTATTAATTTCATATCGTCATCGAAATTCAATGCTTTGATCCAGCCAGAAAAATCACAAACCAACAAAGAATGATTATATTTTGTAGGAAACAACCCAGCTTCATACCATGATCCTGGCAATGCAGAATACCCTTCAAATATTTTTCCAATATTATAATTCGATGAATCAATGGAAATTTGACTCGCATGTCCATTTTGGTTATAGCCTGGTATAAAAGTTCTAGTTGGTTGATTCCATGTTACGTTATTGTAATAAAGAAAGGGTCTTGTTTGCACATAAGTATTGATTTCGACAGGTATTTCAATGCTATCATTAGAGCAAGGGTTAAGAAATATGTATTTTCGATCTTGGTTATCTTGTGTAATTAAGTCTTGAAAAATAAAATTTTGTCGTTGGCAATCGCTTAAAGGATTCGGCGCAAGTATATTTTCAATTTCGTACCAACCATAAGGCCAAACCTGGTCATTTCCTTCGTATATAGGCCAGCCAAAATTTTGACCAGGAGAAGAAATAAAATTGAACTCTTCCCAATAAGAAGAACCAACATCCCCAAAAACAATAATACCTGGGTCTCCATCTTCAAGTTTATGGCTTCCTGTATTGGGGATCCGCTGAAATTTATATGGATTTCTTAATCCAAGGGCCCAAATTCTGGATGCTGATGATTTTGGATTTGAAAAATCATAGTAAGGATTGGAAGGGATTCCTTCTCCAGTTTCTTTATCAATTCGAAGCATTTTCCCATTAAGAGACCGCAGAGACTGAGCACGATATGAGCCAATTAACATTGAAGAATCAATAATTCCATCAGCAATAGCTTGATTAACATGGTATGTGACATTTGGTTCATTATCCAATCCACCATCTCCACAACCAACAAACAAAGATCCATCCGATCCAAAAGCTAAAGAACCAACGCCATGAAAATCAGCTAAAATTGGGAATCCATCTTTAATGGTCTCTCCTAAAAGAATTTTTTTGCTCTGTTCAACTAGTTGGTATGGATTAGCGGAAATATCTAGTGTAAATCTGCTTACTCTTCCAATAGTAGCATTGAACAATATTGTTGAATCTTTATCATAATCAGGTTTATCATAGTTAAGTAGGTAGTATCGATCAACAGTATATGCAGCATAAATGTATCCATTTATCGAAAAATTTGGATCTAATGCAAATCCAGTAAATCCATGGTCGCCCCAACTTCCTACTTCCTCACTTATATCAAGTATCAAATTTTTCTCTTTTTCTGAAGAATTTAGCAAATATAATTTACCACTTTTTTCCCACACGAAAGAATTGCCTTTAGAGTCAAAGCGAATTCCAATTGGAAGCGTAAAAGATGAACTAAATGCCTCATCGTAGAATCCTTCAGCTATTGTTTTTTGAGCATTAATGGATATTGTGGCAAATATATTTATCAGAATGAGTGAAATGACAAATTGATAATTATGTATGGTATGAATAATTAGTCTATTCATTTAATTTTTCTTTTTTAAGCAGGTTTTTATTCACTGCAATACTGGCATTAATTTCATATCCTATCAATAAAATAGTACAATTAAATTGAATCCAAATAAGTACTACAATCAATGCACCAATTGAGCCATAAATTTTATTATAGGTACCAAAATTATTAACAAAATATGAGAATCCCAAAGATAAGATAATCATGAATAATGCAGCGGCAGTCGCACCAGGACTAAAATATTTAAATTTTTCAATGGTTGGGGCTCCATATCTATAAATGGAACTAATCACAGCATGAAAAAGTATAATTAAAAAAATCCATCTCCCAATTTGAATTAAAATTTGGGTAGAAAAAGAAATGTTGAGTTTTTCAAAAATATAATTCAAGAGGAGCTGTCCAAGTACAATAGTGATGATTGAAATGGTCAATAAAATAGATGTTAAAACTGTAATTTTAATCGCCGTCCATTGTCTTTGAAAATAATTTACTTCTTTAAAAGTGCTCTCATAACTTTTTGAAAATCCTTTCATCATGGATGAAATTCCTTGTGAAGCAAAAAATAAAGCCAAAACAAATCCCAAAGTAAATAATCCACCATTTGGTTTAGAAGTTACATCATAAATGATTCCAAAAATATAGTCTTCAGCATTTCGTGGCAATACACCTGAAATGGATAATCGGAAAGCTTGAACATAATCCTCTGTAAACCGAAATAAAGGCAATAGTGTGAACAGAAAAATGGATGCAGGAAATAACGCAAGAAAAAAGCTGAATGCCATAGAATTAGCTCTTGTTGAAATGTCGTCAGTTTGAGCTTCTTTTAAGATAAAACGAATGATATCATAAATTGGAATTTTTTCAAAACCTGGAAAGCTTGTTTTTTTTGCCCAATTTATGAGTGTTTTTACAATCGGCAGTGACCCAATATATTTCCAAAAATTAAAAGTTTTAAATTTCAAAATACTTATTTAATTTTTCAAGGATAATTTTCGGAGTACTTATTCTAGTATTTGTTTCAATATCTAGAAAATAAAGTTTAACAGTTCCGCTATTTACTAATTTTCCAGATTTATTGAAAATATCTGATCTGAATTTTATTGTTTCTCCTGGTAGCTGTGAAATTCTTGTTTCAATAGTAAGTAAATCGTCATATTTTGCAGGTCTTATAAATCTTGACTCCATCGACATAACAGGCATGAAAATTTTATGATCAGCTTCAAGATCAGCGTAACGAAGTCCTAAATTTCTCATTGCTTCAACTCTTCCTACTTCATAATAGGACGCATAATTTCCATAATAAACATATCCCATTTGGTCCGTATCTGCGTATCTTACTCGAATTTCCGTTTTATGTATGTACATAGTTTATTGCTTCCTTAGAATTGGGCAGGTCATACAATGAGAACCTCCACGAGCTCTTGAGAGTTCACTTGAAGGAATATGAATGATTGTTTTATTGATATCTGCGGGTTTAACTTTACCAGATTTTATATTAAAAATGATTTCTTGTGCATGGACAATGCTATATCCAGCACTTAAAAAAGCTTCGTCAGTTACTGGGTTTCTATCATAAGCAATAGCAACACCAGGTTTCAAGGTAACCAGATTGCAACCATCTGTCCATTGTTCTCTTTCTTGGTAGGGACTTACTCCATTCCCAGCAAAAATAAATTTCATTTCGTGATTGATTTCGGCCTGGAAAAATGATTTTACAGAAGAATATTCTGACATTCCCCCATTGGATCTGAAAACCAAGACATTGGAACTATTCCCATCAAAAATAATTGGCTTGTAAGCTACAATTTCGTCGTGATCTATCATAGTGAATAGAGTATCAATGTGCATATAAGAGCGATCGTTGGGAATATTAATAACGACTACATTTTTTATTATATGTTTTTTGAATAGTTCTTTTTTTAAAAGCTCAATTCCATGCATAGATGTTCTTTCTGAGCAACCTATTAGAATAAAATCCTTGTTTATTATCATTACATCACCTCCCTCCATTGAGACTTGTTGACCTTGTTTTGATGGTGGAAATAAGTCAAGGTCATTTAAATTAATGATTTTGTCTTTTTCTCTCAGAACCTTAAAAATTGGATGTCGCCAAAAAATAAATCTAGTTAACAAATTCTCTCTAAATCTTGCAGATTTGGAAGCCTTAGTAATAATTACATGTTCATTTACTACGACAGCAATGTCTCGAGTAAAAATAAAATTAGGGATAGGATCGAATAATATATGATCATCTTTTTCTAAAAATCCTGTAATAAGAACATTTGCTAGTTCATTATTATTTAGTTTTTCTAATTTTTCTCCAAAAACTCGTGGAAGTTCTTCATAAGTTTCGACTCTAGAAATAATAATAGCCCTATTTTCTGGGTCATCTATCAAGGTTTGCTCAAGTAGGTCCGTAATTTCTAAAACATTTTGGTCTCCTAGGAAAGCTTTCAAAACTTCTGAAAGGACATCATGTTCTTTTTGCATTTGGGGTAAAAAAACAATATCATCAAATAAAAGGTCTTCAGCCCTTTTGGGTGATACTCTAGAAATACCTGCATCAGGTCTATGAATGATTACTTTTTGTAAATTTCCAATTTCAGATGAAACTTTAACGCTCATTTCTCTTAATTTTATTTGTATTTAAGTCTTGACACGAAATATTGTTATGAATTTGTGGCTTTGTAGTTTTGAATTAAAATAGTTTTATTTGTGTTTCTTGATTAATAATTATTGATTATTTGAAACCTGTTGTCCTTATGCAAAGTTATTCATATAATTGTAACAAAAAGAGTATATTAATACCAAATAATTTATTTAGAATATGGCAATGTTTAAAAAATTAAAATCTTTATTTGTAATAGAAGAAGAGGAAGGCATTGTTTTACCAAAATCATCAACTCCGGAGGTTCTTGAATCAAAGAAAAAACAAGTAGCCGAGATTGCTGTGAATGAGGATGTTACAGCGCCGGATAAATTTATTAATAGTTTACTCCAAGCTATAGAAAGTAATAATTTAGAAGGATTTGATTATTTGGAGTACAAACAATCTCTGAAATCATTGGCTGGAATGAATATGGATGAAGGAACAAGATTCAATTCTGCTTTTGCCATGTCAAAAACGATGGGTGCTAGTAAAGTTAAATTATTGGATAGTGCAAAACATTATTTGAATATCTTAGCAGGGGAAAAAGAGAAATTTACGACCGCATACCAAAATCAACAACAAAAACAAATATCAAGTCAAGAAGAAAAGTTAAGTTTAATTGAAATTTCCGTTAAGAAAAAGGAAGAACAAATAAAGAAATTGAACGAAGAAATAAATAGTTTAAAAAAGGAGTTTGAACTTAAGAAAAATGAAATCAACGATGCATCAGCTAAATTTGCCTTAACAAGGGATCAGTTTTTTGCTGCCCACAAGAAAGTAAGTGAGCAAATCGATGCAGATATAGAAAGAATGAATAAATATTTGACTAAATGAACGAAGAAATTAAAAAGAAATCATTTTGGAAAAGACCTGAAGGGAAAACAGGTCTTATATTTTTGGTAGCTGGAATAGTTGGAGTAGGGTTTGTAGTCTCTGCCTTCTTAAGTGCAATCATTGCTTTTGTGAGTACAACACCTGGACTAATTGTAAGTTTGCTCGTTTTAGGAGCGGTCATATTTACGGGTTTAGATCCAAAAGCTAGAAACTTGGTTTGGTACATGTATAAAAGTGTGATGCGGTGGATCACTGGAATGTTTATTCAAATTGACCCAATTGGAATTTTAAAAAATTATGTTGAGGATTTGCGTACAAACCTTAAAAAGATGAGCAGGCAAATCAGTCAATTACGAGGTCAGATGCATAAATTGAAGGAGATGATTATTAATAATAAAAAAGAAATTAATACCAATCTAACTTTAGCAAGCAAAGCTCGGGATATGAATGATAATGCTGTGATGGTACTTAAAAGTCGAAAAGCCGGAAGATTGAAAGAATCTACTATGAAGCTGGAAGATCTGTATAAAAAGATGGAAGTATTGTACAGAGTTTTGGGCAAGATGTATGAAAATTCTCAAATTATGCAAGAAGATATTGAGGATCAAGTTGAAGTTAAAGAACAAGAAAGAAAAGCAATATTGGCAAGTAATTCAGCAATGAAATCTGCAATGAATATTATTAGTGGCAATAATGATCAGAAAGAAATGTTTGATAGAGCTCTTGAAGCAGTAGCGGAAGATGTAAGTCAAAAGGTAGGAGAAATGGAACAATTTATGGCGGTTTCACATAATTTTATGCAATCTCTAGATTTACAGAATGGAATATTTGAAGAGGAGGGATTGAAAATGTTGGAAAAGTGGGAAAGTCAAGGAATGTCTATTCTTTTAGGTGATGACAAAGCAAAACTAATTACTCAAGCTAATAATGATGAAGATATATTAGATTTGGATGCACCTACGGCAAAACCAGAATTAGCGAATAGTAGGAAAAACCAATATGATAACTTCTTTGAATGAACAACCGTTCCGAGAGAAAGGAGGAAAATTGACGTTGAAGTCAATTTAGGTTGAGAACCGCAAATTGATTTT
>JAHEAQ010000001.1:98778-122891 GCA_024642705.1 Bacteroidota bacterium | reverse complement strand
TTCCGAGAGAAAGGAGGAAAATTGACGTTGAAGTCAATTTAGGTTGAGAACCGCAAATTGATTTTAAAGACTTTTTTCTAAAATGATTGGGAGTTTGACGAAAGGTAAATTCCATAAAATAAAAAAAGCGGTAATTTTTTTAACCGCTTTTTTTATTTTTTATATGATTTCAAATTACCAAGACATTTCGTCTTCATCTAATTTTTCAGGTTTTGAAGGCGATTTTGCAGCTCCAGAATCCTTATTTTCGCCCTCTTCTTTTGCTTCTTCAGCAGATTTGATTTCCCATTCCTCTTGCCTTCTTGTATATTCTTCATAATCATAATCAGGCATCAAATCCGTTTTAATATGAGTAATAGTGTCGCTTAAACTTTTTAGAAATCTATCAAAATCTTCTTTATATAAGAAAATCTTATGTCTATCGTATCCGTCACCATTGTACCTTTTGGTACTTTCAGTTAGAGTGATATAATAATCTTCACCTTTAGTTTTTCGAACATCAAAAAAATATGTTCTTCTTTTTCCAGCTTTTACTTTAGATGAGTATACGCTTTCGAAATTATTCTCTTCCACAATCTTCTAGTTTAATATTTAAAATGATCTTTTAAGTATAATTAATATTTGAAATTACTCAAATAATTAATATTCTGTTCGAAATTATAAAAAAATATTGAATCTTTACTATTTCTGACCCAATTTGCCTTCTTCAAGCTGTTGTTGTTCCAAAATATCGAAATAATATCCATTCAATGATAATAATTCTTTATGTGTTCCCGATTCAACTATTTGCCCTTCTTCAATGACAATAATCTGATCAAAATCTAATAAATTTTGAATTCTATGCGTAATTATTATCGCAGTTTTTCCATCCAATTCATTTCTTAAATACGAAAGCACTTTTTGCTCGGTCGTAGTATCCACAGCAGATAAACAATCATCAAGAATAATTAAGTCTGGCTGCTTAATTAATGCTCTAGCAATAGAAACTCTTTGTTTTTGACCTCCTGATAGGGTGACACCTCGTTCTCCAACTAATGAGTTATAACCTTGCGGAAGTTCCATAATTTCATTATGGATAGAAGAATATTCAGCATATTTAATCACTTCTTCCGTATTATATTCGGAGATTCCAAAACCAATATTATTTTCAATCGTATCTGAAAACAAAAATAAATCTTGGGGAACATATGCAATATCTTTTCTCAAAGAATACAAGTTTATATTCTCAATATTTTGGCCATCAATAAGAATTTGTCCTTCCGTAACGTCATATAATCTTAATAATAGCTCAGCTATTGTTGTTTTACCTGATGCAGTTCGTCCTATGATTGCAATTTTTTGACCTTTCCTAATTTCTAAATTGAAATTTTTTAACGCAACAATACCGGTATCGGGATAAGTAAAGCTTACATTGTCAAATTTGATGCTATCATTGATAGTTAGTTTTTTGTCAGATGAGTTTTTAACTGTTGGTTCAAGATCTAGAAATTCATTAATCCTTTTTTGACTTGCAGCTGCTTGCTGTATAATTGAAGCAATCCAACCAATAGAAGTTACTGGCCAAGTCAATAAATTAACATAGATTACGAATTCTGCAATGTTGCCAGGTGTTATATTACCTTTTGCAACCTCAATTCCACCAACAAAAATTGTTATTATTGTACTAATGCTAATTAACAAAAGCATCAAAGGAAAAAATAGTGCGTTAACTTTAGCTAATTCTAAAGATTTATCTTTGAAGACATTTGACTCTGACAAAAAATATTTACTGAATTTACTTTCTTGTACATATGATTTGATAATTCGGATTCCTGAGTATACTTCTTGCGCTATACTGGTAAGTAACCCTAATTGAGCTTGGATAACGGTACTTTTTTTGTGGATTATCGAGCTAACAATATATATGGATAAAGAAAGAAAAGGCAAAGGTAGAAGGGTATATAAAGCCAAGCTAGTGCTCACCCTAAACATTGAAAAAATAACTATTGCAAACAATGAGATAAGGTTTATACCATAAAGAATTGCTGGTCCAATGTACATTCTTACTTTAGAAACATCCTCAGTAATTCTGGACATTAAGTCACCCGTCTTATTTTTCTTGTAAAATGCAGTATCCAATTTTTGGTAATGGTCGAAAATTACTTTCCTTAAATCGTATTCGATAAGTCTAGACATTACAATGATAGTCTGACGCATGTAGTACATAAAAATACCCATTATTATTGCGAATACAAGAACGAGGATTCCGAAAAATAAAAGATTTTGAGTAATTGCATTGTAAAATTGTGTCTGGACTTCAAAGCCATCATAAAGTTTGTATTGCTGAATATTTACAAACACAAAATCAAGAGACTCCCTAATTGTTTGGGGCATCAGAACCCTAAAATAGTTGGAAAGTGATACAAATAATATTCCTAGTAGAAATCGCCATTTGTATTTTAAGAAATATTTATTTAAAACATTAAGATCTTTCAAATCGATACATTGAGCCCCAAAAATATAACAAAATAATAGTTTTAATGCATGTTCTTTTCATTTATTACTATATTGATATTAACAAACAGATTAGAATATGAATAATATTGTTACTCTTGATGAATTTATAATTAAAAGGCAAAAAGATTTTCAATATTCCTCAGGTGAATTAACAGGACTTTTAAGGGACATAGGTGTAGCTGCAAAAATTGTTAATCGAGAGGTAAATAGAGCGGGTTTAGTTAATATTCTTGGTGAATTTGGATCCGAAAACGCATCTGGCGAAAAGGTTCAAAAATTAGATGTATACGCCAACGAAAAAATGATAGAGTGCCTTCAGAACAGCGGAGAATGTTGTGGAATTGTATCTGAAGAAAATGAAAATATTATTGTTTTTCCAAAAATGGAAGGGAAAGATTCCAAATATATGGTTGTTTTAGATCCATTAGATGGATCTTCTAATATTGATGTAAATGTTTCTGTAGGTACAATTTTTGGGATATATAGAAGAAAAACTAAATATGACACTCCTTTAACGGTAGAAGATTTTTTACAAAAAGGAAGCGATTTAGTGGCTGCAGGGTACGTCTCTTTTGGAACATCAACCATATTGGTTTACACTACAGGAAAAGGAGTCAATGGTTTTACTCTCGACCCTTCGATAGGGGAATTTTGTTTGTCCCATCGCGATATAATGATTCCTGATAAAGGAAATTATTATTCAGTAAATCAAGGATATTACCTAAAATTTGATGTTGAAATGCGTCGATATATCGATCATTGTTCAGATTTAAATTTAAGATTGAGATATATCGGTTCAATGGTTTCAGATATCCATAGAATATTATTTCAGGGTGGCATATATCTTTATCCAAAAACTAGAAAGTACATTAATGGTAAGTTAAGACTTTTGTATGAATGCAATCCGATGTCCTTTATAGTCGAACAAGCTGGAGGCAAAGCCATTGATGGAAATCTTGAAAGAATTCTTGACAAAGAAGTCACCTCTATCCATGAAAGGAGCAGCATAATTATCGGTTCACCATTAATGGTTGATGAAATGGTAGAATTTGTTTCAAGATATACCAATGATTTTATGAGTTAAATACTCAGGTATGGCTCAATTTTACCAAGCCAATTTTCATCCATTGATTTTATTTTTAATAAGTCTTTAATAGATAAAAATAATTCGTGTTGCATTCTGTAATTAATTATAATCTTTGCCATTTTGTAATTGCAATATGGATGATTTGCTAATTCTTGTTCAGAACATGTATTCAGATTTATTTTAGTTGGTGGTTTGATAATTTCAAAAAAGTTAAAATTTTGGTCTACAATTGAATCTTGAACTCCATAAACTTCTTTCAGCTGATTTACATCGTGAAATCCACCTAACATATTTCTATATTTTACAATTCTTTCTGATAAGATTGGGCCAAATCCTTCAATTTTTTCAAATGTTTTTATTTCAGCGGTATTAATGTCAAAAATTTCAATATTTACTTTTTTAATTTTTGGTGTCGGTGAAGGATAAAGCATTAAATAATCAATTTCTTCAATTTTAGAAGGATCGAGACCATATATCTTTTCTAAATCTTTTTTACTATTAAGTTTAGCTCCAGCATTTAGATATTTTAGCCAATTTGATGCTGCATATTCGGAAATACCTAATTCCCTTAGGTTTTGTTTTGTAGCTTGATTTGGATTAAAGGGGAGGGGCCTCCGAATTTCTTTAGTGATTTCTAATTTTGGAAGTTGTTCTGAGGTAGAAGTAATTACATTCCTTTCAATCTTTTTGACCTCAAAATTGTTTTTGTTTTCCTTTGCATTTTTAATTTTCATTTTCTCACTTTTATTGGAACTTTGAGCTTCATTTTCATTTATTTCCTTGGCTTCTATAATTTTAGAGGTTATAGATTCTGCGGTGTTTTCTTTTTTATGGTTAAAAACAAAGAAATATATTTCGTCTGAAAATGATGATAGCAATAGAATACAGATTACAAAAAGGATAGATTTTTGTTCTTTTTTTCGAATGTAAATAATGTTTGTAAATATGTTTTGCATGTTACTTAAATTTTAAAATGAAAGCGCCTCTTTTGGATATATCATAAAATGGAAGCCTGATTTCGCTTAGGCAGGTTTTTATCTCTTTCTTATTTTCTTCTGAAAAATAGCTTGGAATTATGATTTTTTGACAATTTTTCAATGTTGAATATGCAGGAAGGTTGTTTCCTAACACACATAAATTATAGTCAATGTCTGGTTCTAAATCTTGGTCGCCAATGAATAGTAATCCAGTTTTAGAAAAATATTTGAATTCCGTTCCATTGCATTCAATATTTTCAATCGCTGCTTGAATATTTTTTTCATTATTGTAATCTGTGCTCTTTGCTGGCATATAAAACCAGTCAGATTTATTTAATTCTTTATTGGAAATCCTGAATGTATCCAAACTTGAGATTAAATCGATAGCAATTTTATTAGGATGGTCATACACAATAATTTGCTTTTGGCCACTATCCATAATTGTCAAAACTGATTCAGTAATCAAGAATGGAATTAAGCAATACAAGGCTTTTATTTTGTTTCTCTTTTTGTGATAATAAAAGAAATAGAAACCAAGAATTCCAAATATCAAAAACACAAACTTCCAGCCATTGAGTTGAATTCCATTCACCAATGCCAAAGGCAGCTTATCGGTAAAATTTAGAAATAATTCAAAAACATTTAGGATAAAATCGAGCATTTTAAATAAAATGTCATTCAATTCACTGAACCAAAACAACATGGCTCCAAAAACAGAAATCCACATTATTAAGATTACAAAAGGAAAGGTAATTAGACTATTAAACAAAAAATAGGTTGGAAATTGATGAAAATAATAAATAGATATTGGCAATATTAATATTTGAACAGAAACATTTAATGCTAATAATTGCCATATTTTATCGAAGATTATGGAATCGAAAATGAAGATGTGATAGATTTTATCATAAAATAAAAAGATGCTTAACATTGCTGCAAAGGAAAGTTGAAAACTTAATTGAAATATAATTTTTGGTGTAATACAAATCAAAACCATGGCAGCAAAAAATAAACTGTTTAAAGGTTTTGTATTTCTACCAATCATTTTTCCAATGATATACACAGAAATCATAAAACCTGCTCTTATAGCTGGTAATTGCATTCCCGTAATTAAAATATAGAGCCAGATACCAATAATAATTAATGTGTTTCTAATCAAATGAAAGGGAACTTTGGTTAAAAAAGTACTAAGAATGACTAAGATTATTCCAACATGCATTCCGGAAACAGCCAATAAATGGGCTAAACCATTATTTGTAAATAATGATTTTGTTTCCATGTCAAGCATTTGCTTTTGGCCTAGGAGTAGTGCATTTATAATTCCAGAATGAGATTTTTTTTCGATTTTTTCATTATAGAAATTGACTAATAATAATTTCAAATCCCTTATATAACCTAACAATTGTGGTGCTGAATTATAAAAGCTTATTTGGTTGCTTTTAATGAAACTAGTGTGGAAAATATTTTGATTTTGCAAATATTTACCATAATTGAAAATTCCAGGATTTTGAAAACTTTCCACTTTTTTGTACGATAAAGGAATGGTATAAAAATCGTAAACATTAATGTTTGTCGTATCGTCGGTATAAATCATTAATTTGCCCATGCAAGCAACTAAAGTATCCGATGAAACGATGTTGATCACTTCTGCTTGGATTCTGTATCCATTTGCCGTTGCTCGGAGGTCCATAACTTTCACGATTAATTTTCCAGTCACCGATATTCGAGAAAAATGTTTTTCGTTTTTAATTTGGTGATGAGAAATAAAAGTTAAAATTCCGATCATTAAAAAACTAACAAAGAAAGATGTCGATCTTAACATGTTAGATTTACAAAAAAATCCGATAACAATTAACAAGCAAATACCAGAGAAAAATGAAAGGGCCGAAATGGTAAAAGACAAATTTAAATAATCAGATATTACCACTCCGATAATAATCATTATTAGAAATTTTAAAATTGGAAACTGGTTAAAGGTCATTCTTTCACTCTTTTATATCTATTAGTGTTTTTAAATGTCAAAACGTTACCTTTTTTTTCAAGTTTTTTTTAAAAACTTTTATTCCAAGGAATTTTAAATTTGAAAATTTGGTACTAACTTGCTGAAAATGAAAGATTTCGGACTATTTTTGGAATATTTTTTTTTGTATGCTCAATTATAATTATATTTAAGTTATTGAAGTGATTTATAACTTGATGCTCTTATAATTAGAATAAAAGAAGGGAATCTTGGTTGTTAATTATCACATTGAATTTATTATTGTAATTTTTAAAACCAACATATATGAAATATCTATCGATAATTCTTTGGTTGTTACTAGGTTTCTTTTATTGGTGGATTTGGGATTCAAATTTATCAAAATGTTGTGCTGACTCAAATTTGACAGATGCTCAAACTACCACTTCAATCATGAACATAGATACTTCCAATAATGCAAAAAGTGAGGAAGCTAAGAGTTTAGCAGAAATTGAAAGGAAAAAGTCAGAAGATGAAGCTTCTAAAAAAGCAATGATCGATGCAGAAACAACTAAAGAAGTTACAACTGCAAAGAGCTCAAATGAATTTGGAGCGAGAAAATTAACATTTTACTTTCCTTACAATTCTGATAAAGCTAATTATTCTGCGGATGCTGAAAAGGATATAGCTGAAATCGTTCAATTGGCCAAAACATCAGGCAAAAAAATAACCATTACAGGTCATACAGACAGTTTAGGTGATCCTGAAACTAATATGGAACTAGGCAAAGCGAGGGCAAATCAAGTGATGCAAAAATTTATTAGCAATGGTTTACCTGCAAGCATGATTACTTCAAAAAGTCTTGGACAATCAATGCCCGTCGCTTCAAATGAAACGAAGGAAGGAAGACAGCAAAATAGAAGAGTAGAACTTATTATTGAATAATATATAAACCAACAGTTATGACACTTTTAGCTTTTAATTTCTGCGCTTTAGGATGGCCTTTAGTTTTTCTTTCATGGTTGTTGCCATTTTTACTTGGACTTTGGCTAGGTTATATATTATGGGCTAAGTATAAAAAAATATCAGAGGATCTCAGCCACAAAATTTCTGATTTAGATAAAAAAATTGTTAAGCTCGAAAGTGATTTAGATATTTGTAAACACACAAAAACTGATCTAGAAAGCGAAATTGCCTTATTAAAAGGGCAATTAAGGGAAAAAAATCTTGAAATATCAACTATAAAATCAAGTATTGCTTCTTCTGCAAGTCAAAATGTGATTGTCGCAGCAGCAGAGCCAAAAGCAAAGAAAGATTCACCAAAACTAACAGCGATTACTGGAGATTTGAAAAAAGATGATCTTAAAAAAATAGAAGGCATTGGTCCTAAGATTGAAAAATTGTTGCATGCAGGTGGAATTCTAACATTTGCAGACTTGGCAAACGCAAAAATTGAAAAAATTCAAGGTATTCTTGATGATGCAGGGCCAAAATTTAATATTGCCAATCCTGAAACTTGGTCTGAACAAGCTAGTTTTGCTCAAGCTGGAAAATGGACAGAATTGCAAAATTTTCAGAATGATTTGAAAGGAGGCAAGAAGGTTTAATGCTTTTGAGACTGTAAAATATTTTGTGTTTTTGGAAAATTATTGGAATATTGACTTTATTTCACAAAGTTAATAACTGCCAAAGTATCTTCTGAGGAACCATTCTGCTCCTAAAAGTGAGAATATTAGGAAGAAAATCCATTTGTTATCCATCCATTTATTTGTTCTTGAACTTGCATAAATAACTGGCTTAATCTGATTGTTTTCTTCTATCAACTGTTGAATGGAATCAATGTTTTTGATATCAATCAATTGGCCTCCAAATTTTTCTGACATTGTTTTAAGTAGACCATGTCGTGCAGTTAGATCATATGCTTCTAATTGAATGTTTTCGACGCTGAATTTGCCTTCAAATTCTAATTTTTTACCATTTTGGTCAACGTTAGCCTTGAATTTATAGAGACCTGATGGGAAATTTCCAGCATCCAAATAGTAATAATCGTTTCTTTTTGAAAATACAAAATTGTAATCTTTATTTTTGCTATCTGTGATGACCACATTTACTTCTGATTCGTTGATCTTTTCATAACTATCATTATACAATTCTGCAGTAAGAATGATGTTTTCGTTTTCTTTAAAAATATTTTGTGTGGTAGAAACTCGGAATTTTCTTTTGTCTTCTTTTAAAGTTAAATATTGCAAGCTTTTATTTAATAATGTACTAATTAAGTCATAATTTTCATCTTGCAAATAATTGAACAATCGCCATTTCCATATTCCTTCTGCAGCAAAAACGCCTGTTTTGACCCCTTCTTGATCATTAAAACTTAACAAAGGATAGTCTGTTTCCACTTTGCCAATTTTTTGATTCAAAAGATTCGTTGCATTCGGAGACAATTGATATTTCCCAAAAGGAGACAATACGGGCGGATAAATCGGTAACTCTTGCTTTATTTCATCTGACAAATTAAACAAATTAAAGCCATCATCAATTATTGCTTGGATCTCATTTAAAGATACACTATTGCCTTCTAGATTAATCACTGATTGTAATTGATTAAATTCCTTTTGATTGGTTTGACTGCCTAATATGAAAAATCTTGAAGCATTTTTTAAATTCGGTCTTCGCAATATTTCAGATAAATTATTTTTATTGCTTGGAAGATTATGTAAAACAATCAAATCGAAATTTCCATTCAAAGGGTCATTATTATCAATAAATGAAGTGGTTACTTCATAATTTTTATTGCTTTCGATGATATGTTTAAATGCCGAAATATCCGGATGAGGAGCATTTGCCAGCAATAATATTTTTTGCCTTGCATCTAAAACCTCTATAAAAATATCCTTTCTGTTATTAAGATTACTTGCCTCTCCTCGAACAGGAACAATTTCAACAACAAATCTATTAACACCGCTTTGATTAGCTTCTAAGATTATTTCTTTAGTAGTGAAAAAATCATTATTGTCTATTCTTAATGGAATGCTTTGTGAATTTGCAGAATTTCCATTGTCCATAATTTGCGAAATCCGTAAATTTGTATTTTCACCAGAACAATTCTGGGCATTGATATCTATTTGGACTGAAAATTTGTCGCCAAGGAATACTATTTTATTATTTAAAACTTGTTTCAGCACAATATCTTTTCTTCGGATAGTATCACCTAATGCTATAGTATATAATGGTGCACTTACATTATTGTTAAGATAAAGTGGATTTTTTCCTTCATTGAATATACCATCTGTAGCTAAAATGATGGCACCTACATTTTGATTGATGTATAGTTCATCAATATTTATAAATACTTTTTCAAGGTTTGTACTTTTATTATTGAAGGAATCAGGAACTTCTTGATACAATTCATTGCTAAAATTGTATTCATCTATTTGAAATTTATCTGATAATTTATTGTTTAAATTATCTAGATCCAAATTTACTTGTATCATTTCTTCTTTTGAAATGGACCCAGATTGGTCTTTTACAATGATTATTATTGGGTTTTTTATTTCTTCGAAAATAGACTTTAACATTGGAACCAATAATAAAAAACTAAGCGCAGTGACAGCTAAAAATCTAAATACTCCCAACAAATAAGGCAACCAATTTTTCTGATCATTAAATTTTTTATCTCGAAAATAAAGCCCAAATGCATACAATGCACCAAGAAGTATACAGAATAAAATGTAATAATTAGGATATTGTAAAGTGAAATTGTTCAAAATAGATATTATTTGCGGTCAAAAATATATAAAAATATATTTAATCCTAACTAGTAAAATTTTTAATAAAAAAGATTAAATTAAAAAACGTTGATTTTCAGCAATTGCACTGAAATAATATCAAGTTATTCATTTACCTCTAACATTTGAATGAATATAAAATCTTTTATTTGCAATGGATTATCAAACAATAACGTTTTGAATAAAGTTAATAGTAAGTGATATCATAATAATTTTATTATTTATGTATTTATTTTTGTAAAGAAGATCTTTAAAATTGAGTTGAATGAAAAATATTTTAATAATTTTTATTTCCATTTTCGTAAATGTTCAAGCTTTTGGCTCCTATATCCTAGTCCCAATGGATAATGAAGGCCAAAAAGACCATTTGAAAGCTTATGGCATAACTTATTGGATATTAGAGGCTGGTGGCGAAGCATATTGGTTATTGAATTATAGAGGCGGCAGTTTTGCATTTGATCATACTCAAGCTGCTGAAAAAGAATTGCTAACTAGGGGTATTTCTTATCAAGTAATTTCTAATAGCCAGTTTAATCAAATACGAATTGACATTTCAGATCCAGAATTGAATGAAGAAGTAATAAAATTAGAAAAAGCTCCAAAAATTGCGGTTTACACCCCAGATTTTAATAGCAGAGGCGAAAAAATTCAGCCTTGGGATGATGCTGTGACTTTAGTTTTAACTTATGCTGAAATTCCATATGAAACCATTTATGACAGAGAAGTCATGGAGAATAGGCTCGCAGAATTTGATTGGCTTCATTTGCATCATGAGGATTTTACAGGTCAATATGGGAAATTTTATGCTTCTCAACATACACAAAAATGGTATAGAGAAAACCAGCAAAAAATGGAAGCCCTTGCCACTAGTTTAAATTTTCCAAAAGTCTCCCTTTTAAAATTAGCTGTGGCAAAAAAAATAAAAGAATATGTTGAAGGTGGAGGATTCATGTTTGCGATGTGTTCTGCTACTGATACTTATGATATTGCATTGGCAGCAGAAGGTATAGATATTGTTGGCAATGTTTACGATGGTGATGGAATGGACCCAAATGCTCAAGAAAAATTGGACTTTAGTAAAACATTGGCTTTCAAAGATTTCAAAATTGTACAAAATCCAATGGAATATGAACATTCTTCCATTGACAACAAAAGCAGAAAGGTGACTCCCAATACAGACTATATAACTTTATTTGAGTTTTCTGCGAAATATGATAACATTCCAGCAATGTTGACACAAAATCATACGACAACTGTAAAGGGTTTTATGGGACAAGCTACAGCCTTTAATAAAGATTATATCAAATCAAGTGTTCTAATACTTGGTGACAATAAAGCAGACAATGAAGCCAGGTATATTCATGGTAGTCAAGGATTTGGAACTTGGACATTTTACGGTGGACATGATCCTGAAGATTATAGACACTATGTAGGAGATCCAGAAACTGATTTGAGCTTGCATCCTAATTCTCCAGGTTACAGATTAATATTAAACAATGTTCTTTTTCCTGCTGCAAAGAAAAAGAAAAGAAAAACTTAAAATATATAATTATTAAAAATGAAATTCAAAATCAGCTATAGTTTATTTTTGGTAATGTTTCTTGGTATAACCAGTTCCCTTTTTAGTCAAGATCCCGTCGAAAATGAACAAAGTTTTGAAGAAAGATATGCTCAGAATATTAAGAAGTCACGGATTAATGGAGTTTATATTCCAGCAAATTTAGAAGAAGCCCTCAATGAATTACAAGAACTTTCTTCAGAAGAAGCTTTATTGAAATTTGCAAAAGGGGATGAAGCTTTGGTCGTAAAAAGACTCCATTTTGGGCTTGGAAAATGGATGATTTATAATTGGAATTTTTATGAAGGTTCGAGAATTTCTCATTATATCAAAGAATTAGGAATTTCGCATCCCGATGATCAAGCAAGTTTTTTGATAACCTGCCTTCATAGAAAATTAAATGGAAAAGATTTGGATATTGCAAATCAAGTAAATTATTTTCACGATTACAGAAAAAAGTTGCTCCAAGAAAAACTTGATGGAGCAGTTTTAATTAAAGAAGAAACTAAAATTAGAGAGAAAAATAATTAATCATTATTTACTATTTCAAAGCAAAAGTTTAATCATTTCGTTTGAAATCCTTATCGAAATGTCCTGAGCAAAGACTAGTTTATTGAAAACTATCTTGTCCTAACCAAGGAAATTTATACATTTGCATTCATTTTGTCATATAGCTTAAAGAAATATACATTTGTATGTCTAAGAAATTATTGATTGTTGAGTCGCCGGCGAAAGCTAAAACTATAGAAAAATATTTAGGTAAAGATTTTAAAGTGAAGTCCAGTTTTGGGCACATCAGAGATCTAGAAAAAGGCACTAAAGGAGTAGATATTGAAAATAATTTCGAACCCTCATACATTGTTTCACCTGAAAAAAGAAAAGTCGTTAAAGAACTTAAAGAATGGGTGAGTAAAGTAGAGGAAGTTTGGTTAGCAACGGATGAGGATCGTGAAGGGGAAGCCATTTCTTGGCATTTATGCAAGGAACTAGGTTTGGACGAGCACAAAACCAAAAGAATTGTTTTTCGAGAAATTACAAAACCTGCCATTCAAGCTGCTATTGAAAAACCAAGAACCGTAGATTTAAATTTAGTTAATGCTCAACAAGCTAGAAGAATTTTAGATAGGTTGGTTGGATTTGAATTGTCAGAAACCTTATGGAGAAAAGTGAAAAATAAATTATCTGCAGGTCGTGTACAATCTGTAGCTGTTAAATTAATTGTGGAGAAAGAAAGAGAAATACAAAAGTTTGCAGTGGATAATTATTATAAGGTTGTAGCGGCCTTTGAAGTGGATAATGGAAGCGGAACAAAAGTCGAATTGCGAGCTGAACTTCAAAATAGAATTGAAAATATTAAAAATGCAGAATCTTTTTTGAACAAATCCAAAGGGTCTAATTATTTAATTAGTAACATAGAAATAAAGCCACTCGTTAGAAAACCTGCCCCACCATTTACCACTTCTACATTGCAACAAGAAGCAAGTAGAAAACTGGGATTCAGTGTAAATAGAACGATGTCAACAGCTCAAAGACTTTACGAGCAAGGTTTTATTTCATATATGAGAACAGATTCCAATAATTTAAGTGAATTAGCAATAGAAAGTATTGAAGAACAGATCAAAAAAGTTTATGGTAAACAATATTCTGAGCCAAGAAGATATAAATCCAAAAATTCAAATGCTCAAGAAGCTCACGAGGCCATAAGACCGACTTATATTGAGAATCAAAATGAAGGAAGTGATAGAGATCAAGAGAAATTGTACGAATTAATATGGAAAAGGACCATTGCTTCTCAAATGGCAAATGCTCAAATAGAAAAAACTGAGGTAAAAATTGTAAGTTCAAATATTTCAGACGCTGATTTTAGAGCAAGCGGAGAAGTCTTGAAATTCGATGGATTTTTGAAAGTTTACTTAGAATCTGAGGATGATGAAGAAGAAGGAGAAGTTAAGGGATTATTGCCGCCACTTCATCGCGGTCAAAATCTTAATTTGAAAGAATTACAAGCGGTTGAAAAATTTACTCGTCCACCTGCAAGATATACTGAAGCAGGTTTAGTGAAAAAGTTAGAAGAACTTGGTATCGGAAGACCTTCTACCTATGCACCTACCATAAGTAAAATTATGGAAACGGAAAGAGGTTATGTGACCAAGGAAAGTAGGGAAGGAGAGGAAAGAGTTTACCAATACTTTTCAATGGTTAAAGATCAAATTTCTAGAGAAGAGAAAACGGAAATTACAGGTGCTACGACAAATAGATTATACCCATCAGATATTGGCATGATAGTAACTGATTTTTTGGAAGAGCATTTTGGACCTATCATTGAATATGGCTTTACAGCAGACATTGAAGGACAATTTGACATAATTGCAGAGGGTGGTAAAGAATGGAAAGAAATGCTTGCAAAATTTTATGGTCCTTTCCATGAAACAGTTGAAAATACATTAGCTAATGCAGAAAGAGCTAAAGGAAAAAGAGAATTGGGAATTGATCCAGTAACAGGACATACTGTTTTGGTGCAAATCACTCGATTTGGTCCTGTTGTACAAATAGGCACTAGAGAAGAAGTTGGAGAGGACAATAAACCCCAGTTTGCAAATCTTAGTCCAGGCCAATCTATGGAGACTATAAGCTTTGAAGAAGCTATGGAGTTATTTAAATTGCCAAGAATTTTAGGTGTATATAAAGGCGAAGAATTGTCCATCAATTCTGGCAGGTTTGGCCCATATATAAAATATGGTGATAAGAAATTTGTTTCTTTACCCAGAGGAGCTGATCCAATGAGCACAACTAAAGAAGAAGCTTTGAAATTAGTTTCTGAAAAAGAAAAAGAAGATGCTCCAATTGGAACATATAAAGGACTAGATATTACAAAAGGAAAAGGAAGATTTGGACCTTTTGTTAAATGGGATAAATATTTTGTGAACGTACCCAAAAGAATTGACTTTGATACAATTTCAGTAAAGCAGGCACACGAGCTTATAGAGGCTAAAATTGAAAAAGAAGCAAACAGGTATATTCAAAATTGGCCTGATGAAAGCATTTCAATTGAAAATGCAAGATGGGGACCTGTTGTGAAATTTGGAAAGAAGTTTATTAAAATACCAAAAAATGATGGAAATCAACTTTCTGAAGAAGATTTGAAAGAGATTGATTTGGAAGAAGTAAAAAAATGGATTGAATCTGAAATTCCTGACGCCTTTAAGAAAAAAGCGGCTCCAAAGAAAAAAACAATAGCAAAAAAACCCGCGGCTAAGAAAACAGTTTCAAAGACAAAATAAAGCTTCAAATCTACAATTTCAGATTTGAAAAGAGTCTTATACATAATTTGCAGAAATAAGGGGTTGCAGGATTTAGGTTGTCAGAATTGGGATTCGAGGGGTTTAATGGTGGGATTTTCTGTCGCTCCACTTAAAGCATAAAAATTCCAACTTCGGACTTGTAACTTACAACTACCTATCTTAATACTCTAAGCTCAAAGCTCACGGCTCCAATATTTTTTCAGCTACAGTTTTCGAGGCACCACCTTTTCCTAAAGCTTGTCGCAAAATGGAATAATCATCAAGAACTTTTTGATAATTCCCAGGCTGTTCTAGTTTTAAAATTTCACTTTTAAGATTTTCTAAATTCAATGAATCTTGAATCAATTCTGTAATAGCACATTTATCCAAAATGAGATTGACTAACGAAATATATTTGATTTTAACTATCCTTTTTGCAATCCAATATGAAATGGTAGAGGTCTTATATGCTACTATTTGAGGAGTGTTGAACAAAGCAGTTTCCAGAGTTGCTGTACCTGAAGTTACTATCGCTAAATGTGCTTCTTGGAGCAGTTCATAAGTGGTACAATTTGCATATTCTAAATTAGGTATTGAAATATCATCTTTTAAAATTGCGTCATAAAAATCCATTGAAATTTCTTTCATGGTAGAGACTTTGAAATGAAAATCTGGCAATGCTTTTGCAAGTTCCTTGAAAACTGGTAATATTTTTTGGATTTCTTGTTTTCTACTACCCGGTAAAATGGCAATAAGTTTAGGTTTTTTTTCTTTTTTGTAAATATTTCCAATTTCATCTAACAATGGGTGCCCCACATAATCAACTTCGTAGTTAAATTTTGCAAAAAAGTCCTTTTCAAATGGCAAAATAACGAAAATTCTATCCATCAATTGATTTAGAATATGCACTCTCTTGCTCTTCCATGCCCATACCTGAGGAGCAATATAAAAGTAGAATTTTGTATTTTTTAATTTTGGTTTTAGACTTTTTGCAATGCGGAGGTTGAATCCAGGAAAATCAATAAAAATTAGTATATCTGGTTGAATTTCCTTAATAAGATTCTCTGTAATTTTAATATTTGAAAGAACAGTTTTAATATTTTTGGCCACTTCATAAAATCCCATAAATGTGAACCCCTCATAATCGCGAACTATATCTGCCCCTGCATTTTTCATTTTTTGACCACCATAAGCATAAATTTTTACAGTAGGATCTTTTTCTAAAAGAGCTTTAACAAGATTTTTTCCATGCAAATCACCTGATGCTTCTCCAGCAATTATAAATATTTTTTTAGCCATTTTTTTAGCCCATAATCAGATGCCTATAGACATATACCCATATGCATACATATATTAAAGTTGGAAAAATAAGGCCTCGCATGGTATTGTCATATCTTTTTTTCCTATAAATCTCGAAGGGAATGATATTACTACAAATCCCTAACAAAGCAAGCGTTCTAATTCTTCCTTCACTGCTGCCACTTGTCACTTCATCCATTACACCAATGGTAGTTAATCCTTCGAATAACATTTGAAAAAGTGCCCAACCAATTATTGGAACACATATTCCAATAATTATCCCTAATAAAATTTGATTCTTTTCAAACATATATTATATCTTTTCAAAATGAATTAACCCCGGCAATGCTTCATGCTTTGTTAAGTCATGACCTGATGGAACAATAGAAACGTAATTGTGGCTTAAGGCATACAGATCATGGTCTGTTAATGGATCATTGGTAACGAAAGCACCTGTTAACCAATAATATTTTTGCCCTCTTGGATCTATTCCTTCTTTGAATTCTTCCACCCATGTGCCTTCAGCCTGTCTGCAAATTTTAATGCCTTTGATTTCTCGAAGTGGCACAGCAGGAATATTAACATTTAATAATTTACAACCATTTAGACCGTTTCTTAAAACCTCATGCGCAATTTTTCTTGCATAATGACTTGCCCCAGAAAAATCAGCTCTGAATGAAAAGTCTAATAAAGAGAATCCTATTGAATTTATTCCTTCAATGCTTGCTTCCATTGCAGCTGACATAGTGCCAGAATAGATAATATTTATTGAAGCGTTTGAACCATGATTGATTCCAGAAACACACAAATCAATAGTTCTATCTTTTAAAATTACATTTTTAGCTAATTTGACGCAATCTGCAGGTGTGCCTGTACATTCATAAGCTTCTACTCCATTGAATATATCTACTTTTTTAATTCTGATTGGATCATTTATAGTGATTGCATGCCCTTGCCCTGATTGTGGACTATCTGGAGCTACCACAATCACCTCGCCTAATAGTTGCATCTCAGTAACCAATGCTTTAATTCCTGGCGCTGTAATTCCATCATCATTCGTAATCAATATAAGTTTCTTCACTTTTTATTTTAATTTAATTTGAATTTTGCAATTTCTGTGATATTTCCTTTAACAACATCACCTATATTAACTAATATGTCTGCATTCAAAGGCAAAAACAAATCCACTCGAGAGCCGAATTTTATAAAGCCTAATTCTTCACCCTGCATAACTTGATCCCCATCTTTGACATACCATTTAATTCTTCTTGCTACTGCTCCAGCAATTTGCCTCACCAACACATTTCCTAAACTTCCTTGAATAACTGTAGTTGTTCTTTCATTTTCTGTGGAAGATTTAGGATGCCACGCAACAAGAAATTTACCAGGATGATATTTGAAATATTTCACAACTCCAGAAAATGGAATTCTATTCACATGGACATTAAGAGGACTCATGAAAATTGAAATTTGAATCCTCTGCTCATTTAGATATTCTTCTTCTTTTGTTTCTTCTAAAACAACTATTTTTCCGTCTGCAGGAGCAAATATGATATTCTCATCTTTATTTAAAATTTTTCTGCTTGGATTTCTAAAAAATTGTAGAACTAATATTAAAAACACAAATAAGACAAATAGGATTAGCAAACTTAGTTTGGGTAAAAATAAAATTCCTAAATATCCAAGTATCGACAAGACTATAATTGTAATAAGGATTATTGTATTTCCTTCTCTATGAAACATATATTTTATTTTAAATAATTTCAAAAATTAACATCAATAAGCAAACAAAAGGTATTACAAAGATAAAACTATCGAACCGGTCTAAGAAACCACCATGCCCTGGTAAAAAAGATCCGGAATCTTTAACTTTGAAATATCTTTTTAAAAATGATTCAAATAAATCTCCCAAAGAACCGATAAGCCAGACAATCAAGCCTAAGGATATAAAGAATGCTAGTTCATATTTTCCAAGTATATAGTATAATAATATTGATATACCAATATTGCACAATCCAGCTCCAATAAACCCCTCCCAAGTTTTTCCAGGAGAAATAATTGGATATAATTTGCGTTTGCCAATTTTGGAACCGATCAAATAAGCGAAACTATCACTTGACCAAATTAATAAAATTATACTTAACAACATTTCCCAATGAAAAGGCAGTTTAAGAAGGACCACTCGAAGTAAATAGAAAGGTATACCTAAATATAATAAGGCAGTAATTGGTGATATTTTTTCCAATAGTTTGGCTCCTTTATTGAAAAGCATTAAAAAAATCAATACGGTTATAATCAAACAACTAGCAACGATGGCAATTTTTAAATCCAATCCTTTTATGGAATATTTAAGTGACAATAAATAAGGTAATATTGCTGCAATTAAAGTTGCCAACATCCAATTATCTTGGACATCTCTCCTCAGCATTCTTGTTAATTCGAACCCTGAAAAAAGAATTACTACTCCAAATAAAATGATCGAAGATATTTCGCCACCATATATTGCTGCTAACATTACTGCAGCAAAAATGACTCCTGTTATACTCCTTGTTCTAAGCGTACTCATTTTCACTTGAATTTTTCATAAAATATTTGCCTACCACAATTCCAAGAATAACAGAAATTAATCCAACATACCATGCCACTGGCTCAGCTTTAGATGGATCAATAGAAGTTAAATCTGTTTTTAAATAATATAAACTCAAAATAGGTAAAGCATTATTTAGCATATGTAGGATTATAGGAATCCATAGGTTTTTTGTCCACAAAAAGGCATATCCTAGTATTGCTCCCAATAATAGCCTAGGTAAAAAACCTTCAAATTGTAAATGAAAAAAACTAAACACAAATGCTGAAACCCAAACTGCCAAATGTCCATTTTTCAACCCTTTCAACAAAATGTTTTGAATCAATCCCCTAAATAATAATTCTTCACCAATGCCAGGAATAATTGCTATAAGTATAAGATTGATGATTAAGACTTTGGCATTTTTCATTTCAAGAATTTTCTCTAATGTTAGAGCAGTATTGTCTTCTTGACTATGCATCCAATCTGCCAATGGAATCATTGAATTCAATTCGTAACTGTACGTAACAGCACCATAAGAAACAACCATAAAAAGGCAAGCAATTAAGAATTGTTTATAATTTATTTTTTGATTTAAATTTAAGGCTGACCATTTTTCTGAACCATAATTCAGATGAGCGAAAAGCAATGTCGGAATAATAAATAAAAAAATATGGCTTACGAATAATGTCAATTTCAGCATTCCAACATTTGCACTTTCAAGGAAGCTTCCACCAGAATTTTGCAACTCGGAAATATTCAAACCATAAGCAGCCATAATAACAAATGCAGCCAATTGGGCAATTATGAAGCCGCCAATGACCATTAATAATAGACGTAAAATAGAACTCCAGCTTTTCGAATCCATATGATAATTATAATTAATTTTGACCTTTGAGCGAAATTATAACAATATTAAGTGCAAATGTAAAACAACTATGACAAGATTAAGTGTGAATATCAATAAAGTTGCTTTGTTAAGAAATTCAAGAGAAGGAAATTTTCCTGATCTGTATCAATTTGCCCAAGATTGCGAGAACTATGGTGCACAAGGGATCACAGTTCATCCTCGACCTGATGAAAGGCACATTAGATATTCTGATGTACCAATATTGAAAAATTTGGTTCAGACAGAATACAATATCGAAGGTTATCCTTCTAGAGATTTTCTGGATTTGGTGATTAAAACCAAACCAGATCAGTGTACTCTAGTTCCAGACCCGCCTGGCGTATTGACCTCCAATGCAGGTTGGGATACATTGAAAAATCTAAGTTTTTTAACAGAAGTAATCAGCGAATTAAAATCTGCTGGAATTAGGGTTTCCCTCTTCTTGAATGCTGACACAACCATGGTTGAAAATGCAAAAAAATGTGGGGCAGATAGGATTGAACTTTACACTGGCGATTTTGCAAAAAAATTCTTGACTGATAAAGATGCTTCCATAAAATATCATGCTGAAACAAGTAAATTGGCAGCGCAGACTGGCTTGGGAATTAATGCTGGACATGATTTGAATCTAAAAAATTTGGCTTATTATAAAGCTAATGTGACTTCTCTTCTTGAAGTTTCCATTGGACATGCATTAATTGCAGATGCTTTATATTATGGTATTAAAAATACAATCCACATGTATTTAAAACAATTGAATTGAGATAAATACAAATTTGAATTTCTTTTTTTATCGACGAATACTCCGAATTACTCGATAAAGTGCAATTTTTAACAGAGTAAATTCACATTTTAATTTAAAATTCGTTTTCTTTACAAAGTTTTTAGTTAACAAAATATTAACTAATTTTTTTATTAAAAGCGA
This sequence comes from Bacteroidota bacterium, assembly GCA_024642705.1. Lineage (GTDB taxonomy): Bacteria > Bacteroidota > Bacteroidia > Chitinophagales > Saprospiraceae > Portibacter. The sequence goes on along the minus strand of JAHEAQ010000001.1, from coordinate 102,068 downwards.
AATTTTTAATCTAACCAAATTCTAATAAATATGAAAAAATATTCACTATTCCTATTTGCATTCATGTGCTGTATAGGAACTTTGATTTCACAGCGCACTATTTCTGGTGTGTTAACCGATCAGTCAGGTGAGGCATTGATTGGTGCAAATATTATTATTAAAGGTACACAAGTAGGAACCATTTCAGATATTAATGGGAATTATACTATTGATGTGCCTGAAAATAGTAATATTTTAGTCATTTCTTATGCAGGTTATATTACGCAAGAAGTTCCAATTGATGGACAAAGTGTCATCAATGTATCTCTTGCGGAAGGGCTTGAATTGGATGAAATCGTAGTTACTGCTTTAGGTATTAAGCGGTCAGAAAAATCTTTAGGTTATTCAGTGCAAGAAATTGGAGGATCTGATTTGGTTGCAACTCAATCCACAAACATTGTCAACAATCTAGCTGGTAATATTGCAGGTGTGCAAGTTGTATCCGGCGCAGGATCATCCATTGGAGGATCTGCAAAAATTAGAATCCGCGGTGTTAATGGACTTAATGGTGGGGATCCACTTTTTGTTGTTGATGGTACTCCTATATCAAATGCAAACTTCTCTGGCTCTACAGCAGGTTCGGATTTTGGTAACTTGGCTTCTGACATCAATCCTGATGATATTGAAAAAATTTCTGTTCTAAAAGGTCCATCTGCATCTGCACTTTACGGAAATAGAGCAAAAAATGGTGTCGTTCTTATTACCATGAAAAAAGGTAAGAAATCTAGAGGTATTGGCGTAACTGCTTCTTCCTCCGTTTCCATGGATAAGGTCTATATCCTTCCTGAATACCAAAATGAATATGCTGGTGGTTATAGTCAAGATTTCATTAAAGTTACAGATCCAGTCGATGGAAAAGAATACAATACTTTAAATTACTCAGCCGACGAATCTTGGGGTCCAAAAATGGATGGAACCGCATACAGACCCTATTGGTCATGGTTTCCAGGATCAGATTATGGCAAAACAGTACCATTGTCAGCAAATCCTGATAACGTAAGAAACTTTTTTGATACAGGTGTTTTAAATCAAAATTCCGTAAGTATAAGCGGTGGAGGCGAAGATGCAACATTTAGAATTTCATATGCTAATGTTAACCAAACTGGCGTTTTCCCAAATTCTAAGTTCAACAAAAACTCTATAGGAGTTTCAGGGTCTTATGATATGAGCGACAAACTAAAAGTAACTGCAAGTATAAATGTTTTAGATAATTCTGGAACCGGTAGACCTGAATTTGGGTACAACGGTAAAAATCCTGCTACTTCCTTTAACCAATGGTTCCAGAGACAATTGGATATGGATAGAATGAGAGATTATTATACTGATGCTGGAGTAATGAAATCTTGGAATATTAGGTCCACATCAGATGTTCGGCCTCTGTATTGGGATAATCCATTTTATATTCAGAATGTTTCCTTTAATACAGATAGTAGATCTAGATATTTTGGAAATGTCACATTGAGTTATGAAATTACGGATGACTTAGATATTAGAGGAAGTGTACATAGAGATGATTATACACAAAGAATTGAATACAGAAATGGTTCTGAAAGTTTAGATGAAAGCTATTATTCAGAATTTATTGGAAGCGGAAGAGAAGATAACTATGAATTAATATTAGATTATACAAAAAGCTTTGGAGAAATCTCTTTCGATGCCAATTTAGGTGGAAATCAAAGAGTCAATTCCTATCACAGTGAAAATGCAAGCACTGTTGGTGGGCTTAATACTCCGAACTTGTTTACTTTAGGTGCTTCAATCGACAGACCAAATCTTAGAAGTTTTGTAAGTGAAAAGAGAGTTAATTCAGTTTTCGCAGCAGCGAATATTGGTTATAGAGACTTTTTCTACTTAGGAGGAACGGCTAGAAATGACTGGTCTTCAGCTTTGCCAAAAGATAATAATTCTTATTTTTATCCTTCTATTTCAACAAGTTTTGTAATCAGTGAGCTTTTTAATGCATCTGATATTTTTTCTTTTGGAAAAATAAGAGCGTCGTATGCTCAAGTAGGTGCTGATTTAGATGCTTATTTAATCAATCAAACTTATGGACTAGGAACTCCTTATGGTAGTGACCCTTCTTTTAATGTTCCTAACTCGTTAATTGATCCTAATTTGAAGCCAGCAATTTCAACTTCTTATGAAGCTGGAGTGGATATCAGATTGTTAGCAGATAGATTGGGTTTTGATTTTACTTTTTACAACCAAGATTCTAAAGATGAAATTTTATCCATAGCAATTCCTGGTTCAACTGGTTATTCTACTGCTTTAATTAATGCAGGATTATTTAGAAGTAAAGGTTATGAAATTACCCTTTATGGCTCACCAGTAAAGTCAACGAATTTTGAATGGGATTTATCATTTAATGTTTCTCACAATACTTCTAAAGTTGTTGAATTATATGAAGACTTAACCAACTATAAATTAGCAGATGCTATTGGAGGAACAAGATGGGGTGGTTTATCTGTGAATGCAAAAGTAGGAGAAGAGTGGGGTACTTTGATTGGCGCGGGGTATAAATATGACGCTAATGGAAATACATTAGTAACTGCTTCAGGAGCGTATGCAAGAGATGGAGCCAAAAATCTTGGATCTATTCTTCCAGATTATACTGGAGGGCTAAGATCAACTATGAGAATTTTTGGATTAGATATTAATGCAATGTTCGACTTTCAAATTGGTGGAAAATTCTTTTCTACATCCAAAATGTTTAACAACTATTCCGGTTTGGGAATTGCAACTGTTGGAAACAATGATAAAGGAAATCCAATAAGAAATGATGTTGCAGATGGCGGCGGTGTGAAAGTAGAAGGAACTTTGGAAAGTGGCGAGGCTTATTCTGGATATGTAGACCCTTCAACCTATTATGGAAGATTATTTGGATTTCATGAAGCATACATATATGATGCAACTTATGTTAAATGGAGAGAATTAAGTGTTGGATATACACTTCCAAGAAAAATGTTCAATGCGAAATTTTCAAAGCTTAGAGTATCTGCTTTAATTAGGAATCCATTATTAATACATTCAGCTGTTAAAGGAATAGATCCATCTGAAATTTTACCAGGTTCTAACAATATCGTTTTTGAAGAAAGAGGAGGATTGCCAGGAACAAGATCATTTGGGTTAAAATTAGATATTGGCCTTTAATTATAAATAATATAAAAAGTAAAAATTATGAAATCAATTTTTAAATATATATGCGCAGGGGCTATATTCTTTCTAATGCCTGCTTGCGGTGATTTTGGTGA
>JAHEAQ010000001.1:45421-98678 GCA_024642705.1 Bacteroidota bacterium | reverse complement strand
AATTAGATATTGGCCTTTAATTATAAATAATATAAAAAGTAAAAATTATGAAATCAATTTTTAAATATATATGCGCAGGGGCTATATTCTTTCTAATGCCTGCTTGCGGTGATTTTGGTGATCTCAATCAAAATCCTAATGAGCCTACTTTTGTAGGAACACAGACACTTTTAACAAGTGCACAAAGAGAAGTTGCATCAGTTGTTGGATCGGCTGAAGGAATTCTATATGTACAGCAAATGTCAGAAATTACCTATACTGAGAATTCAAGATATGGAGCTGTTATTAATGATTTTAATGGTTGGTATTCTGGCCCATTAGAAAATTTGGAGCAAATAATTGAATTGAATTCAAATGAAGATACTAAAGGAAGTGTATTGTCAGGAGGTTCTAATAACAACCAAATTGGAGTGGCAAGAATTATGAAAGCTTATTATTTTGCTCATATGGTAGAACGATGGGGTCCAGTTCCATTAAGTAATGCTTTGAAAGGTGCTGCTAACTTAGCTCCTTCGTATGATGATGAAGCAACTATTTTCGCAACTTTATTTAAAGAATTAAAAGAAGGAGCTGCGCAATTAGATGGCGGATTTATTACAGGTGATATCTTATTGGGTGGAGACACTAATGAATGGAAAAAATTCGCCAATACTATAAGGGCTAACTTGGCAATGAGAATTAGTGATGTCGATGACGCTACTGCTAAAAGTGAATTTAATTCTGCAGTTAGTGGAGGTATTTTTAGCGAAACTTTTTCTTATAATTATTTGGGTGAAGCAGCAAATGAAAATCCTTGGTTTGCTAGATTTAGAACTAGAACAGATTATGCAATAAGCAATGTTTTTGTGGATTTCTTAACCAATACCAATGATCCTCGATTGAATTCATTTGCAGATCCAGCGGCTAGTACTGGAACCATTCAAGGCATGCCGTATGGTTTGGAAAATTCAGAATATCTCCCTACGGATGTTTCATTTCCTAATTCAACATATATTAGGGCACAAGACAGCGATATTCCTATATTCTCAAGTGCACAAATTCATTTTTTACATTCTGAAGCAGCTGCAAGAGGTTGGACGTCAGGAAATGCTGAGGCACATTATAATGCGGCTATTGCTGCATCGATGAACCAATGGGGTATTACAGATGGGGATGCTATCGCTGCATTTATTGCGCAAGATGGAGTAAAATATGATGCTAGTAATTGGAAAAAATCTATTGGAGTTCAAAAATGGGTTGCACTTTATACTCAAGGATACGAGGCGTGGGCTGAATGGAGAAGATTGGATTTTCCAAAATTACAAGTTGCTGAAGGGCCTCTTAATCCTTCAGAAGCAATTCCTTTACGACATATGTATCCTACTTCAGAGGCAACTTTGAATGCAGAAAATTACAATGCTGCATTAAGCAAGATTGGAGGAACAGATACTGATGGCGCAAGACTTTATTGGGATAAATTCTAATTATTAGAAGTAAAATATGACGTGATTTTATTATTTATTTAGATCACTTCGTGAAAGAATAAAAAGCTTAGGGTTGTAATAGCCCTAAGCTTTTTATTTAAATCGCAATTGTAAAATTATAATTATCTTTTGAAAGGAAATATCTAAAAGAATAGTTTTTGGTTATATTGTGTTTCGATTTAATTAATTTTATTTGATTTTATTATTTTGTAGTATTTTATTCCAAAAAGTGAATCGAATGCAGTATTTTAATCTATAATTGATTAATAATTATTCACGAATGATCTTTTCAATATTTTTGTTTTTTATATAAATTATGAAAAATTTGATGTTTAGATTCAAATTTTTTAGTTGTTAAAGAAATTATTTAAATAGTATATTTTGGGACTTAATTGTAGTATACAATCCCTTCTAACCTTAATATGATTGATTTTGATTAATTTTTTAAGTTGGAATAAACTTACCAAGCAATATTTTTATTGCTTGTATTAAATAAATCGATACGTTAAAATTTTGTGAATTATTAAAAAAGTAGTTCTTTTGTTGGTGAAATTATAAGAGAAATTTCTACAAACAACAAAAAAGCTACGTCAATATTCACATTTTAGAGGATTAACACGTTTATTGTATAAGTCGAGTACTTTAAGAATTATTTAACATCATGGAAGGCTCGTAATTATGGAAATGAAATTGCAAAAGGAAAAAATAATAACTGATTATTATGCATTTTTTTTCTTTTGTTAATTTATTGTTAATAAATTTATGTTTTAATCTAACCAAAAATTTTTTTGATATGAAAAAACTCTCACTATTGCTGTTTGCATCCATGTGCTTTGTGGGCACTATGCTAGCGCAGCGAACTATTAGTGGTACGCTTACCGATCAAAGTGGTGATCCTCTCATTGGGGCCAACGTGATTGCGAAAGGTACTACCACTGGTACAATTACTGATTTTGATGGTACCTACTCTTTGGTAGTACCTGATGGAAGTACCACATTAATATTTTCTTATGCTGGTTTTACCACACAAGAAATTGCAATTGGTACACAAACCGTTATTAACGCGGTACTTTCCGAAGGTCTAGAACTTGACGAAATCGTTGTTACCGGTCTTGGTATTAAGAAAGAAAAGAAAGCATTGGGATATGCGGTAACTACTATCGGTTCTAGTGACGTTCAATTGAAACCTGAGGCTGACATAGGACGTATCCTTCGTGGAAAAGTTCCAGGTGTTAACATCACCTCTACTTCTGGACTTGCTGGTTCTGGAACTAACGTAATCATTAGAGGATACTCTTCGATTACAGGTAGTAACCAACCATTATTTGTAGTTGACGGGATTCCTTTTAACTCTGATACCAACAGTGATAGAGGATTCGATGCTGGTGGTGCTACTGCTTCAAGCCGTTTTCTAGATTTAGATCCTAACCAAATTAAGGAGATCAGTATCCTTAAAGGGTTAAGTGCAACGGTACTTTATGGTGAAGCTGGAAGAAATGGTGTTATTCTTGTAACGACTAAAAATGGTGACATTGATGAAAGTGACAAGAAATTTGAAGTAAGTGTTTCTCAGTCTGTTTTTGCCACTCAAGTTGGTGGTGTTCCGGAAACTCAGCGATCTTATGGAAATGGTTTCCAGAATGATGCATCTAATGCATTCTCTAACTGGGGAGCACCTTTTGCTGCTACACAATATTTTAAAGATAACATCAATGGTATTACCAATGGAGGTTCTTACGGTTTAGCTGAGGATGGTACCATCAAACATCCTTATTCTATTGCTTCATTCAGAGGCTCTTTCCCCGAATTAGTAGGTGCTAGAATCCCTTGGGAATGGCATGATAACTTGAACGGATTTTTCGGTACAGGAATCGTGAATCAGTCCTCGTTGAATATTACCAATAGATTAGGAGCGAACTCTGCAGTTAACTTTAGTTATAGTTATTTAGCTGATGAAGGTTTTATTCCTAATAATAATTTGGATAAGCACAACATTGGTGCAGGTTGGAATACAAAATTAGCTAATGGACTTCAGATTCAAACGAACATGAACATTATGTTCTATGATAGAAATACTCCTCCAGCTGGTATATCATTTAACTCTAATCCAGTAGGTGCTTCATTGTTTTCAAATGTATTGTATTCACCTGTTTCGCATGCTGTTTTTACTGAAGATGCATGGCCTCATCTTGACCCTTCTGATGGATTCTCCTCTGTGTATTACAGAAGTGGTAATGACATCCAACATCCAAAATGGACGTCAGAAAACACCAACGATAATGAGAAAATGAGAAGATTTTGGGCAGCTACCAACCTTAGATATGACCTAGGTAAGAATTTATTCTTAACTTATAGATTGGGAGTTGATTCTTATTCTCAGAAACAAAGGTACTCCATTAATAAGGGCGGAAGACAAATTCCAGATGGTCTGTTAACTACTTCTGAAAGATTAAATTTTATCACAGATCAAGTAGCTAATATCAACTATGATTACTATGTTACTGACGATATCAATTTATCAGGAATACTAGGTATTAACTTGAGAAAAGAAACCTTTGAAAGAGTTTCTGCAAATAGTAGCCAACAATTTATTTATGGTTTGCAAACGCACAATAACTTTGTAAATCATGTTGCTTCTTCTTACACACAAGTTGAAAACACAATTGGTGTTTATGGTACTTTAACTGCGGGTTATAAGAACTTTTTATACTTAACTGGTTCAGCTAGAAATGACTGGACTTCAACTCTTGAAAAAGAGAATAGATCTGTACTTTACCCAAGTGCAAGTTTAGCCTTTATTCCAACTGATTTAGTGCCTTCATTAACCAATGGTGGATACTTGAATTATTTGAAATTAAGAGTTGGATATGGTACTTCAGCTGGTTATCCGAATCCATACCAAACCAGAAATGTATTGGGTTCTTCTACTAACGTTTTTGTTACTAACTCAGGTGGTATTATCAATACCAATACAATCAGTGATCAATTTGGTAACTCTGATTTGAAACCTGAGATCATTACAGAATTAGAAGTTGGTGTCGAAGCAAGATTTTTGCAAAACAAAGTTGGTTTAGATTTATCCCTTTATAACAAATCATCTTCTGATTTGATTATTAGTTTGGAACTTGACCCTTCAACTGGTTATACGAATTCAACGATCAACTCTGCTTCAATGGAAAATAAAGGAATTGAAATAGGATTGAACATTAATCCAATTTCAACTAAATATTTTGGATGGAATTTCACTACTAACTTCACTAAGAATGTGAGTAAAGTAATTTCAATTGCAGATGGTATTGATCAAGTAGGTATTGCTGGCTATTCTGATTTAGGAAACGTTGCTAGACCAGGCGAACCATATGGACTAATGATTGGATACGGAATTAGAAGATCTCCTGATGGAAGTCCAATTATTGGCGGAGGTGGAACTTATGTTGGAGATCCAACACCAAAAGTTATTGGAGATCCTAATGCTGATTTCATGTTGAACTTTATCAACAGTTTCAACATAATGGGTGTTACACTTAGAGCTCAAGTAGACTATACTCAAGGTGGAGATATTTGGTCTTCAACAGTATCTACTCTTACAGGTAGAGGTATTGCTGGTGAAACTGATTTTGATAGATTTGTTCCAGTTATTGTGAAAGGTGTAAATGAAGTAGTAGGGGCTGATGGAAGTATATCTTATGTTCCAAATAAAACACAAATTTCTTCAACCAATCACTATTGGGAGCATACAGGTGTATTCTATGATGAGAATAAAGTACTAGATGGGACTACAATTAGATTAAGAGAAGTTTCTGCTTCTTATACACTGCCTAAAAAGATGCTCGCAAAACTTCCTTTTGGGTCTATGTCATTAACATTTTCTGGACAAAATTTATGGTATAATGCCATAAACATGCCTCCAAGCCTTAAATTCGACCCTGAAGTAATGTCTTTAGGAGTTGGAAATGGTCAAGGATTTGAATATATGACAGGTCCTACTTCTAAGAAATTTGGAGGAACCCTTAATTTTACTTTCTAACCAAAATATTGAATGTAATTATGAAATTAATATATAAATATTTGTTAATCATTCCGGTGTTTTTTATAGCATCATGTGAATTGACAAATCTCGATTATCTAGAAAATCCTAACGCAGTTGCTCCGGAAAATGCGGAATTGAGCTTGTTTTTTAACAATGTTCAACTAGGATTTAGAAACTTTTACAACGGAATAAGTGGCGTAGGCGCTCGTGCAATCAGAATGGAGTCTATGGACAGTGGGGACACCTACAACAATGCTTGGGGTCCTGGTTCATTTAATGGAGTGTGGTACAATGCGTATGCGAGTTTAATTCCAGATTTGGATCAGATTATCAGTATTGCTGATGATCCTGATACAGCAATTCCAATTTACGCTGGTGCAAGTAAAATTATGAAAGCTTATGTTTTGATGTCATTGGTGGATTTTTTCGGAGATGTACCATATTCTGAAGCTGGACAAGGTGTTGTGCTTAAAAGCCCAGGAGCTGATGATCAAAAAGTGATTTATGCTGAAGCATTAAGTTTGATCAATGCTGCTATTGCTGATTTTGGAAAATCATCTCCAAACATAGGATCTAAGGATATTTATTATGGCGGAAACTCCGCAAAATGGTTGAAATTTGCCAATACGGTAAAGTTGAAATATTATATTACAACTAGACTTGTTAATGCTGGGGAATCTGCTACTGCTATTGCTGCACTTGCACCTAATGTGATTCTAAGTGCAGCGGATGATTTTGTGTTCCAATATGGTACCAATAGAAATAATCCAAATTCTAGACACCCTTGGTACAATAGCCACTATGAAGTAGGGGGCGGTGCTTATTTGTCTAATTACTACATGTGGACTCTACTTGATTCAAAAGGTAGTCCTGATCCAAGATTGAGGTACTATTTCTTTAGACAGGATTGTGATACTACAAATGAAGATGATTTCACATTAGATTGTAAACCAGAATTGAACAGACCTTTACACTTTACAGGACCTTATTCATGGTGTGTAGCATCAACTACAGGATATTGGGGAAGAGATCATGGTAACAACGATGGTACTCCTCCAGATGGAGATAAAAAAACTTGTTTTGGAGTTTATCCTGCAGGAGGAAGATTTGATGGTGACGATTGTGTAAGTACTAAAAACAGTGGAAAAGATGGTGCTCAAGGTGCAGGTATTCTTCCAATCATGATGTCTTCTTTTAGCCACTTCATGCTGGCAGAAGCTGCACTTACATTGAATGTTGGAGATGCAAAAGATAATCTTGAAAAAGGTATTAGAGCTTCAATGTCTAAGGTGTTAGGTTTTGGCGCAATGGATCCTGCTTTTGATTCTAGTTTTGCACCAACTGCCGATGATATAGAAGCATATGTTGGAACAGTTTTAGGAGCTTTTGATGCTGCTAGTGCTTCTGGCAAATTGGATATTGTTATGAAAGAATACCATCTTGCTGCTTGGGGTAATGGTGTAGAAGGTTATAATGGTTATAGAAGAACTGGTTTTCCTTCAGAAATGCAACCAACAAGAGAACCAGCTTCAGGTGATTTCCCTAGACTAATGTTCTATCCTGCTGATTATGTTAACCTTAACGCTAATGCAAGCCAGAGAGTAATTACGGAACAAGTATTTTGGGATACAAACCCAGCTGGATTTATTAATTAAATAAAAGATTAAGAAATGAATTTTAAAAATAAAATTTTCTTCATAGTTCTTGCCTTAATGGTGGTTTCTTGTAACAAAGTGCCATTACCTTGGGAGCAATATGAAGACATGGAACACGGCGCATTTGCTAGAGGATTGACCAATGATGGAGTTTCTTTCTTCTTGACTGATGTTGCTGGCTCAAGTACAACTTTCACCGTTGAATTCTATGATGAAAATCAAGGTAAGGACGTAGCTTCTTTTGATTGGTATGTAAGACACCGAAATAAAGTAGCTGGAACCACTTCAGCTCAAAAATTAATCGTAAGCAAATCAAGTTCTGAATTTACGCCTAATGCAAAAAGTGGACTTCCTTCAACTTCCTATACACTCACATTAGCTAATGCAGTAAGTGCATTAGGGATATCTATTGATGATTTAAATGGAGGTGATGATTTGATATTTGATGGAATCATTACAATGAATGACGGACGTACTTTTGGAGCTGATAATACAGATACTGCAGTTAATGGTGGAGCTGGTTTTGATGGTCTTTTCAGAATTGTCAAACCTTTATTGTGTGCTTCAGGTTTAGCTGGCACTTATAGTGCTGTTTCTACAGGTGCAGGTCCATGGGGTTGTACCAATTCATGGGCTGGACAAGTTGAATTAGTAAAAACTGGTGATGGAGAATATGACATTTTTGCATATGATGCGGATCACGTTAAAGGTTCAATTGGTGCTGATTTTTCTATGGGTGCTTATTGGGTGTGCTATGGAGGAACTGCAACATTGCCTGGTGGAACTTTAAAGCTAATTGATGCTTGTAACAATTTAGCTTATAAAGGAGCAAGCAGATGGGGTGAAGTATACTCATTTAATGAGGTAACTGTTGCTGGATCTGATCTTACTCTTGATTGGGTAAATGATTACGGTGAAGGTGGAGTTACTACTTTGACTAGAACTGATGGCACAAATTGGCCAGCACTTAAAAAATAGTATTTGATTATTTCAGATATATTTATGGCTGCGTGATTCACGCAGCCATTTTTTTTAATTTCAACCATTCTTTCATGAGATATATTTTAATTCAATTGTCATTTTTATTGTTTTTATTTAATTCATTGACTGCCCAAGAACGTACAGTAGGTTTATTATCTTTTGATGAAACTCTTGCTTTTCCTGGTTATAATTTATTTTATGCCCATGGGCAACCTAATGTTTATTTGTTAAATAATTGTGGTGAAATAGTTCACAAATGGAATGGGGAAGAAGATTATGTACCTGGAAATACTGTTTATTTGACAGAAGAGGGTATTCTTGTAAGAACTTCTAGGTATTTTAATCCCACTAATGATACCATTTGGGCAGGTGGAGGTGGAGAATTTGTGCAAGCAGTAAATTGGGATAGTGAAGTATTATGGTCTTTTTATTTGAACGATACTCTTGCTCGTCTTCATCATGATATTGAAGTTTTGCCCAGTGGGAATGTATTAATGATTGCATGGGAGAAAAAAACTATTCAGGAATCGATAGATGCAGGAAGAGATTCAAGCAATATCAATCTAGGTAAACTATGGCCAGAATTTATATTGGAATATAATCCGATTTTAGATTCGATTGTATGGGAGTGGCATACTTGGGATCATTTGGTACAAGATTTTGACCCTACTAAAGACAATTATGGAATTGTTGCAAATAATATTCGAAAAGTCAATATTAATTATGAGACTAATATGGGGAATGCAGATTGGCAACATATGAATTCCATAGATTATAATCCTGACTTAGACCAAATCTTAGTCAGTGTTCCAACATTTGATGAAATATGGATCATTGATCATAGCACCACAACAGAAGAGGCAGCAAGTGATACTGGAGGTAAAAGTGGTCATGGTGGAGACTTATTATTCCGTTGGGGAAATCCTCTAGCTTATGAAAATGGATCTATTGAGGACAAGAAATTATTCTATCAGCACGATGCGCATTGGATTAGCGATTTTATTGATACTGAAGATATTTTATACCATAAAATTATGGTTTTTAATAATCAGTTTGATGAAAAGTACAGTGTGGTTAACATTATTGAACCTGTTCTTACCGAAGATTCTACGAACTATGTCGAAGATTCAAATCTTTATCTTCCAGATTCCTATTATTCAACATTAAAACACCCAATAGAAGAAAAATTATATTCCACTGGTTTATCGAGTTCACAATATTTACCAAATGGAAATTTTTTAATTTTCTCTGGAAGATTTGGATATGCGTTCGAATTAACACCTGACAATGATATCGTTTGGGAATATAAAGTTCCTCTTTCCGGAGGCCAGCCAGTTTCTCAAGGTACAGAACTTGCTATTAATGCAAATATTACCTTTCGATTCAATAGGTTTCCGCTAGATTTTAAAGCATTTGAAGGAAAAGATTTAAGCCCTATAGGCTTAGTTCAATTGGATGAAGAACTAAATATCTGTGAAAGAGTATTAAATACAATCAATTTGAACAAAAGCGAAAGTTTTGATATTTTTCCTAATCCTACTGAAGATGTTTTAACAATTGATTTTAATGGAAATCAGAACTCTAATTTATATATTTTTGATTTATCAGGTAAGTTGTTATTAAATAAAAACATTCTTATTGGCGAGAATCACATAAATGTTTCAAATTTAGATTCTGGATTGTATATCCTTCAAATTGGGGGTTCAGCTACAAGAAAATTAGTAAAAATTAATTAGCTTTTATCAATGGTTTTGTAACAATTAATCCATCGTTGTGACTAATAACAAGGATATAATGCCCGTCAGTTAAAGGCTCAGCAATCTTTAGATTTGCGTGATTTATATTGCGGTTATAAGTCCAGCTATTAATTTTTCTCCCTCTTGAATCTAATAAGGTAATTGTCTTTATCAAACTTGTTGAATTAATATTTAATGTATTTGTAAATGGATTGGGTGAAACATTCACTTCTACTTCCAAAGGAAATTCTATAATCGCACTTGGAAAATCACTTTCTCTAATTTCAATTCCTTCATCAATGTTGATTATACCGTTGTTGGTTGATCCTTCAATTATTAATATTTGTTGATTGATAGATATATCTCGCAATATATCAATATGACCAGTTGGCCAACTAACAATTATTGAGTCAATAATTTCATTTTTTCCAATTCCGAAACAATAATTCTCAGAGTTTTGAGCCAAAAAACCAACTCCAGAATGTGTATAATAATATTGATGGATACTGTCTGTAAAAATGTCAATTGAGCACCCAACGCCATCTCGATTGCTCTTTATTCCCTGTAATTTTAATTTAATATAATTATTCCCAACAGTTTCATTTTTATAAAAAAAGGACTTTGATCCATTGAAATTCATTACCATTATTTCTGGGTAACCATCATTATTATAATCTCCAATGGCATTTGCATAGCTGATTACTGTATCTCCTTCAAATCCTTTGGTAATTAATGAAAATGAATCATTTGCCTCATTTTTATAAAATGCTGACGATATTTCTCCTTCTCCAATATCAGATCCACTTACATACAAATCTGCATGCATATCATTGTCCGCATCAAGGAAATTAGCACCCCAAGCTGTGCCATAGAATCCTGTACCTGTAGTGGCAGCTTCATCGCTGTAGACTATATTATTTAATGTATCTCTATTGTTTCTTAGGAGTAAATTACCATTAGGTATATTGGTAACATATATATCAGTGTATGCATCATTGTTATAATCGCCTAAGGCAATAGACATCCCATCAATAAAGAAATCAGTATTTGTTTTTTCACTTACATCTTCAAAGATTCCATGTCCAATATTTTGAAGCATTATGTTACCCCATCCTCTATCGTTTGCAATATAAATATCCGGCCACTTGTCTTTGTTAAAATCTAGAGCTGAAGAGCAAAAGGGAAGTTTTCCTGGAACTAAAATATTAGATGTTTCACTTACATCTGTAAAAGTTCCATCTGCATTATTGAAAAATAAATAATTTCGATTCAATGATTGATCCTCACCAATTCTTTCACAGACATATAAATCTAACCAACCATCTCTATTGAAATCTGCCCAACATGCATTAAAAGTGTCAAAAGAATGTAAAGGCAAATTGCTTGATGACGTGATATCCGTCAATTGTAAATTCCCATTATTTTGATATAACCGGTTGATGTCACCCTTTGCGCAAACAAATAAATCTTTGTCACCATCATTGTCATAATCAACCCAGAAAATTTGCTTTTGCTCAGAATTGTTGGCAATTAATGGGGCATTTCTTACAAATCCACTGCCAATATTTCTGTAAAAATGGATGAGGTCTCCCTTAGCGGTAGCCAAACTTATGTCGTCCAATCCATCTCCATTGAAATCAACAAAACTTATTCCGCCTGCAGATTGACCAGCTATGTAAGTATGATTAATGCCTAATTGAAGCGCTTTTTCAACAAATGTAATTTGAGAATATCCATTTTGTGGTATTAAGAAGATCAACATTAAGTAGTAATAAAATCTCATACAAAAAGGACAATTTTGAAGTAGTAATTTAGCGTAATAAATAGAATTGAAATTGTCAGAACTAGTGAATGAAAATATCGCATTAACTCAAATTGGTATTTTCCGAAACTCATAAAATCTCAATTATTGATTTAAGCCCAAAATTACAAATTCAAAGCTAATAATTAGGTCGACGATAATTTTTCAATTATTTTTTTAGTTGAATAGGAAATATCTCTTCAAAAGGATGGATTAAAGAATTCAAAGAATTAAATAGTTAAAATATATTTATTCCTTTTTGGAAAAGGTATAATAATTGTATATATTAAATTATTATTTAATATGATTTATTTTAATAATTTGCATTAAACGTATGGTCCCGGAAGTCAAAAGTTTTGAAAATTACCTCAAGTATGAAAAAAGATATTCTGTTCATACTTCTACGGCCTATATATCAGATGTTGAAGCATTTCTAAATTTCATGTTTAAATCATACGATGTTCAAGACTTTACTTTAATCAAGCACCAACATTTGAGATCATGGATGGTGGATATGGTTCAGCATAAATATGAGTCAAAATCTATTAATAGAAAAATTTCTTCAATAAGGACATTTTTTGGTTTTTTGAAAAAACAAGGCCATGTAACTACTAATCCAACTTCAAAGATAGTTGCAATGAAAGTACCCAAAAGGTTACCCAATTACATCCAAGAAAATCAAGCTGAAAAATTGCTTGAAATAACGAGTGTTGATCAAGATGAAGATTTTACTTACAACCAAAATAGTTTGATCATTGAAATTTTATACAATTGTGGGTTACGGAGTGCTGAATGCATAAACCTAAAAGAGGAAGATTGTGATTTAAAAAATATCAAAGTTTTAGGAAAAGGTAATAAAGAAAGATTAATTCCTATTTCTGATACATTGGGAAAGCATATTTCAGAATTTATAAAATTGAAAAAAAGTAATGAGATTTTGTCTAATGGTTTTTTATTTCAAAATAAGAATGGAAAAAAACTATATCCAAAATATATTTACAATTTAGTAAAAAAACAAATTAGCCAAGTTAGTAGCATTAAAAAAAGAAGCCCTCATGTATTGAGGCATAGTTTTGCAACGCATCTTTCGAATAGTGGCGCAGACTTAAATTCAATAAAGACTTTGTTAGGGCATTCTAGCTTAGCGGCAACTCAGATTTATACGCACACATCGATAGAAAGATTGAAGGATATTTACAAAAAAGCACACCCAAAAGCAATCAAGTAAAGTTTAATTTTGTTATATTTAAAAAGAATGTAATTATTCACTCCTGGATTGAATCAGATGTAATACAAATTTAAAGAAATATATTTTGCAGATGATAAACAACTCAAAACAGGCTAATCAATAAATTGAAAAACAATGAACGTACAAGTGCAGTCAATTCATTTTACCGCGGATGCGAAATTATTAGAATACGTAGAGAAAAAATTAGAAAAATTGACAAAGTTTAATGAGAATATTGTTGATACAAAAGTAATGTTGAAATTAGAAAACTCTGGTCAAGTAAGAGATAAAATTGTGGAATTAGTAACAAAAATTCCGGGAGACACCATAATTATCAAATCAGAAGACAAATCATTCGAAGTTGCATTTGATCAAGCGCTTGATTCTATGAAGCGTCAATTAAAAAGGCACAAAGAAAAAATTCTAGCAAAAAAACGGCTTTCTTCCAATGAATAAGCAGCATTTTTCTTGAAAAACATAATTTATTTGCGATCTATTTAAAAAAATAAGAAGTATTGTTTTCTTTTTCTTAAAAATCTTCTATTTTTGCAGTCGCTTTCAAGAAAATGTTCTTCAAAGTAAGAATAATTGATATTTTGCCGATGTAGCTCAGTTGGCCAGAGCAGCTGATTTGTAATCAGCGGGTCGGGGGTTCGAATCCCTCCATCGGCTCGTATTTGAAGGGGGTGCGCCGGAGTTGGAGAGCCGGGCCAGACTGTAAATCTGGTGACTACGTCTGAATAGGTTCGAATCCTATCACCCCCACATTGATTCTTTGACATAAAATATAATAGGCGGGAGTAGCTCAGTTGGTAGAGCATCAGCCTTCCAAGCTGAGGGTCGCGGGTTCGAGTCTCGTCTCCCGCTCTAGATTTAATTTCTTATCTTTGCATTTTTTACAAAGGATAAGAGTGTGAAAATGATGGTCCCTTAAGCAATGAAATGTGTTTTGCCAATGTAGCTCAGGGGTAGAGCACTTCCATGGTAAGGAAGGGGTCGGGGGTTCAATTCCCTTCATTGGCTCTTGGAAATTATTTTTTAATATAAATTTATTTAATTAAAGTACAACTTAATAAAACTTTGACCGATGGCTAAAGAAAATTTTAAACGTAATAAACCGCACTTAAATGTCGGAACAATCGGTCACGTAGACCACGGTAAAACAACATTGACCGCTGCAATTACTTACATCCTATCAAAAGATGGTCTTGCAAAAAATCAATCTTATGATTCGATTGATGCTGCTCCTGAAGAAAAAGAAAGAGGAATCACCATCAATACTGCGCATGTTGAGTATGAAACAGTAAATCGTCACTATGCTCACGTTGATTGTCCAGGTCACGCTGACTACGTGAAAAACATGGTAACAGGTGCTGCTCAAATGGACGGCGCAATTCTAGTAGTTGCTGCTACGGATGGTCCTATGCCACAAACTAGAGAACACATCCTTCTTGCTAGACAAGTTGGTGTTCCAGCAATCGTAGTATTCATGAACAAGGTTGATCTTGTAGATGATGAAGAGATGCTTGAGTTAGTTGAAATGGAAGTAAGAGAGTTATTAGAACAATATGAATTCGATGGAGACAAAGTTTCTATCATTCAAGGTTCTGCATTGAAAGCATTAGAAGATGATCCATCTGGTATTGCTGCTATTAAAGCTTTAATGGCTGCAGTTGATGCGGATATTCCAGAACCAGAGAGATTGGTAGATCAGCCATTCCTAATGCCAGTTGAGGATGTATTCTCAATAACAGGTAGAGGAACAGTTGCTACTGGTAGAATCGAAAGAGGTGTAATCAACACTGGTAACCAGATTGAAATCATCGGTATGATGAAAGAGGGTGAGAAACCATTAATGTCAGTTGTTACAGGAGTTGAGATGTTTAGAAAAATTCTTGATAGAGGAGAAGCTGGTGATAACGCAGGTCTTTTGTTGAGAGGTATTGAAAAAGACCAAATCAAAAGAGGACAAGTTATTTGTGCTCCTGGTTCAGTAAAACCACACAAAAAATTCAAATGTGAGGTTTACGTTTTAGGAAAAGACGAAGGTGGAAGACATACACCATTTTTCAATGGTTACCGTCCACAGTTTTATTTCAGAACAACTGACGTAACTGGAGATGTTTCATTGCCAGCAGGTGTTGAAATGGTAATGCCTGGTGATAACGTTTCATTAGAAGTTACTTTGATCAATACAATTGCAATGGAAAAAGGACTTAGATTTGCGATTAGAGAAGGAGGAAGAACAGTTGGTGCAGGTCAAGTAACTGAGATTTTAGATTAAAATTACTTTTTAGTAATAAGATAATTGCGATAATTAAGCATCCAATTGGGTGCTTAATTTTTCGCATTTACAAATTTCTGATTTACAGGAGTTGAATATTTTTTAAAGCTGTATAATGATACAGAGTTTTATTAAATAAATAGGGGAGTAGCTCAATTGGTAGAGCGGCGGTCTCCAAAACCGTAGGCTGCGGGTTCGATTCCTGTCTCCCCTGCGAAAGCAGAGGTTTTAATTTGACATTTTTTGATTCATACTTAATGTGAATTTTTATTTGTGAATATTAATCTCAGCACTTTTAAGAAAGGATTAATAAGAAATCAAATTTTTTTAACCAAAAGAATAATACGTTATTCAGTTAAAAATAAAATTAGTTTGTGTTTCTAATTCTATCTTATTCTTTAAAATGATCAAGATTTTGTTCTTGAACTATAAATGAAATAATGGAAAGTTTGATTTTATACATTAAAGAGAGTTACAACGAGCTTGTACATAAAGTAACCTGGCCAACTTGGGCAGTTCTTGTAAGTAGTACACGATTGGTTCTTGTTGCTGCAGTAATTATTGCCCTTGTAATTATGATTATGGATTTTATTTTTAATGGGCTTATTTTACAGAATGTCTACAAAATTAGATTCTAAGTAACAAAACTAATATTCCATGAGCGAAGAAAAAAAATGGTATTCGTTAAGAGTCATAAGTGGCAAAGAACGCAAAATCAAAGAAAGGATTGAGCTGGAATTACAACGTAATAAATGGAATGATTTTGTTACTCAAGTATTGGTACCTTCTGAAAAAGTTTATAAAATTAGGAATGGCAAAAAAGTTATTCTTGAAAGAAATATTTTACCAGGTTATATTCTTTTAGAAGCAGATCCTGAAAAATTTTCAGGAGAAATTATTACTGCAATTTCTAATATGCCTAATGTAATTCACTTTCTAGGGAAGAATAATCCTATACCAATGCAAGCTTTTGAAGCAAATAGGATGCTAGGTAGAGTAGATGATTCACAAGAATTACGGGAGGCATTGATAGAACCTTTCATTCCTGGTGAAACGATAAAAATTACTGACGGACCTTTCAAAGATTTTGTTGGTGACATCAAAGAAGTAAACGAAGAAAAGAAAAAACTTACAGTTATAGTTAAAATATTCGGTAGAGGAACTGAAGTAGAACTTAACTTTATGCAAGTAGAAAAACAATCTTAATAATAGAATAATAAAATTATAGTTCAAAATGGCTAAAGAGATTGAAGG
Organism: Bacteroidota bacterium; assembly: GCA_024642705.1. Taxonomy (GTDB): domain Bacteria; phylum Bacteroidota; class Bacteroidia; order Chitinophagales; family Saprospiraceae; genus Portibacter. The sequence goes on along the minus strand of JAHEAQ010000001.1, from coordinate 82,246 downwards.
CTTTATAAAATTACAAATTAAAGGTGGCGCAGCTAATCCATCTCCTCCAGTAGGTCCAGCTTTAGGTTCTAAAGGTGTGAATATTATGGAATTCTGCAAGCGTTTTAACGCTAAGACTGCAGAATCAGCTGGAAAGCTAGTACCTGTTGTAATAACAGTATTCAAAGATAAATCATTTGATTTTGTTGTAAAAACTGCTCCTGCAGCTACTCAACTTATGGAAGTAGCTAAAATTAAAAAAGGATCTCCGGAATCTAACAGACAAAAAGTGGGAACTGTTACTTGGGATCAAGTGAGAGCAATTGCTGAAGATAAAATGGAAGATTTAAATGCTCACGTTGTTGAATCTGCAATCAAAATGGTTGCTGGAACTGCAAGAAGCATTGGATTAGTTATCGACGGTACCCCACCTTGGGAAAATTAATTTATTAAATTTTAAAAAAGGGAGTATATATTTTGATATGTACGGTTGAACCTTATTATAAAAATGGCTAAAATTACAAAAAAATGGAAAGCTGTTGCAGATAAAGTTGAAAACGATAAGCTTTATACTTTAGATGATGCAATGGCTTTAGTCAAAGAAGTGAATATCGCTAAATTTGACGCCTCTGTAGATGTCCATGTCAGATTGGGTGTCGATCCTCGAAAAGCTGATCAAGCAATTAGAGGAACTGTTTCATTGCCTAATGGAACAGGAAAAACAAAAAGAGTTCTGGTTTTATGTACTGCAGACAAAGAGAATGAAGCTCTTGAAGCTGGTGCGGATTATGCTGGTCTCGATGAATACGTAAAGAAAATCCAAGGAGGATGGACAGATGTAGATGTTGTTATTGCAATGCCTACAGTAATGGCTCAAGTAGGAAAGATAGGTAGAATATTAGGGCCAAGAGGTTTGATGCCCAATCCAAAATCTGGAACCGTTACAATGGATGTGGCTAGTGCTGTAAACGACGTTAAAGGCGGAAAAATAGCTTTTAGAGTGGACAAATACGGAATTATTCATTCCTCAGTTGGAAGAGTATCTTTTTCACCTGAAAAATTAGCTCAGAATGCACAGGAACTTATTGGTACTCTTGCCAAAATGAAACCCTCGACTGCAAAAGGAACCTATTTCAGATCAATAAGTGTTGCAAGCTCTATGAGCCCAGGTATTACTGTTGATCCTAAATCTATTAAGTCAAAGATATAACTAAGAATTATGACAAAATCTGAAAAAACAGCTGCAATAGAGTCGTTGAAAGAAAAGTTCAGCAATAGTGATTTCTTTTACTTAACAGATTCTTCTAAACTTTCAGTTGAAAAAGTGAATAAACTTAGAGCTCTTTGCTTCAAAAAAGGCATTGAACTTAAAGTTGTTAAAAATACATTAGCAAGAAAAGCTCTGGAATCATTTGATACTGCAAAAGGTTATGAACCTTTGTATAAAGTTCTGACAGGACCAACTGCTTTAATGTTTACAAGTGTTGCAAATGATCCTGCAAAATTAATCAAAGAATTTCGAGGAAAAGGCGAAAGACCTATTCTTAAGGCTGCTTATATTGATCAAGATGTATTCATCGGCAATGATCAACTAGAAACCTTAATTAACCTGAAATCAAAAGAGGATTTATTAGGCGAATTAATTTCATTATTACAATCACCGATAAACAGTGTTGTTGGATCTTTACAATCAGGTCAGAATACAATTACGGGATTGTTAAAAGCATTAGAAGAAAGACCTAATGCTTAATTAAGAAGGCTTCCAAGCATTTATTATACGCATATATTGTTAAAAATTTAAAACCATATAAAATGGCTGATTTAAAAGCGATTGCAGAACAATTAGTAAACCTTACAGTAAAAGATGTAAGTGAACTTGCTGCAATTTTAAAAGATGATTACGGCATTGTGCCTGCTGCTGCTGCTGTTGTAGCTGGACCTGCTGGACCTGCTGCTGAAGCAGAAGAAGTTGAAGAAAAAACTGATTTCAACATCCATTTGACTTCTGCTGGAAGTGCTAAACTTGCTGTTGTAAAAGAAGTTAAAAATCTTCTTGGCGTAGGTTTGAAAGAAGCTAAAGATTTAGTTGATGCTGCACCATCTGTTCTTAAGGAAGGAGTTGCAAAAGTTGAAGCTGAGTCTATTAAGGCTGCTTTAGAAGCTGCAGGTGCTTCAGTTGAATTAAAGTAATTTAATCAACTTAACATCACCAATAGCTGAATGATCGAAGTAAGATCCAATACATATTAAATGGCAATATGGCTTAAATCAGGTGTGAACCGATCTAAGCCTATTGCCATTTTAAAGTTGCCTTGTAGAATGTATTTAATGTTCCGGAATTAATTCTGGTAAAATATAAATATCTCAATTATGTCATCCAATACCATCTCTCTACTTGCTGAAGAAGCAAGAGTAAATTTTGGAAAAATAAAATTACCTTCTGAAACTCCTAATTTATTGGACATTCAGTTAGACTCTTTCAAAGAGTTCTTTCAAATAGGTACAACTCCAGAAAATAGAAATAGCGAAGGTCTTTATAAAGTATTTCAAGAAAATTTTCCAATCACAGACGCAAGAAATATCTTCGTTTTGGAATTTCTTGATTATTTTATTGATCCGCCTAGATATAGCATTTCCGAATGTATGCAAAGAGGCTTAACTTATAGTGTTCCATTAAAAGCTAAATTACGTCTTTCTTGTAACGATGAAGAACATGTTGATTTCCAAACTATAGTACAGGATGTTTTCTTAGGAAATATTCCTTACATGACTCCCAAAGGTACTTTTGTAATCAATGGGGCTGAAAGAATAATAGTTTCGCAGCTACATAGATCACCAGGAGTATTTTTTAGCCAAACTTATCATCCCAACGGAACAAAGATTTATTCTGCAAGAGTAATCCCTTTCAAAGGAGCTTGGATGGAATTTGCCACAGATATTAATACTGTGATGTATGCTTACATAGATAGAAAGAAAAAGTTTCCAGTTACTACTCTTTTAAGAGCAATTGGATATGATTCTGACAAAGAGATATTGGATATTTTTGGTTTAGCTGAGGAAATTGTAGTTACGGATAAAGAATTGAAAAAATCTGTTGGAAGAAAATTAGCTGCAAGGGTATTAAGAAAATGGTCAGAAGATTTCGTGGATGAGGATACTGGAGAAGTTGTAACTATTGAAAGAAATGAAATCATTCTTGAAAGGGATGTAATTTTGGATGAAGAGAATATTAAGCTTATTCTAAAATCTGAAATCGATAGCATCATCCTACAAAAAGATGATATTGAAGAAGATTATTCAATCATTTACAATACACTACAAAAAGATCCTTCTAGTTCTGAAATTGAAGCTGTTCAACATATATACAGACAATTAAGAGGAACTGATCCTCCAGATGAAGAGACTGCTAGAGGTATAATTGATAAATTATTCTTTTCAGATAAAAGGTACAATCTTGGAGATGTTGGCCGTTACAAAATTAATAGAAAATTATCTTTAGATATAGATAAGGACACTTTGGTTCTTACCAAAGAAGATATTATTAATATAGTTCAATATTTGGTCAGCCTTATTAATCAAAAGGCTGAACTAGATGATATTGATCATTTATCTAACAGAAGAGTAAGAACTGTTGGAGAACAACTTTATGCTCAGTTTGGTGTTGGTCTTGCAAGAATGGCAAGAACCATCAGAGAGAGAATGAATGTAAGAGACAATGAAGTATTTACGCCAGTAGATTTAATTAATGCAAGGACATTATCTTCGGTAATTAACTCATTCTTTGGAACTTCTCAATTGTCTCAGTTTTTAGATCAAACGAATCCTCTTTCTGAAATTACGCATAAAAGAAGAATTTCAGCTTTAGGACCTGGTGGTCTATCAAGAGAACGTGCAGGTTTTGAAGTAAGAGATGTTCATTACTCACATTATGGTCGATTATGTACTATAGAAACTCCTGAGGGTCCAAATATTGGATTGATTTCTACACTTTGCGTTCATGCCAAAGTAAATAAAATGGGGTTTTTAGAAACTCCTTATAGACCAGTTAGTGATGGACAAGTTGATCTTACTGGTTCTGGACTATATCTTTCTGCAGAAGGAGAAGATTTCAAGAAAATTGCACAAGCGAATTCAATATTGAATGAAGGAGGTGCATTCGTTTCTGATAGAATTAAGTGTAGAGAGCATGGGGATTTCCCAGTTTTAACTCCATCTGAAGTGGAATATATGGACGTTGCACCTAACCAAATTGTGGGTGTGTCGGCTTCACTGATTCCTTTTTTAGAAAATGATGATGCGAATCGAGCTTTGATGGGTTCTAACATGCAGCGTCAAGCTGTTCCATTAATCAAACCTTCATCTCCAATTGTTGGAACAGGTTTGGAAGGAAAAGTGGCTAGAGATTCTAGAATGCTAATTAATGCAGAAGGGGAAGGTGTTGTAGAATATGTGGATGCTAATGAGATTATCATCCGATATGATATGACAGATGATGAACAATTAGTTTCATTTGAGAGCAATGTGAAATCGTACCCACTTACCAAATTTAGAAGAACCAATCAAGGTACTTGTATCAATCTTCAACCAATTGTTTCAAAAGGTGAGAGAGTAACTGCAGGTAGTATTCTTTGTGATGGTTACGCAACAGAAAAAGGAGAATTAGCTTTAGGACAAAACTTGATGGTTTCATTCATGCCTTGGAAAGGGTATAATTATGAAGATGCCATTGTTTTATCCGAAAGAGTTGTAAGAGAAGATATATTTACTTCCCTGCATATTGAAAATTTTGATTTAGATATTAGAGATACTAAGTTAGGAGAAGAAGAATTAACGAATGATATACCAAATGTTTCTGAAGAAGCAACAAAAGATTTGGATGAAAATGGTATTATTAGAGTTGGTGCTTGGGTAAGTGAAGGTGACATTTTGATTGGTAAAATTACTCCTAAAGGGGAATCAGACCCAACTCCTGAAGAAAAATTGTTAAGAGCAATTTTTGGAGATAAAGCTGGAGATGTTAAGGATGCATCTTTGAAAGCACCTCCATCAACCAACGGTATCATCATAGACAAACAATTATTTGCCAGAGCAAAGAAAGATAAATTTCAAAAAGTTCAGGAAAAAGATTTGTTGTCAAAATTAGAAGATAAACACGCAGTTGCTTTGAATGAATTGCAGACTACTCTAATTGATAAATTGATGAAAATCACGGACGGAATGTCCTCTGAAGGTGTAAGAAGTATTTACAATGAAGAGCTAATTTCTAAAGGAACTAAGTTCTCTCCGAAAGTTCTCAAAGAAATCAATTACAATGAAGTGGATTATTCTAATTGGACTAAGGAGGCTTACATTAATAGTATGATTGCAAAAATGTTGCACAATTATAGTATTAAAGTAAATGAAGAAGTAGGGCGATATAAGCGTGAGAAATTCAATATTAGTATTGGTGATGAACTTCCAGCAGGTGTATTAAAACTTGCTAAAGTTTATATGGCCAAGAAAAGGAAATTGAAAGTTGGGGATAAATTAGCAGGAAGACATGGAAATAAAGGTATAGTTTCTAGAATTGTACGACAAGAAGATATGCCTTTCCTCGCCGATGGAACTCCAGTTGATATTGTATTGAATCCTTTAGGTGTGCCTTCTAGGATGAACCTTGGGCAGATTTTCGAAACAGTTCTTGGTTGGGCTGGCAAGAAAATGGATTTAAAATTTGCTTCACCAATTTTTGACGGCGCATCAACAGATGAGATCGAAGAACAAATTCAAAAAGCTAATTTGCCTTCATTAGGTCAGACTTATTTATATGATGGTGAAACTGGAGACAGATTTCACCAACAAGCAACAGTGGGTGTAATTTACATGTTAAAATTATCGCACATGGTTGATGATAAGATGCATGCAAGATCAATAGGACCTTACTCCTTAATTACACAGCAACCATTGGGTGGTAAAGCGCAATTTGGTGGACAAAGATTTGGAGAGATGGAAGTTTGGGCTTTAGAGGCATTTGGTGCTGCAAATATATTAAGAGAATTGTTGACTATAAAATCCGATGATATCATTGGAAGAGCAAAAGCTTACGAAGCAATTGTAAAAGGAGATAATCTACCTGAACCAAATGTTCCTGAATCATTTAATGTTTTAGTACATGAATTAAGAGGATTAGCTCTAGATATCAAATTTGAATAATCATTCACCATTTAAATTATAAAGTATTATGCCTTTTAAAAAGAACAATACACAAAAAAATATACCCTTTGAATCGATAACAATTAGTTTGTGTTCGCCAGATAGTATATTAGAAAGATCATACGGTGAAGTGTTGAAACCTGAAACAATAAATTATAGATCTTATAAACCTGAGAGAGATGGTTTGTTCTGTGAGAGAATTTTCGGGCCTGTTAAAGATTACGAATGTTATTGTGGAAAATATAAAAGAATTAGATACAAAGGAATTGTTTGCGATAGATGTGGCGTAGAAGTAACTGAAAAGAAAGTTCGAAGAGAGAGAATGGGGCACATTAAATTGGTTGTTCCTGTTGTACATATTTGGTTCTTTAAGTCCCTTCCTAATAAAATAGGATACCTTCTTGGATTGTCCTCTAAGAAATTAGAGTCCATTGTATATTATGAAAGATATGTTGTAATTCAATCTGGGGTAAAAGAAAATGATGGATTGGCAGATCTTGATTTGTTAACTGAAGAAGAATACTTCGATGTTTTGGATACACTTCCAAAAGACAATCAATTACTCGATGATAGCGACCCTCAGAAATTCATTGCAAAAATGGGTGCAGAAGCTGTAAAAGTTCTATTAGAACGTTTGCAATTGGATACGTTATCTGCTGATTTACGTTTTCAAGCAGCTAATGAAACTTCTCAACAAAGGAAGTCAGAAGCTTTGAAAAGACTAAGAGTAGTTGAAGCTTTTAGAGACGGTCAAACAAGAATGGACAATCGACCTGAATGGGCAGTTATCCAATATTTACCTATTATTCCACCAGAATTAAGACCTTTGGTTCCATTAGATGGTGGACGTTTCGCTTCTTCAGATTTGAATGATTTGTATAGAAGAGTAATCATTAGAAATAATAGATTGAAAAGACTTCTTGAAATTAAAGCACCGGAAGTCATTCTTAGGAATGAGAAAAGGATGCTTCAAGAAGCAGTAGATTCTTTGTTTGATAACTCTAGAAAATCTAATGCTGTAAAAGCTGAAGGAGGCCGAGCATTGAAATCTTTAAGCGATATTCTTAAAGGAAAACAAGGTAGATTCCGTCAAAACTTACTTGGAAAAAGGGTTGATTATTCTGGAAGATCTGTTATTGTAGTAGGTCCTACTTTGAGATTACACGAATGTGGAATTCCTAAAGGTATGGCTTCAGAATTATTCAAACCATTCATTATAAGGAAACTTATTGAAAGGGGAATTGTAAAAACTGTAAAATCAGCTAAGAAACTAGTTGATCGAAAAGATCCAGTTATATGGGAGATATTAGAAAATATTCTTAAAGGTCACCCAGTGCTTTTAAATAGAGCACCAACATTGCACAGACTCTCAATCCAAGCTTTCCAGCCAAAATTAGTAGAAGGTAAGGCTATTCAGCTTCACCCACTAGTATGTGGTGCTTTTAACGCGGATTTTGACGGTGACCAGATGGCAGTACATGTACCTTTAGGTCATGCTGCAATTTTGGAGGCACAAGTTTTAATGTTGGCTTCTCATAACATGCTTAATCCACAAAACGGATCTCCTATTACATTACCATCGCAGGATATGGTTCTTGGTTTGTATTATCTTACGAAACTAAGAAAATCAAAGCATAAAGGCGATGTTAAAGGGGAAGGTATGACTTTTTATAGCCCTGAAGAAGTGCTTATTGCTTATAACGAAGGCATGGCAAATCTTCATGCTGTCATTAAAGTTAAAGTTAAAGTTGAAAATGCATTAGGTCAATTAGTTGAAGAAATTATTGAAACTAGCGTAGGTAGGGTAATATTTAACGGTGCTGTTCCAGAAGATGTTCCATTTGTAAATGAACTATTGACTAAGAAAAACTTGAAAAAAGTAATCAGCAATATTATTGAAAGAAAAAGTTTCAAAATAACTGCTGAATTCCTTGATAAAATAAAAGAACTAGGATTTTTATGGTCTTTCAAAGGAGGATTATCCTTCAACTTGGGAGATTTAATAAATCCAACTATAAAGGAAACAACTTTACTTGATGCAAACCAAGAAGTTGATGAAGTTTGGGAAAATTATAACATGGGTTTAATTACCAACAATGAGCGTTACAACCAAATCATTGATAAATGGACCTATGCAGATAATAGAATAACCGACAACCTTATGACTGAGCTTGCTGAACATAAGGATGGATTTAATTCTGTTTACATGATGTTGCATTCTGGAGCGAGGGGTTCTCAACAACAGATTAAACAACTATGTGGACTTAGAGGATTGATGGCAAAACCTAGAAAATCAGGTGATACGGGAGCAGCTATTATTGAAAACCCAATTTTATCAAATTTCCTTGAAGGATTGTCGGTATTGGAATACTTTATTTCAACACACGGTGCTAGAAAAGGTCTTGCAGATACGGCTTTGAAAACTGCAGATGCAGGATATTTGACAAGAAGACTTGTGGATGTTTCTCAAGATGTTATCATTACGGAAGAAGATTGTGATACACTAAGAGGAATTGAGACATATGCATTAAAAGAAAGTGAGAAAGTTATTGAAACTCTTGCCGCAAGGATTATTGGAAGATATACACTTTACAACATTGAAGATCCAGTTACAGACGAAATAATATTAGAATCTGGCGGGTATATTAGCCCAAGCATAGCTGATAAAATAGAAGATGCAGGGATTGAAATGGTTACCATAAGATCTGTACTTACTTGTGAAACAAAATCTGGGGTTTGCGTAAAATGTTACGGTAAAAATCTGGCAAGCGGAAGAATAGCAGAAGAAGGCGATGCAGTTGGTATCATTGCAGCTCAGAGTATTGGTGAGCCTGGAACTCAGTTGACATTGCGTACTTTCCACGTGGGTGGTATCGCATCTGTTACGAAACAAGAATCAAGTTTGGTTTCCAAATTTTTAGGAAAAGTAGAATTTGATAACATTAAAACTGTTGAGGCTGTTGAAAATGGCAAAAAAGTGAATGTAGTACTTTCTCGATCTGGTGAAATGAGAATCGTCAATCGTGAGACTGGTAAATTGTATGTAAACTTGCATATACCATATGGTGCATCTCTTTTCATAAAAGATCAACAAAATGTAGAAAGAGGGGATGTAATCTGTGAATGGGATCCATTCAACAATATGATAATTACCGAATTCAAAGGAATTGCACAGTTCGAAGCAATAGAAGAAGGTCAAACTTTCAGAATTGAAAGAGATGATCAAACTGGATTTGCTGAAAAAGTAATTGTAGAACCAAAAAATAAGAAGAAAATTCCTACAATTAGAATCGTATCGCCTTCAGGGGAAGAATTGAAAAGCTACAACCTTCCAGTAGGAGCTTATATTGCAATAGAAGATGGAGCAGAAGTTAAAGCTGGAGATAAGATTGTAAAGATCCCAAGAAAAATGGGTAAGATTCAAGATATTACGGGAGGTCTACCAAGAGTAACGGAACTTTTTGAGGCAAGGAATCCTTCGAATCCTGCGGCAACTGCAGATATTGATGGAATAGTATCCTTCGGAAAGATAAAAAGAGGAAATAGAGAAGTTTTCGTTGAAGATGAGAAGACCAATCAAAAAATGAAATACCTTATAGGTTTATCAAAGCATATCTTGGTTCAAGAGGGTGACTTTGTAAGAGCAGGTATGGCACTTTCTGATGGTTCTGTATCACCTGCAGATATATTGAAAATAAAGGGACCTTTCTCTGTTCAATATTATTTGGTGAATGAAATTCAAGAAGTGTATAGATCTCAAGGAATTGATATCAACGATAAACATATCGAGGTAATTGTTCGTCAGATGATGAAAAGACTTCAAATTGAAGATGCTGGAGACACTATTTTCTTGGAAGGTGAAGCTATTGAAAAGCATGAATTTTATGCTCAGAATGATTGGATTTATGATAAGAAATTCATTACAGAAGCTGCAGATTCTCAAAATTTAAAAGCTGGACAACTTGTTTCACTTAGACAATTAAGAGAAGAAAATTCGTACTTGAAAAGAAATGATATGAAACTTGTAGAATACAGAGATGCTATTCCTGCAACATCAAAACCAGTTCTTCAAGGGATAACCAAATCTTCTTTGGGTGTGTTCAGTTGGATTTCAGCTGCTTCTTTCCAAGAAACTACTAAAGTTTTAAGTACAGCTGCTATTGGAGCAAAACGAGATGATTTAGATGGACTTAAAGAAAATGTCATCGTTGGAAAGAAAATTCCAGCTGGTACAGGATTGAAAAAGTACAGAAAAATTTTAGTTACTCCAATGAAAGAATCTGAAATTGAGGAAAATGAGCCAATCGGATACCTAGATTAAAAAATTATTCTGATAATAAAGAAAGCCATTTACATTTGTGAATGGCTTTTTTCATTGGTGAAATGCTCATTTTTTTCAAGTAAATATGGAAGTGGTTTCATTTCCTGAATGGTATAAATATTCCAAATTGAAATGAGTAATACTAGATTATTTGAAATAGATATCGCGATAACTTTTACTGTATCAATTCAAATAGTTGAGGTTTAAGGTTGGATTTCCGATGTCCTCAAAAGTTTCCAACTCTTTTTTATACTAGCTAAAAAGGGTGTGGCATCCCAAGATTTGTACATTAGTTTTAATTCTTTTAAATCTTTTGATTTGAAATATTTGAAATAATCTGCTAAATAAATCAAATCATTTTGCTTTGCAAGATTACCATGACCTGGCACAACTAAATCTATTTCTAAATCACCTAAAGCATAATTTCTTAAAGTATTTTCCCATTTAACAATGTCAGGTTTACTTTCAAACATTATTACTGGATGTGTTTCATGAACATAAATATCTCCAGTAAAAAGGACTTTGTGTTTATTAGAATATACAAACAAATCATTTTTTGTATGGTTCTGACCTACTGGCATAATCGTAACTTTACTGCCCCCTAGGTCTATTGTTTTCTCTTTATCCAGCCATTGTGTCGGCAGTGTATTTGGTTTATTTATTTCTAACCAAAAACTTTCGCCATAGTTGCCAGCAATAATTTCATTGATTTCGAACAGCTTATTTCCGCCAACATGATCTGGATGATAATGGGTATTTACTACAAATAGCTTTTTATTGCCAATTTTAGAAAGTACAATTTTTTTTAATTTTTTAGAACCTTTACCCATTTTTGTATCGATCAATATAGCGGCATTGTCGCCCACAATAAGGCCACTATTTCCGCCAAAACCTTTGATATAATAAATTCCTTCTTGACCGTCAATTATTTCGAAAGTCAAATATTTTTTGATGGTGGATCTATATTTTATTCCAAAAAAAGAAACCGACGCTGCAACCAATCCAATGAAACCTATAATAATATATTTAAGCATATTCAGAATTGGATTTTATGAAAAATGAATTTTAATAAGGGTTTATTAAAGTACGGATAATTATTTTTAATAGAGATCACTAATGTAAATTTTCTGAGTGTTATAAGGATTATAATCAGAATGGATCATTTAATTGAAATTGAAACTATTTTAAGTTTAAACCTTTAAGATATTTTAGGATGTATTTTCCCATCATATCGAATTCAATATTGACATTACTTCCAATTTCCAAAGTATGGAAAATGGTATGTTCATATGTATAAGGTATGATTGCCACTGAGAATTCATTGCTCTTCACATTCACTAAAGTTAAACTTGTACCACTAACGCATATGGATCCTTTTTCAACCATCAATTCACTGAATGCTTTGTCCACTTCAAAAGTATAAAGCCAACTGCCATTTTCAGAAACAATTGATTTGCATTTAGCAATGGTATCCACATGTCCTTGAACCATATGCCCATCTAATCTTTTTTCAAGAGTAAGCGACCGTTCTAGATTTACTTTATCATTTACTTTCAACAAACCCATATTGGTCTTTTCAAGTGTTTCCTTGATAGCTGTAACCATATATGTATTCCCTTCTATATTAACAACTGTCAGACAGACTCCATTGTGAGCGACACTTTGATCAATTTTTAATTCAGGAGTAATGTAAGATTCAATGTGAAAGTTCTTATTTGAACCAGCACTTGTAATTTTTTTTATGGTTCCTAAATTTTCAATAATTCCTGTAAACATTTAATTTGATCTTATAAGGTGAATTGAGCCACTTAGTTTCCCAATTCCTCTGGTTAAATTACGTCCAAGCTGTGTTTCTTTAACCAAAACTGTATAAAAATATACTCCTTCAGCTAAATCTATACCTCTTTGGTTGGTTCCATCCCAATTTATCTCAGGGTCAGAAGTTTCAAAAACTTTTTCTCCCCACCGATTAAAAATTTTCATATCTATCGATTCCACAAATCTATTTTGAATTGGTACAAACAAATCATTTTGATTATCGCCATTAGGAGTGAAAACGTTCGGTAATTCATATAATGGGCAATTTGCTGAACAAACAATCTCAGAAAAAACGCTTTCGTTTCCAGAAGAATCTATGGATGTAATGGCATAACATCCGGAAATAGCGTTGTCCAGAATATCTTTGTATTCAAAAGCACTATTTATACTTGAATTTGCAATCCATTCGAATTCGCTACTATCGGAAGAATAATATATATTAAATGAGGCCACATCTCTATTAGTTAAGCAACCAAGTTCTGGTTCTCCCCATTTTAATAAATTGATTAATTCCCCATTTGGGCCTAAAAGTTCTGGATTATCGCACAGATTTAAAACAGAAAGAACAGGGATGCAAGGTGCCATTGAATCTCTTGCAACATTACAAATTTCTTCACTCAAATTAAACAATGGATCTTCAATTCCTTTTATACCATAGGTGCCCTCACTTTCTATGACATAACAATACTCTTCGCCATTTTCTATTCCAATATCAGAATAATTCTGATTAAGCACTTTGGCTATTTCTTCTAGGTCACCAGAAATATTATTTTTTCTAAAGATGGTATATTGATAGTTTTCCCAAGGTACTACTTCGTTCCAAACAAGATTAATTATTTTATCATTAGATGTAGAACTTAAAAATATGGATGAAGCACTAGATGAAGAACCATAAAGGGTCGAATTTACACCAGTATAGAAATCAACTCTATAAGTATATGGCTGTATTATTGTATTAAGGTTTTCATCTAAAAAGACAGAGTCCGTATTTGTAGCGAAAAATGTACTTGTAAAGTTTGCTGAAATAATTGGAGTAAAAACTGAAGAATTGAAACCTTCGGACCTTAAAAGCTGATATCTATATGGACCAGGGAATAAAATTGTATCCAAATCTGGTATTTTTGGTTTGTTCCATTTTATTTCTATAGATCCGTTAAATGCATCAGTTTCTTCTACAGAGACTTTTGTAATGATAGGAATATCTCTAACTAATATACCACAGGTTTCATTGGAAGGAAGACTTGAAATAGGATTAAAAGGGAAACCTAATTCTGAAAGTTTTGCAAATTCTCCAAGGATCCTGTAACAATAAGTATTTCCTTTTAAAACATCTTTGTCAAAATATTCGTAATTGTTTCCAACTTTATTATTGGAAATGTAAACTATTTTTTCGTATTGTTTCCCATTCAATCCAGGATCACAAGTGTCTAATGGAAATTGGTTGCTTTTTAATTTCCGCCATATTGAAAAACCTTGAAAAAATCCATTTTCAGTTTCTTCACATGAATAGGGAGCATCCCATGTAAGTTTTATTCCATCGGCAAATGTTTCCGAATCTAAATTTTCAGGTGGAGGACCAACCACTTTGATTCGAATTGTTTTTAATGCAGCCAAGCCACTGTCTTTATCTTTAAAGAAATCATCCACAGCTCTGACTACAATTTGGTAATATGAATTGGCAATATGATCACAGGTTGTTTGCCATTCAAAAATCGCCATTGCTTCAGGAGAAACATAGTCTTCAGAAGCAATCAACAAAGCCGGAGAAAGTTCTTGTTCAAATGGCCCTCCAGTGGCAGTAATTCTTACTTTTTGACCAGAATTAGGATCATTTACCAATATTGGGATACTTATTTTTTCCCCTGCTATTACACAAATTTCGTCTATGCTTTCAATGGTAGGTGGATCGTTTTCACAATTGGAAACAAAAATTTGCATGTCTCTAATAACACTTCCTATCAAAACGCCTCCTCTATATTCATTAATCTTAATGGCAATATTGTATTCTCCAATGATTTGAGGAGATATCCATTCAAAATCTCCAGTCACAGGGTCTAATGATATTTGATTGAAAGGTCCAACAACTATTTCATCAGGAAATTTGTATTTCGGAACAAATGCATCTGGAGCTTCTCTAGGCATAATAAGTTCGTAAGAAATACTGTCGTTGTCAGGATCGTAAGCATTGGGATTGTGAATAAATTTCTTTCCTACACATGCAAAATCAATTGGTTCTTTTAGCAATTGAACTGAACTATTGGATCCTTGAAATTGTGGATTAAGGAAAGTAAATGTAGTCTGAACATAAAATGGTATTTCAATAGAATTCGGAGCATTAACATTTAATATATTGGCTACACGATTGGGATCTGTGAAATGCATGGTATAAGTTCCTCTGCCCGGATAGGTGTGTTCGGCGATATAATAATTTAATTTAATATCTCCTTCAAGTTCATTTCCATTTCCATTGGATCTACGGATAAATTCATTTGTTCCATCACCCCAATATAACTCTAAACTGTCCCTATCGGCATCAGCACTACTCGTTTTTGTATAAGTTATGATTGTTGCTCTAATAGTTAAATCTCCAATTTGAGTATATATTATTTCACCAGCACGATTATGAGTTGCCGTTGCATTTGTAACCAAAACAAGGAGCAGAATAATTGCAAGAAATGTTTTATATAAAATAGGCTTCAACAATGTATTTATTTTAAACAATGAAGTTAGTTAATAAACGCCTTAGAAACCAATTCAGTTGTCTATTTCTTTAATACATTTCAGCAATCTTTTGTTCAAATTCAATAATTTTAATTTTTTTTGCTTTGATTAACGAAAAGCTTAAATGTAAATTGATTCCTTATGACCATCCCTAAAAGATTATTTCGCGACTGTTCAACAACTAAAATCGTTTTCCAAAAAAGCTCTATTAAATTAAAAAAATTGTAAGTTTTTAGGTTGGTTTTATTTATTGCCCAGACCATAATTGTTAGCATTGTGTATCAATGAGCATTTATGATATATATAGACCAAGGTGGAATCTAGGCCAAAGAGTTAACCAAGAATATCAGATTTTTTGTGATTTTTAGTTCATTATTCTGTTGAAAAACCGATACATCAGGTTGATTTCTGAGTATAATCTTCTATTAGTAGAAGATGGAAATCTATACTCTAGGCAATTTAAATATTCAGGCTATATCGATTTCCCCAATGCATTTCTGCAAGCTTTTTTTCCAATGCTTTAATTGCAATTGAAAAGTATCTGCAATTTTAGATTTGGATAATCTTGAATTTATTGGTCTTGAAGCTAATGATGGATATTCAGAAGATGGAATTGGTATGATTTTGCAACTTAAGTTGGCAATTTTGAAAATTTCAGATGCAAATTCATCCCAAGAAATAAACCCAAGATTGCTGTAATTGTAGGTTCCCCAAAATTTATTTTGCTCGGATGAATGCTCGATAACTCTAATAATTTCTAGTATTGCTTCTGCCAAATCTCGAGCATACGTAGGACTTCCGATCTGATCATTTACGATCCTCAACTCCGTTTTTTCTTTTCCTAATTTGATCATCGTCTTCACAAAATTATACCCAAAAGAGGAATAAATCCAGGAAGAACGAATGATAATATATCTTTCAAGCATTTTTGAAAGAACTAATTCCCCTTTCAATTTACTTTTTGCGTAATTGCTTTTTGGTGAACATTCCATATTTTCATCATTAGCAAAAAAATGCTCTGGATCGTACACATAATCAGTAGAAATATGAATAAAGATGGTATTATTTGCTTTGCATAATTGGGCGAGGATTTCTATTGCCTGGACATTTATTTGAAAGGCAATTTCTGGTTCTTCTTCCGCTTTGTCTACCTTTGTATATGCAGCGCAATTGATCAAATATGAAAACGAATGTTTTTCAAAAATGGATTGAACCGCTGATTTGTCCGAAATGTCAAGATTTGCTTTATCAAAGAAAAAGAAATCTAAATTTGGATATTTTTCAGCTAAAAATTGAAATTCGCTACCCAATTGACCATTACTACCAGTTACAAGAATTTTATTCATAAGGTGTGTGTTTACCAAGTACCGGGTTGTTTTTATCTTTTTCTGAAGTGATAAAATTGGCTATTTCTGAAGGCCAATCTATGGATAAAGATGGGTCAAGATAAGAGATACCTCTTTCACTTTCCTGGTTGTAATTTTGGTTCACTTTGTATGAAAAAACAGTGTTGTCCTCTAGTGACAAATAGCCATGTGCAAAACCTTCGGGAACATACAATTGTTTTTTGTTTTGCCCACTTAACACCAATTGAAAAACTTTTTTGTAAGTAGAAGATAGAGGCCTTATATCAATCACAATGTCAAGGACACTTCCACAAATAACTCTGACAAGCTTGGCTTGTGCAAAAGGCGGTAATTGGTAGTGAAATCCTCTAAATATATTTTTAGCAGAAAGTGCTTCGTTGTCCTGAATAAATTCAGTTTGGATACCTTTATTTTGGAGTAATTTTTTATTATAACTTTCAAAAAAATAACCTCGATCATCTCCAAATATGTTTGGTTCGATAATGAAAAGATTATCCAGCCCAGTTTCAATAATTCGCATTCCTATTTCTCTTTAAAAACTATACTAATTGGAACTCCTTCAAAATTAAAGTGCTTACGCATCAAGTTTTCTAAATAACCTTTATAACTATTCTTTATATGCTTAGGATGATTGCAGAAAAATGCAAAAGCAGGATGTTTCAAAGGAAGTTGCATGATGTATTTTATTTTTATTATTCTACCTCTGTCAGCTGGAGGTGGATTTCTGTCTATTTGGTCCAAGAGTAATTCATTGAGGACTGAAGTTTTAATTTTTTGGTTTCTATTTTCATTTACTTCCATTGCTGCTTCAATTACTTTGAAAATTCTTTGTTTCTCAAGAACTGAGACAAACAGAATAGGGACATCCTTGAATGGGGCAATTTTATTCTTTATTTTTTCAGTGTATTCTTTTGCGGTATTTGTTTCTTTCTCTTTAATCAAATCCCATTTATTCACAACGATGACAAGACCTTTTCGTCTTTTATGGACAAGACTCAATAAGCTCATGTCTTGCGATTCAATGCCAGTCTGAGCATCAATCATTAAAATGCAAATATCAGAATCTTCAATGGATCTTACTGCCCGCATCACTGAATAAAATTCTAAATCCTCGTGCACCTTATTTTTCTTCCTTATCCCCGCAGTATCTATGATGTAAAATTCCTTTCCAAATTTATTGTAATGCGAATGAATTGAATCTCTTGTGGTTCCGGCTATGCTTGTTACAATGTTTCGCTCTTCTCCTAATAGTGCATTTGTTAGAGATGATTTGCCAACATTTGGTTGGCCAATGATTGCAAATTTCGGAATTTCATCCAATTCTTCTTCTTCTGCATCAGGTGGAAGTTTTTCTGCTACAGCATCAAGCAATTCACCTGAACCACTTCCCGTAATAGAAGATAGAAAAAGCGTTTCTTCGAAGCCGAGACTCCAAAATTCATTAGCAGATAGTTGACGAGTATTATTATCAACTTTATTAACCGCAAGGATTACTGGTTTTTTGCATTTTCTCAACATATTTGCTACTTCCTCATCTAAGTCTGTGATTCCAGTTGTAACATCTGTAATAAATAAAATTACAGCAGCTTCTTCAATAGCAATTTCTACTTGCAATCTAATCGCAGCTTCAAATACATCTTCTGAATTTTTAACAAACCCACCAGTATCTACTACAGTGAAAGATTTACCATTCCATTCTGAAGTACCATAAATACGGTCTCTGGTAACTCCACTTACGTCGTCAATGATTGCTTGACGTTCTCCAATAATCCTATTATAAAGGGTTGATTTTCCTACATTAGGTCGACCAACAATCGCTACTATTCTTGACATATTTTTTTATCTGAACTGCAAAGGTAATAATCTATTGTCCGTATCCGAAGTGTTTGAGTGTTCTTTCATCATCTCTCCAATCTTTTTTGACTTTTACAAACAATTCTAAATGAACATGCTTGTCTAAAAAGATTTCAATGGACTTTCTGGACTCGATGCCGAGCTTTTTAATCAGCATTCCTCCCTTTCCCAAAATAATAGGTTTTTGCGTTTCTCTTGTCACATAAATCTCTGCAAATATTTTAGCAAATGGTTTTCCATTTTTAATTTCTTCTTTGAATTCGAGAATAACTACTTCCGTCGAATATGGAATTTCTTGCTTGTAGATTTCTAAAATTTTTTCTCTTATAATCTCGCTAACAAAGAATCGTTCTGTTTTATCGGATAATTGATCTTTTGGGTAATATGCTGGTCCTTCCGGAAGATTCTTCCTTAGAGCATCATATAAAATATCTGTGTTTTTCTTATTAAGTGCCGAAATCATGAAATATTCATCAAATTTTAAAAGAGAATCCCATTTTTGAATTCTTTCAGCAACTTCAATTGGCTCGAAAAGATCAATTTTATTGACAATGAGAAATTTTGGTGCTTCTACACTTTTGAGAAAACTAACTATGGTTTCTTCTGCATCATTTTTTTCTCCTGGAGTAGTCACATACATTAGAATATCAGAATCTTCTTTGGTAGAAAAAGCATAGTTATTCATGATTTCCTGCATTTTATAATTGGTATCATAAATTATCCCAGGAGTATCTGAAAAAACCATTTGAAAATCTTCACCACTTAAAATACCCATAATTCTGTGTCGCGTAGTCTGAGGTTTATGCGTAATTATAGACATTCTTTCACCCACCAGGGCATTCATTAAGGTAGATTTTCCAACATTAGGTTTCCCTACAATATTTATAAAGCCTGAATAGTGCATTAATATGATAATCTTTTAGTACTCTTTCTTAATAATCCTTCAATTAAAAAAAACACATTCTCTGGTTTTTTTCTTCGCCATTCAATGTCATTAAAGATGCCGCCGAAATTTGTATAATGTTGCAAATCAGTATCTAACATCTCTTTTTCTACATGATCAGAAACATTTATAAAGCATATCCAACCGCCATCATCTGCTATATCATCCAACCATTCTTCATAATAACAATTGTCTGATCCATGAAAATTCAACACATTTTCACAATAAATGATAAATTTTCTAATTCCGTTTTCATAAAGGTGATCTGCTATGTCTCTTTTTAAATACATAATATCATTATGGAGGCAATCGTTCCATTCTCCAATTAACTCAATGTGACAGTATGCCTCATCATAGTCCACATATAACAACTTCATGTAAAGTGTAGAAGAACCAAAATGGTCCCATTGTGGATGAATGAAATAATTATAAATTTTTTGTGAAAATGTAAATTCACTATAGTCCCGTTTATAGAATGGTGATGCCCTGTCTTCAGATGCAACATATTGGTCTCGCCATTTAAAATATGGTTCTATGTCGTGCATTAAATTGAAATTTCTATTTTTAAACTAAATCTATTTTTTTTTGACAAAAATACGTTTTGTCTGATTAAACATAGCTTAATTTGAATTTAGTATTGCAATTTATTGATTTATTTGTTTAAAATTGGGAGAGTGAGAAGAATTACTACTATTGGTCCGGAATCTTCTGGTAAAACGACTATCGCAAAAGCAATTGCCGATCATTTTGATGAGTATTTCACTCCAGAGTATGCACGAATTTATTTGACTTTATATGGACCTGAATATACTTTTGAAGATTTGGATATCATGGCAAAGGGACAATTAGATTTGGAGCAGGAATACTTGAGCATTGCAAAAAAATATTTGATCTCAGATACAAATTTACTTACTTACGAAATTTGGTCAAAATATAAATACGGCAAACTGAGCCCATTTATTTCAAAACATTTGACTTCGATTGATGACAATTTTTATCTCTTATGTGCACCAGATTTCGCATGGGAGGAAGATCCATTAAGAGAAAATCCTGAAGATAGAGATGAAATATTTAATTTATATGAAGAAAATTTAAAATCTTCACAATGCCATTATATTGTTTTAAAAGGCAGTCATGAACTGAGATTGGAATATGTTTTAGAAGAAATTGCAAAGCTACCGAAATTAAGTTTTGGTGACAGCATTTGAATTATTTTTACGTTTATAAATTAATTGCAATTTAAAAGGTCTTGATAAGATCGTTTTAATACCTTTGTACTTATTATTAAAATGAGGTTCATTTTATTGTTTTGAACCAATTTTTAAATTATTCATTTGGGGTGCCTTTCCTGGCTGAGATTAAACCCATGGAACCTAACCAGGTAATTCTGGTAAGGGAAATGACAAGTTCCATAATCACAGGAAAATATCACCCATAATATTTTTGATTAATAAAGAGAATATATGAAGTTTTGGTGTTCATTTATA
The DNA here is from genome assembly GCA_024642705.1 of Bacteroidota bacterium. GTDB lineage: Bacteria > Bacteroidota > Bacteroidia > Chitinophagales > Saprospiraceae > Portibacter. The sequence goes on along the minus strand of JAHEAQ010000001.1, from coordinate 61,564 downwards.
ATTCTTTTGTTCAGCTACTTTACAATTAACGGGCAATTTGCAATTTCTGGAATTGTGAAAAATGAAGCTGGAGAGAAATTGAATTCGGCTGTCGTTTATTTAGAAGGGACTTCTTTTGGAGTAATAACCAATGAAAAAGGGGTTTTCAAAATGGATGGTATACCAGCTGGAAATTATACTATTAAGGCATCATACCTTGGATTTGAAACTTCGACTATAAATATCGTTCTAAATGATAATCTAATACTTGATTTTGAATTATTGGGATCAATTTTTGGGCTTGACGAAATCGAAATTAACGGTACATGGGTTCGCAAAAACATGCCTTTTTCTCATAAAAATTTATCCAAAGAAGAGTTTAATAGACAAAACCTAGGTCAGGATGTTCCTTATTTATTGCAATATACACCATCATTAGTGGTAACCTCTGATGCTGGAAATGGGATTGGATATACAGGAATGCGTATTCGAGGATCTGACCCTTCTCGAATAAATGTTACAGTCAATGGAATCCCCTTAAATGATTCAGAATCGCAATTGGTTTTTTGGGTAGATTTACCTGATTTTGCGAGTTCAACAAAAGAGATACAGATCCAAAGAGGGGTGGGGCCCTCAACAAATGGTACTTCTGCTTTCGGGGCATCCATAAACCTGAAAACCAATCAAATAAAATTGGATCCATACTTGAATGTGTCAAGTTCATATGGCTCTTTTAACTCTTCGAAATTAGGAGTTTCTGCAGGGACTGGATTGATGAATAATAAGTTTGGGCTTGATATGAGGTATTCATTAATTAGCTCAGATGGATATGTGGATCGAGCTGAATCCAAATTAAATTCTTTTGCTGGAACATTTAATTATGTTACGGAGAAATCATCTTTGAATATTAATTTGTTTACTGGATCTGAATTGACCTATCAAGCATGGAATGGGTTGCCATTTCAATTTTTGGAAACAGATAGAACCTATAATTCTTCAGGAACCGAAAAGCAAGGTGATCCATATAGTAATGAAGTGGATGATTACAATCAAACTCATTTTCAATTGCATTATAATAGAGCATTGAATGATAATTTTAATTTGAATATCAGCGGTCATTATACCAGGGGTTTAGGCTTTTATGAAAATTATAAAGCCGACAAAAATTTGAACGATTACAATATTTTTGATCCACTAAATGAAGATTTTGATATCGTTATTAGAAGATGGCTCGACAATCATTTTTTTGGATCAATTTTCGAAATGGATTATAGAGATCTAGAAGAAAAACATAATATCATTTTTGGTGCATCATTGAACAATTATATTGGCTCACATTATGGTCAGGTCATTTGGAATTCTCGTGATAATGGAAGCTCTGAGGATATATATAATAACCTTCTCAATAAGCCAATCGAATATTATAGAAATGAAGCAACAAAATTGGATTTCAACACATATGCAAAATGGACATTTAGGTTTTTTAATCGATTTATTTCATATGTTGACATTCAATACAGAAGGGTAAATTATGATTTTCAAGGTTTTAATATTGAAGGTGAACTAGTTGATCAGACAGATAATCTAACCTTCATTAATCCTAAATTAGGGCTTTCATATTTGTTGAATAATGATTCTAAAATATATTTTTCATACAGTGTAGCAAATAGAGAACCCAATCGAAATGACTATACCGAGAGTTCGAATTTAAGCAGGCCGCTGTCTGAAACATTGTATGACCTTGAAACTGGCTATACCCTTCAAACCAATACTTTCAAAGCAGGATTTAATGTGTATAATATGGTTTATGACAATCAATTAGTTTTGACGGGGGCAATAAACGATGTTGGACAATATACAAGGGTAAATGTTGGGAAAAGTTATAGAAGAGGAATGGAGTTCGATGGGGGAATTAATGATTTCAAAGGATTTCACCTAATTTTAAATGGAACTTTGTCTGAAAACAGGATTATTTCTTTTACAGAATTTATTGATGATTGGGATAATGGCGGTCAAATTGAAAAAACATACGAGCTAACTGATTTGGCATTTTCACCCTCTTTTATTTTAGCAAATGATTTTGGTTTTGAATTTTTTAGGAAAAAGAAAAATCAATCGGGTGTGATTTCTTTGCTTTCTAAATATGTTGGAAAACAATATATTGACAATACTTCAAATGAAAATGCAGCTTTGGATCCATATTTTTATAACGATCTTTTGTTTAGTTATTCTATTACGAGTGATAAAATATTTAAAAAGATTCAATTTAATTTGAATATTAATAATATCTTGAATGCAAAGTTTGTATCCAATGCATGGGTATATAGATTTTCATCTGAGAATTATGATCCGACAAAAGATGACGTTTACTCAAGAAAGGAAAGCCAAAATATTTATAATTTAAGTGGTTTATATCCTCAGGCAGGTCGAAATTTCATGGCTGGACTTACTTTTTCATTTTAAAATAAAATCCGAAATAATCTATACCTAAAAAAAGATTAAAAATTATAAGTCACGCCGATTCGGTAAACAAAAGGTATTTTATATCTCTGCAAATTGCCAAGTACATCAAAAAGCAATGTGGCCTCAAAACCCCAAGGTGGTCTTCCAGAAGTGTACCCCCCACCAAGGAATAATACAGGAAATGTTGTTCTGGGAGCTGAAGTGTCAATTCTATCTAAACTGGTGTAATTGTATTCAACATGCCCGAAGAACTGTCGTAAAAATCTAGCTCGTCCGTAAACCCCAACAGAATAATCAAGATAATTTTCTGCTGATCCAAATCTATTCCAAACATACACATAATTAAAATCAGAGATTATTCCAGCTGAAAGACTTGGTGTAAATTTATATGAAGCCATTGGGCCAAGACCTAAAGTCAGAAATTGGTTGTTGATATTTGGATTTGTGATGTTCAATCCAAACCATAATTTTTCGAGAATCTGAAATTCATTTTTTTCAGCTTTAGGTTCTCTGCTGCTCTTCCTTTCATTTTCAACTTGCTCTGTTTCGTCCGTTTTGACTGGTCTTTTCTTTTTCTTCCCGTATTGAGCATTCATTTCTGATGGCAAAGCAATAAAAGCTATTATAAGGATTGTCAGAATTCCAATTGATTTCTTCATTTTTAATTTTTATGATTGTCAAAGATAAGAACGTACGTAAGAAGAGATGTAATCACCAAAAGTTATTTTTAATTATTTTTTAACAATTTATAAGGATTGAATTGGGAAAATGTTTATAAAATATATTCAAAAAGCATATAGAAAATCAATTTTGAAATGTAGATGAGGAACAATTAATGCAGGTTAATTAGTCTATTTTTTTGCATTTTTAGTCGATATATGATACTTTATTATAAAAATGATACTATATTAGTATCATAATTTACGAATAGTATCAAATGACTGAAATTTTATCTGGAACTAAATATAGTAAAAGCGCGAAAGCAGTATTGCTCGCAGCAAAAGACTTGTTTTGGAAATATGGCATTTATAGAGTAACAGTAGAGGAAATTTGTGAAGAAGCATCAATTAGTAAGATGACTTTTTATAGAAGTTTTGAAAATAAATACCATGTAGCAGATATCATTTTAAAGGATATAACAAGCAAATCATATACAGAAATGACAGATTTGTTTTGCTCCAATATTCCATTCCCACAAAAAATAAATCAATTTCTTTCTTTAAAAAAAGAAATGGCTAGAAAAGTGAGCATTGAATTCATAAAAGATTTATATGCTGAAAATGAGTTTACCAATTCAATGAAGAAGTATTTTGAAATTTCTCAAGCTAAATTAATGTTGATAGTTAAGAGGAGTTTTGTGGAAGCAAAAAGAGATGGGTGGATAAGGGATGACATGAAAATTGAATTTATACTTTATATGTTTGAATCAATTGGAACTTTAAGTAAGGATGAAAAATTGTTGAGCTTATTTGATAATTCAGAAGAGCTTACTTCAGTCATTGTAAATTTTATGTTCCGAGGAATTTTAAGTGACAAAAAAGTAGTATGAAAAATAGGATTACAATTTTGTTCATGTTATTATTTGGATCTCTTTTCGGTCAAAATAAAATAATATTTGACGGGCAGGCATCAGGAATTATAAGCTATAGTCCAAAAAGTGACCTTGAAATTTTTTCTGGCATTCGCTATATTCCAAAACTAAGTTATGCCATCAAAATTGATTCTTTTTCAGAAATAGATTTTGAAGCGTCCATCAATGTTAATGGAATTTTTTCTTTTCACCCTTTTTCAGAAAGTCTAAGTGATAGTCACTTGAGCCCATATAGGTTATGGGCAAGGTATACTGGAAAGCAATTTGAATTAAGGGCAGGTTTGCAAAAAATGGAATTTGGATCGGCATCCATTCTTAGACCGCTTCAATGGTTTAATCAGATCGATCCAAGAGACCCACTCCAGTTAACAAATGGAGTTTATGGGTTGCTTGGTAGGTATTATTTTCTTAATAATATGAATATTTGGGTTTGGGGATTGTATGGAAATGAGAAAACACGTGGATTCGATGCGTTTGAAACAAACAAATCCGTCCCGGAATTTGGTGGCAGGATTCAACATCCAGTATCCAAAGGCGAATTGGGATTGACATATCATCATAGAAACGCAGATGCTTCTAAATATTTTATAGGAACAAATTTTGAAAAAATTCCCGAAAATAGAATTGGCATTGATGGCAAATGGGATGTTGGAATTGGACTTTGGTTCGAAGCTTCTCATGTTTGGAAACAAGATGATCTCAGTTTTTTTACGCACCAAACCGCATTAAATATTGGCTTTGATTACACTTTTGGGCTTGGAAATGGCTTAGGGTTTATTGCAGAAAATATGTTGTTAAGTGCGGACAAAAAAGCCTTTGATTTTTCAGGACCATATAATTTTACAGCTGTAACAATGGCATATCCACTTACTTTTTTTGATAATATTAATGCAGTCATGTATTACAGTTGGAAAACTGCTGATTTTACATTTTTAGTCAATTATAGCCACCAATTTAGTCATGTTGATATGTATATAATGGCTTATTATAACCCTGAAAATCCACAAGGAATTCAACAAAACGATTTAGTATATTCATTTTCAGGCCCGGGCTTAAGAATGATGTTTGTATATAATCATTAAATATTCAATAAATGAAAAGTGAAGTAATAATTACCATAGAAAATTTAACAAAAAGGTTTCCAGAAGGAGATTCTGAATTTACGGCTTTAAGTAAGATCAATTTAGAATTTTCTAGGGGCGAATTTGCAGGGGTTGTTGGACCTAGTGGATCTGGGAAAACTACACTTTTAAATATTATTGGTTCTCTTGATAAACCTACAGAAGGAAGAGTTTCTGTTTTGAGCAATGACATATCAAAGCTAAGCCACAAAGAATCTGCAATGCTCAGAAATATGCACATTGGATTTATTTTTCAAGTTTATAATTTACTTCCAGTATATACAGTTTTCGAAAATGTAGAGTTTGCTTTGATGCTCCAAAAAAAGTCAAAATCAGAACGTACAAAATCTGTTATGGAAGCCCTTGAATGGGTCGGATTGCAGGATATTCCAAATAAAAAAGTAACGAAATTATCTGGTGGTGAGGGCCAAAGGGTGGCTATTGCACGAGCAATGGTTAAAAAGCCGGAATTAGTAATTGCTGATGAACCTACTGCAAATTTGGATGCAGTAAACGCACATTCTATTTTAGAAACCATGAAAAATTTAAACAAAGAATTTAATACCACCTTTCTTTTTTCTACTCACGATGAAAAAGTGATGAGCTATTTGGATAGAATTATTCACTTAAGGGATGGAAAATTAGAATCGGATGAAATTATTCACCATAAAATTACAGCAAAATGAAACTAGCATTCCAATTGGCTTACAAAAATTTAGTAGGCTCAGGATTAAAAACTTGGTTGAATGTTTTGGTATTAGCAATTGCTTTTCTAACCATAATTTTTTTTAATGGTTTTATAGACGGCTGGCATAATCAAGCAAAATTGGATAGTGAGGAATGGGAAATTGGCGGTGGCCATATTTTGAATAATAATTATGATTCTTCAGATCCATTTACTATTCAAGATGGACATGGACCAATTCTTACTAACGAAGCAAATGGCTTGACTCCTATTCTTTTTCGCCAAGGGACAATTTATCCTTCTGGAAGAATGTACTCTGCATTAATCAAAGGAATAGATGTTAATCAAAATACATTGAAAATTCCCACCAACTTATTAAAAGAAAGCGCAGCGGATATACCAGCTATTATTGGCAAAAGATATGCTAAATCCTCTAAATTGAAAGTAGGAGATGAAGTCTTAATGAGATGGAGAGATAAGAATGGCACTTTTGATGCTTCTAATATTACTATAGTTGGAATTTTCGATTCTAATGTGCCGACCATTGATGTAGGGCAAATTTGGATGCCGATAAAAAAATTGTGGGAAATAACAGGACTTGAAAATGAAGCAACCATGTTTGTGGCAAATGTGGGCTATACTTCTACAAAAATGGAGGGTTGGAATTTTCAATCTAAAGAAGATTTATTAAGCTCACTTACTCGAATTATTGAATCAAAAAAGGCAAGTGGCTCTATTATGTATATTTTTTTGATGGGCATTGCATTGTTAGCGATTTTCGATACACAAGTACTGTCTATATTCAGACGGCAAAGAGAAATAGGTACCTATATTTCATTGGGAATGACAAGGTTACAGGTAGTGAAATTATTCACTGTTGAAGGTTCTATGTATAGCATATTGGCAACTTTGCTAGGGACAATCTTAGGTATTCCATTGTTTGGTTATGTTGCTAGAACGGGAATTGGGATTCCAGAAGCATCACAGAATCAAGGAGTTACCATCTCGGATACGATTTATCCAGCTTTTGGAATTGGATTAATATTGTCGACTATAATTCTAATTATTTTATCTTCTACTATTGTGAGTTTTCTGCCGGCAAGAAAGATAGCTAAGATGGATCCTGTTAACGCATTAAAAGGAAAAATACAATGATTCAATTTTTATTAAAGGGTATATTGAGAGATAAAAGCAGAAGCATATTACCTATAATTATAGTTTCTGCAGGGGTGTTTCTAACCGTTCTTCTATCTGGATACATGAAAGGAGTATTTGGAGATGTTATTGATCAAAGCGCAAGGTTTGATACTGGGCATGTTAAAGTGATGTCGAGAGCTTATGCTGAAAATATTGACCAACTACCCAACGATCTTGCATTACTTGGAGTCACAGAAATTGTTGGTTCTTTGAAAAATCAATATCCAGAAATGGATTGGGTAAAGAGGATAAAATTTGGAGGATTGATAGATGTTATTGACAAAGAAGGCAATTCAAAAGGACAGGGCCCAGTTGCAGGACTTTCTTTCGAATTGTTTTCAGGAACTGGAAAGGAAATTAAGAGAATGAACATTGAGAAATCTATTGTTATTGGTCGCGTTCCATTAAAACCAAATGAAGCATTAATCAGCAATGAATTTGCCCAGAAATTGAATTTATCAATTGGAGATGAAGTTACGTACATCGGTTCAACAATGAACGGAAGTATGGCATTTTCGGTTTTTAAAATTTGCGGAACAATCACATTTGGAGTTGCTCAGATGGATCGAGGTTCTATAATAATTGATGTTTCAGATGCTCAGAAAATATTAGACATGGAAGATGGAGCAGGTGAAATATTAGGATTTCAGAGAAATGATATTTATCAAGTTGAAGAAGCCGAATTAATAAGCGATAAATTCAATGCTTCTTATGCTTCAGATCCAGATGAATTTGCTCCTATGATGGTTAGTCTTCAAAAACAAAATGACCTTGAATTTATGATTAATTATAGCAATTCGATAAGTGCAATATTAATTGGATTTTTCATATTTGCAATGTCCTTAGTGTTGTGGAACACAGGACTTTTATCAGGATTGAGAAGATACAAAGAATTTGGAATCCGATTGGCATTAGGTGAAGCAAAAGGGCAAATTTATCGAACTTTTACCTATGAAGCGATTATTGTCGGAATCATAGGCTCTGTTATAGGAACTGTGCTTGGTGTTTCAGCTGTTTATTATCTACAAGTTGTAGGTATAGATATTTCTGGAATGTTAGACCAACTTTCTTCTAGCATGATGATGCCTTCGGTGTTGAGAGGGAAAATTACGCCAAACCTATTTTATATTGGCTTTGTACCTGGGTTGTTAGCTATGGTATTGGGAAATATGTTGTCCGGGTTAGGGATATACAAACGACAGACAGCGACTTTAATGAAAGAATTAGAAGTCTAGAATTAATTATTTTTAATTGAAATTTAAAATGTTTAAAAAATTAAAAAAAGTATAATGAAATATACAATTGTATTATTTATTGTTTTTCTTGGTTTGAGCAAGAGCCAAGCTCAGGATGCAATAAAAATCCTGCAGAAAGTAGATGCAAATATGGCATCTGAATCTAGGATTGTGGAGACAAAAATGATTATTAATGGAAAAAGAAATAGTAGAACAGTTATTTCCAAAGGTTACTCTACAGGAATTGATAAGTCTTTTACAGAATACCTATCTCCAGATCGTGAAAAAGGAACAAAAATGTTAAAGTTGGATAACAGACTATGGATTTATTCCCCGGATACGGATAGAACAATTCAATTGTCAGGTCATATGTTACGACAATCTGTAATGGGCTCTGATCTCTCTTATGAAGATATGATGGAAGACAGAAAATTATTGGAAATTTATAATGCTTCTTTCATAGGCGAAGAAATTCTAGATGGCAGAAAAGTTTGGGTTCTACAATTGGACGCAAAAGTTGAAGATGTTAGTTATGTAAAAAGAAAAACTTGGATTGACCAGGAAAGATATGTTCCCTTGAAAGAAGAATTGTTTGCGAAAAGCGGACAATTGCTGAAGACTACCACTTTAAGCGATGTTAAAAAAATAGAAGGGAGATGGTTTCCTACAAAAATGATTTATAAAGATGAATTAAAGAGTGGTGATGGCACTCATTTTGAATTTGTTAGTATTGAATTTAACAAAGAAATACCTGATTACATTTTTTCTAAGGCTTCTTTGAAGAAGTAATGATAACAAATCAAAATTCAATGATGGGTAAGAAAATATTTAAAATTGCATTACTTTCCATTTTGGGCTTGTTTGTCATCCTATTCATAGCAATGGGAGTTTTTATATATAAAGTTAAATATGGAATTAACTTTTACGAAACTTCTCCTCCAGAATTACCATCTGAATTGACGGAGCATTCAATTTTGTTATTTTCAAAAACCAATGGATTTCGGCATGGCGAAGCAATTGAAGCTTCAATTCCAGCATTTGAGCTGATGGCAAAGAAAAACGGATGGTCCATATATTCAACGGATAAAGGAGGAGTATTTAATACAGAGCAACTTCAAAAATTTAAGGTGGTCATTTGGAACAATACAAGTGGGAAAGTACTGAATAAAGACCAACGTAAAATTTTTAAAAATTATATTGAAGAAGGTGGAGGATTTATAGGTATTCATGCAGCTGGGGACGATTCCCACCAATGGGAATGGTATACTGACACCGTTCTAAGTGCTAGATTTTCTCACCACCCTTTAAACCCTCAATTTCAGCAAGCTACGATGAATTTAGAATCCAATGATGAATTGTTATCTCAAGAATTAACTAAATCTTGGACAAGGAAAGAAGAGTGGTATATGTTCTATGACAATCCACGAAATAATGGATGTGAAATCCTTTATACAGTGGATGAAACTGGAATTAATCCTAGTGGGAATTTAAAGTTATTAGCCTCAGACAAAGATTGGGGAATGGGAGCCGATCATCCTATAGTTTGGTATCATGATGTAGGAAAAGGAAGAGCTTTTTATTCCGCAATTGGGCATAAAGGGAGTTCCTTTCAAGAGCCAAATCATCTTAAAATGTTGGAAAATGCAATCCGTTATGTAGGCCGTTTTGATAACTGAGGAGTTTTTTAATTTGCAATTATTCAGGTCGAATATAAATGGGCGTGTAATGAATGATTTTGACATCATTTTTGGTCAAAAATGATACTAAAACTAGCTACTTATTTAATTCATAGCAATAGGTGGTAGAGCTACAATTATTGAAGCCCTGAAGGTTTATCCGCACTTTGTTTTGGCATTCATATGGTCCTGAAATTTACATAGTGCTGACTTTTAAAGTCAGTACATGGTGCTGACATTCACCTGGTCCTGAAATTCACCTGGTCCTGACATTCATCGTCAGGATCGTCAGGATCGTCAGGAACGTCAAGCTCTTCACGATTGTCAGTAAAAAAATGTCCAAAAGTTGGAAAAAAAATATAAATTGATAATGATATAGGAGAGTTAACGGTCATTGTAAAACCAACCATAGGTTACAACTTGACACTTTGAATTAGAATATATTTTATGAATAGACAAAGAGGAATTAGTAGAATATTTGAAATAAAACAGCAAATAATTAAGTTGATAAAATTAAATTAAGAATGAATACTTCAAATTTTAAAAAATATATACGAATTGGCATTGGCTGTTTATTTGTTTTTGCTGGACTTGCTCATTTTACAAATGCGGACTTTTTTAATAAACTTGTTCCTGCTTCTATGAGTGAGAACAAAGAAATTTTCAATATCATAACGGCTATTTTGCAAATTGGAATGGGAATAGTATTTTGGCTACCTCGTTTTCGCTTAATTGCAAGATGGAGTACAATTGCATTATTAGTTGGGACATTACCAGCAGCAATAAATCAAGTTATACATCCTGAAACTATCGAATCAGTTGGACTAGGTTCTTCAATAGCAGCTATTCGTGTTGCTATTCAAATTTGTATGATAGTTTTAATTTGGTGGATTACAATTACTGACAAAGGAAAAAAATAAATAAATAAACAGACAACAACGAACCGCTAACACGCGGTATAAAAAATTGCCGGGGCAGTAAATTATTCAAGGGTTGTAGCCCACTTCAACTTTTGTGTAACTTGCCAGGAAATCGCCCGCAATCGGCAACTATTCATATCGCGACACGTTATAGGTATTCATGTAGTTGGAGACGATTCCCACCAATGGGAGTGGTATACTTACACCGTTCTAAGTGCTAGATTTTCTCATCACCCTATAAGCCCTCAATTTCAGCAAGCTACCATGAAATTAGAATCCAATGATGAATTGTTATCTCAAGAATTAACTAAATCTTGGACAAGGGAAGAAGAGTGGTATATGTTCTATGACAATCCACGAAATAATGGATGTGAAATCCTTTATACAGTCGATGAAAATGGAATTAATCCAAGTGGGAATATCAAGTTCTTAGCTTCAGACAAAGATTGGGGAATGGGAGCCGACCATCCGATAGTTTGGTATCATGATGTTGGAAAAGGAAGAGCATTTTATTCTGCAATTGGGCATAAAGGGAGTTCCTTTCAAGAGCAAAATCATCTTAAAATGTTGGAAAATGCAATCCGATATGTAAGCCTTTTTGATAATTAATTATCTTAGGTAGGAAATTTATATATTTGATGCATAACCATACATAAATGACAAAAAAAATCACCAAAGTCATTTTGGGCCTTATTTTAATTCTTATAATTGCTGTGTTAGTAGTTTGGTTTGGATTTTTAAGACCAAATCCGCCATCTATTTCGATTAAAGATAGAGCTCAAATTAGTCTAATACCTCTACCTTCTGAGCTAAAATTAGGAAATGGGAAATTCATTTTCGAGACCGATTTTGGCTATTCATTCCCGCAACAAAATTCACAAAGATTGCAGAATGCTGTTGAAAGATTTTACTCCAAATTAAGTTTGGTTTCTCAAGTCGACTTTTCAAAAGAAAATGACAAGAAATTGCTTTTGGTTTGCAAAAAGACAAGCATGAATAATCCAAATATTGAAGATGACGAGTCTTATGAATTAATTGTTAAGAAGGAAGAGATTAAAATTATTGCAAATGAAGAATCTGGTATTTTGCATGGTTTGGAAACTCTTTTTCAGTTGGTAAAAAAAGAAGAAAAGTTTTGGATTCCTGAAATAAGAATAAAAGACTCACCTCGGTTTGCTTGGCGAGGATTAATGATTGATTCAGGCCGTCATTGGGTTTCTAAAGAAGTAATTCTTCGAAATATAGAAGCCATGGCTGCAGTAAAAATGAATGTATTGCATTTACATTTAACAGAATTTCAGGCTTTCAGAATTGAATCAAAATTATTTCCCAGACTTCATGAGATGGGATCGAAGGGTAATTATTATTCTCAGGAGGACATTAAAGAAATTATTGATTTCGCAAAAAATAGAAATATTAGAGTGATTCCAGAGTTTGATGTGCCAGGCCATACCACATCTTGGTTTATAGGTTACCCAGAACTTGCAAGTACTCCTGACCTTTATACTCTTGACACAATTTTTGGAGTTTTGGATCCAGTTATGGACCCATCGAATGAATATGTTTATGAATTTCTGGATCAATTTTTTGGAGAAATGGCACAACTTTTCCCTGATGAATATGTACATATTGGAGGAGATGAAGTGAACCCAAAACATTGGGGACAAAATGAGTTAATTAAGGAATTCATGAAGAATAATAGCCTTTCAGATGTTCACCAATTGCAGGCTTATTTTAATTTGCGAATCCAAAAAATTCTTGAAAAGCATGGGAAAAAGATGATGGGTTGGGATGAAATCTTGCATGCTGATTTACCAAAAGATGGAATTGCAGTTCAATCTTGGAGAAACCATAAATCTTTGTGGGACGCAGCAAGAGCAGGCAATAAGACCATATTGTCTACTGGATATTATCTTGATCATAAACAAAGTGCAGAATATATTTATAAAGTTGATCCTTTGGAAATTGCAGAAGCTATTACTATAGATATTGATTCGACAAATTGGAAAGCATGGAAAACCACCATGACAGTGATGGATTCAAAAATTGACGGCTATTTATACCTTTTTGGAGACGGAGAAAAGATGAATGGTATAGTAGCTTCTGATATGATGACGAACGATTTTTCAGAAGCAGTAGTAAATGGTGATGCTTTGCTTTTTAATGTTAACAGCACATTTGGAAAGATTAGTTATGATTTAATGACCAAAGAAGATTCAATTTTTGGCAAATTAAAAGTAGCAGTATTTAACATTGATTTGGCAGGTAAGCGAGTAGGGGGGTCAGAAATGGCAGATGGAATGAAATTGCCAAAATTTGAAAAAATTGAACCATTGAATTCTGACTCCGAAAAAAATATTCTAGGGGGTGAGGCTTGCATGTGGAGTGAAATGGTTGATGATCGTAGCATTGATTCCAGAATTTGGCCTAGGGCAGCTGTCGTTGCCGAAAAATTATGGAGTCCAAGTGATTTGACCAAGGATACGGATGATATGTACAGAAGGTTAATGAATTTGGATACAGCATTGGATAAGTATGGATTGAAACATAACAAGAGTGGTGGCGAGATCATAAAGAATAGGATTCCCGAACAGATAGTAGCTAAAGTTGAAACATTGGTTGAAGTGCTTCAGGAAGATTTATTGTTTAATAGGATGCAAATTTATACTCCAATGCTGTACACTTTTACACCTCTCGACCGTGTAGTCGATGCTGCAAGACCAGAGAGCTATATTGCCTATAAATTTAATAAAGATGTTGATTTATGGTTTGAAACCAAAGATGAAGTTGCTGCAAAAAGCATTGTTGCTTTTTTACACGAATGGTCAAATAATTATAATGATTTAAAAAATGCATTTGAATGGTCTGATTTTTTAAAAGAAGTGGAACCACACTCGAAGCACCTTTCTGAGCTTTCTCAAATTGCACTTGTTGAATTATCTAAAAAAGGTCTTGCTATAGTTAAGAACACAGAACCTCTCAATCAAAATAGAACAGATATTGACACTCTTTTGACAGCAGCAAATTTAGCATATGGAGGTACTTTACTTCCTGTTGTTTCAGGATTAAGGAGATTGATCAAAGAATCGGATCAATAGCCTTTCCCAATAGGATATTTACTTCGACATTGTTCAACTGAAATATAATATCAACTTTTAGGCTTGCTACAATGTAAAAGTGAATATTTAGTAAAATATTCTATTTATTGGAAAAGCAACGACTACAATCTTTAGAGTTTTGTAGGATGAAATAATGACCATTTGCATATTATACCAATATTTGGTATATTTGATTCAAAATAATGTGGAATGTCAAAAAATACGTCAATAACTTTGAATGATTACTTTGAAGAGATTATTCAAAATAGTATTCAATCAGGTAGATATTCATCTGTTAGTGAAGTAATCAGAGCAGGACTGAGGATGGTTGATGCAGAGGAAAAGAAAATACAAAATTTAAAGAGTGCCATTGAAGACGGTGAAAAAAGTGGCTATGTTAAAGATTTCGATCCTCAACAACATTTAGCAGAATTAAATAGAAATTATAAAAAATAGTGGCTCAATTCCAACTAAGTAATTTAGCAAAGAGGGACTTGGCCGAAATTTGGAATTATACAGTCGAAAATTGGTCAATAAATCAGGCCAACAAATACTATGAAATCCTAATTACTGAATGCCAATATATTTCCGAAAATCATGAAATTGGCAAATCAATTAAACATATTAAACCTCTTCACAGAATTAGACAAATTCAATCTCATATCGTAGTTTATAAAATTGACCAAGACAAGGTTTGGATAGATAGAATTCTACACAAGAGAATGGATATTGAAAATAAGTTAAATTACTAATTACCCTGCATAACTAGCGTCATCATATAATGCTTTGGCTATCGCCTTTTCTCTTATCATTCGATGTTTTATCAATTTGCTAAACAGTAAAGTCATGTCAAGATTAAACAAAAGTAGAGTCTTTTCAATCAGAAAGTTAAGGAAATCCAATATCGACCATCTATTTAGCCCATTCACATCTTTCAAATTCAAACTAGAAGTATTGTAATGAACACCAATATGGAAAATCAAAAAAATCATTTAAATAGCCATTCCCTATAGGATAATTACTTTGACATTGTTCAACTATAATGTAATATCAACTTTTAGGCTTGCTACAATGTAAAAGTTAATATTTAGTAAAATATTCTTATTATTGGAAAAGCAACGATTACATTCCTTTAAGTTATTTTGCAACTATTTGCATTTTTGGATTAAAATAAAGAGCGCCAAAATCGTTTGTTAAGGCCAAGACAACATGTGCTAAGAAAGCTACCCAAATAGTTCCAGTGTCCAATGTGATTAAACAAAGTACAAATCCAAATGGAATTGCAGAAATGGTTTCTTTGACACCCTTTGGAATGTGTGTAATAGAATAAATTGAAACATTTACGATTATTGCTGTCCAAACTCCCAAAATTGGTACTAACACAAGCAACAAAATACCTCTGAAAAGAAATTCATATGCCAATAAATATAAAACCCAATTCAAAGAGTTAATAGCCACAAGTTTTGGTGTCCAATTTAAGACCCTTATCTGTGGATAAGTGGCTATGGTATCTGGCTTTCGAGCAGAATAGAGGGTGAGTGGTACTAAAACTAAAGAAAGCCCTAAAAAATAGAGCATGCTTAAACCAAAGTTTTGAAGTGACACCCCATAAAAACTCCATGAATGACCTATAAAAGTGAAACAACAAATAGCTGGGATGATACCTAGGAATAAAACTCCAATTTGTTTCTGAAAAAGTACCCAAATGATAAGTGTTTTTTCAGTACTATATTTTTTCTTAATGGTTCTTTTTACGGCTTCAGACAAGGAAATAAACCAATAGGTAATAAATCCTAAAGTGGTTAATCCAATAGCCATCAGAATTTCAAGTTCTCCTTGTTGCCAGCTATAATCGATGTTCATTTTTCTTAAATTTATATTAGAAATTTAATTCTAGAGTGATTGTAAGCAATGGATTATTCCTATTTCTAAATATCTTTTTTGATTTTTAAAGGAATTTCAAGTACTCATTAATTATATTTTTCCTTTCTTTTTAGCCCATGTTAATATTCCTATGAGAACTTGAGGGAAAAAAAACTTCATAAAAACAATCAGCTTTCCATATCGAGAATAATTTGAAACGAATTTCTTATGGATAAGTTGATTCATTAATTTTTTTACTACCATTTCTGGAGAATGATATTTCATGCCATCGAGTTCGGGTTTGTCTATCAATTC
>JAHEAQ010000001.1:0-45321 GCA_024642705.1 Bacteroidota bacterium | reverse complement strand
TTCCATATCGAGAATAATTTGAAACGAATTTCTTATGGATAAGTTGATTCATTAATTTTTTTACTACCATTTCTGGAGAATGATATTTCATGCCATCGAGTTCGGGTTTGTCTATCAATTCCCCTTCGGTATTAAATATTTTTTTGCCCTCTCCATTTTCCACAAAACTTACGTAGCTTATCCCCACATGTACATCTTTACCAGCAAGTTCAATTTTAAGGGATCGAGAGAAAGAAGTAAGGGGGATTTTTGATGCGCTATATGCTGAAAACCTTGGGAAACCATATAATCCTGCCACACTTGAAATAAACAAAATACTTCCTTTGGTTTTTTCAATTTCAGATAAAGCGGCTAAAGTTGGATAAACAGATCCAAGATAGTTTGTGTCCATTACCTTTTTAAAAACTTCAGGTTTCAAGTCTTTTATGAAACCATTCATGGCAACTCCAGCATTATTGATGAGGATGTCTATTTTTCCAAAATTAGTTATAGTATCTCTTACCAATTTCTCGCAATCACTGTGATTGGTAACATCTCCTTGAATTGCTATCACTTGATTATCATTAGCATTAATAGATTCAAGAGCAAATTTTAATTTTTCTGGGTTTCTACCATTAAGAACAACTTTAGCACCTGAATTTATAAGTTGTTTGGCCAACAATAGTCCAATACCTCTGTTCGATCCCGTTATGACGATTACTTTATTGTTGAAAAATTTGTTGTTCATAATTTTTTTAAATCCTAATCCAAATACCCGTGTTCATTTAACCATTCATAACATTCTTGAATGCCTTCCTCAATCGGATTTTGAGGTAAATCTAAATGTTTTATTGCTTTTGCTGCGGTAAAAAAATGCTGATCATTTGAAATTTTGGCCATTTCATAACTTACAGATGGCGGTTTGCCAGAAATATTAGAAATTGTTGAATTAATGAATCCGTATGATAACACGGCCCATTTAGGTAGCGAAAGTTTAAGCGGTTTTGCCCCAGTAATTGATGAAATTTTCTCAAATATTTCTTTATAGCTTAGATTGATATTGCCCAAAATATAACATTCACCGACTTCGCCCATTGTAATAGCGTTTACAATACCTACAGCTGCGTCTTTAACTTTAATAAAATTTCTTCCCCCTTGCGTATAACCTGGAATTTTATTTTTAATCATACTCCTAATCATTTCGCCAGAACTTGGTTTCGAATCGAAGGGACCAAACATAAAAGTGGGATTCACAATTACACAAGGCAGATTTTTAGTCTTTATTGCTTCGATAATCAAAAGATGTGCTTTGAATTTAGAATCGAGGTAATCCACCTTATAATTTCCGGCTTGGTAGGGGTTGCCTTCATGCCCAGGATTCTCTTTGTTTCCAAAACCAAATGTGTTCGCAGTTCCAATATATACCATTCTCTTTACACCTGATTCCAATGCAGCTAAAATAACATTTCTTGTACCCTCAATATTTACTTTATTAACAATGGATGATCTTGCTGGCCAAATAGAAGTTAAAGCTGCAGCATGAATTATTGCATCACAGCCTGCAGCTGCATTGGTTATTTCTTCAACATTGAGGATGTTTCCACTAATTTTCTCTACATTCAAGTTATCGATTATTTGAGAATTTCGATTAGGTTCTATTAAAGCTCGTACTTGATATCCACGATTTAATAATTCAATTGTAATATTTGTGCCTAAAAAGCCATCAGCACCTGTCAAAAGGATTTTCATTTCAAATGATTATTACTTTTTTTCAAAACTATTTTTTAAGGAGGCAAAAAATACGAAATAAAAATATATATTTTGGAGTAAGAACCTTATTTTAACGAGTTCATATTATAAAAAGAAATGCCAAAAAGAATAATACAACTCTCGATTCCTATAGTTTTACTCTTTTTCATATGTTGTAATAATTCTGTGCCAGCAGAAATAAAATCTGCTTACACCAATCTGCCAGATAAAATTGACTTTAATTATCACATAAAACCAATTTTGTCAGATCGATGCTTTAAATGCCATGGCCCAGATGAAAATAAAAGGAAAGCAGATTTTCGAATTGATTTAGCTTCATTTGCTTTTGCTGAAACTACTGCAGAACACAGTGTTGCAAAATTTAATCTAGTACCAAACAAACTAAATGCAAGTGAAGTTTTTAACCGAATCATTTCTGAGGAATCCGAGTACATGATGCCTCCAAATGACTCTAATTTGAGTTTGTCCACAGAAGAAAAAGCTCTTATAGCAAAGTGGATTGAACAGGGTGCTGAATTTAAGACTCATTGGTCTTTTGTACCGCCACAAAAAAGTAAAATTCCAGAGGTAAAAAATTCAAAATGGACAAAACAAGATTTAGATTATTTTATTTTGGATAAAATTGAAAGAAAAGGTCTATCACCATCAGAAGAAGCAAATAAAGTAACCTTGTTAAGAAGAATTACGCTTGATTTAACTGGGTTGCCTCCGACTCCCGAAGAAATTGATTTGTTTCTTAATGATCTTTCTCCGAATTCTTATGAAATTGCTATTGATCGATTGTTGAAGAAACCCCAATATGGCGAGAAAATGGCTGCGGAATGGTTAGATGTTGCAAGATATGCTGATTCCCATGGATACCAAGACGATGGCATGCGAAACACTTGGCCATGGAGAGATTGGGTTATAGAATCATTTAATAAAAATATGCATTATGATCAATTTGTTACAGAACAATTGGCGGGTGACTTGATACCCAATGCAACAAAAGATCAAATTCTTGCTACTTGTTTTAATAGGAATCATCCACAATCGCAGGAAGGAGGGGTAGTGGAAGAAGAATATCGAGTTGAATATGTCACTGATAGGACCAATACTTTTGGTAAAGCTTTATTAGGAATTACTTTAGAATGTGCTAAATGTCATGACCACAAGTATGATCCTTTTTCCCAAAAAGAGTATTACGCTTTGTCTGCTTTTTTTAACAACAACAATGATTCAGGTATTGTGCCGTATAATGGGGAAGCTTCTCCGACGATTATGTTGCCAACTAATAAAGAAAAACAAATATTAGCAGGCCTGAATTGTGAGATTGAAACTTTAGAATTAGAAATTTTGCCAGAAAATTATCTCAGTGAATTAGAATTATGGCTAGAATCAAATACTTTAGAAGTTGATCTAAATGAAGGGTTGGTAGCATCTTTTGATTTTGAAAAAGAAGTTGAAGCTGATCCAGCTTTACTTAATTTGGATAATAAAAAATCACCAGGTTGGGCTGGAATTGGTGGGAAAAATAAAGTGGTCAGTTACATTAATAAAGCAAAAAATAAACCTGACGCAGCTATTTTAGGAGACAAGGACAGAAGACCATTATTAAAAGAAGGCAAGGTAGGTAATGGAATTCAGTTCAGAGGAGATTGCGGTCTTAGGTTCAATAGAGATATGGATTATGACAGAGATCAGCCGTTCTCAGTGAGTATTTGGGTGAAATTATTAAAATCTGGAGAAAAAGGACCAATTTTCAACAATACCAATGGCGACTTTGAGGGCTATCGTGGTTGGATTTGTAAATTAAATGAAGATGGGACTTTGTCATTTCAACTTAACCATGTTTGGCCAGATAATGCAATTGATTATCAGACTATTGAGAAATTACCTGTTGGGGAATG
The DNA here is from genome assembly GCA_024642705.1 of Bacteroidota bacterium. GTDB lineage: Bacteria > Bacteroidota > Bacteroidia > Chitinophagales > Saprospiraceae > Portibacter. Next base: position 41,683 of record JAHEAQ010000001.1, on the reverse strand, counting down.
GACCCATATTGTCATGAGCTATAATGGAAATAGTAAAGCGGATGGCTTAAAATTTTATATTAATGGAAAAGTTCCAGAGTATAAACTTCATAGAGATAATTTGCACAAAAGTCTATTACACGGAGTTAAAGGTTCTAATTGGTCCAGTTATCCATTTATGCTAGGAAAAGAAAAAGAGCGGTCTATTGAAAATATAATAATGGATGAATTGCTTGTGTACAATCGAAAACTCTCAGAAATTGAAGTTCAGAAAATCTTTGATCAAGCAAATCAATTACCAAATAATAAAGAACAGATCTTAGATTTTTATTTATCAAGTGGCAAAAATCAAAGATTTAATAGAAATTTTGAAAAATTATCTGAATTCAGAAAAGAACAGAATCTAATTGAAACAGATGTGTTAGAAGTAATGGTGATGCATGATATGAAAGAAAAACGTCCCACTTATATTTTAGATAGAGGAATGTATGATGCCCATGGTGAAGAAGTTGAACCAAATACACCCGCTATTTTGTCAAATATGCCAGATGGATTTTCAAAGAATCGATTAGGATTAGCAAACTGGGTGATTTCAAAAGAAAATCCATTAACTGCTCGAGTTGAAGTCAATAGAATTTGGAAGATGTTATTTGGGAAAGGATTGGTATCCACCCAAGAAGATTTTGGAAATCAAGGTGCTTTACCAAGTCATGGAGAATTATTGGATTATTTGGCTGTTGATTTCATGGAAAATGGTTGGGACATCAAATTATTTATAAAAAAAATATTACTCTCAGCAACCTATCAGCAACAATCGATACCTTCCGAAAACTCAAAAAAAATTGATCCAGTAAATGAATTCTATTCCTATTATCCTTCCTATAGATTACCTGCAGAAATAATACGAGATAATGCAATTGCTGCTAGTGGGCTTTTAGCTCCAAAAATAGGAGGGCCGAGTGTTTATCCATACCAGCCCAATGGAATTTGGGAAGCATTAGCAACTAGAAATGCTACTGAATACAAGCAAGGAAAAGGTGAAGATTTATATCGGAGAAGTTTATATACCATTTGGAAAAGGAGTGCACCTCCACCATCTATGATGAATTTTGATACTCCTGATAGGTACAATTGCACCGTAAGCAGGCAAAAGACTTCCACACCTCTTCAATCGCTTGTTTTGATGAATGATCCACAATATGTGGAAGCTTCCCGAGTACTTAGTGAAAAAGCAACAAAATTGGGATTTGATTCCATTGAAAAAAGCATCAATTACATTTTCAAATCCCTTATTGGTAGAGATATAGAAAAAGAAGAGCTGATTTTATTGGCTGGATTATATGAAAAGGAATTGGACTATTTTGATAAAAATGGAAAGCGAGCCATTGAATTGTTAAGAGTTGGAGATCAAGCTGTCGATGAAAATTTAGATAAAAAGAATTTAGCTGCATTAACAATGGTCGCTTCAACTATTATTAATTTTGATGAGTTCGTAAGAAAGCAGTAAGTATTTTTTTATACATTTAAAAATAAGCTTAAGGAAAAAGCATGGTAGATAAATTTGATCATTTGGTTTCAAGTATGAATCGCAGGGTATTCATGAAGAATAGCATGTATAGTCTAGGTAGCGCTGCTTTGGCTTCTCTATTTGGTGGAAATAGTATTGAAAGTTTGATGGGCAATAATTTGGGACTCCCACATTTTACGCCTAAAGTAAAAAGAGTAATTTACTTATTTCAAAGTGGAGCACCATCACAATTGGAACTTTTTGATCATAAACCTAAACTAAAAGAAATGTTTGGTCAAGAGTTGCCCGCATCCATTCGGGGGAATCAAAGGGTAACTGGAATGACATCTAATCAAAAATCTTTTCCTATTGCAATGGGTGATTTTAATTTTGGTCAATATGGTCAAAGTGGTGCCTGGATAAGCGACATAATGCCACATCATCACAAAATTGCGGATGAACTTTGCTTTATCAAAACCATGCATACCGAGGCTATCAATCATGATCCTGCTGTAACCTTTGTGCAAACTGGTTCGCAACAAGCTGGAAGACCAAGTATTGGATCTTGGTTAAGTTATGGATTAGGAAGTGAAAACGATAATTTGCCGACTTTTGTAGTGCTACTTTCAAGGGGTGTGCCAGGTGGACAACCATTATATGCCAAACTTTGGGGAAATGGATTTCTACCCTCACAGCATCAAGGGGTAATGTTTCGTTCTGGGGATGATCCTGTATTGTACCTTAAAGACCCTCAAGGAGTTGACAGAGATAGCAGAAGGATAATGTTGGATTACTTAGAAAAAATGCATCAAAATCAATTTGAAAAAACAAAAGACGATAGGATAAATGCAAAAATTGCTCAATACGAAATGGCATTCAGAATGCAAATGTCTGTGCCAGAAACATTAGATCTTTCTCAAGAGCCAAGTTATATTTTCGACCAATATGGTCCTGATTCAAGAACACCAGGGACATTTGCATACAACTGCATTTTGGCAAGAAAACTTGCAGAAAATGGAGTTCGATTTGTTCAATTGTATCAAATGGGCTGGGATTTCCATGGTAATTTACCTAATCAAATAAGAGCAATAACAAAAACGGTGGATCAGCCATCAGCAGCTTTAATAAAAGATTTAAAACAAAGAGGAATGCTCGAAGACACATTGGTCATTTGGGGTGGAGAATTTGGACGAGGAGCATATTCTCAAGGGAAATTATCAAAAGAAAATTACGGTCGCGATCATCATCCGAGGTGTTTTACAATTTGGATGGCTGGTGCTGGAGTTAAGAAAGGAATCACTTTTGGACAGACGGATGATTTCGGCTATAATGTAGTCAGTGATCCTGTTCATGTTCACGATTTTCAGGCTACACTGCTTCATTTAATGGGAATTGATCATGAACGATTTACTTATAAATTCCAAGGAAGGCGTTACAGATTAACAGATGTTCAAGGAACAGTGGTTAAAGATATTTTAAGCTGATAATTACCAAATTTCATAATTACCTCGAAATATTAGAGCAAAGGCTGTAAATATTCCCATACATTTTTCACCACAATTTTTTGTCCTTCATTATTTGGATGTTTACGATCTTGCTGATTTAAGGATTCAATACCAGCTACTCCTTCAAGGAAAAATGGAATCAAAGCCGCTTTGAATTCTTTTGCCAATTTTGGGTAAATTTCATTGAATTTTTTAACATAATCAGCGCCCATATTTGGTGGAGATTGCATTCCTGCAATTAATATTTTTGTTTCAGGATTGATTTTAACAACTTCTTGTAAGATTTTTCTTAAATTTTCTTCAGTTGCAACCACATCAAGACCTCTTAGCATGTCATTTGCGCCAAGTTCTAAAACAAAAACATCAACTTTTTGACGCAAAGCCCATGCAATTCTTTCTAAGCCACCAGAAGTGGTTTCTCCACTTATTCCTGCATTTACCACCTCATAATTTAATTCTAAAGAATCAATTTTATTCCGAATTAGACTTGGAAAATCTTCGCCATCTTTAAGGCCATATCCTGCAGTAAGGCTATTTCCAAAAAACATTATTAGATTTTTAGTGTTACTTTCAGGTTTGGTCGACGAAATTTCTGATTTGGTCTTTACATCTTCAACAATAGGGTCATTAATTGGTTTATCTTTGCAACTTTGAAGAATTAATAAGCAAAAAACAAAAATTATTGGTCGGTTAAATGATATGATTTTCAAAGGATTAGATTTTAAAATGATAAAATTTAGCAAGTACAAATGTAATTAAATATAGAATATGACTAATTAAATGAACGACTCCAGATTAAATTAGTTTAGTTCTATAGAGAAAAAATATAAAAATGATTTTAGAAGTAAAAGAAGTATCAAAAATATATCAAAGTGTCAACAGAAAACTTACTGTATTGGAAAACATCAATTTTTCTGTTGAACAAGGAGAAACTCTTGCAATAGTGGGAGCATCTGGAAGTGGAAAGACAACTTTGTTAGGTCTAAGTGCAGGTTTGGATCAAGTAAGTTCAGGGCAGATTTATTTGGCTGGGAACGAATTAGGAAACAAAACAGAGAACCAAAAAGCTTCAATTAGGAACAAGCATATTGGATTTATTTTTCAAAATTTTCAACTATTGCCAACACTTACAGCACTTGAAAATGTGATGCTTCCTTTGGAATTGCAAGGCAAAGCATCTATGGCAGAAGAAAAAGCGAAAGAGTTGTTAGAACGCGTCGGATTGGGGGACAGAATGAAACATTATCCAGGTCAATTATCTGGGGGCGAACAACAAAGAGTCTCTTTAGCTAGGGCATTTAGTAATACTCCTGAAATTTTATTTGCTGATGAACCGACAGGAAACCTTGATGATGAAACAAGTGAAGTGGTTGAAAAATTGCTATTTGATCTAAACACAGAACACAATACAACTTTGGTAATTGTTACTCATGATATGGAACTAGCAGAGAAAACCAACAGAATAATAAGACTTAAAGGAGGAAAGATAATTAGTGATGAAAGATTACATGTTCAAACTGAAAATGTATAATTGATGCGGTTACCACTTTTATTAAAAAATGCGATAAGAGATAGTAGAAAAGACAGGTCTAAATTAGTATTATTCATGTCTTCTATAATATTGGGAGTTGCCTCATTGGTTGCCATTAATTCATTTAATTATAACCTTGTTAATGATATTGACAATCAAGCAAAATCATTGCTTGGAGCTGATCTTGTTTTTACGAGTAATAAGCCAATTTCTGATGAATTTATGGCTATTATTGATTCGGTTCCAGCTGAAATGGCATCTCAAATCGAATTAAAATCTATGTCTTTCTTGACCGTTCAAGGAGAAAGTCAATTTGTAAATATAAAGGCAATAAAAGGCAACTTTCCATTTTATGGTGAATTGCTAACTGAACCAGCTGATGCGGGAACAAATTTTCAAAAGAATGGAACTGCACTGGTTGATGAAGGAATGATGCTTCAATACAATGCAGAAATCGGAGATAGCATCAAATTGGGATACCATACATTTGAAATTGGAGGAAAATTAAAAAATTCCTTTGGAGGTGTAGATTTGGGTTCTGGATTTGCTCCAACTGTTTATATCAGTCAAGATTTTGTCAAAGAAACAAAGTTGATACAGCCTGGAAGCTTTACAGATTATACTTTCTTTCTGAAAACGGAGGATAAATTCGAGGCAGATGAATGGAAAGAAGCAAGAAATGATAGGTTTAGAGACAATGCAGTGCGTATAGAAACTGTAGAAGGCCAAAAAGAAAACTTGAAGGAAGCATTTTCTTCTCTCAACAATTTTTTGAATTTGATTGCCTTAGTTTCACTTTTACTTGCGTGTATTGGCGTAGCGAGTAGTGTGCTTATTTATGTAAGAAATAAAGTAAAATCCATTGCTATTTTTCGGTGTTTGGGTATGAATGGAAATGAAGCATTTACCATTTACTTCAGTCAAATTCTGATATTGTCCCTAATGAGTGTGGTCTTAGGTGCTGCATTGGGAAGTGGAATTCAAATTTTATTACCAAAAGTATTTGCAAGTATTCTGCCTTTTGAAATAGATATGCAGATATCATGGAAGGCAATTTGGGAAGGAATTATTGTGGGAACTACCATAACTTTATTGTTTGCCTTGGTTCCGTTAATCCGCATTAGAAATGTAAGTCCATTAAGAACATTAAGAAGTTCTTTTGAAGAGAGTAGGGATAAATTTGATAGGTTAGAATGGTCAATTTATTTGTTAATTATTGTTTCGATATTTGCTTTTTTGTGGAAATTAGCAGGAAATGTAAAAGACGCATTAATGTTCACTGGGGGATTAATGGCATCCTTTGCTATTTTATTCGGAGTGTCAAAATTGGTGGTTTGGGGCGTAAGAAAATTTTTTCCTAGGAATTGGAATTTTATATTTAGACAAGGATTGTCGAATCTTTATAGGCCCAATAATCAAACACAAACCTTAATAGTTTCAATTGGATTAGGGACAGCTATTCTGACTACGCTTTTTATAGTTCAGGGTCTTATTTTGAGCAATGTAGAAGGAATGGGTGCAGGCAATCAAGCGAATACCATTTTATTTGGAATTGAAACAAATCAGAAAGATGATTTGGCTGCATTGACGGAATCTTATGGGATGCCATTAATGCAGCAAACGCCAATAATTACGATGGAATTGTATGGTTGGAAAGGCAAAACAAAACAAGAATGGCTAGCCGACACTACTAGAACAGCAAGGAGATGGGCTGTAAATAGGGAAGCGAGGGTCAGTTATTCAGATTCAATTTCAAAAAATGATAAAATTGTAAAAGGGACCTATACAGGACATATCAATCCAGGTGATTCCATATTTATTTCTTTAGCAGATAATTATGCGAATTCTTTAGATGTAGATTTAGGGGACGAAATGATTTGGAATGTACAAGGAGCTCTAATTACAACTTATGTTGGAAGTTTGCGTGAAATAAATTTTAGAAGTATGGATACGAGATTTTTCATACTTTTTCCAACAGGAGTTCTAGAAGCTGCACCTCAATTTCATGTATTAGTTACGAAGTCACCAAGTTCGGATATAACGGCAAAATATAGAAATGATGTCGTCAAAGCATACCCCAATGTTTCAGTTATTGACTTAGGATCCATATTGGTCACATTAAATGATATATTGTCAAAATTAAGTTATGCCATACAATTTATGGCAACTTTCAGCATTTTGATTGGGCTTATTGTGCTAATAAGTTCCTTATTTCTTTCGAAATTTCAAAGAATTAATGAAAGTGTGTTAATGAGAACTTTAGGAGCAGTAAAAAAACAGATTGTACGAATTAATGTGGTTGAATATGGACTTTTGGGTTCGTTATCTTCTGCCACAGGTATCTTTATAGCATTGTCCTCAAGTTTTTTATTGGTAAAATTTGTATTTGAACTCGAATTCAATATAAATTGGATTCCTATATTGATTATTTTTTCCTTTGTTACATTATTGACTATTGCTATAGGAATTGCGAATAGCAGAGAGGTTGTAAATAAGCCACCATTAGAAATATTAAGGAAAGAAGAAGGGTGAAAAATTTGTTATTTCCAATAAAAAGTTAAATTACAGGCATCGAATGGACATTTTATTTCGTTTTTCCAACAATTTTCTTAACTTTGCGCATCGTTTTAGAAAAATTATCTATTGGAACGCTATTCAATTCACAAACAATAATTAAAAATTTAAAAGCAATGATGGATCAAACAAAAATTGATACAAAAAAACTATTTCGTAATCTAGCGGTATTTTTATGTTTTGCCTTATTAGGTGCAGGAACAATTAATGCTCAAGAGGCAAGTGCTGCATCACTTTACAACGATGGATTAGCCTTGTTAAAAGAAAAAGATTTTGTAGGTGGATATGAAGCAATGTTGGTAGCATTAGAAAAAGCGACTGCTGAAGAGAATGAACAAGTCATTGCAGTAGCAAAGAAGAATGGAGCTGTTGCTGCTTATACTATTGGAAATAGTCTACTCAAAGAAAAAGATTTAGATGGAGCAATGAAATACTATACTTCAGGTATTGAATTGAACCCAGAATATTCATCTAATTATATTGGTCAAGGCAAAATTTATGATGAAAAAGGAGATGTGATGTCAGCTATAGATTCGTTTTTGAAAGGTGCTGCAATTGCAGGGGACAATGGAAGAGATAAAAAAACAGATGAAGCATTTAAAAGATCTAAGCAAATTGTTGGAAAATTATTTGTTGACAAACAGTATGAGGATGCAGTGACTGCCGGAACAAAAATAAATGAAGTAAATCCTATGTCTGACATATTATATTATGTATCAAGAAGTCACATAGAATTGGGTAAATTCCAAGAGGGTTTAGAAACAGCAGATAAAGCTATTGAAGTAGGCACTGCAGATGGAAGTTTGGAGGATAAATATTATGTAGCAAAAGGACTTGCTTTAGAAGGATTGAATAAAACCAATGAAGCAGTTGAAGCATATAAGATGGTTAAGGATGGTGATTATAAAGAACAAGCCGTATATAAAATTCAGCAATTAGGAGGTAAATAAATCATTTTCCTAATTTCAAAATATAAAAGGGTGGAACCATCAATGGAGCCACCTTTTTTTGTTCAACTAATTTAAAATTTCAAAGCTTTATAAATTTGGAGATTTTGGCTTCTGTAAATTAGTTTGCAATGAAGTAGACAATTCAACTCAAAGTTAATTCAAGTAATAATTTGTCTTCTTTTGACAAAAGCCATATCTTTCAATAGAATTAATTTAAATTTTCATATTAATAATACATTTTTACAAAAAAAAATGGATAAATATATTGCATATTTTGTTCTTCTGATTTTGCTTTCAATTTCATGTATTGGAAATGATTACGTGGATGATGAAGTAGAACCTATACTTAGGCTCAGCAATCCTATAGATTCGCTTGCGATTGATTCTAGTTATCAATTTGAGTTCATGTTCTTGAATAACGTTGGTAAGTCTGAAGAAGTGGAAGCACTTTGGTCAAGTTCAAATGATCAAGTGATTTCGATCGATGGAAATGGATTGGCTATTGCAAAAAGTGAAGGATCGGCAACAATTTCAGTAGAATATGAATATGGGTCCTTCCAACTTAAGGATTCCAATGAAATTGGCGTGGGTGCTAAAACAGTAATTGCTTCTAAAGAAAGATCTGGAACTATTAAATCAACTAGTAGTTATAAATTAACAGGAGACTTTGTATTGAAATTAGAAGAAGGTGGTGATTTGTCTTTAATTATAGCAGACAATTATGAAGCAACATCAGCTTTACCAGGATTATATGTGTATTTGAGCAATAATCCGAGCACAACAAGTGGTGCGTTAGAAATCCAAGCTGTTGAAGTTTTTAAAGGAGCTCATACCTATACGATTAAAAATGTGGCACTCAATGATTATAGTTACGTTTTATATTTCTGCAAGCCTTTTAATGTGAAAGTAGGAGATGGTGTTATAAACTAATATTTAGTTTGAACCATTTTTCAATAAGTAAACAAAAAAAATGAAAAAGCTATTAGTTGTATTATTTTGCCTTGGAATATTGAATTCAATTAATGCTGGTGGTCCATGGCCACAAAAAAAAGGCAATATTTATTTCAAATTATCCGAATGGTGGCTTGTTTTTGATCAACATTATACGGATGTTGGATTAATTGATCCTAATGTTACCAATGGAATATTTAGTACTAATGTATATGTTGAATATGGAATTACGAACAGACTTACGGGAGTTGTTTATGCTCCAATGTTGGTTCGAAATTATATGAATAATTTGGTATCAAAAACTACAAATGAAATTCTTATTAAGGGAGAGGCTATTAATAAAATTGGTGATGCAGACCTAAGTTTGAAATATGCTATTAGCAAAGGAGATAATTTTTTACCCATTTCAGCCACTTTAACTTTAGGGCTTCCGACGGGTACAAGTTCGGCTGGTACTGATGGTAATCTTCAAACTGGAGATGGGGAATTCAATCAGATGTTTTTAGTAGATGTAGGAGGTGGATTTAATATAAATAAAGAAGTTTCAAGTTATGCAAGTGGTTTTGCAGGTTTAAATAATAGAACCAACGGTTATAGTGATGAGTTTCGATTTGGACTTGAAGCTGGGATTTCATTTTTAAAGAATAAGATTTGGATTATTGGGAGATTAAATGGTGTAGAATCATTTAAAAATGGAGATACCGCTGAAACCAATACAAGTACGAGTATTTTTGCTAACAATTCTGAATACACCAGTTATGGGATTGAAGCAGCATATTACGTAACAAAAAACATTGGATTTTCAGCATCCTTTGCTTCTGCATTCAGGGGCGAAATAATTGCTGCTGCTCCTTCTTATTCTATTGGAGTTTTTTATGATATGAGCAAATAATAGTATTATTTTCTATACTTTTCATTTCTAATATTCTGCTTCCAATGGCACGAAAATTGAAAACGAACTTGAAAATATACTGCTTAGTTTAGCATTCTTTGTCTGTTCTTTTTTACCTTATTTTGGTTCATCATGAAGGATAAAAAAAACAATTTGGGTCCTAATAAAGAGTCCCGAAAATAAATTTTCGAGACTCTTCTTAATCAACCAAGGCAAACAACACTTTTACACAACGGCAAAAGCTTGTTCTAAATCATTAATTATATCATCGATGTGTTCTATTCCAACACAAAGTCTCATCATTTCCTGGCTCACACCAGCGGAAACTAATTCAGATTCTGAAAGCTGTCTGTGAGTAGTAGAAGCAGGATGACATGCGAGAGATTTTGCATCTCCAATATTTACCAATCTTTTGAAAATCTCTAATTTATCATAAAATTTAACTGCAGCATCAAAACCACCTTTAATTCCAAATGTCATTAGAGATGCCGGTCTGCCTTTTGAATATTTTTTTGCAAGTTCATGATAAGGACTGCTTGGAAGGCCGCCATATTGAACCCACTCAACTTTTTCATGTTTTTCCAGGTATTCAGCTACTGCTTGAGCATTTTCTATATGTCTTTCCATTCTTAAACTCAATGTTTCAATTCCTTGTAATATTAGAAATGAGTTGAATGGAGATATTGCAGAACCTGTATTTCTTAAAGGAACAGTTCTTGCGCGACCTATATAAGCAGCGGCGCCAAATGCTTCGGTATACACCACACCGTGATAAGAAGGTTCTGGAGTATTCAACATTGGAAATCTATCTTTGTGTTCTGCCCATGGAAATTTTCCACTATCTACAATTATTCCACCGAGGGTTGTTCCATGTCCGCCCATATATTTTGTTAAAGAATGGACAACAATGTCAGCACCATGTTCTATTGGATTTATTAGGATTGGAGTGGCAACCGTATTGTCAACAATTAACGGAACTCCAGCAGCGTGGGCGACTTTGGCAATTGCTTCCAAATCAGGTATATTTCCAGCCGGATTACCTATAGTTTCGCAAAAAACAGCTTTTGTTTTGCCATCGATAAGTTTAGCAATATCTTTTGCACTGTCAGTGGCAGCGAATTTGACTTCAATTCCTTGTTTTGGAAACATGTGCTTGAATAAGGTATATGTTCCACCATATAGTAAAGGAACAGAAACAATGTTGTCACCTATTTCAGCAATGTTTAGAATAGAATAATTAATTGCAGCGCTCCCTGCGCTTACAGCTAGAGCGGCAATTCCACCTTCTAAAGCAGCAACTCTTTTTTCGAGTACATCTGCGGTTGGGTTCATGATTCGCGTGTAAATATTTCCGGCAACTGCTAAATTAAAAAGATCTGCTCCATGTTGGGCATTATCAAATTCATAGGCAACAGTTTGGTATATAGGAACAGCGACGGACTTTGTCGTGGGATCAGAAGTATAACCAGCATGTATTGATAGAGTTTCTTTTTTCATTTTTTAAGAATTACATTTTTAAATTGAAGTTAGAAAATAGATAAATATAAATATTGTGTATTTTATAACGAAAGTGAGTTAAAATTTGTTGTATGCTAAAAATATACATAATAATTGAAATTATTATAAAGAATAAGTAATAAAATTTAAATATTTATAAATGATCATATATTGATATGTGCTTATTTGAATATAATTATTCCCTATTATGCGATTAAATCGCAATCTAAAGGCGCTTTATTTCATTTTCATTTTTGTTTCAAGTTAATGGCTCCTTTAGATCTAAAAAGTTTAATGGGGATAATCATTTCAAAATCGAATGTTTCTAAGGAGTTTAATAATTTATAATTGTTTTAGTGTGTAACACTAAAAATTAATTAGGTAGAAGCGATTTTTGCTATAATTAAGAAGAATTGGATTTTTAATTTTTAATCACAATTATCCAAGAATTAGAGATTTATATTTTTTAGAAATAGGGATATCGTTTCGATTTCGAATTATGGATAAATGAGAAGTCAAAAAGTTAGTCAGAGTTTAAAAACTCTGATTTAATTTAGAGAGAATCAAGTTTAATTGAATATTTAAATATGATTTAGGTAGTATTATTCTATCTGCTGGTAGGTTTTCAAAAGCACCTCCGAGGTCGATTTTTAAAGCACTAAGATAAATTGAAGAAAATCCTCTTTCTCCCTTGAATTCTCCACTATAGAGCCATTTGCTCGTTTTTGGCTCTTTCAAATTCATGATTTCATTTGCCCACATTTGACCATATTGGTGAAGTTTTTTTCCTTTATTCAATCGTTCTATCCAATAATTCATATCATCCACACTTTCTATAAGCTCGCGCCCAAATCGTTTAGCCATCATTGCTCCGTTTCTCTTGTACTTATAATTGAAATGCTTCACCAAACTTACTTGCAAATTTGCCATTTCTTGAGAGAAAATAAATGTTGATTCTGGAATTTCTAGCTCACCTAAAAGTTCATTATTCTTCTTGATTTTATAAAATGATTTGAATTTTTCTCGAGAATTAAGTTTGATTAACAACTGGAATTCATCCCCGTTTAAACTATACGCAATAATATTACACAGTGGTGTTAAATACTTTTCAATTTTAGAAATGAAAAATTCTTGAATTTTAATGTCTGCAAACATAGGGTTGCGAGCAACTGCATGATTGCTAATTAAATAGATGTGATTTTCAATTAAATGGGTAACTTTCATTTTTATTAGCTTTATTCTCTATTTATTAGTGTTAAAAAGCCATGTTCCTGTTACCTTTTTTTTAAAGTATTTTTAATATAATTAATTATAATGTGTAATTAGTTGTTATCCAAAATAATATATATAATAATTTATCATCAATTGTAATGCGTTTAAATCAAGTTACCGTCCCTTCCCTCAATCTCGAAAAATCAATTCTGTTCTATCAAAAGCTAGGACTTATAATTATTGTTAAGGCTCTTCCTAATTATGCTCGCTTTTTATGCCCTGATGGAAATGCTACTTTTTCCATTCACCTGCAAAATAAATTGCCTTTAGAAAAAGGACCCATTATTTATTTTGAAGAGGATAACCTAGATGAATTTGTGGAAAATTTAGTGGCAGAAGGTTTAATTTTTGATGAATTGCCTAATGATAAGACTTGGCTTTGGAGGGAAGCTCATCTTACAGATCCAGATGGCAACCACATTGTCTTGTTCAAAGCTGGAATTAATAGGATTAATCCTCCCTGGAGGATTAATGTGTAATCTATTTTATCTAAGGATTTCCAAATTTCTCATTATTTTATTACTGTTCGAAAGATCATTTGACGCATTAAATCTGAAAACATTACTTTTGCCGAAAATATAACCTCGTGAATTTTTTCACCAAATACCGACATTTCTTTATACTCAACATTGCTATGTTATTTGTCAGCACTTCGGGAGCTTTAGGGAAGTATTTGTCAATATCGCCTCCGCTTGCTATTTGGTATAGATCAATTATTGGATTCGTATTTTTATTTTTTATTTCTAAATCATTAAAAAAATCATTTAGGATAAATTACCCTCAGCATAGAATTCCAATTTTTATTGCTTCATTTTTAATGGCATTTCATTGGATCTTTTATTTTTTTGCTTTGCAATTTTCAAATGTTGCCATAGGGATGATTTCTCTTTTTACTTATCCTGTATTTACCACTTTTTTAGAACCCTTCATCTTGAAAAAACCTTTTGATTATGTTCAAATAATATTTGGCCTATTTTTAATTTTAGGTATTTATTTTCTGATTCCTGAATACAATCTAGATAACAATATCACACTTGGGGTAGTTTTTGGACTAATTTCAGCAGTAAGCTATTCTTTAAGAAATATTCTTTTGAAAAAACCTTCGCAAGAAATAGATGGTATTGTATTAATGTCTTTTCAAACTTTGTTTATAACAATAATTTTATTACCTGTGGTTTTTATTTATGATCATAGCCCTTTAGCTTACAATTGGCTTCAACTCTTAGTTTTAGGAATTCTTACGACGGCAATAGGGCACACACTTTTTATAATGAGTTTCAGGCATTTTTCAATAAGTAAAGTCTCGATATTAAGCAGCATTCAACCTTTATTTGGTATTATTATAGCTTTTATTTTTCTTAATGAAATTCCTAACATGAATACTTTTATTGGAGGAACAATTATTGTGAGTCTGGTAATTTTAGAGAGTTTAAGAAAAGAGATTAACTGATTAGTGTTACCCTGATCACACAGAATAAATATTAAATTGTTATTAAGTTCATATATTTGTCATCATCAAATTCAATGAAGAACTAGGTTGAAATCAGTAAAAAAAATAATCCCTTTAATTGAAACTCTTGCTAACTATTCGATAAAGAAGTTTAGGAGTGATTTAATTGCTGGATTAACTGTAGCTACACTTCTAATTCCTCAAGGAATGGCTTATGCATTATTAGCAGGTATGCCGCCAATTTATGGACTTTATACAGGAATGGTTCCTTTAGTAATTTATGCAATTTTTGGTACATCTAGACAATTGTCTATTGGTCCAGTTGCAATATCTGCATTGCTTATTCTTTCTGGAGTTTCGGCGGTTGCAGAACCTGGAAGCACTCAATTTATTTCCTTGGTTATAGCTGCAGGTTTATTGATCGGTGCATTCAAACTTATTTTGAGTTTTTTACGTCTTGGTTTTCTAGTTAATTTTATTTCTCGACCCGTTTTAACTGGATTTACTTCTGCTGCAGCAGTAATTATTTTGGCTTCGCAGCTTAAAGATGCTTTGGGAATCCAGATGCCTAGATTCGAATTCATTACTGAAAATTTCATTTATGCTATCCAACATATTCTTGAGTCAAATTGGATTACTGGAGTCATTTGTTTTATAGCAATATTGATTATGTTGCTTTTTAAAAGATTTTTAAAAAATTTCCCTTCAGGTCTTTTGGTAGCAATATTAGGTGCTATAATAGTTTATTTATTTAATTTAGAAAGATTTGATGTTCAAATTATAGGCGAAATTCCAAAAGGATTACCTGCTTTTAAATTGCCAATTTTAAATTTAGAAATAATAAAATCACTTTTACCAACAGTACTGACTGTAACAACAATAGGGATTGTTGAATGTATTAGTATTGCCAAAGTATTAGAGGCAAAGGACAAAACATATTCTATTGATCCCAACCAAGAACTTTTTGCATTGGGAATTTCTAAAATAATTTCATCATTTTTTCAATCCATTCCAGCATCAGGCAGTTTTACACGTTCAGCTATTAATTTTGATTCAGGAGCAAAAACTACTATGGCAACAATGTTTACAGCATTGGCAATGGGGCTTTCGTTAATGTTTCTAACACCTATGTTTTATTATTTGCCTAAAGCAGTTTTGGCCGCTATTATATTAGTCGCAGTTATTGGTTTATTTGATGTAAAAGAAGCAAGAAATTTATGGAAAACGCATAAGCGAGATTTTGTATTAATGTTGGTGACATTTTTTGCAACACTAATTTTTGGAATTGAAGAAGGCGTCTTATTTGGTGTTGTCTTAAGTATAAGTTTAGTCCTTATTAAAAGCAGTAAGCCTCATTTGGCTATTCTTGGTAATATTCCAAATACCATTTATTATAGGAACATAAATAGATTTCCAGAGGCAAAAGAAGAAAACAATACAATAATTTTAAGATTCGATGATCAATTGTATTTTGCAAATGCTGTTTATCTGAAAGATAAAATCTATGAGCTTATTTCTGATGACAAGTACAAGAATTTGAAATATTTGTTAATTGATGCAAGCAGCATACATGATATAGATAGTACTGGAATACATATGCTTCACGATCTTGATGATTACCTGAAATCTAGGAATATTGAATTGCATCTTTGCGGAGTTACAGGTCCAGCTAGAGATATGCTTTATAAGAATTCAATGATGTCAGAACCAGAAAAACATCACATGAGTGTCCATGAAGCGGTGCTGGAAATTCATTATAATAAAGATAATCCTTTGACAAATAGTAAATCTGTTCAAACCAATGTTTCTAAATCAATAGAGTAAGCCATCTTTTATTAAAAATCATGCCTTGGCTCCAGATACTTCAATGGATTGGTCCAAAAATTTATCTCCATTGTATTTCCAATCGACTAAAGTTACTGTAGCATTAGCCATGTAAAAGATATATTTTGCTACGTTTGCAAAATTTAATTGAAGTATTGCTTTGGTCAATTGAACAATATTATAAATCATCCATGACAACCAAGTCTCTTCGTATTTAAGCGCAGAACACAGATTCCCTCCAATGGATAATCCGAAAGTTAAAGCAACAGTATTAAGAAAAATTGAGTCTGTTCTACCACCAAATAAATAGGCCCCAAAATAAACCAAACCGAACGCGACTAATAACCCAATAAAATTAATCAAATAATATTTTAGATCAATTTTTCTGATTTTTTCTCCTTTCGACCAATTGAAAGCAGCAAAATTCATAATTATAAATGTTAAGGGATAAGTTATGATTGCTGACGCATTACCGAATAAATAATCTAAGATTCCGGCAACTATGGTTGTAAATATTCCTATTACATTCCCGAAATTTTGCTGTTTACCAATAAATCTTGTAGAAAGCATAGAAAACATCGCTGCAAAAATAGATAGAAATCCTAGTGGAAATGCTCCTTGACTCATTTGTTCGCCGATTTCATTCATTGGGATACTGTAAAGGATTTCTCCTTTTAGGTACATCGTCCCCTGAAAGTCCCTAGAAATTGAAATTATTAATATAAGCAGGGCTCCAAATATGTCTAAATATGGAGAATTTACAAATTGTCTAACCCACGGATATTTAACTTTCATAAATTGGATGTCATCTAGACTTAATATTAATAATTTTCTATTGAATGAGTAGGATTATTGCTGCAAAAGCTGTCATAAACAATATAAATAGTCGATATATTCTGTCTTTGAATAAGGAAACTATTTTGACTCCCACCAAAAAACCGACAATCACAAATGGAATAAGAAGTAAATCATTTCTTAGTGAGTTTTCATTTATGGTATGCCAACTAAAAATATGAAATGGGACTTTTATTAAATTTATGATAAAAAATAACCAAGCTGCAGTTCCAATAAATTGATCTTTTGGAATTCGCATTGCAAGAAAATATATATTTGAAAATGCTCCAGCTAAATTACCTACCATCGTTGTAAATCCTGCAAAAGTTCCTGTGATTCCAGCAAACCATAATTTTTGGGGAACTTTTCTTGCTTTTCTTTCCCACCAAAACATAATGAAAACACTAAATATTATTATGATTGACATCATTTTTTTGAAAAGAAACTCATCTAAATCTCTTCCTACAAAAGCTCCGACAAGCACTCCTGTAATCATCCATGGTAAGAATTTTAAAAGAATTTTCCATTGCGCATGTCGATGGTAATAAATGACTGCCATTATATCTCCAATGATTAAAAGGGGCACCAGAATCCCTGTAGATTCTTTTGCTCCAAATCCAATTGCCATAGTCGAGACAATTAGGATGTCTATGCCTTTTAGTCCAGATTTTGAAATCCCTAAAAGAACAGCGCCTATCACTCCTAATAATAATTGATTTATCTCCATATTATCAAAAAATGCTTGTGGTATAAAATCTAAGTTATGTTAGATTTCATCATTTTATTCTATTGTTTTCTTTCTACTTGAAATATAGGTGAATATATCCTAAGTCCGAAAATAGTAGAATAATAAAACATTTTATTATTTGGAAAGACATTAGAAAAAATGATGGTCCACCAATTTCTAGACTTCCGTCAGACAAAAGATCATTAGCGTATTAGATAAATTAATCAATTTCAATTTAATAATGCGGAGCTATAGATTATATGTTTTTTATCCTTACTTCAAACATTGAAAATTGAACTTCTAAAATTTAGGATTTTCTTTTGAAAAGGGTATAAATATAAGCGCGAGTATCCTTTCTTGGATTAAAGAATGTGTATGGAAAATCTTTTATTAATTCAAAATCATCACCAAGGTATTCTCCAAGCATTTTGCTGGTATATCTGTAAACGTTAAGGTTGCAGCATTTTTCAGCACCTTTTTCAAGTTCAAATTCTGCAAGAATTACATAACTTCCAATTTTTGTTATGCTTTTAACCAGATTGAAATAGGTACTTCTTTCTTCTTCTTTGGTCAAAAAATGGAGAACTGCTCTATCATGCCACAAATCAACTGGTTCTATTTTTTGAAGTTTAGTAGGATTAGTAAGATCGTCATGAATGAATTGGGGCTGATTTTTGTAATGAGAAAGCCTTTTTCTTAAAATTTCTAACGCTGAATTGCTTATGTCTGTAACGATTATATTCGAAAACCCATCGTCCATTAAAGAATCTGTTAAGGTTGAAGTTCCTGCACCAATATTAATTATTCGAGCATGTTTTTCTATATTACATTCTTTAATTAAATCCAAAGAAGGTTGACTAATATCTTCATACCAACCTAATTGTTCTGTTACTTTCCCTTCGTATGCTTGATTCCAGTGCTCTTTATAATCCATATTTCTTTTCTAAATTAATGAGGTAATCTTTTTTTCAAAATTCCATAAACAAATGTTCCTAAAATTGCGCTTAAAATGACAATTAATATTGACCAAACACCATGACCTAATAAAACAAACATGGGACCAGGACACGCTCCAGTAATAGCCCAGCCAAGTCCAAAAATGGTTCCCCCAATTAATAGACTTGGGATGCCATTGTCTTTAAGGGTATATTTTATTTCATCTCCTGAATAAGTCTTCACATTTAATTTCTTTAGGATTATGTGCATCAGTATTCCACATGCAATTGCAACCGCAAATATACCATACATATGAAAGCTCTCAAAACGAAACATTTCTTGAATTCGAAACCATGAGATAGCTTCTGATTTAGTCATCACAATGCCAAAAAGAATTCCAATAAGTAGATATTTAATATATTTCATTTGTTTTCGATTTATAGAATATTTGGTAAAACAAACCAAGTAATAATTAAGCCTCCTGTAAAGAAACCAACCACTGCAATCAATGATGCCAATTGTAAATTGGATAGCCCACTTATGGCATGACCTGAAGTACAACCATTGGCATATCGGGTTCCGAAACCAATGAAAAAGCCACCAAGAATCATTAAAATAATATTCAATGGCTTACTCATATCATTAAATATTTCCTTAGGTACAAAGCCTGTTCCTTCTGAAATGGTTTGAGGGGTTTTAATTCCAATGGTTTGCAAATATGTTTGCGTATTTTCTGAAATTTGCACTGGATCTGGACTCGTAAGGTAAAAGGCAGCAATAAATCCTCCAATGATAGATCCGGCGACAAAAACTAAATTCCACACATCTTTTTTCCAATCAAAAGCAAAATAATCGCTGAATTTTTCACCTCCTCCTATTGCGCATAAAGTTCTTAAATTTGAAGAAACTCCAAATCTTCCTCCTGAATACATTAATAAAAACATAACCAAAATAATCATGAATCCTGAGATGGACCAATGCCAAGGCTGAGATATAAAATCTAATAAGGGCTGCATGTTAAACAATTTTAGTTTTTAATCAAATATTAATTCTAATGAAAAGTTTTAAAAGTTAATGCAAATCTAATAAAGCGTCCTGTGGAAAACAATTCTATTTATTTTCAAATTTTCTGACCTTTAAACGCTAAATTATTTTGCCAAACTTAATATGGGTAGAAGTAAATGTAAGAAAATATAATAACACCATTGTGATGAATATCACAATAGTAAATTGAAATTATGCAATTGTTCAACTTGTGTAATAAGGGTTAATTTAATCGTACACCTATATTCTTTCTTTTATGATTTTCCAGAATGTATTTGCAACCAAAGTATTGCCCATTTCATTCAAATGAACCCTATCTTTGGTCAAAATCCCTTTTTCAAGATTTTCAGGATTGTTAGCTTGATTATATTTCAACATTTCACCCCGCAGATTGCAAAGCACTATGCCATTCTTCAAAGCTAAGTCATCAATTATTTTGGAATACTGATTCATATCACCATCCAAAGAATTACTAAAATCTGTTTTTTCGCCTATTACACCTGGTGTACACAATATTAATTCGATATTTTTAGATTGTAAACTGTCAATAATTGCTTGGTAGAATTTTTCGAATTTATCAGCATCAGTGCCTGTCCCATAACTTTGTTTGTGCCATACATCATTAACTCCGATATAAATAAATACAATATCAGGATTCTGAGCTATTACATCTTCTTGCATTCTTAAATACAAATCATAGACTTTGTTTCCACCAATCCCTTTCCCCACGAATTCAACTTTTTCAGACATACCCTCCAATTGGGCAATCTTATTTAACTGCGTTATATACCCATCTTCAAGTTCTCCATTTCTTGTGATGGAATCTCCAAAAAAAAGAATTTTCTTTTTCTTCATTGACATATTTGAAACAAAACTTAATGCAATAACTATAGATAATATCTTAATCATGGATAATTTAATTTTATTGAGCTTAAATATGTGAAAAATTAAGGTAAATTGGGAAAAAGCTTTAAATATTCTGCTCAAATAATATTTTTTTTAATAAATAATCAAATTATTTCCTGAATGAAATTTTTTATGAGAAAATTATTCATCTTTAAGGTGTAAAAATTTTTCTATTTAATTCATTTTCTCATAAATCATCAAAATTTAAATGTAGAAAAGCAAATTAATATGAACGATTCTTTGGTAAACAATTTAGTTCGAAAAATCAAAATAAAACTTGTAAATGAAAAGTCTTGACGCTTTAGATTGGGTAGTTATTTGTATGTATTTTGCCATTTTGTTGGGTATCGCTTGGTGGGTAATCAAACAAAAAACAAAAAACACAGAAGATTATTTTTTAGCTGGTAGGAATATTGGATGGTTCGTTGTTGGCGCATCTATTTTTGCTTCAAATATTGGTTCTGAGCATGTTGTTGGCCTTGCAGGAAATGGTGCTGGCGATAAAATGCCTTTATTAATATATGAGCTGCATTCTTGGATTGTACTGATGTTAGGCTGGGTGTTTTTGCCATTTTATGCCAGAAGCAAAGTTTTTACAATGCCTGAATTTTTAGAGCGCAGATTTGATGCTAGATCAAGATGGGTACTTTCAATAACTTCAATTGTTGCATATGTATTGACCAAAGTATCCGTCACTATTTTTGCTGGCGGAGTTGTTGTATCCGCGTTATTGGGAATTCCTTTCTGGATTGGAGCAATAGGAACTGTAGTTTTAACAGGAATTTATACCATTCTTGGAGGTATGAGAGCCGTGGTTTATACAGAAGCTGTTCAGGCAATGGTATTAATTCTTGGGGCTGCAACATTAACAATAATGGGATTGAATGCCGTAGGAGGCTGGGCATCATTGAAAGAAACAGTGACTCCAGAATATATGAATATGTGGCGTCCAAACTCTGATCCTGATTATCCTTGGTTTCCTTTGATAATAACAAGTAGCATAGTTGGAATTTGGTATTGGTGCACAGATCAGGTCATTGTTCAACGTGTATTGACGGCAAAAAATATCAAAGAAGCAAGGAGAGGAACCATTTTTGGCGCTGCTATGAAAATTACACCCATATTTCTTTTTCTTATTCCTGGAATAGTTGCTTTGGCTTTAAAAATGAGAGGCGAAATCACTTTTGATTCTCCTGACCAAGCATTTCCAGTTTTAATGACCCATTTGCTTCCTTCTGGTCTTAGAGGTTTAGTTGCTGCAGGTCTAATGGCTGCATTAATGAGTTCTTTGGCTTCAGTTTTTAATTCTTGTTCTACTTTATTTACACTTGATATTTATAAAAGGTTGAATCCTAACAAACCAGAATTGGAACTTGTGAATATTGGAAAAATAGCAACAGTGATTGTAGTGATTTGTGGTATTATTTGGATTCCAGTTATTTCCATGTTGTCGGATGGACTTTACGAATATTTACAAAAAGTTCAGTCATACTTGGCTCCACCTATTGCAGCTGTTTTTTTATTAGGTATTTTTTACAAGCGAATAAATGCAAATGGAGCAATTTCTGCTCTCGTTGGTGGTTTGTTTATTGGAATGGGAAAATTAATGCTTGAAACTTTTAAAGGTTCGCTAACTGAAGGTTCATTTTTATACAATTTTGCAGATTTTAATTGGTTGGTATTTGGCGCACTATTTTTCTTGACTTGTGTTTTGATTGCAGTTGTAGTAAGTTTGATGACCAACAAACCAAATGAAGAACAGATTCAAGGTTTGACTTATGCTTCGACCTCATCAGATCAAAAAGCTGAAAATAAATCTAGCTATGGATGGGGAGACATTGCTGCAACACTCGCAATTTTGAGCGTGATTGCTTGGATTATGTTTACTTTTAGTTAATTTTTTTTGAAGGATAAATCAATTGAATTAGGTGTCATTTTATTAATTGATTTGAAGTAAATCAAAAATATTAATACTTTAGGGCAACGAATGCACAAACTCTTTAAAAGTTTAATCAATTTAATTATGCGTTATTTTATATTAAGCTCCGTTATATTTTTAATATTATCTTGTAATTCGGACAAGACCAATACAAAACAAATGAACACAATAATTAATAAAACTTCCTTTGGCTCAACTCCATATGGTGCTGCAGATTTATATACTTTGAATAATGCCAATGGAATTGAAGTAGCAATTACTAATTATGGCGGCATAGTTCAGGCTATCCGCGTCCCTGATAAGAATGGGAAAATGGGAGATATTGTGATGGGTTTTGATTCTATTGATGGTTACTTGTCAACCCACCCTTATTTCGGTGCAATCATAGGAAGGTATGGCAATAGAATAGCAAAAGGAAAATTCTCTATTGATAGCGTAGAATATTCATTGGCTACAAATAATGGACAAAATCATCTACATGGAGGCGTGAAAGGTTTTGATAAAGTTTTATGGGATGCTGAAATTATAGAAGGGGACAATGGTGAAGTGTTAAGTTTGGATTATATAAGTGAAAATATGGAAGAAGGCTATCCTGGAAATCTAAATGTTAATGTTCAATATGAATTGGACAGCAAAAACCAACTTAAGATTACATATAAAGCAAAAACCAATAAAGCAACCCACATTAATCTGACTAATCATTCATATTTTAATCTCAAAGGATCGGGTGATATCCTGTCCCATGAATTGATGGTTAATGCAGATAATTATACACCTGTTGATTCCACACTAATTCCTACTGGCGAAATTGCAAATGTAAAGGGAACTCCTTTTGATTTTGCAAAGCCTACTGCTATCGGAACACATATAAATGATGAAAATGAGCAAATAAAATTTGGGGGTGGATTTGATCACAATTATGTTTTAAATACTCATACAATCAAAGATGTTATTGCAAAAGTATTCGAACCAACAACAGGTAGAGTTATTGAAGTATTTACTAGTGAACCTGGAGTACAATTCTATACGGGTAATTTTCTTGATGGAACAATTAAAGGAAAAGGCGAATTAACTTATAATTACAGGTCTGGGCTTTGCTTGGAAACGCAGCATTTTCCTGATAGTCCAAATAAATCTAATTTTCCAAGTACTCTATTGAAACCAGGTGAAGATTATGAAACTTCTACGATTTATAAATTTAGTGTTTCAAAAAACTAAATTCATAATTTCAGTTAATATTATTTAGTCACTTTCATTATACCTCGCATGGACATCGCATGACCTGGAAAAGTACAAACATATTCGTATTCGCCGGGTTTTTCTGGTGCAATAAAATATATGGCGTCAGAACTATGTGGTTGCATTAGATTTGTGTGAAATAAAATTTCAGTTGATTCAGGAATGAAACCTTTATTTTGACCCTCCAAGCCTAGGTTAACGGCCATATTTCCAATTTCAGTTGCTTTTCCAGGATTGACTATTAACAAATTATGAAGCATATCATCATTATTATTAAAAACCAATTTGATTTTTTCACCAGCTTTTACTGAAAATTCATCTAATGAAAATTTTAACCCTGGTTTTGTTTCCATTGAAATGGTTTTCTCTGGTCCATTTGCCCATGAATCAGGCATTTTTGTTGGACGTTTAATAGAAATTATATCAATATTTTCAGTTCCAGAATTATTCGTATGATCCATTTCAGCCATCTTACCACTTGGTATTTCATTAAGGGTATAAAAACCTTTGTTGTGAAGCAATGATTGATTGGATATACTTCGGATTAATTCAGATTTAATTTCATAGATATAGCCATTTCTCATACCTTCAACATAAAGTCTAACTGATTTACCATCTTCACTTAACTCTGCTTTTGAAATATTCTTTTTTTCAACGTCAATAGTTGGACTGCCATAAATGTGATGGTATTTATACGTAAAATCTGTAATTGAATAGGAAGAAACAGATTCTGCTAATTTTTTATTTACTTTCTCTGTAAATTCAATTTTAAAACCATCAGGTTGAGCAACTACGGTTTTCATCTCGAAAGGTATTTTTCCATTCCATTCCAATCGCTGCAATCCATAATTTTCTTTTCCTGTAGAAGACCATCCTCTGCTTGTCATACCAACATATAGCGACTTATCTTTACCCCAAAGCAATCTCAATATTCCTGATTCAAAACCTTCTCTAAAAGGAAAGCATATGCCTTGATATACGCCATTTACCTTTTCTTGAAAAACCCGCATAATTTTACTATGTCCCTGATCACCTACCAATAATTGACCTTCAAATGGACCAAAACCTTCAGGAATAACTATCAAATCTGAGGTCGAAATTCCCATTAATGTATGAGGAAACCATACTGATGGAGGTTTTATACCTTTTAATTGTTTTGAATATTCATACAGCGAAAGATTTTTTGTATCATCTATATCACTTTCTTTCAGTGTAACAGGAGAGCCTGGTTCACTTGACCATTTTAAACCTGCCGGATTTCCAACAAAATCACCTTTTTCTACATGCGTCATTCGTCCTGAACCAACCCAATCCCCTTGATTTTCAGTATAGAAAAGATCACCAGCCGCATTAAATCCAAATCCTGCAGGAGAACGCATACCTGTAGCTATTGGCGTAACTTCTCCTTCTGGTGAAATTTGAATAATCCATCCTCTCCATTTGGATAAACTAGCGCCTTTTCCAATCCAACCTAAATTTAAACTGACTAACATATTTCCATCAGGCAAAAATTTTGGACCGTAAGAATATTCATGATAATTGCCATCCAGTGGCCAGCTATAAATATTTTCATATTTATTGGCTTTGCCATCATTATCCGTATCCGTAAGTTTTGTAAGTTCGCCACGCTGCGCTAAATAATAAGAACCATCCTTCCAATTTAGACCAAGTGGTTCATGTAATCCATGAGCAAATCTAGTGTACTTTGGATTCTGACTCTCAGGATTATCGATTACCCATAATTCACCTCTTCTCGTAGTTACGGCTAATTGACCTTTGTCGTTAAATACCATTCCGCCAACTTCTAAAATGATATCAGCAGGAATTGGAACATTCTTGATTTGATAATATTTATTTTCAAATGGCGCTTCTAGCAGTTGAGCATTTGTATTATTAACAAATACAATTGAAACAAAACAGATCAAAGAAATGACATTCAAAAATGATCGTATATATTTGGATGAATTAATTTTCATTATTATGATTTACTTTTTTTAAACGAATATTTACCAAAGGAGACTATAAATTACATTTGATTGGTCTTTAACTTCTGCAATCATATCAAAATTTCCATTTTTTTCTCTTATTATTGGATTATATTTTTCATCGATTTGAAGATAATATTGGCCGCCAATGCTATAAAGCCCATTTGGTAGTTTTTCAATCGTCTCCGCTTGAGCCACTCTTAAAAATATATTGGGAATTGATGATTCAAATGTTATTGTTCTAGTTAACTTCTTAGAATTATTATCTGGTTTTACAAAATCTGTCCAATTAACATCTTTTGAAGAAAAACTAAACGTAGGCTGCCCTGAACTATTAAGTTCATACCCTTTAAATTTGAATTCATTAAGAATAAAAGCTGGCCAAGGAGCATCTTTATTGTTTAACTTAGCAATTGGCAATCCTGAAAATGCTTCTATAGATGCATTTAATGGCTTAATAATTTGGGGCTCACCTCTTTGTTCCCACATGTCAGTTAAATCTCCAAAACCGCCTCTCCAGAATTTTAAAAGGGAACCTTCTGATAAATCATAAGAATAATTTAGCCCACCAGGATCAGCTACAGAAATAACATGGGTTCTTTTAGCCCCTTTATAATATATAAAACTTCGCAATAATTCAGTTTCAGCAACGTCCTCCATCAATATTGGAGGTGTCTTTTTTTGAGGCTTTGCGTTTTGTATTTTACCACCCAAAGCATGAGAATAGATCCCTGGACCTTCATAATTTACCCTAATTAATGCTTGCCAAGTATTATCATAAAAACTCAATTTTATATCATGTTTTCCTTCTGTTAATTCTACCGTATTATAGGCATTGTCATACCCTGGATCCCCATCATTATGAACAACTATTTTATTATCAATAAATAAATCTGCACCATCATCAATGCCAGTATGAAACAAATAAGTTCCAGTTACTGGTACGTTAAGATCTCCAGAGAAAAGTAATGCATATTTGTCCTCCTTTTCATTAGCTACATTAACATCAAAGTATTCAGATGTTCCTTCTTTTATTGGTGTCAATGTATCAAAATCAGGCAATACATCAGCCTCATATTCATAATATTTATAAGTCAAATTAGATATCGATAATGAATCCTGAGTGTAAGATTTATATTTCATATTACGAAAAGCAATTTTCCCATGATCTCCTTGAATGACCATTGGTGCGAAAGGGACTTCTTTTTCATTTTCGAAAACTGCAGCTCTTGTTGGTCCAGTTACTTCAACATTATTATGGATCATTATTCCATTAAGATATACATTTTCAAAAATTGCATTTTTTATTTTATTTCCGGAGGAATCGAACTTAGGAGCCCTAAAATAAACTTGCAAATGCTGCCACAAACCAGGTGCCTTTGAGGCATTTACAAGCGGTGGATGCCCTTCATATCCTGCTTTATCCTCAGGTTTAGAGTCATCCCATCTTTCATAAATGGATCCGCAATCTACGATGGTTGGTTCGTCGATTCCATAGCTATCATAAAGTTGAATTTCATACCTTCCTTGAAAATAAAGCCCAGAATTTGAACCTTTGGGCATTAGAAACTCGATATCTAATTCCATATCTCCATGATCGAAAGCAGTATACAAATGAGCTTTTTCATCATTATTCAAATTCACAAGAATTCCTTTTCCTTCTTTTACTTCAAATGAACCTTCGGTAAGATAATCAGCATAGACACTTTGTGCATTTTGCCAATTTTTACCGTCCACTTTAAATTGATCTAAATTATCAAATGAAACAGAAGTCATGGGCAAAGTTGTCATCGGAGCATCAACTTCATTTATAGTATTTGAATCATTCCTGTCAGATTCACAGGATATTAATATTACAAATGAAAAAACAGTCAAAAATTGGATAATTTTCATTTATGGATAATGTTTATTTTTTGAAAAAGAAGGTACAATATCGTAAAATATTATTTATTGTAGTTAAAGATTTTTTTTATTCCTTCTGTTTGCTTTTTTTAGGATTAAGTAGACTTTAATTGAAATTTTTATATTTAAGTAGGTGACTGCTTCAATTTGAGCTAAAAAAATTGCTACATTGAAATAAAAATTAAATTTTGCACAAACTTATTTCTACCCAATCAAAAAAAATATTTCCATTCGAGCAATTAGATGAATTTACGGAACAAGGTGAATCATTGGAAGTAAGAATTCAACAAATAGAAAAAGCTAAAATTCGAACCGGCAAAGAATTGTGGGATAGATTTATAGAGTTTCTGCCATTTTCAAAAATCGATGAAAGTATTTCCTTGGGTGAAGGAAACACTCCTCTTTTAAAAGCAGATCAAAAATTAATTGAATTTACTGGCATCCATAACTTATTAATTAAAAATGAAACTTTGAACCCTACATGGAGTTTCAAAGATAGGGGATCCCTTTTTTGTATTGCCATGGCAAAAGAAATGAGTGAAAATGTAGTTGCCACCATTTCTACTGGAAACATGGGCCATTCCATTGCTGCTTATGCTGCTAAAGCCAATCTAGAATCCATTATTTTTGTGCCTTCTTATACTCCAAATGCAAAAATTGATTCTATGTCAATGCACGGTGCTAATATTATCAAGATAAATGCCCCAAATTATTCAGAAATGAAGAATCATGTTTTATCCTTAAGCCGTAAATTAAATCTGAGAATTGTATCTGGTAATGGTCCAATTAGAACTGAAGGTTATAAACTCACAGCTTTCGAAATGTTTGAACAAATGAGCTGCCAAGTTCCGGATTATATTGCTATTCCAACTTCAGCTTGTGGCCATATTCGAGGAGTTTTTAAAGGATATATGGAATTATTTAAAACTGGATACATTACCAAACTTCCAAAAATGAT
This sequence comes from Bacteroidota bacterium, assembly GCA_024642705.1. GTDB lineage: Bacteria > Bacteroidota > Bacteroidia > Chitinophagales > Saprospiraceae > Portibacter. The sequence continues at coordinate 13,281 of JAHEAQ010000001.1, read as the reverse complement.
AGTTGTTCAAGCTCAAAATAATAGTCCGATTGTTTCATCTATTAAAAAAGGTATAAAATCAATTACGCCATTTTTAGATTTTCATACAATTGCTGAAGCTATTACTAGTGGTAACCCACCTGGAGGAGAAGAAATAATTCAAAAGTCAGAGCAATATGGATGGCTTGCAGAAGAAGTTTCAGAATCGGAGATTGTTAATTCGCAATTAGTATTTGCAAAGTCAGGATATTTTGTTGAACCATCTAGTGCAACAATTTTAGCAGCTGTTCGAAAACTTTGCAAGATTGGTAAAATAGAACAAAATGCAAAAGTGGCATTGATAATTACTGGCAGCGGTCTTAAGGATAATATTCCAAAGAATAATAATAAGGTACCTATTATTCAAACTGAATTAATAAATGTAGAAAGCAGGATATTGAATATTCTTAATTTCAATAATTGAAAAAAAATAAAGGGAAATATGTTGAATCAAAAGCGAAGCAATTCTTTGAAATTTTTGTATTGTATTTCAATCTTTATCAATTTTATCTTTTTGCAAGGTTGCTTAAAAATTCCGATGGGTAATTCAGAGCAATTGGAAATGGAAATTTCTCATTATTGTACTCTGCCTAGTATTGTTAATGAATGCTCTGGAATCATTGTCCAAGGAAAGGAAATTTTAATAATCAATGATGGGGGAGGAGGGCCAATTCTTTATAAACTAAATTCTTCAGGCACGGATACCATAGAAACCATAAAAGTTAATGGCGTTCAAAATGTAGATTGGGAAACCATATTAGCTTTTGAAAATGAAATAGTAGTGGGAGATTTTGGAAATAATTTAGGAAAACGACAAGATTTGAAAATATACCATTTAGATGATATTAATTATGAGCTGAAAGAAGAAATACAGTTTAGTTATCCAGATCAAAATAATTTCGATATTTCAATGCATAATTTTGATTGCGAGGCAATGGTTATCATGGATAATGATTATGTCCTTTTCACCAAGAACAGAGCCAATTCCTACACCAATATTTATAAATCCCCTGTGAGGAAAGCTGAATTTGTTCTTCATGATTCGATTGAGATGAAGGGGCAAGTGACAGATGCTTTTTTTCATGATCAAACGAATACTGTTTTAATTTTAAGTTATACTTATAATCTAACTGGCTTTACGAATTACTTAACAATTGTAAAACCGTTAATTAATGGTTCATTTAAAAAGGTAAAAGTTTTTGATATTCCTTACCGAGAACAGATTGAGGCAATTACATTATTGAATAAAAATGAATTTTTAATTGGGTCAGAAAATGGATTTTTTAAAGGTGGAAATTTGTATAAAATAATAATAAATGGCTTATAACCAACTGTCTTTTTCAATAATGAAAATAATACCTATGCATTTTTTTCTCTTTTTTTTCTTTGGCTTGCCATCCTGTCAAAATAATTCTGTTTCCAAATATAAAGAAATAACTTTTTCGATTTCTAAATTTCTAACATTACCTGAACAGTTAAATGAGTGTTCTGGAATGGTATACGAGAATGACGAATTAATATTAATCAATGACGGTGGCGATGGCTCTATTCTTTATAAATTAAAAATGGCTGATGAACAAATTTTCACCAAAATAGAGATTAAAGATTCGAAGAATATTGATTGGGAAACCTTGATTTCATATAATAATGAATATTTGGTTGGTGATTTCGGTAACAATGAAGGAGGCAGAAAAGATTTGCGAATTTATCATATTGACAAAAAAGATTTTGATGTTAATAAGAAAATAAAATTCAATTTTGTGGATAAAAAAGATAAGAAAAAGAAGAATCATGATCTGGATTGTGAAGCGATGATAGTGATGAATAAATCATACTATCTTTTTACAAAGAATGCCAATAATAAAACATCAAGTATTTATTCTGCAAAATTGGGAAAAGAAAAATTTGATTTTGAATGCGAAATTGATGTTCCTTCAGGAGTTACTGATGCCTATTATCATGAGAAAAGTAAATCTATTTTGCTTCTTTGTCATAATTCAAGTAAAGGGATTTATAAAAACTATGTGGTAATATTAAAATATCTTGAAAAAGGAAAATTTGAAACGATAAAGACCATAAGCATTGATTTTCCTGAACAATTTGAAGCTTTAACACTTTTAAAAGAAAATGAATTTTTAATTGGTTCTGAAGTTTCAGATGGGAAAGGTGGTAATGTATATAAAATTGAAATGAAAGGATTATAAAAAAAAGACCCAACAAAAATTAATTGTTGAGTCTTATTTGGTGACCAGTCTGGGGCTCGAACCCAGGGCCCACGCCTTAAAAGGGCGTTGCTCTACCAGCTGAGCTAACCGATCTCCAGCATTTGATTTCTCAAATGGGACTGCAAAGATAATAGTATATATATATATTCCAAGAAGTAGAATAGAGAAAAAAAAGTTTTTTTAATATTGCTTTTCATTAAATACTTATTTTCAACTACTTATAGTTTGAAATAAAATTTCACAATTCCGATCATTTTATCATTTTGTTATTTTTTTGGTCAAAATATTCTTCTGAAATTAAGCTGTTTGGAACTAAATTTCAATTAATAACCCATCTTCTGATAAAATAGTAGGTGAGAAAATCTGTTCAGCTTCATCTTTGAAAATTTTTATGCTTTTATATCTGGAAGAATAGTGTCCTAAAATTAATTTTCCAACTTTAGCTTTTTTGGCAATCAGGGCAGCTTCTTTAGCTGTGGAATGCATTCGTTCGTTTGCTTTTATTGCCAGATCATGTAAATAGGTGCTTTCATGATATAATGCAGTTGCATTTTGAATGAAAGGAACCAATTCTTCATCATAAAGTGTATCAGAACAGTATACATAAATACATGGTTTTGGAGGTTTTTCCGTTAGCTCTTCATATCGCAAAATAGAACCATCTGGTCTTATTACATCTATGTTGCTTTTCAATTGTTTTATTTCTTGAATGGTAATTTTTTTTTCTCGAATCGCTTCGACCAAAATATTTCTTTGTTTAGGTTTTTCTTTAAATATAAAACCTGTGGTTGGAAGTCTATGTTTTAATGGAATTGAAAAAACTTCAAGTTCTGAATCAGAATGAATTTTTTGATAAATCTGTGCATTAAGTTCAATGATTTTCAATTCAAAATTCAAATAAAATGAACCGATCTCTTGAAGTGTTAAAATGTACTTTTTTAGACCTATCGGACCATAAATGGTTAATGGTAAAATTCTTCCACTTAGATTAAATGAGGTGAGGAGGCCCGGTAATCCGAAAAAATGATCGCCATGAAGGTGACTTATAAATACTTCATGGATTTTATTTTTTTTAATTTTCAGATCATTAATGCGAATCTGAATGCCTTCACCACAATCAATGACATAATTTTTTGTGGTAGCATGCAATACTTGTGCAGTGGTAAATCTTGAATTGGTAGGTATTGCAGAGTTGCATCCTAAGATGCGTAGCTGAAAACCCATAATTATTCTCCTACTTCCTTGTCGAGAGCTCGTTCGATTTCTTCAGTATCTACATAATTAATAGAATCTTGTAAACTTGGCATTAAAGTAAGAATGGTTTCTAATCTGGAAATTTCAATTAACCGTTGCACGCTTGGATGATCAATTCCTGTTAATACAAAGGATCCGTATCCTTTCCAAAGTCTATTTGCAGTCAAAATGGCACTTAGTCCTGACGAATCGACATATTTCACTTCAGATAAATCAAAAATTAAATTTTTTACACCTTCATTTCTCAGAAAAACAAATTCCGATTTTAGATTTGGTGCAATAAGTGAATTCAAATTCTCTTCTTGCAGCTGAAAAATTGAATATTTTTCTTCCTTGTCTATATTATATTTCATTAGTTAATTTTCTTTGTTTGTTTTTTGCTTAGAAACTTCAAATGATTGTGAAATATAAGAATTCATATGCATATTTAAAAATGATAAATTTTAATATTTCACTCATTGCCCTTTATTCTAAGACTTTTAAATGTTCTTTTTGTTAGAGAGCTTCTTGTTTTTCTGGAATATTGTTTATTAAAAAGCATCAATTTCCCAGATTATCTTGCAAAGTTATTCAAATTAAAAATACTTTATAGCATTATCGTATATAAAGTGAGTTTGAATATTATTTTAAACAAGATTAAATATAGGTTGTTCTAATGTTTTCTAATAATAATAACTAATAACATCAATCTTTTCTCATGCCGATGCGTTATATTTGAGTTAAAATTGACTTTTATTGTTAACTTTTTTTATCAATTAAGGTTCTAACTATAAGACAATTTATCATGTTTTCAACAATGGCATGCTTTTTTTAGTAATAAGATTCAATTGCTATTGATAACTAAGATAATAAATAGTATAATTGTTACAGCTAAATTAAAATATGAACAATAAGAAATTTTCACCAAGAGTAAAGAAAATCATTTCTCTAAGCAGAGATGAAGCTTTACGGTTAGGCCATGATTATATTGGTACTGAGCACTTATTGTTGGGAATCCTTAAAGATAAGGAAAGCCTCGCTATAAAAGTACTTGGGTCAATGGATGTTGACTTAAACGAAATCAGATACAAAATTGAAGAAAATACTACAACTAATAAATCAGGCGATACTAGGTTGAATGTAGGCAATATTCCTCTTAATAAACAAGCTGAAAAAGTTTTGAAAGTAACTTTTTTGGAAGCTAAAATGGGAAAGAATGATGAAATAAGCCCAGAGCACCTGATGTTGTCAATTTTGCGGCATAAGGAAAATCTCGCTTCTAAAGTGTTAGGAGAATATGATATTGACTATGAGAATTTCAAGAGTGAATTAGAATTTATGAATCAAGAAGAGTCAGAAATATTTAATGAATATACAGATGAAACTCCTTCAGATTCAGATGTTCCGATTGAGGACGATTCGAGCGAAGCATATTCGAGAAAAAGCTCTTCAAAATCAAGAACTCCTGTTTTAGATAATTTTGGAAGGGATGTAACGAAATTAGCTGATGAAGGTAAATTAGATCCTATTATTGGACGTGAAAATGAAATAGAAAGGGTTTCTCAGATTTTAAGCAAAAGAAAAAAGAATAATCCAATACTAATAGGAGAACCAGGAGTTGGTAAAACTGCTATTGTGGAGGGATTGGCGCTTCGAATAAATCAGAAAAAAGTATCTCGTTCTCTATTTAATAAAAGAATAGTCATGTTAGATCTTGCAGCCTTGGTTGCTGGAACAAAATATAGGGGTCAATTCGAAGAGAGAATGAAAGCTATAATGAACGAGCTTGAAAAATCTCGAGATGTTATTTTATTTATTGACGAAATCCATACTATTGTTGGGGCTGGTGGAGCAACAGGATCATTAGATGCCAGCAATATTTTCAAACCAGCTCTAGCAAGGGGCGAACTTCAATGTATAGGAGCTTCAACCCTTGATGAATACAGACAGCACATTGAAAAAGATGGAGCACTTGATAGAAGATTTCAAAAAGTATTGATTGAGCCGCCTTCAGTGGAAGAAGCTATCCATATTCTTCATAATATCAAATCTAAATATGAAGAATATCACAATGTCAGTTATTCAGATCATGCAATTGAAGCTTGTGTTAAGTTTAGTGATAGGTATATAAGCGATAGATTTTTACCAGATAAGGCTATCGATGTTTTGGACGAGGTGGGAGCGAGAACGCACTTGAAGAATATTCATGTTCCTAAGTATATAGAAGATCTTGAGAAAAAAATCGAAGAGATTAAAGAAGCAAAAAATCAAGCAGTCAAGAATCAGCAATATGAAAAAGCTGCTGATCTCAGAGACAATGAGTCAAAATTGATTCGAAAGTTGGAACAAGGTAAGGCAGATTGGGAAGAAGAAGCTAAGTCTAAAAGATATCCAGTTGAAGAGGATAATATAGCAGAAGTAATTTCAATGATGACTGGAATTCCTGTGAAGAGAGTTGCTCAAAGTGAAAGTAATAAATTAATTCACATGGGCGAAGATCTCAAAAAAATGGTTATTGGTCAGAATGAAGCAATTGTAAAGATTACAAAAGCAATACAACGGAACAGAGTTGGTCTCAAAGATCCGAAAAAACCAATTGGTTCATTTATTTTCTTAGGGCCAACTGGGGTTGGAAAAACAGAATTGGCAAAAGCATTGTCAAGATATATGTTTGATAATGAAGATTCTCTCATCAGAATAGACATGAGTGAATATATGGAGAAATTTTCTGTTAGTAGGTTAATTGGAGCGCCTCCCGGATATGTAGGATATGAAGAAGGTGGTCAATTAACAGAAAAAGTAAGGAGAAAGCCATATTCCGTAATTTTATTGGATGAGATTGAAAAAGCACATCCAGATGTCTATAATATACTGCTTCAAGTATTGGATGAAGGTCAATTAACTGACGGGTTAGGTAGAAAAATTGATTTTAAAAATTCTTTAATTATTATGACTTCGAATATTGGAGCTAGACAATTGAAGGATTTTGGTCAGGGAGTTGGATTTGCGACACAATCTAGAAAAGAATCAAGCGAAGATTATTCAAAATCTGTAATTACCAGCGCACTAAAAAGAACATTTTCTCCAGAATTCTTAAATAGGGTAGATGATGTGGTGGTATTTAATAGCTTAGAAAAAGAGGATATAATTACAATAATTGATATCAGCCTTTCTGATTTATTCAAAAGAATGAAAGGGCTTAATTATCATTTGACTTTGACGAAAGAAGCAAAAGAATTCGTAGCAGAAAAAGGGTTTGACCCTCAATATGGGGCAAGACCACTTAATAGAGCTATTCAAAAATATGTAGAAGATCCTTTAGCAGAATTTATTTTGACGCATAATCCAGCAGAAAATAGTATTTTAGAGGCGAAATTGAATGAGGAGAAGGATGGATTGATTGTGGAATTCGCGATTAAATCAGAATCAGAAGATATTAAAAAATAAATTAAATCATTCGAAATTGCAAAAAGTGATCGGTTTAAGTCGGCACTTTTTTGCAATTTCATTTTTATAAAATTTTATTCATTAAATTAAAAACATTTGGCCAAAAGAACAAAAGGAAAAGTGGTTCGCCAAGAAGCGGAGCACAGAATCAACGAAAACATTAGAGTACCGAAAATCAGATTAGTAGGAGATAACTTAGATGAAGTTAGTGAAGTAGCAGGAAAAGAAATTGAACCAGAAATTTATGATACCTATCAAGCCCGAAGATGGGCAGATGAATTAGATCTTGACTTAGTTGAGATTAGTCCTAACGCTAACCCACCAGTTTGCAAAATTATCGATTATCAGAGGTTCTTGTACAACAAGAAGAAAAAGGAAAAGGAATTAAAAGCAAAAACTTCAAAAACAGTCATAAAAGAAATTCGTTTTGGTCCAAATACTGATGAACACGATTTTGAATTTAAATTAAGACACGCCCAAAAGTTTTTGGAGGATGGAGCAAAAGTAAAGGCTTATGTGCACTTCAGAGGTAGAACAATAGTATTCAAAGATAGAGGTGAATTGCTGCTACTAAAGTTTCTGAAAGAGCTTGAAGAATTTGGAGCAGCGGAGTCTCTTCCGAAAATGGAAGGTAGAAGGATGTTGGTAATCGTTTCTCCAAAAAAGAAAAAGAAATAAATATTAGGCAACAAAGTTGAATAAGAAAGTACTTTTCTTTAATTTCGCACCCTATTTTATAAATTTGCATTAAATTTACAATTATGCCAAAGATGAAAACGCATTCAAGTGCGAAGAAAAGATTTAAATTAACAGGTTCTGGAAAAGTAAAAAGATTCCAAGCCAATACATCGCATCTTATGCGTAAAAAGTCTAATAAAGCTAAGACCAGATTATCTGGCTCTACACTTGTTAGCAAAGCGGACGAAGGAAGAATAAAGAACTTACTTTGTCTTTAAATTAATAATTATTATTTAACGAGGAAACAGGAAGAAGCGATTTATTATCCCCTGTTTCGTACTAAATTAAAAACAAATGCCTAGATCAGTTAATGCTGTTGCTTCAAGACAAAGGAGAAAAAAAATCTTGAAAGCAGCAAGAGGATATTTTGGAGCAAGATCCAAAGTTTATACAGTAGCAAAGAATGCTGTAGAGAAAGCAATGCAATACGCATACAGACATAGAAAAATTAAGAAAAGAGTTTTTAGAAGTTTGTGGATTGCTAGAATAAATGCAGGGGCAAGACAAAATGGTATGACATATTCTACCCTTATTAATGCATTGAATAAAGCTGGAATTGAGTTGAATAGAAAAGTGCTTGCAGATCTTGCAATGAATAATCCTGCTTCATTCAAATCTATTGTAGATTCTGTAAAATAATCACACAGTAATAAGTTATAAGGGCATGTTAGCATTACTGACATGCTTTTTTAATTCATAGGGGCATGTTTTTTGCTCTATTTTTAATGATCATATAAATGTTTCATAAAAATGCGGACTAAACTTTCAAATTTCAATTTTAATCTTCCAGAAGAATTAATTTCTCAATATCCTAGTAAAGAGCGTCATGACGCCAGGCTTTTAGTTATCCATAGAGATACTGGAAAGATAGAGCATAAGGTCTTTAAAGATCTTTTGGATTATTTTGATGATGGTGACGCTATGATTTTCAATAATACGAAAGTATTTCCTGCAAGAATGTATGGAACCAAAGAAAAAACAGGTGCCAAAATTGAAGTTTTTTTGCTTAGAGAATTAAATAAAGAAGCAAAATTATGGGATGTCCTTGTAGATCCAGCAAGAAAAATTAGAGTAGGAAATAAACTTTATTTCACGGATGAAGATGGAAATGATATTTTAATTGCTGAGGTAGTTGATAACACTACTTCAAGAGGCAGAACAATTCGATTCTTTTACGATGGTTCTGATGATGAATTTTACAATGTTCTAAATGAGCTAGGAAATACACCTCTTCCTAAATACATTAAACGAGATGCTGAAGCATTAGATATAGAAAGATACCAAACTATTTACGCAAAAGAAGTTGGAGCGGTTGCTGCGCCAACAGCAGGGCTACATTTTAGTAGAGAATTGATGAAAAGGTTAGAATTAAAAGGCGTTGAACTACCTGAGTTAACTTTACATGTAGGACTTGGTACTTTTAGAGCAATAGAAGTAGAAGACTTATCTAAACATAAAATGGAGGCTGAATATTTCAAAATATCAGAAGATGCAGCTGCCAAGGTGAATAAAGCAAAAGATGCCAACAAAAGAATATGCGCTGTTGGTACTACTTCAATGAGAAGCATTGAATCAGCAGTAGGAGCAAGTGGTCATTTAAAAGCAGCAGAGGGATGGACAAATTTGTTTATTTATCCTCCATATGATTTCAGTATTGCTAATTGTATGATTACAAATTTTCATTTGCCAAAAACAAGTTTATTAATTATGATTTCTGCGTTTGCAGGGCATGATTTAACTATGGAAGCCTATCATGAGGCAGTCAAAGAAAAGTATAATTTCTTTTCTTATGGCGATGCCATGATGATATTATAATCAGCTAGTATTATTGGCTATTAAAATTTCTTTTAAATAATTGTTTAAAATGGAATTTTATTTGAATTAATTCATTTATATAAATGAATTATAGATTATTATTTTGCATTAAAGCAGCAATTCACTTGCGTGGTTAAGTTATTTTTTTACTTTTGTGTGAAATTTTAGATAAATAATTTTTTTACAAAATTATAACAAATTAAAATGTATTGGACTTTAGAATTAGCTCATCATTTAGAAGATGCACCATGGCCAGCAACAAGAGACGAATTAATTGATTATGCAATTCGTTCAGGCTCACCTTTAGAAGTAATCGAAAACCTTCAAGATATGGAGGATGAAGGTGAAATCTACGAGAGCATGGAAGATATTTGGCCTGATTATCCAAGAAAAGATGATTTTCTGTTTAATGAGGAAGAATATTAAATGAGAAAAAAACTTCATTTAAAGCCTTACAATACATAAATTGTAAGGCTTTAAATTTTATATGAATAATTTAGTAATAGCTATAGACGGACATTCTGCATGTGGAAAAAGCACATTAGCAAAAGCATTGGCTAAAAAATTAAATTTAGTTTACATTGATACTGGTGCAATGTATCGCGCTGTCACTGCCTATTTTTTAGAAAATTCAATTGATATATTTTCAGAAAGAGATGTAATTGATGCTCTGGAATGCATAGATATTCATTTTGAAACTATATTTGGCGAAAATATTTGTTTTCTAAATGGCAAAAATGTGGAGGATAAAATTAGATCAAAAAGTATTACGGAAAATGTGAGTGAAGTTTCAGCTATTTCTGCGGTCAGGAAAAAATTAGTATCCCTACAAAGAGTGATGGGCGAAAATAATGATATTGTTATGGATGGTAGAGATATTGGTTCTGTTGTTTTTCCAAATGCCAATTTTAAGTTTTTTCTTACTGCCAGTCCTGAAATTAGAGCGCAAAGAAGATTAGATGAATATAAATCAAAAGGCATTATTATCCAAATTGATGAAGTACTTGACAATCTTAAGAAAAGAGATTTTATTGACTCTAACAGGAAGGATAGTCCATTGAAAGTAGCTAAAGGAGCTGTGGTTATCGATAATTCAAATTTGACAAGAGAAGAACAGTTAGATCTAATTCTTGATATTATTAATGCATAAATTTTATAGTTATGGAATTGTTTATTTTGGCATTGGCTTCTTTATTTTCAGTTGTAAATCCAATTGGAGCAATACCTGTTTATTTGGCACTCACGCCAACATATGGAAAGAAAGAAAGGAATAAGTCAGCATTGATGACTTCCATTTATTTTATATTAATTCTAGTAAGTTTTTTTTATGCAGGTTCGCTTATTTTAGGTTTTTTTGGAATAAGTATTAATGGTATAAAAATAGCTGGAGGGCTAATCATCCTTAATTCAGGGTATGCTCTTTTGAACGGAAAGTTTTCACAAAGCAGAGCAATAAGTCATAAAGTAAAAAAAGAAGCGTTGGAAAAGGTAGATATTTCTTTCACTCCTATGGCAATGCCTATGTTATCAGGTCCTGGATCTATTTCGTTGCTAATTAGTCTTTATGGACAATATGGTGAAGTTTCTGAGAAATTAATTATAACTGGAGTGGTAATAACAACTGGGGCTATTATTTATTTGATTTTACGTTCATCCCCATTATTGTTTAAGCTATTGGGTTTTGCTGGATTACAAGCTATTTCGAGAATAATGGGATTTCTTGTAATGGCAATTGGTGTAGAATATATAATTAGTGGGATAATAAATATTGTCAAAGGAGCTATTTAATTAAAGTAACAGAACCTCTAATTGTTCTTTTCAAACCAGTAATCATTTCTACTTCAGCCGTATAAATATAAACTCCAGGAAGTAGCATACTTCCTGCTTTAGTTCCGTCCCATCCAGCACTGGTATCTCCAGGTTGGAAATTAGAATTTTCAAATACTTTGTTTCCCCATCTATCAAAAATAACCATTGAATTTATTAATGCTACTCCAAGATTAGATGATATAAAGAAAATGTCATTTATTCCATCATTATTTGGGCTAAATATATTTGGTTTGAACAACACTGGTTCTTGATCGACAATAACTTTTACATTGTCTGATACTTTGCAACCAAATTCATTCATCAAGGTTAATTCTATCGAAACATCAGAGCTTGGTCTCAATGTAAATGAAAGACAATCTGAACATCCAATTTGATTAGCAATTTGCCAATCAATTGTTTCGATCTGATCCATTGTTAAATTTGTATTAGCAGATATGACAATTTCATCTCCTATGAAAATATCCTTGTTTTCCCCAAGTTCTAATTCTAAAATTTCAGCTTCATTAATTGTAATTGGCTTTGAAATTACACATCCAAAACTATCTTTAACATAAGCTTCGTATTCACCTGAATATAAATTTGTAAAAGAATTGTTATCGTCAAAAATAAAGCCATCCAATGAATATAAATATGGACCTGTTCCACCAAAATTAGCATCAAAAGTAAGTGAGGCATTACCTTCACCATAGCAAATTGGCACTGTGGTAGACACATCAAAATCTGAAAAATCACTATTTGTTTCAGCAATATTTAGCAGAGATATAGCAACACAACCGTTAGTTGTATCAATTACGGATAAAGTATAATCACCAATATCATTAATTTGAGCAATAAATTCGTTTTGACCATTTAGAATTTCGCCATTTGTAGTATTCCATTGGTAAATATATTTTAAGCCATTGGATGAGCCCTCAGCTGAAAGATTGATAATTCTTACTTCGCATATAACTTCTCCGATAGGCTGGCTGACTGCAATGGGATGAATGGTATCATATGAAATATTTGAAGTTATATTAGCAATACAACCATTAGAACCAGTAGCAAAACCAACATAAGTGCCCTCTTCATTTGGTAATGGACGCGTTGTAGTCGATGTAAATCCATTTGGACCACTCCAACTAATGTTATAACTTAAATCAGTTGCTAATTCCTGGGTACTAATGGTGGGAACATAACAATCTATGATTAAGTCATTAAAAATATCTACAGTCATTAGACCTATTTCAAAAGTATCTTGAGCTTTACAATTGTTTGATCCTGTAACCGTCAATATGTATTGTCCCGTGTCCTTTGCAATTCCAGAAGCACCAGAGATATTAAGTCCATTTGGACCTTCCCATTTGAAAGAAGCTCCCAAATCTGTTGAAAAAGCAAATAAATCAGATTCGGAGTCAATACAGCTCAAGCTATCAAAAGTAAAATTTCTCTGAGGGAGTACGATAAATTGATCAACTATTATTGAATCGTTGCCTACGCATTGCAATTGATCAGTTACAGAAACATAATATTTTCCTGGTACGCTTACTTTAGGATTTTGTAAGTCAGAAGTAAAATTATTGGGTCCTTCCCAATTGTATGAGGTGACAGGCAAGTCTGCGTCTCCAAATATGGTTATTTCAGTATTAAAACAATTTAGAGGACCACTAGTATTTAAATCAGGAATTGGAATATTAGGGTTCTCAATAATATTTAAGGAATCTGAAGTTTCACATCCGTTCAATCCAGTAACAGTTAAATAGTATGTTCCAAGCTTAAAAACAGTTGGTTTATATGCTGAAGAGGAAAAACTATCTATTCCTGACCAAGAATAAGTCAAACCAATATCATTTGTTTGGGCAAATAACTGCGTAGAACTGGTTGCACATGCTAAGAAATTATCAGAAAGAGTAATATCTGGTTTGGTAAAATTTGCAATAACTGTGGCAGTATCATAGGATAAACATCCATTCGATCCGGTGACGGTTAAGAAATAATT
>JAHEAQ010000162.1 GCA_024642705.1 Bacteroidota bacterium | reverse complement strand
TTAGCAATATGGGAGTAAGTAATGAAGTGATGGAAACCTTCATGAAGTAAAAAATCAATAATTAAATTAAATTAAAACCTCGTTAACAGCATGTTAGCGAGGTTTTTTTTGGTTTCAACTAATATTAATGTGAAAAAGAAATTTTAAATATAAATTTGATTGAATCCCAAAAATCTAGTATCATGAAAAAAAATATACTATTAATTTTACTATGCCAACTTTCCTATTTTTCATATTCACAGTGCCCTGCAAATAGTACTGAAAACGAATTATCACCAAAGGATGCTTCTAGTGATGGTTTTGAACAGATTCTATCAACGACTGTTGAAACATTTGAATTTTTTGTAGTAAACAATTTAACGATAGGCCACAACTATCAGTTTATAAGTTCACGAAGTGGAAATAATGATTATATCACGATTACCGACGGATCGAATGTTGTTAAAGCTAGTGGAATATCTCCGTTGGATGTAAATAACATTCAGCTTTCTTCAGTTAGAATTCATATCAGGGTTGATGAAGCATGCAATACAGATACTTATATACATAAAGTAACACTTGTGGATTTGACAGTAGCACCATCTACTTGTCAAAAACCAGTCAGCCCAGGTATATCATATAATTCAGATACCAGAATTGATTTTTATTGGAGTCCACCTACTTATAGTACCCCAATTGATTATTATTGGGAAATAGTTCCCGCAGGCAATGCACAAGGTGTAGGTGTCATAAATTCAGGTTTTACAGGAGGAGTGACTAATGCTTCTACAGGTAATATTCTTTCTCCAAACACATTTTATTCTATTTATATTAGGTCTAATTGTGGAGGCAATGGCAACAGTGCATTTTTGGGCCCACTTACTCCATTATATCCAACAAATTCAGTTCCTCCACCTATAAATGATTTTTGTAGCGGGGCGATAACTTTAATTGAACAGACAGGTATACCTAATGCAGCTTCGGCTACTTCAACTGATGGTGATTTATTAGGAGGAGCAGGAACAGATGTTAATGCAGAATCTTGTAATGGAAAAACTGGTAATTCTAGAGATGATGTGTGGTATAAATTTGTAGCGAAAACTACTGACGTACATATAACGGTAGAACCAAATCCAAGTTTCGATGCTGTAGTGACTTTTTATTCTGGAAATTGTAACTCACTAACTTATTTAGCGTGTAGCGATTTTTATAATAACTCCCTTTCAGCAGAAGAAATATACTACTCTGGATTAACTATTGGACAGATCTATTACATTAGGACTTACTTTTATGGAACTATCAAACCAACAAATTTAAATTTTGGCATCAAAGTATGGTCAACAGTTGCCGCTACAGATGTCGATAATGATGGTTATGTTGCAACTGTGGATTGTGATGATAACGATGCAAAAGAGTATCCTGGGCAGATTTGGTACCTCGATGCCGATGCCGATGGCTATAGTAATGGAACGTCAACGGTAACTTGTGAAAGACCTACAAACTATTACACGGTTAGTGAACTAACTCAAATTAATGGTGATTGTGATGATAGTGATTCTGACGAGTACCCTGGACAAACCTGGTATCTGGGAGTAGATAGTGATGGAGATGGGTTCATTGGATCACAACTTACTAATGATTGTGAAAATCCTGGTGGATATTCACTGACACCACCAACTATTGATGACTGTGATGATACTGATTCTGATGAGTTTCCAGGACAAACCTGGTACCTCGATGCCGATGCCGATGGCTATAGTAATGGAACGTCAAAGGTAACTTGTGAAAGACCTACAAACTATTACACGGTTAGTGAACTAACTCAAATTAATGGTGACTGTAATGATAGTAACGTTAATATTAACCCAGGAGAAACTGAAATAGAAGGAAATGGTTTGGATGATGATTGTAATCCATCTACACCAGATGTTCCTCTTAGTGTTGATGAATTTAATTTAGATAAAGTCAAAATAAGTCCAAACCCATTTAACCAATCTATTAAGATACAATTACCATTAGGTTATAATAATGATAATTTTAGCATTGGATTATATGATTTAAATGGAAGAGAAATATTCCGAAAAAACGTTTTTAGTAATAATAGTGCTATAATAATAGATCATTTAAGTATTTTACAACAAGGATTGTATTTTATTAAGATTACAAGTAAAGAAGATTATAAAAGTGTTGTACGTGAATTAATAAAGTATTAACTTTATATACTAAATCTGAAAATAAAAGCCTCACTTAATTATTTGTGAGGTTTTTTTTCTCCGGTATTTCTTAGAATTGATTTTTTAGCAAAAAAAATTTAATACTAAACTTAATTGTTACCTAATATGAAAAAAATTACCCTCGCATTTTTTTTGTACCTAATCACATATTTTTCATTCTCACAGTGTATAGAGACTACAGAATTTCCAACTGTTGCAACAATTTCTACCAATGATGGTTATTTGCAACAAATTGCATTTAACAATGAAGCAGGAGAATTTGCAACCATAAATAGCCTAATTATAGGCCATAAGTATAGGTTTACAAGTACACGTACTGCAACACCAAATAATGATTACATCACTATTACAAGTGTAACAAATACTGTGATTGCACATGGCATATCACCTTTAACAGTGAATTCAATTTCATTAAATAATATACGAATGCATATATCTTTAAATGCATCGTGTACCAACGAGGCAGAATTTAGGGTTACGACAATTCAGGATTTAACAGTTGAACCAACTACATGTCAAAAGCCTGAATTTAATAGTTTAGTTATTAGTTATCTATCTGATACTAAAATTGATTTATTTTGGAATAAACCGGTTTATGGAAGTGTGCCATCAGGATATGATTGGGAAATTGTACCAGATGGCAATTCGCCAGGTATTGGTACTGTAGCATCTGGATTTGTAAGCGCTCCAACAACTAATTTTAGTACAGGTAATGTTTTAAGTCCAAATACAGCCTATAATATTTATTTAAGATCTAATTGTGTAAGTGGAGGTTATGGAACAGGGTCTTATTATTTAACAAAAAATGGTAATATTCCTAAATTTACAACGAATTCGATTCCACCACCAGCAAATGATTTTTGTAGCGGGGCGATAACTTTAATTGAACAGACAGGTAAACTTAATGCCGCCTCTGCAACATCAACGGCAGGCACTTTATTAGGTGGAGCTGGTACCGATGTAAACGCAGAAGTATGTGGTTCAAATCCAGATCCAGGCAATGCAAGAGATGACGTTTGGTATAAATTTGTGGCACAAACAACCAATGTACATATAACCATAGAACCTTCTCCAAGTTTTGATGCAGTTGTTACTTTATATTCAGGTAATTGTGGATCACTATCATATTTGGCCTGTAGTGATGTTAATATATCAAGTCCTGCATCTGAAGAAATTAATTATACTGGATTAACAGTTGGAAACACTTATTATACTAGAGCTTATTATTATGGTTCTATTAAACCAGCAACTCTAACATTTAATATCAAGATTTGGACACCTGGAGTTTCAACAGCACCTGATGCTGATGGAGATGGTTATAATAATTTGGTTGATTGCAACGATAATAATGCATCGATTCATCCGGGAGCGACAGAGATAGCCGACAATAATATAGATGAAAACTGCGATGGATTTGATCTAAAGACCTGGTATCAGGACGCTGATTCGGATACTTATGGAAACGCCAGTGTTAGTCAACAGGCCAATACCAAGCCAACAGGCTATGTATCGAACAATACCGATTGCAATGACA
>JAHEAQ010000111.1 GCA_024642705.1 Bacteroidota bacterium | reverse complement strand
TTCCATATGCCAAACCACCTCTCGATGAATTAAGATGGCAAGCTCCACAGCCTTTAGAAAATTGGGAAGGTATAAAAGAGACGAAAAAATTTGGTAATCGACCCATGCAAGTAAAGTTGTGGGACGATTTAAATTATCGGTCAGAAGCCATGAGTGAAGATTGCCTGTACTTGAATGTTTGGACGCCTGCTTCAACAATGGGTGCAGATCTTCCAGTCTTGGTTTATATTCACGGTGGTGGTTTGATGGCTGGCGACGGATCTGAATTAAGGTATGATGGATCTAGCATGGCTAAAGAAGGAATTGTGGTAGTGACCATTAATTACAGGTTAAATATTTTTGGATTTTTAGCGCATCCAGAATTGAGTGCTCAGTCAGGTTACAATGGCTCAGGAAATTATGGCCATCTCGATCAAGTGGCAGCATTGGAATGGGTTCGAGATAATATTGCTGCTTTTGGAGGAAATCTGAATAAGATTACTATTGCTGGAGAATCAGCAGGATCAACTTCAGTGAGCTCCTTAATGGTTTCGCCACTTTCAAGCAAACTTATTTCCGGAGCAATTGGCGAAAGTGGTGCGGCAATTAATCCTACTTTATTTCCGCAAAGCCTTGAAAAAGCTGAAAAAATTAGCCTTGATTTTTTAGCAACAAAAGGTTTTAAAAGCTTTGAAGATTTTCGGGCTCTGTCGTCTGATTCCATTTTCAATTTGTATAAAAACACACCAAATTTATATTTTACACCTACAATTGATAACCATTTCTTTTTAGAAAGTTTGCCAGAGACCTTTAATAAAAAACTGCAGTCTCAAGTTCCTTTATTGCTGGGGTGGAATTCTGCAGAAATACCAGGACAAGCATTTATGCAAGGACAAGCTTACAATAAGGAAAATTTGATACAAAAAGTGAATGCTGCATTTGGTGAAAGTGCAGCGGAGGTTTTGGAATTGTATCCCCACTCAGATGAAGAGGAGATCAAACTTTCAGCCACAGCTCTTGCCTCAGATGGATTTATAGTTTATAGCACTTGGAAATGGTTTGATCTTCATAGAAAAAATAGTGAACAGCCTGTATACCGTTATCTTTATTCCAAATTACGTCCGCCATTGGTTAATCCTTCCGAAAATGATGCGGTATTGATTGGAGCACCCCACGCTTGTGAGATTGAATATTGTTTGGGAAATTTGGATCGTATAAAATCACACGCCTGGACCAAAGAGGATTATAAAGTTTCGGAAACGATGCTAAAATATTTTGCCAATTTCATAAAAACTGGAGACCCTAATGGGGATGGATTGCCAACTTGGACAAAAGCCAATCTGTCTGATTCACCTTCATTCATGGATATTAATGTAGAGTGCAAAGAAATGAAAGCGGATCATGATACGCGGTATGTATTTTGGGATTCTTACTATGGTAATTAAATAGATTTTATTTTATCAGCTTTTTTTGGATTCTACTACTCCAAAATTCATTATTGATTCCCAATTAAAAGGCTAAGTGATTTTCAAAACTATTATCTTTTGAATAATGTGGTCTTGTATATAATCAGTTCATAAATTATTCATATCTTCCAACCGTTAACGTTAACGGAAAAATATAATTTGAACAACACCTAAGAAATTAGGGCATAAAAGAGCTTTATTTTGATAATTGAAAAGGATCTAAAAGCTGGAAATCTTAAACAAGGAATCGATCGACTGTTCAAGCTTTCTGGAGAAAAAATAAAACTTATTGAGCGTGAATACGACCATCAAAAAGGATCGCCAGTTTATACCATCGAAGGAAAATACACCACTCGAGGGTGGACAGAATGGACGCAGGGTTTTGAATATGGTTCTTCCATACTTCAATACGATGTAACTGGAGATGAAAATTTTCTGGAAATTGGCAGGGCTGAAACGCTAGGAAAAATGGCTCCACATCTTAGCCATTTTGGAGTGCATGATCATGGTTTTAATAATGTTAGTACTTATGGCAATCTTCTAAGATTGATGAAAGAAGGCAAAATTCCCCAAAATGATTGGGAACAAAATTTTTATGAATTAGCACTCAAATTATCCGGAGCAGTGCAAGCTAAAAGATGGACAAAAACAAAAAAGGGTGGATTTGTTTACTCATTCAATGGCCCACATTCACTTTTTGTGGATACTATTCGATCGATGAGATCGCTTGTGGTAAGTCATGAATTGGGTTATGCGTTATGGGAAGATCATGATGTAAAAACTAGTTTGCTAAAAAGAAGTGTAGAGCATGCTTTGGCTACTGCTGAATTTGCTGTTTACTATGGCGAAGGAAGAGACAGTTATGATAAGTGGGGAAGGACAGCTCATGAAAGTATATTCAATACAAATGATGGGAATTACCGTTGTCCGGGAACTCAGCAAGGGTACAGTGGATTTTCAACATGGACTAGAGGTCTTTCTTGGGCAATTTTAGGATTTGCAGAACAATTGGAATATTTAGAAAATCTTAATGAAAAGGATTTTCAAGGAATCGGTAATTTAGATTCGATTAAAGCCATATATTTAAAGGCTGCCAAAGCGACATGCGATTTTTATATTGATAATACTCCTACAGATGGAATTCCATATTGGGATACTGGAGCTCCGAATCTTTATAAACTTGGAGATTATTTGAATCAATCTTCGGATCCATACAATGATTATGAACCAATAGATAGTTCAGCAGCTGCGATAACTGCTCAAGGTTTATTGAGGCTTGGAAAATATCTGAAAAATTCGGACAATGATGGGAGTAATAAATATTGGCAAGCAGGACTGACTGTTGCAAAGCATTTATTTCAAGAGCCATACCTTAGTACTGATCCTAAACACCAAGGTTTGTTGTTGCATTCTATCTATCATCAGCCAAATGGTTGGGATCACGTTCCAAAAAATAGTAAAATTGCAAATGGCGAATCCTGTATGTGGGGTGACTATCACGCTCGAGAATTAGGATTGTACCTCCACAATATCATTTCGGAAGGTCAATACTACACTTTTTTTAATTGTGCTAAATAGAAATTCGAGGAATGGTAGAACCTATAAAAGACCTGTCACGACTGTGTATCCATACGATTACGACCAAACCTTGGGGTTTTGAAAAGGCATTGGAAGAGTACGTAGCCCATGGAGTTCAAGGAATTAGCGTTTGGCAGAATGTAGTTGCAGAATTAGGTGTAAATAAAGTTGGCGATTTGCTTGCAGCTTCACCTATCGAAGTAGTATCCTATGTGCGAGGAGGTTTTTTTCCTGCTACAACAGAAACAAAAAGAAATCAAGCCATTGACGACAATAAAAAATTAATTGAAGAAGCGGCTGCCATTCATGCACCTTTGCTTGTGCTAGTTTGTGGTGCAGATCCTGGGCAATCTTTAGAAGATTCCCGTAATCAAATTCAAGATGGAATTGAAGCCTTAATTCCAACAGCAATGGAAATGGATGTGCGATTGGCAATAGAACCCTTGCATCCTATGTATGCAGATACTAGGTCTGCAATAAATACACTTGCGCAAGCAAATACTATGGCAGAATCTATCCAATCTGGATTTGTCGGAATTGCAGTTGATGTCTATCATCTTTGGTGGGATCAATTGTTAGAGCAAGAAATTAAAAGATGCGGAGAAAATGACAATCTTTTCGCTTATCATATTTGTGATTGGAAGGTTCACCCTGAAGACATGCTTAACGATAGAGGATTGATGGGAGAAGGCTGCATTGATCTAAAGAAAATACGAGGCTGGGTTGAGAAAGCTGGATTTAATGGTTTTCATGAAGTAGAAATATTTTCTAACAAATATTGGCAAATGGATCAATTGGAATTTTTAAATAAAATAATAACCAACTATCAAAAATATTCCTAATTATAAAATTAGGAAACTAATGAGTATTTTGAACTTAAAATCTTAAATAAAGTGAAGGAACATAGGATTGGAATTATAATGAACGGTGTTACAGGTCGAATGGGTAAAAACCAACACCTTTTAAGATCTATCGTCGCCATTCGCAATCAAGGAGGTGTTAAAATCAATGATGAAGAATGTATCATGCCAGATGTTATTTTGGTAGGTCGAAATGAATCAAAACTCAGAAGTATTTGTAAGGAAGCAGGGCTTGAAAAAATGACTACTAACTTGGATGAAGCTTTGCAAAGCAATCAATATCAGATTTATTTTGATGCACAGGTTACAGGAAAGAGATTTGCTGCTGTAAAAAAAGCCATAGAAGCTGGACTTCATATATATTGTGAAAAACCAAGTGGTGCAAGTTTGGATGAAGCCATCGAAATGTATCGAATGGCAGTAGCCAAAGGGGTGAAGCATGGAGTTGTTCAGGACAAATTGTGGCTACCAGGGATTTTAGAAATCAAAAGGCTTATTGACAATGGTTTTTTTGGTAAAATCTTATCGGTAAGGGGAGAATTTGGATATTGGGTATTTGAGGGTCATTCTGTTCCTCCCAATAGGCCATCATGGAATTATAGAAAAGAAGATGATGGAGGCATCATAGTAGATATGCTCTGTCATTGGAGATATGTGTTGGATAATGTATTTGGGAAGGTAAAAGCGGTTTCCTGTCTAGGTGCAACACATATTGATGAAAGAATTGATGAAAATGGAAAACCTTATAAGGCAACTGCCGACGATGCTGCATATGCTACATTTGAACTGGAAGGAGGAATAATTGCTCATTTTAATTCTTCATGGGCAACAAGAGTAAGAAGAGATGATTTGTTAACCATGCAAATTGATGGAACAAAAGGATCTGCAGTTGCGGGACTAAGAGAATGTTATACTCAATCTTATGAGGAAACGCCAATTCCTGTATGGAATCCAGATGTTCCCCAGCCTATTAATTTTTTCCAAAATTGGAAGAAAGTAGTTCCTCAAGAACATTATGAAAATGCATTTAAGGTGCAATGGGAAATGTTTCTTAGGCATGTTGTTTTGGATGAGCCATTTACCAACGATTTGATGGAAGGCGCCAAAGGCATTCAATTGGCAGAATTGGGTATTGAAAGTTGGGAAAAAAGATCTTGGGTAGATGTAAATGAACTAAAGTTTTAGAGTTTTTAAAGAATGAATCAGAAAGTAGCACTTATTACAGGTGGAAGCAGAGGTATTGGATTTGGTATTGCTGAATTATTGGCAAATCAAGGTTGGAACTTGGCCATTAATGGGGTGAGAGATGAGCAATCGGTTTCAGAAATAATAAAAAAATTAAAAACGGATCAGAATGAAGTTATTTATTGTCAAGGGAATATTGGAAATGAGGGCGATAGAAGTAAAATTATTAATGAAGTAATAGCAAAATTTGGTCAAATAAATGTATTGGTGAATAATGCAGGTGTTGCACCAAAGGAAAGAACGGATCTCTTAGAAATGAGCGAAGAAAGTTATGATTATGTGATGGATATAAATCTAAAGGGGACTTTTTTTTTGACACAACTAGCATCAAAATTAATGGTGGACGCAAAACAAAAAGACAGCAGTTTTGAAGCTACAATTATAAATATTTCTTCAATATCCGCTACGGTAACTTCAATTAATAGAGGGCAGTATTGTATTTCAAAAGCAGGATTGAGCATGGTGACTCAATTATTTGCGGCTAGATTGGGGCAAAATGGTATCTCTGTTTATGAAATTAGACCAGGAATTATTCAAACCGATATGACAGCAGCGGTTAAAGAAAAGTACGACAAATTGTTTGATGATGGGCTAGGAATTTTACCTGGCTGGGGTTATCCAAGAGATGTTGCAAAGGCAGTAGGAGCATTAGTGAGAGGCGATTTTCCATATACCACAGGTCAAGTAATCATGGTAGATGGAGGAATGACAGTACAAAGATTATAAAATATAAGTATCAATAATTATAAATTCTAATTATGGCAAACGAACGATATTGGACTTTTTGTAAAATAGCAGTTGGCATTTTAATTATACTAACTTTTACGCCATTAGTAATGCCTGTAGGAGTGCACAAACCTAGTTTTGCTGGTATGCCATATTCATTTTGGGTAGGAATTCTGGATGCATTATTATTGGTAGGATTAACTTGGATTGGAACAAAAGTTCATCCAGGACGAAAAGAATAAAAAATATAAACTATGCTTCAAACTTTAGCTATAATTGGACTATTGTATGTTGGAATATTGGTATTCCTAGCATATTCAGCGAGAACTGATACAAAGAATTCAACCCAATACTTAATGGCGGGTTCAAATCTAGGAGCCGTTCTTGGCTTTTTTACATTTGCAGCCACACTTTTCAGCACATTTACTTTGCTCGGAATGCCTGATTTTTTCAGAGTTCATGGTATAGGGGCTTGGATTTTTCTAATGTTTTCAGATGCCATAATGGTTTTTGGGTTAATATATGTGGGTTACAATCTCAGGAAGAAAGCTAGGAAATCGACATATTATGGAATGGCTGGATTTCTAGAAAGTAATTACAAGTCAAGATTTGCAGGCATTGTAGCATTTATTGGGGTTTCAATATTTCTCATACCTTATATTGCCATTCAAATTCGTGGAGTTGCGATATTTTTACATGCTACGTTCCCAGAATCTTTGCCAATGTGGGCTTGGGCTACAATTATGGTCTTTGTAATGTTGGTTTACAGTGAAGTTGGTGGTTTGAAAGCAATAATGTATAGCGATGTACTGCAAGGGATATTATTATTAATAGCTATTTGGATTGTAGGTTACAATTGCTTGCATCATTTTGGCGGAGTGAAAGCAATGTTTGCAGAAGTTGAAAAAGTAAATGAAGCACTTCTATCGGTCCCTGGTCCCAAAGGATTGTTTGATTTTCAGTTTTTATTTGGTTCGATGATAGCCATTATGTTACTCCCTTATACGCAGCCACAAATATCTACAAGACTAGTTATATTGAAAAATGTGAAGGCATTGCACAGAATGGCTGTTGGCATTGGTTTTTTTGCAATTTTGGTAATCTTACCAACTGCTTTTATGGGAATGTACGGAGCAGTAGTTTATCCTGACGCAACCACTGCAGAATTTTTAAACTTGACTTTTGTTACAGATCAAACCAATTTTGTCGGAGCAGTAGTGATGATAGGATTAATTGCAGCGGCAATTTCGACCTCTGATTCTCAAATGTTTGCATTGGGTGGTGAATTGCGATCAATTTTAAAAGGTGAGGACAAAAAAATGGTGTTTTATGCAAGAATAAGCATCTTCTTTTTTGCTGTTTTTGCGCTCATTTTTGCTTTGATGTCGAGTGATGATTTGGTGTTATTAGCTAGGACAAGTTTTGCAGGAACATCATTATTGGCGCCAATGATTTTTGCAGGAATATTTTATGATAAGTCTGATGAGTTGAAATTTATACCTTTAACAACCCTAATTACCATATTAGTATTTATTGCTTCTTTGTTTGGATGGATTCCAGATAAAATATTTATGATAAGAATGGATATATTATTGCTTGCATTTTTAAGTGTTTTTACATTAGTACAAATTTTATTAAAAAGAAAATAACAATTATGAATTCGATAAAAAAAATATGGGCATCAGCCATTTTACTTTTAGTGGTTTTTAATACAAGTTTTGCTTCCCATAATAGCCAATCTTCTGTTGAGGATGATTTCTTCAATGGAATGTGGACCCTTAGCATTGAAGATGGAAGCGTAGGTTGGATTAATATTCATAATGAAAATGGTTATTTAGATGCAGAGCTATTGTGGAGAGGTGGCAGCGTACTACCTGTTTCACATATTTATTTTAAAGATGAAAATAATGCAGTATTAACAAGGACTCAGGAAATTGTTAAGTCGGATGAAAAAGGAAAAGAAAGAAAACATATACTAACTCAGACTTTGAATGTACGCCGTGATGGTGATCATATCAAAGGTGAATTCATTAGTCCTAGTAGAACAGGAAATGGAGAATCTATTCTTGCTTTTTCCGGCGTCAGGTTACCTCCAGTCCCACCAGCTCCCGATTTATCAAAAGTAAAATATGGTAAATCTATAGTTTTATTTAATGGAAAAAATATCGAGGGTTGGGAAATAATTGGCCCAAATAAAAGCAATGGGTTTAAAGTTCAAAGTGGAAATTTAGTGAATGATCCTGTTCAAAAAGAAGGGGAACACATCAGTTACGGAAATTTAAGAACGACTCAAGAATTTGAAGATTTTAATTTAAGTTTAGAAGTTAATGTTCCATCAGGTAATAATAGTGGTGTATATCTAAGGGGCATGTATGAAATCCAAGTTTTTGATTCGTACGGAAAGGATTTGGATCCGCATAATATGGGTGCGGTATATAGTCGAATTACTCCGATGGTAACAGCAGAAAAGCCAGGTGGTGAATGGCAATCTCTAGATATTACTTTATGTCAAAGGCACGTTACAGTATTACTTAATGGCATAAAAATAATTGATAACCAACCAGTTTACGGCCCTACAGGAGGTGCAATTATTGCCGATGTTTTTGCTCCAGGACCAATATATTTGCAAGGAGATCATGGAAATGTATCTTATAGAAATATTGTTTTAAAACCTATTGTAAAATATTGATTAAATCTATTAGTGAATTAAATTGAAGTACATTAAAATTTTTGCATTCCTATTTTTAGTTTTTTTTGTGTCAATAAACACAAAAATTATGCATGAAAATGCATTCTCAAATGAAACTGGCGTATTTATTGCCCATTTAAATGGAGCATTCGCTGATGATTTATCAATAATTCGAAGTAAATTCAAAAAAAACAATTTAGGATATGATCTCCATTTTGAATCATCTACACAAACCATTAAAAATTCAGATACTAGCAATAAATTTGTATTTATTCAAACTGGAGGTGGAACGCTAAATTTTAGTTCTGGAAAAACTTCTAAATTTTCTGTAGGTGACATAGTCTTATTAAAATCAAATGAGTCATTTGTTTCTGATAGTTTGTTGAGTTGCTTGATTATCAAAGTTCCAGAAGAACCGAATGTCGACATTCCTCAGATAATTCGACCCGACTGGGATGAAAATATTACGGACACACCTGGAGGATGTGCTACAGAAACCAATGCGTACCGCAGAATACTATTAACATGGAAAAAAGAAGTAGGTAACTATGTGTTTCATGGTTTGAATGCCCATAGAGTTCGAATTATGGATTCATTTTCTCATTATCACCCAAAAATTGGCGGATTTGATGAATTTTATTTGGTTCAGATGGCACAAGATTCTGCTAGAATTATTACAAGTAATAAAGTTTCATTAATTGAAAATCCATTAAGCGTTACGCTTGATCAAAGCAAAGAATTGTTAGCATCAACTCATTTAGAAGTTGGAGACCTGGTATATATTCCAAGGGGAACAATGCATAGAGGAATAGGAGGTGTATTGGCTCAAGTAATTACGGTTCCAGGATTTATTCCTGGTTCAGAAATTGGATTAGATCATCAGTTAAAAAAAATCAATACAAATTTGGGGTTGAATGAAAAAGACCAAGTACTTTATAATGAAGCAGCCTCAGGATCAATAATAATTAAATAATAAATTTATAATTATGTTTAAAATATACTTTAGTGTGCTTGCATTTATGTTTTTATGCACCTTTACAAATGGTCAGGACAGCAAAATTCCAGATAATTATAAACTTGTTTATTTTCAAGATTTTGAAAAGCCACAGTCGCTGAATGAATTTGAAATGACGGATAGGAAGGCTTGGAAATTAACTTCAGAAGACGGCAATCAAATTTTTGAATTGTTTGGAAAAAGTGAATATGAAGCAAGAGTGAGATCACCATTTAATATTGCTTTGATCAAAGATATTATCGTTGGAGACTTTATCATGGAAGTAAATCTTGCTCAATCTGGAATTGAATATGGACATCGTGATCTATGCTTGTTTTTTGGAGTTAAAGGACCTACAAACTTTTATTATGCGCACATAGCGACAACAACAGATGATCACGCCAACAATATTTTTATTGTTAATGATGAACCAAGAATAAAAATTTCTACCAAGACAACAGCGGGTACCGACTGGGGTGTGACCAATTCATGGCACAAAGTAAAAATAGAGCGGATAGCGAAAGAAGGCAGTATAAAAATCTATTTCGACGATATGAAAACACCAATAATGGAGGCCACAGATATGCATTTTGATAATGGGAGGATTGGGTTTGGTTCGTTTGATGATACAGGACGATTTGATAATATTAAGATCTGGGCGCCTAATACTATTGAAGCTCAAACTACTTTTTTCCAAAATGGGAACTGATTCCAGCACCTATTAGTTATTTATTTCTTTTTTATAAAATGCATTATTTTGAAAAAACATTCCTTCGTCATATTGTTATTTTTTATTGTAGTATTTGGAATTTTCTCTTGTAAAAAGGAAAATACAAATATTGTTGTAAGCGCAGTGGATTCAGATTTTGATGAAGAAAAACAAACTTCCCCAATTCTAGCTGAAGGTTTTACCATGACATTATGGGCCCCTGGTCCTTTGGTTGCTAATGCAGTGGCGATTTCCTTTGATGAAACTGGAGCAGCATATGTTGCTGAAACTTCGAGAAGAAAAAGTTCAGATTTAGATATTCGCGAACATCGGAATTGGATGTTTGAAGACATAGGTTTGCAAAGTATCGAAGAGACTCGTGATTTTCATTTGAAAAAACTTGCAACAAATTTGAGTGATAAAAATTTATGGCTTGAGGATCATAACAAAGATGGAATTCATGATTATAGGGATTTGGAAGTACAGTCAGAATACATAAGAAAAATTTGGGACAGTGACGGAGATGGCAGAGCTGATAAGTCTGAATTATTTGCCGAAGATTTTAATAGTATGTTGACAGGCGTAGCAGCAGGCATTTTATATTACAATGATGAGGTATATTTAACTGCAGCACCAGATGTTTGGCGATTAAAAGATACCAACCATGATGGAGTTGCAGATGAAAGAACTAAAATTAGCTATGGATATGGAATTCACATTGCTTATGCAGGGCATGATATGTCTGGATTAACGATCGGAAATGATGGTAAGATTTATTGGTCAATTGGAGATATGGGTGTGAATTCAGTAGGTCCTGATGGAAAAAGGTGGAAGTATCCAAATGAGGGAGCAGTGATGCGATGCAATCCTGATGGTTCTGAATTTGAAGTTTTTGCTCATGGGCTGAGAAATCCTCAAGAAATTGATTTTGATGATTTTGGAAATCTGATTAGTGTGGATAATGATGGGGATCATCAAGGGGAACATGAAAGATATGTACATATTATTCAAGGGTCAGACTCTGGCTGGCGAACACAATGGCAATTTGGAAAGTACGATTTGCCAAATGAATCCTACAAAATATGGATGGATGAGAAATTACACATTCCACATTTTAAAGGTCAAGCTGCATATCTATTGCCGCCGATAGCATTAGCATATGACGGACCTGCAGGTTTGGCTTATAATCCAGGAACTGCGTTGAGTGAAAAATGGAAAGGATATTTTTTTGCATCCTATTTCACAGGATCATCAGCCAGATCAAAAGTTCAAGCTTTCAAATTAGTACCAAATGGCGCATCTTTTAGTGTGTCAGAGATTGTAGATGTACTTGGTGGCATTGTGCCGACAGGAATAAATTTTGCAAATGACGGAGCACTCTACATTAATGATTGGAAAGACAGTTATGATAAAAAGCCCACAGGACGAATTTGGAAATTTGATGTGGAAAATGAATTGAAGAATAAGAACCGTGCAGAAACTCAAAAAATATTAAGTGTTGGGGTAAGCAAACTTTCAATTGAAGATTTGAAAAAATGTCTTTCAAATGAGGATAAAAGGGTCAGATTAGCAGCTCAATTTGAATTGGTCAAACGAAAAGAATTAGAGTCCTTAGTTGAAGTAGCAATGAATGAGAAAAATCTGTTAGCAAGATTACACGCCATTTGGGGAATAGGCCAATTGGGTCGAGTCAACAATGAAATATTGTCTAAAGTTCTTCCATTATTAAGTGATGATGAAGAGCAAGTACGAGCACAAACTGCAAAAGTCATTGGAGATGCAAAATATCAGCTTGCAATAGATTTTTTAATTACACAATCAAATGACAAAAGTGCTCAAGCTAGATTTTTTGCTATTGAAGCTTTAGGGAAATTAGGAGACAAAAAGGCCTATGCATCGTTAGTCAAAGAATTAGAAAAAATCGGCGACAATGATCCCCATATGCGACATGCTATTGTGTTTGCCTTATCTCAACTAAACCAAGAAAATGAAATTGCTTCATTATCCAATCATGCTTCAACGGACGTGAGATTAGGGGCTGTAGTTGCACTTCGAATGATAAAGTCTCCAAAAGTCGCATTGTTTTTATCCGATGTTGATCCTTTGGTGAGGTTAGAAGCTGCAAGAGCAATCCATGATGATGAATCTATTCCAGAGGCTCTTATTGATCTGGCAAAGACATTAAACAGCAAAAGTTCTAATGAAGAAGCATATATAAGAAGAGCAATCAATGCAAATCTTCGAATTGGAGATACTGCAAGTGCTGAGCGCCTTGGAGAATTTATTCTTTCGACTTCCAGTACTATAGAAATGAGGAAAGATGCTTTGTGGGCATTGGGGTATTGGGAAAAGCCTTTAGAATTGGATAGGGTTGATGGTAGAGTTAGAAAATTTGAAGGTCATGCATTAAGTGATGCCCAAAAAGTTATTATCAAAATTTATCCACAATTAATAGATACTAAAAATGAAGGTTTGAAGTCTTCTATAATCATTTGCATAGGAAGATTAAAATGCACTGAAGTTTCAGATAAAATATTTGCTATTTTTCAAAACAAAAACAATTCAATTGAGACTCGAAGAGCTGCCCTTGAAACATTATCAATGTTGAAAGGTCAAAATTTAATACCAGCAATTGATATGGCTCTTGAGGACAAAAATTTGGAAATGCGACAATTGGCTCAGGATTGCTTAGCTTCTGCAAAAATTCCAGATGAGGTTTTGGTTCGAATGATAGATAAAATACTTGAGAAAAATTCGATTCAAGAGAAACAACTCGCACTTGCAAGTTTATCAAAAATTAATAGTCCTGAGGCTGAAAAACTTTTAGAATCTTGGTTTAAAAAATTAAATACAGGATCAATCGCTTCGGAATTAGAACTTGATTTAGCAATGGCTATTGATAGTAGCGATTTTGATAATTTGAAGAAAGCAAAATTGGAATTTGAAAAATCAATAGATACCTCTGATGTGGTTGCCATGTTTGCATCCACATTAAATGGAGGAAATGCAGATAAGGGTTTAAGAATATTTGGAAGAAATGAATCCGCTCAATGCTTAAGGTGTCATGTTTACAAAGGATATGGAGGTTCTGTTGGTCCTGAATTGACCAGCATTGCTGACAAACTAAGCAAAGATGACTTATTAAAAGCATTGGTAGATCCGAATTCAAGGATTGCACCAGGATTTGGATCAATAATTATTACACTTAACAATGGAGAGCAATTATCGGGAACTTTGCAAAATGAAAATGGTGAAAATATAAGTTTTATCTCTGGAAATAATCCAGTCCAAACCATTGAAAAAAGTCAAATTAAAGAAGTTCAATACTTGCCTTCAGGCATGTTTAATATGTCAGAAGTTCTTAACAAAGCACAATTGCGAGATTTAATGGCTTTTTTGGTAACGCTGAAGGAATAACGTGGTTTGAGACGATATGAGCTGTTTAAATGGTTGTTAAGTACACATATAAGCCATTTTTTCCAAATTAACCATCATTTAGAAAACATTATTTTAATGGTATATTGTTTATTTTTCTTTGACTCAATTGAGTAATTCGAGCCATAGATTTTATTCAGATTAATCTAATTTCCTTTAAGTGTATTTTTTATTTCACTAACTAGATTTATACCTAATTCCTGCAAATTAGAATAACTTTCAATATATAGTTTATCGCTAACCACTACTCTACCTAAAGCAGCTCTAAAAGAATTATGCGTTATAATTGGATATAATTCAACCATTATTTTATTTTTCCAATTGATCTCTGAAGTATCAATATCCAATAGTCCAGGATGCCATTCGAGAATATTAAGAGTGAAATAAGCTAAAATGTCAACACTCTTATCCAAATCAGCCTCCATAACTTCAATAAATGTATTATATCCTAGTTCACGATTTTCAATATTATCGACTGCTGCGTAATATTCTGTTA
>JAHEAQ010000110.1 GCA_024642705.1 Bacteroidota bacterium | reverse complement strand
CATTTACAAGCAAGCCAATCTTGGCACTACGAAAGTATTGCTTTTATAATATGTCCATGCACATCAGTAAGTCTTATATCTCTGCCACTGAATCTATAAGTCTGCATTTGATGATCTACACCAAGCAAATGAAGCATGGTTGCATGCAAATCGTGGATTGTTGTTTTGTTTTCAACAACTCTATAACCATATTCATCCGTCTGGCCATATTGAACGCCTCCTTTGATTCCAGCTCCTGCCAACCAAATACTGAAGGCTGATGGATTGTGGTCCCTTCCATTAATCCCTTGGGCAAAAGGTGTTCTTCCAAATTCTCCGGCAAATACTACTAAAGTATCTTCAAGCATGCCTCTGGCTTTCAAATCTTTAAGCAGTCCCGCGATTGGTTGATCCACAGCATGTGCATTAGCTTGGTGTCCTTCCTTCAAATTATTGTGCTGATCCCACCGGTCATAACCTGCATTTGGGCAGGTCAATTCTATAAATCGGACACCGCGTTCAACTAGTCTTCTCGCTAAAAGACATTGTGTACCATAAGATCTGCAAAGTTTATCCGGTGATTCCAAGCCATACAATTTTTTAGTCTCCTTTGTTTCGCCTTTTAAATCTGCCAATTCAGGCACTGTAGTTTGCATCTGAAATGCCAACTCATAATTGGATATTGCAGCTTCTACTTGGTCAGAATTTCCTAATTTGCCCAGCAAACTTTGATCCATCCTAGCCATATGCTTTAGTTTTGTTAATTGCAATTCACTAGTTGATTCATGCGGTAACACATTAGAAATTGGAATTTCTCGGGGTTTTAAAATAGATGCTTGATAATTAGCTGGCAGAAATCCATTTTTAAAATTGTCAAGTCCTCCTGGAGGTGTAAGACCGCCATCCAAAACTACGTAACCTGGAAGATTTTGGTTCATTGTTCCCAAACCATAATTTATCCAAGCACCCATGCTAGGCCTGCCTTGTAAACCACTGCCTGTATGCAAAAAATAATTGGCATTTGTATGTTCTGGAAAATCGGAAACCATCGATTTTATCATTGCTATATCATCAACACAAGTTGATAGATGCGGAAACAAATCACTCATCCACATTCCACTATCACCATACTGGTGAAAATCCCAAGGGCTTTTTAATATTTTACCAATATTGTCGAATTGGGTTGCATCAACTTTGAACTTATCATAAGGATTTTGGCCATTTTCTTTTGCCAGCCTTGGCTTTGGATCGAAGGAATCAACTTGTGAAACCCCACCATCCATATAAAGAAAAATAACACTTTTAGCTTTAGGAAAGTAATCGGGATTTTTACCAACTTTTAAAGGATTCTTTACAATTTCTTCTATAATGCTGCTTTTACAACCAAAAGGTAGAGTGCTCATTAAACCCATCAAAGCAACAGAGCCAAAGCCATTTCTAGCTAGGCTCAACATTTCTCTTCGGCTCATTCTCTTATTACACGATTTTTCAATCATTTTTCACCTTAATATTTTATAAAAGATAAATGAATTCTTTTGTATTGTAAATAATATGACAGTAATCTGCCCATAAAAGTGGATCATCAACCATGTCTGTCCATGTCTTATTATATTTTTGAGCTATGGTCTTCATAATTTCTCCAGCTTCTACGATTTCATCTTGACTAGGAGTTCTAGAAAAAGCACATTCAAATATATCATTAATTCGATCTTCAAAACTAGCTTCTTTTATTTCAATTATTCTTTTGGCCCATTTGAATGCTTGATCATACACAAATGGATCATTCATTAAGGTTAAAGATTGACTAGGCACATTGGTGGTATTTCTTTTACCAAAAGTAGAAAATGGAATAGGCATGTCAAATGCCAACATCATGGGAGATAGAAAATTTCTTCTTATTACTGTGTAGATACTTCGTCGGGATTCTCCATCTAAGGGTCCCGATTTTTTTGGCTTTCCTCTTCCAGTCATAAAGTCGTCTAAATAAATAGGGATAGATTGTCCATATAACCTAGGATCTAATGAACCTGAGACCGCTAAAATACCATCTCTTATCGCTTCGGATTCAAGCCTTTGAGTTGGGAAATGATGCAGGGATATATTTTTTGGATCAATGGCTAGATTTTCTGCTAGTGATTCCGTGGATCGTTTAAAAGCATCAGTCAATAGAATATTTTTCAACATCTTTTTTATAGACCACCCTTCTTCTACAAACTCAATCGACAAATAATCCAAAAGCTCGGGGTGGCTTGGTAAAGTTCCTTGTAATCCAAAATTATCAACTGAAGAAACGATTCCTTCTCCAAAAATATGCTGCCAAAGCCTGTTCACAATGACTCTGCTAGTGAGTGGGTTGTTTGGGTTGGCAACAGCCTCAGCCCACGCTAATCTGCTGCTACCTGATTGAGGTAATCCACCCTCAATATGACTTAAAGCATGTAGAAATTGATGAGGGATTTTTTGTTCGCTTGGCTGATTTACATTTCCTCTGATGAAAACAGGGCTGAATACAGCTTCTCCCTCACACATTCCTATAACGAAAGTTGAATCGTACAAAGTGGAAACAATTTTTGATCTTTCTATTATTTTATCTTTTGATTGTGAGGTGAGATCAATTCCATTGTTTGATTTCAGCCAAGTATTGAGTATTCTAATTTGATCTTTTTTGATCTTATTGTTTTGCCAATCATTTATACTTTTTTCAATATTTACTGAGGTAAATTTTAAGTTATCATTATCATCATTTACATCTAAATTAGGTGAGATAGAATCAAATGCTGCAACGTATTGAACTTCTATAAAATCAGAATTTTTAATTGCATACAAATGTTTATTATAGCTTCCAGGAATGATCTCAACATATGCTTTGTGGCCTTTCAACATTGAAACATTAAAGTAATAATTGTCCCATTCTGGATTATCTATTACTTTTTCCAAATTTCCGTATAAAGGATCTTGAATAAGTTGAAAATTATCAACAATTATTCTGATGGTCCCATTGACCCCAGATGCTTTTACCTTAATTTTATCACTGTCAATGATGAAATTTGGGGAACGCAATGCTCCCAATAAGCCTTTTCCATATTTTTTACTAGATGCAGCACCTTCTAGAAAACCTGTAATTTTATTTGAAGTTCCATCAATAATGGGCATTGCCTCATTTGGGCTTTCTCCGAATGCGATTCCAGTAGTTTTCCAGTCATTCCAATTGCCATTTCTAAAATCACCAAGAATATCAAAACTTTCATTTTTTGCAATAGCGCTATGAATTGCTGAATCTTGATCTGATTGTGATTTTGAAAAGAATGCTTCAATATTTTTTAATTCTTTTTCGGTTAATTGCTTAGATTTTTGAAGTAAATCTTGCGCCACATTGGATTTTAAGCTTTTATTTATTTTCTCAATTTCTGCAAGTTTATCTTTTTGTAAATAGGTAGCTTTTATTGATCTAGGCCCGATTCTAGTGCTCTCTATCATTCCATACATCGCATAATAATCAGTGGTCGGAATTGGATCAAATTTATGATCATGACATTTAGCGCAACTAACCGTTAAACCAAGGAAAGTTTTGGATGTTACATCAATTATATTATCAATCCGATCAGCTTCCTCCTGCTTAATGCTAACAGGACTGTGCTTTCCTTCACCTAAATAAAAAAAAGTAGTTCCTAATAAAGACTCATTGATGCCTTTGATAGAATCTACCCTTGGATTTGGCATCATATCACCTGCCAAATGTTCAATTATAAAATCATTATAAGGGACATCATTATTGAATGCTCTAATCAAATAATCTCTATATAGCCAAGCTCCTCCAATGGGATAATCGAATTCATGACCCATAAATTCGGCATACCTAACTAAATCCATCCAATGCCTAGCCCACCTTTCTCCAAAATGCGGCGACGATAGATAATAATCAACCATTTTCTCAAATTTATTTTCTGAGGTATCAGCTGTAAAATCTAAGAATTCCTGTTGATTCGGAGGAAGTCCAGTTAGCAAGTAAGAAACTCTTCGCAATAAAGTCTTTTCATTGGCGAATGGAGAAGGACTTAACCCTTGCAGGTTTATTTTTTCATTAATGTAATGGTCAATAATTATGGAGGGAGAACTATTCTTGATAGAAGAAGGAAGCTTAGGAAAATCAGGCATCATAAGAGACCAATGTGGTTTCCATTTTGCACCTTGTTTGATCCATTTATTTATGAGTGCTATTTCTTTGGCATTCAAAACCTTCTTTTGTTCTGGTGGAGGCATGCTTACATCCGGATCATGGGAAGTAATTCTATCCATTATTGAACTACTTCCAGGTTTTCCAGGAACTATAGCTCTATTTCCACTTTCCAACTTTGCAGTAGCTCCTTCGAAAATGTCAAGTCTTAGGTTAGCTTTTCTGCTGCTTGGATCTGGACCATGACAGACATAGCAGTTTTGTGAAAGTATGGGTCTGATGTCATAATTGAAGTCGACCTGATCAGGAAGACCAGGAAATTCTGCTTCGTTATTTAAATAACTAATGCTTAAGCCCGAAACTAAAACCAGGGCAAGCGCAATAAGCCAATTCTTGCTATATTTGGAACCGATCAACATCATTAAATATATAGAAATATAGTCTTTTATCTTGGAAGAATATAATGATGCGTTGTAAAAGATAGGATTTTACTTTTACAGTTCGGAGTTCTTTTTTTCGAAAATCTATATTTTAGATTCAAAAAATGCCTTTTTATATGAGAATATTAATATTTCTTCTATTTATTTCTTTTTTATGGATTGCTTGTAATGATAAATTAGTGACAATAGAACCTGGCGTGCCCAAAGACTTGGCAGATAGTCGAAAAGCAAATATTACTGAATTAGGTTATAGCTTGTTTTTTGATGTACCCAATTCAATGGATTCTAGTATCCATGCCAACATTGTCATTTCTTTCGTAAATAAGTCCGAATCTGATATTTATTTGGATTTTAAAGAAGATTCAGATCATCTGAAAAGTGTTATTGTAAATGGAACAATAATAGACATTGTTCATGTAAATGAGCATATATTAATTCCAGGCAAGTACTTAATTGATAAGAATAAAATAGAAATCAATTTTATTGCAGGCAACCTTTCATTAAATAGAAATGAAGATTATTTATATACTTTATTGGTTCCTGCCCGAGCTAGAACGGTGTTTCCATTATTTGATCAACCAAATCTAAAAGCTTCTTATCAACTTAACCTTAAGATTCCTGCTGAGTGGGAAGCTGTTGCAAATGGAACAATAAATTCAGAATTAGATTCTGGAGAATTCAAAAGCATAGTTTTTGAGAAAACGCTTCCGATTTCATCTTATCTTTTTGCATTTGCGGTTGGTAAATTTCAAAAGAGAACGAACGATAATGGAAATATGACCATGTATTATAGGGAATCCGATATTGAAAAAGTGGATCGCAATGCAAAAGAAATATTCGATCTGCATCAAAATTCTATAGATTGGCTTGAAAATTATACAGGTATCGACTATCCATTTGAAAAATTTGATTTTGCCTTAATTCCCACCTTTCAATATGGAGGGATGGAACACCCTGGCTCAATATTTTATAAAGAATCTTCTCTGATGTTAGATGAATCTGCTTCAATTAATCAGCAATTGAGTAGAGCAAGTTTGATTGCACATGAAACTTCTCACATGTGGTTTGGTGATTTGGTAACAATGGATTGGTTCAATGATGTATGGCTTAAGGAAGTTTTTGCTAATTTTTATGCTGCTAAAATTGTTAACCCAGCTTTCCCGGAAGTAAATCATGATTTGCGGTTTTTATTATCGCATTATCCGAGTGCATATGGAGTTGACAGAACTAAAGGCAGTCATCCTATACAGCAAAAATTGGATAATCTTCAGAATGCAGGTTCCTTATATGGTTCGATTATCTATCAAAAAGCACCAATAGTGATGCGAAATTTGGAAGCGTTTTTAGGCCCCGAACTTTTTCAAGAAGGTATTAAAGAATATTTGAAAAAATACGCTTATGGAAATGCAACCTGGGATGATTTGATCAATATAATGAGTGATAGAACTAAACTTAATTTGGTTCAATGGAACAAAGATTGGATTAAAACTGCTGGTATGCCACATATCTTAATACAAAATAGTGAGGATTCTATGCAGTTTTCATTAATGAATGGTAACGAAGGACAAAATTGGCAACAAAATATAGCATGCAAAACAGATGAAAAATATCACAATTTAGTTTTTACTGGAAATGGTAAAATAGCATCAGCAAAAGAAAGTTTTATAATCAATCCTGATGGAAAAACTTATGGATTTCTTGAAATGAACGAAGCACTTTTGTCAAATCAGTTGTTAATTGTAAATCAAGTTGATGAAATCACAAGAGCTAGCATCTGGATGAATCAATGGGAAAATTTGTTAAACGGGAAAACAAGTTTTTTAACATTATTTGATGCTTTATATTTAAGCATTATTTCAGAAGCCAATCCATTAATTTTAAATTACCAATTGTCCATTTTTGAACATATTTTCTGGGACTTCATGAACGAAGATGAACGCAAGGATTGGGGGGCAAAAGTTGAAATAATGCTTTTTGAAAAAATGATAAAAACTTCAGATAATTCTTTAAAAAGGATATGTTGGGATAGTTATAAAAGTGTTGCTCTTTCTGAAAAAGGAGTTCAAAATTTAAAAGAGATATGGGAAGGAAATTTAAAAGAATTCAAACTCCCACTTTCAGAAAACGATAAAATTTCTTTGGCTTATGAAATTGCTTTGAAAGATGAAATAAATGGTCAAAATATTCTTTCAACCCAATATGAAATGCTTAAAAATGAAGATAATCGAAAGAAAATGAAATTTGTAATTCCTTCCCTTTCAAGCACTCAATCTGTGAGAGATTCTGTTTTTCAATCGCTTTTGATAGCAGATAATAGAGCACAAGAGCCATGGGTAATATCAGTTTTAAACCATTTGCATCATCCATTGAGAAGAAATGAATCCATTCCATATTTGAAGTCAAGTTTAGAAGTCATTGAAGAAATTAAAAATACGGGAGACATTTTCTTTCCAGCAAGATGGCTTGGAGCATCTTTTGAAAATCATAATTCGAAAGAAGCAATGAATATTGTATTTGATTATTTAAACAATCATCCCGAATTACCTATAGACTTGAAAAATAAAGTTTTACAAGCTTCTGACATGTTGGAGAGAGCAACAAGACTTAAGGATTGAATCAACTAAAAAATAAAAGATTGGTACCTTTCAATTTGTTAATTTTATTGTTCCAATATTAACTTGAAATTAAATGTTTAGATTTTTCATTTTTTTTGCAATTGCTCCTTTTTTAATTCATGCTCAGATTGACCATTGGGAATCGGTTGTTCTTGAAGGCGATCAATTTCAATACATCGTTCCAAACAGCCAATTGGAAACAACCTGGATCAATTTGGAATTCGATGACAGCAGTTGGAATAAGGGAAATTCTGGATTTGGATATGGTGACGGCGATGATAATGTGATATTGGAGTCTGTCATTTCAGTTTACATTAGGAAAGTTTTTGTTGTAGCAAATCTTGAAGATATTGAAGAAATCATACTTCATATGGATTATGACGACGGATTTATTGCATATTTAAATGGAGTTGAAGTAGCGAGAAGTCTTGTGTCTGGAAATCCGCCGGCTTACAATCAAGGGAGTGATGGATTACACGAAGCATTATTATATCAAGGCATTCAACCAGAAACTTTTGGAATTGATTATGGTTTATTGGTAGAAGGCGAAAATATTTTAGCCATTCAAGTGCATAATGAAAGCAACCAATCTTCAGACTTGACCGCTATCCCATTTTTATCGCTTGGAATTAAAAGCAACACATTTACTTACCGACCTATACCTGTTTGGTTTTCACCGCCTACAACATTTGATTTTTCCAATTCTAAATTGCCAATTGTTTCTATAAATACAAATGGTCAGCAAATATTTAATGATCCTAAAATAAAAGCTGAGATAGGAATAATATACAATGGAGAAGGTAATGTGAATCGGATTTCTGATCCGTTCAATGAATACCATGGCTCATGTGGCATTGAAATTAGGGGTGAATCATCTCAATATTTCGATAAAAAATCATACTTATTTGAATTCTGGGATGAGGAAGGATTGGATATGGATACCAGTTTTTTAAATTTTCCAGCCGAAGAAGATTTTATTTTGTATGGTCCTTTTTCTGACAAATCTTTATTGAATAATGTTTTGACGATGAAACTGGGAAATGATATGGGACGGTATTCCAGCAGAACGAGATTTGTAGAATTGATTATTAATGATCAGTATCAAGGCCTGTATGTTGTTATGGAAAAAATTAAGCGGGGAAAAGATAGGGTTGATATTAGCAAACTTAATACTGATGAAATATCAGGTGACGATCTTACTGGTGGCTATATTGTTCGGGTTGATAAAGGAGTATATCAAGGATGGGAGTCAAAATACAATTCATATGGAACCAACAATAAATTGTTTTTCCAATACTATTATCCGAATCAATATGATATTCAAGTGGAGCAAAAAGGCTACATAAAAGGATATTTTGATGAATTTGAACAAGCAGTAGCTTCTGTTAATTATGCGAATAGCCTAGGTAAAAAATACTCTGATTATATTAACATAAAGTCCTTTGTCGACAATTTTATCATCAATGAGTTCAGTAAAAATGTGGATGGTTATCGTCTGAGTTCTTACTTTCATAAAGACAAGAAAAGTAAAGGCGGAAAATTGGTTGCTGGTCCATTATGGGATTTTAATCTTTCTTTTGGAAATGCAGATTATTGTGGTGGTGACAATGAAAATGGATGGATTTTATATCAATGCGATCATGGAGGAATTCCATTTTGGTGGAATCGAATGTTAAATGATGATTTTTTCAAAAATGCATTGAGATGCAGATGGGAGAGTTTGCGTGAAAATGTTTTGGCGACGGATCATATTCACAATTTTTTAGATTCAATGAATTTGGTCTTAGGAGAATCAGCAGATAGAAACTTTGAGAAATGGCAAATATTGGGGCAATATGTTTGGCCTAATGGATGGTACTATGCACAGGCTCAAAGTCACGATGAAATTCTAGAAATTATGAAAGCCAGAATAGAAAATCGCTTAAACTGGCTAGATCTCAATATTCCTGGCATTGCGGAAAATTGTACTTATTATGATGAATTCGATGAACTAGCTGGAAATGATCCAAACATTCCAGATCCAGAAGATTATAAAGTATATGTTTTTCCTAATCCTACTGTTGAAAATATCCATATTGAAAGCGAAAAAACAATTGAAAAAATTTTCATTTACAATGCTTTAGGGCAATTGGTATTGCAATCTAAAGTTGACGAAAAGATTTATACCATCCCTTTAAATGATCAATTTGCAAAAGGACAATATATCCTAAAAGTTCAATTTGATAATGGGTTTGTCCATAAACCAATCATTATCTTATAGCAATTTTTGATACAAAGCTGAAGAAAAACAGCAGCAGTATTTTTTGCTGCTGTTCTTTCTTAATTATAAGGTTATTGCAATAACTTATCCTTTAACAAAAATAACTTAGTAAATAATTCAATAACTTATGGTCCCTGTCCATACATGATCGGTTTGGTGCTCAGAAATATATCCATTTTCATCAAAGATGTTGACATAACTATTGGTCATACCTCCTCCTGTAGCATTAATAAAGCGGCCAGTTCCACCAACAATTTTGAATGGAGTTTGAAAATAAGCATCGTAGATAGGATCGCTTCCTGGTGCTAAAAATACAACATAACCAAGTTGACCATCTGCAGGTATTTCAAAATTGAGTCTATCCCCATTTGCAGCTTCTAAATATCCAACTCCATTGGAATATGGAATTCCATCTGGGCCAGGACCAATTGCACCGCAAAAGTACATTTCGGTAGAAATCAGTCCCATATGAGTAGCATTTCCACAACGATCACCTTTCTGAAAATTAAAAGCAGGTAGATCAGAAGTTGCATCACAATAACCTTCCCCAGAATTCGAATAATTTCTTATTGAGAAAAAATTTGCAGTGAAAGGCACATTTTTATGTGCTGATAACCCATTCAATTCGGCATTTGAATAATTATCTAAATCATTTGAATGCTCTATTAATATTGGAGATTTTTCACAACTTATGAACAAAAAGATCATTAAAGAAGCAAGCATAATTAATTTGTATTGTTTCATGATTTTATTTTTATTGGTTAATTAAAGATTGATGGTAACAAGATGATTTTATAATAAAGTTTTAA
The DNA here is from genome assembly GCA_024642705.1 of Bacteroidota bacterium. GTDB lineage: Bacteria > Bacteroidota > Bacteroidia > Chitinophagales > Saprospiraceae > Portibacter. The sequence goes on along the minus strand of JAHEAQ010000110.1, from coordinate 3,950 downwards.
ATACTTTATAAAATTCAGAATATAGTTATTGGATTCTGTTCAATTATGTTGCAAGTGGTTATAAGTTTTTCGAAACTTATGTTGCATGTTATAATTATGTTGCAGAATTATAAATATTCTAGAATTGGGCGGTAATTATTATATTTTTTATCTACGGTTTCCAGGGTAAATTCATTGCTTTCATCAGATTGATATGCCGTGGATTCTTAGAAATATCTTTTGCAAAGAACCAATAAGGGACATCTGGCATTTTATTTCCATTTTCATATGCCTTTTCCAAAAAATCTAAAGATTTTTCATTTTCTCCCATGAAAGAAAAACACTTTGCAATGTGTAATGGATCATCTGACGTGTTGATTTTATATTCTATTAATCCTTGGAGTCCTGAAGTATTGAAAATACTATCTATTATTGATTCGTCGGATGTGTTTTTTAAAAGTCTTTCGTAAGATTTTAGATTTTCCAAGGCTTCATTTCCTCTATCCAAGTAATAATTGATCAGAAATTTGAATCTATCCGCAGATGCATTTCCTCTATTAAATTCCAAACAAATATCTGCTTCTTTCAAAGCTTTTTCAAATTGCCCTAAATTCAAATATAGTTTCGTACTAACTTCTCTAGCAACATAAGAAAGTGGATTTATTTCAATGGCTTTGTTAATGTGATATCTAGCCAATTCATGTCTTTGGGTGCAACTTAAAAATTCAGCATATCTATGGTGTAATGTAGACGAATTATGATCTTGAGCCAAGGCTGTTTTAAACACTTCATCTGCTTTCGACCAATTCCAATCAATATAGAAATTTAAGGTCGCTAAAACTGTTAAGGCTTCAACAAGGTTTTCGTCATTCTCCAAAGCCTTTAAGGCATAATATTCTGATTTTTGCCTAAAATCTGCCATTTCTTCTTTAATAGTAGTATTCCAAATTTTTAAAAAATAAGTATCTGCTATTTCAGAATATGCCAATGCAAAGTTTGGTTCTAGGGCTATTGCTTTTTTAAAATAATCTATTGCAATTTCATAATCTTTTTCTATGCGTTTGTTTTTGTGATGGTTACCAAGTTGATAAAACTCAACAGCTTGAACATTCTTAATTTGCAACAGATCAGAATTTGTTTTTTCTGGAAGAATAAAAAAATCTTTTAAATCCAAGGCAACTTGATTTGCAATTTCACTTTCAATTTTCAAAACATCCGTGATTTTTTTATCGAAGAACCAAACCCAAAGCCGTTCATCTTTAATGGAATTTATTAAATGGATAGTTATTCTTGTATTGGAATCAATTTTTTGAATACTACCTTCTATTAAATAAATGGCTCCCAATTCAGTACCAATGTCTGAGACTTTTTTACCATTCTTTTGATCTATTGAAAATGAAGAAGTTGCGGATAGTACTTTCAATTCTTCAATTTCGGATAGTTTTCCACCAATGCTTTCTACTAATCCGTCAGCAAAATATTGATTTTCAGGATTTGAACTTAAGTTTTTGAAAGGAATAATAGCAATTGATTTCTCTTGTTGTTCTTCAAAAAGGGTATTCTGATTAAAATATATCTTAAATAGATACAAAACGATTAAAATGGAAATAAGAATGAATCCCAAGTTTTTTACATAATAGGAAAACTTACGCTTTGGACGGTATTTAGTTGTTTTTGAATCGATTGATTTTGGCAATGAGAAAATTGATTCTGCCCCATTTTCCTTAATTTGTCCAGGCGGAGTGCCGAAAAAATCATGAAAACACTTATTGAAATATGATGGTGTATTGAAACCTACCTTGTAACCGACTTCAGAAACTGATAAATCAGTCGATTTTAATAATTTTGCTGCTTCATTTAGTCTTATTTCTCTAATAAATTGACTTATTGACCTTCCAGTTTTTTTTTTGATTTTGCGGTGAAGTTGTGATCGACTAATTCCTATTTTATTAGAAAGACTTACGACTCCAAATTGATTGTCCTCAAGATTTTCAAGCACAATAATATTTAATCTGTCAAGGAAAGGATCTTCATTTATCATTGAAAATGAATTGATTAAAACTTATAGATAAAAAGACCTGTTTATCTAAAGATACAGTTCTTATCGGAATTAACATAACAAGAAACTACTTTTTTATAATTGGGATTGATTAGAAACCTAACCTTTAAGCTCATTTACCTTTTCAATTAGGTTTCTAATATTTTATATTTTGATTTTTACAGCTAGAGCTTGGCTTTTTGAGTTGTCTATTTATGCTTTTATTAGTATAAGGTGATTGTCCATTTCAAGATTGTTGATTAAATTATACAGATTAATCTAAATATATTAAAAAGGCACTATTGGTAAATCTAAGATTATAAATCAGATATTGATTATCAATTCAATGGTTAGACAATTTCGAACATCCTAGCTATTCATAATATAGTACACCAAAAATCCTCCAAAAAATCCAATAATTGCCAACCATGACATTTTTTTCAAATACCAAATGAAATCTATTTTTAAGATGCCCATAATTGCTACTCCTGCTGCTGAGCCAATAATTAAAGCACTTCCACCAGTACCTGCGCAATATGCAAGCATTTCCCAAAACACATGATCTTGTGGGAATAAGTCCATAGAATACATTCCCATTGCGCCAGCCACAAGGGGAACATTATCAACTATTGAAGATAAAAGGCCAATCATAATATTTATGATATAAATATTCCCAATTGAATCATTCATAATGTTCGCCAATTGATCAAGGTGACCAGCAGTTTGAAGACTTGCAACAGCCAATAATATGCCTAAAAAAAACAGTACACTCGGTGTGTCAATTCTCCGAATAACCAATGCCACCCTAAGGTTATGTACTTGTGTCTCGGGTTTATTTCTATGTAGAACCTCGGTGACGACCCAAAGTATAGATAGGCTAAATAACATTCCCATAAATGGAGGCAAATGAGTAACATTTTTAAAAATCGGAACAAACAATAAGCCCATTACTCCAATTATCAAAATTAAATTGCTTTCTTTTTTAGACACGGAATGCATTTGAATGTGTGTTTCATCATTTTTTGATGGCTTTTCTATTTTGCCTTTTTTAAAGAATGAAGCTATTGATAGTGGCAAAAGCAAACATATAATACTTGGCAAAAAGACTTTTGTAACGATATTAAGGGCTGTTACTTGTCCACCAATCCATAACATAATCGTGGTTACATCACCAATGGGAGACCAAGCTCCACCAGCGTTAGCAGCTATGACAACCATGCCTGCAAAAAACCATAAGTCCTCTTTTTTTACGATTAGTTTTTTCAGCAAAGCAGCCATTACAATTGCCGTTGTAAGGTTGTCCAATATTGCAGAGAAAAAGAAGGTTGTCAAAGATATTATCCACAACAGTTTGACTCTATCTGTGGTATTAATTTTTGACGTTACCGTTTCAAAACCATCGTGTGAATCTATTAATTCAACTATTGTCATTGCTCCCAAAAGAAAAAACAAGATTTGTGCAATTTCACCCACATGGTGGAAAATGGCTTCATTCACAAATTCTGAACTTGCTACTTCTGAAAAAATCATATCTTTTCCAAAAATCAATAACACCCAACATGTTACCCCTGTGAGAATTGCTATTGCAGCTTTATCAATCTTAATAGGATGTTCTAAAGCAATAAATAAATATCCAATAATGAAAATGATTGCAATCAGTAAGTACATCTTGTTTTGTTATACTAATAAGGAATATATGAACATTAGCCCAAACATTTGTTCGTTTAATTTGAGCACTTTTAAAAACAAATTCCAATAATGAATTAGTATTTTAATTTATGCCCTGCAATCAATTTCCTTGAAAACGAAATGGTTTTTCAAGCAAAAAAACTATAGGAATGAATGTAAAATTTGAACTCTCTATTATTGCCCTTTTAAAAGTAATAAAAATACTTTCATTTGTTCATTCCTCAATAATTATTTCCAAATTAAT
>JAHEAQ010000161.1 GCA_024642705.1 Bacteroidota bacterium | reverse complement strand
TCGCAATGTTCAAATTTATGATTTTCGGCATATTGCATGACGGCTTTAAAAGTATCGTCAGCATTTAAAGGATTATTGTTTTCCCAGGATTCTATAAGAGCATAATAATCTTTATTTGTTGGTACTTTAAGGATATTGTTCATTCTGCTCTTTTTAACAGGCCACCAAGACCAGCCAATATTATGCTTTTCCATAAGTGAAATACAGTCTGAAAACCAATTGTTAGAGTTTTCTCCAGATTCTCCCAGCCATATAGGCATGTTGTAACGTTCGCGCATGTTCAGCACATTTTCAATTGCTTTGTCAGCATTGGAATTCCAATACTTGTGGAAGGTAATCACCATGTTTGAATCACTATCTTTTAATGAATGCTTATCAAAACTTTCATAATTATTTCCCCAGCAATTCCCTGCAAGAAATACAATATGGTTTTTGTCAATAGTTCTAATACTTTCAGTGATGCGTTGTTGTAAATCCCAGAGATCATCATTGTTTTTACAGCCACAACCTGAATACGATTTACCATCCAAAGCCCAATTGGGTTCATTGATAATGTCATAACCTCCAATCCATTCAGAATCTTTATAACGATCTGCCAGTTTCTCCCAAAGTGCAATCAGCTTTAATTTATTGTCTTCACTTTCCCAAAGCGAAGGTTTGGAAGGGTCATAATCTGAAATGTTGGCATCTGTACCTTGTCCTCCCGGCGCACCGTGCATATCAAAAATGAGATACATTTTGTTTTGCTCACACCAGGACACCAAACTATCCATCATCGTGAACCCTTTCTCAAGCCAAGTATTTTGTAAAACACCATTGCTATTTCTTTGTTCATCTTCAATAGGAAGTGTAAACCATTTGTAATGCAAAGCTACTCTTAGAGAATTAAATCCAGATGTTTTCATAAAATCCAGATCGGTTTTTGTAAAATGATTAATCAACCAGACATCATAAAATTCGGTAGTACGAGCTTCTCCTATAGTTTCCACAAGTTTATTAAAAAACTGGGTATGAGTACTCACTTTTGCAGATGTAGATTGCATCATATAACCTTCCTGAATCATCCAGTTGCCTGTGCCAATACTCCTTAAGATCACAGGACCTTGATTGTTAACAATAGCTTTCCCTTTAGTTCTTAGAAAATCTTGAGAAAATAGTCCAAAAGTGTTTAGTAACAGAGTAAATAGAAGTGCTTTTTTGATCATTTTTATGATATTAGGTTTCCGTCATCATCCCATTGAGCGATGTCTCCTCTTGTTTCATGGTTGACACACTTGGCAAGCCATTCAGGGTCGTAACTCATACCGTGTTCATCCAAGACTTCTTGAGGCACACCATCCCAATTGTTTGGGGTATTACCTTTGTAATCCAGTTCTTTAATGCCGACTTCAGAAGTAAAATAACCGGTGAGCACCAGATTTCGCATAAGCGAAAAAAACTGAACTTCCTGTACTTGTTCGTCTGCATCCGAAATAGGAAAGGCTATTTTATCAAGTAATTCTTTTTGCTGATCTTTAGTACAGTTAATAAACACAGTATTGTATTTGGAATTACAATAACCATTAAGCCACATCAACCCACCACGGATTTTCACCTGAAACTCAGGAACATCTTTAGTCATAAATTCAATAAAATCGACAACACCTGCCTGTTCAATAGTACCGTTTTCATTTGGAGGTAATATTAAATTTGCCAAGGTTTTAATGGACTGTAGTTCGTTGTCTTCAAAAAATTGTTCAGTTAACAACTCTTCATCAAATGCTGCTTCTTTTGGGGTTCTTCCATAGGTGTATTTCCAAATTTTATCTTCAATAACTTCAGGAGGAGTTTCTGTAACACAACTTTCCAAAGTAAGCCCAACAGCCATTGAACCTAATATCATCGATTTTAAACTTTCTCTTCTATCCATGGCTTATAAGTTTTGTTTTTTTAATTCTTGTACTATATAATCTGATGTTCTCCAAGCTAGCGCTAAAATGGTCCAAGTCGGATTTTTATCGGCTTGAGATACAAAAGGTCCTGCATCCACAATAAAGACATTTTTTACATCATGCATTTGTTCAAATTCGTTGACCACAGATGTTTTTGGATCACTTCCCATTCGGGTTGTTCCTACTTCATGAATAATTCTTCCGGGATTTAGAAGACCATAATTTTGATCTTTTCCTGGTCGGTCACCCAACACAATACCTCCCATATTATGACCAAGTTCTTCAAAGGTCTCATGCATATGTTTGGATTGATTTCGTTCAAAATCGGACCATTTATAATTGAATCGCAATACAGGAATACCGAATTCATCAACCGTAGTTGGGTCGATTTCGCAATAGTTATCTTTTCTTGCAATCGCTTCACCTCGACCTGACATTCCTAAAACAGAGCCATAGAATTTTTTCACATCTTCGCGAAGTCCATTACCATAACCTCCAACGGTTAGTCCTAAATATTTGTTCAAATCGTTGGGATTAAATCCTGTGCCATATCCGGGCATTCCCATTCCTCCCCAAACCTCGATATGATACCCTCTTGGAAAATCAAGTTTTTTATTATCAAGCCACCATGGCGAATACACATGTAAGCCACCAACACCATCTTCATTATAGCGTTTTCGGTTCATGAGTTCTGGAACAAAAATGGCACGATCGGTACCTGTGGAATCGTGAAGATATTTACCAACAATGCCACTGCTATTTCCAAGTCCGTTGGGATATTTTTCACTTTTGGAATTGAGTAAAATTCGTGCAGAACTACAGGCCGATGCTGCCAATACCACGATTTTACCTTTGAGTGCATATTGTTGACGATCTTCTTTGTTGATGTATTTCACACCGTTAGCTTTTCCGTTGTCACCAATGGTCACTTCGCTTACCATACAATTCACATACAAATCGACCTGACCTCCATTTTTTTGAGCCGGAAAAATTAAACAGGATCCCGATGAAAAATCGGCATACACTGAACAGCTTCTATTACATTGCCCGCAAAAGAAACACACGCCACGATCGTTATTGATACGTTTTGTAAGAATGGACAATCGCGATGGAATAACATCCACATTCGATTTTTTTGCCCCTTTTATATAATACAACTCATGAAGTCTTGGTTTTGGAGCAGGAAGGAAAAATCCATCGGGGTCATTATAACGTCCTTCATTGCTTCCGAAAACCCCAACAAGCTTATCCACTTTATCATAGTAAGGTTTAATATCTTCGTAACCAATTGGCCAGTTTTCACCTAACCCATCACGGTCTTTACCTTTAAAATCTCTTGGCCCAAAACGTAAAGAGATACGTCCCCAATGATTGGTTCGCCCACCCAGCATTCTGGAACGAAACCAGTCAAATTGAGTATCTCCCACATTGTTATAGGGTTCTCCATCTATGTTCCATCCACCATATGCGGCATCAAATTCACCAAAATCACGTTGTGTTCCGGCACCACGCCTAGGAGATTCATAAGGCCATTTAAGCTGGGTTTGCTGTTTGGGATCTTTTGGATCGAAAAAGGGACCAGCTTCCATGACGGCAACCTTAAGTCCAGCTTCTGCCAAAACTTTTGTAGCCATTCCACCACCTGCACCAGAGCCTACAATAATGACATCATAGGTTTTTTGGGATTCAATAATTTGCATTTTAAACTTTTAATGGGTTAACGATTGTTAACGGTTGAAGTTAAAAATACAATTTATTTGTAAACTTTGGCCATTTACAAAAGGGGAGTTTTGCACATCTTTTGATGGATAAAAATTAGTGTTTGTAAGACAACGTGTTAAACCAC
>JAHEAQ010000024.1:46914-53899 GCA_024642705.1 Bacteroidota bacterium | reverse complement strand
TAGCTTTTGCAAAACCCGCATTTATGTAGAAAGATTTCAAAAATTGCTAATATCAGGCTTCTTTTAAGGTGTTTTGAGCATAGTTATTTTATAATATATTCATTGAAATATAGGATTTGAAGGACTTGTGCGGCATTTAATTAAGTAAATAATTGCAGAATGAGCGCTCAATTCTGTATTACTTGTGATGTTTGGTATTTCCAATTTTCCATTCAAGATTCTTTGAGATTTTCTATCGTATTTAAGCAGTTTTATTAGATTAAAAGCTGTAGCTGCCAATAATACCAATTGTAGTCTAAATCGCCTTATATAAATGGACTAATCATACCTATTTCTTCGTCGTAAATACTCGACGTAGCGTCCAGCTATGCCTCCGTTTTACTTCTAGAAATAGGAATTATTAGTTTCCATATCCAATTCGGCATCTAGAAATACAATTGGTATATCATACATTTGTGAGCTCCTAACTGTACTAGGCTATTCACTTTTGGAGTTATTGAAAATGGATTAGTAGGGCTAACAATGACCTAAAGGATTTGAAATTTTGAAGAAAGGGATAGCACAATACTAGGACGCTCAATTGATTGGACATTATTGAAAGCTGGAGAGACCTGCGCTATATTCAGAGTTTACTGGGCATAGGAGTACAAAAACAACCAAAATTTATACTCAGGTAGCGATAAAACCTATTCAAAAAATAATTAGTCCGATAGAATTGATTAATTTGGGATAAAACTATAACAATTGGCTATGCGCAATAGCGCATAGCCAATTGTTATAGGGCATTATAAAGACGAAAATATTTGAATGTACAACCCGAAATATCAAAACTCATTGACCATCTTTTCCGACACGAGAGCGGTAAGATGGTTTCGGTACTGACACGAATTTTCGGCACTCAAAATTTAGACCTTGCCGAAGATGTAGTGCAGGACTCATTGGTAGAGGCAATGAGCCAATGGCAATACAAAGGTGTTCCCGATAATCCATCCGCTTGGCTTTTTAGAGTTGCAAAAAATAAAGCACTAAATATTCTTAACCGTGAAAAGTATAAAAGAGAATATTCCTCTGATGTTGCTCATTACTTGCAATCTGAATGGACAGTTGAACCTGCCTTTAATCATTTGTTTTCGGAACAGGAAATTCAAGACGACCAGTTGCGAATGATTTTTACTTGCTGCCATCCCTCTATTTTTTCCGACTCTCAAATTGCATTAGCATTAAAAACACTGTGCGGTTTCAGCATTTCTGAAATTGCAAAAGCATTTCTCACAACAGACGAAAACATCAATAAGCGATTAGTGAGGGCAAGACAAAATATTCGTGATGCAAATATTCCTTTTGAAATTCCGACAGGAAACGAATTGGGAAAAAGATTGCAAACAGTTTTAGATACAATCTATCTTTTGTTCAACGAGGGTTACAGCGCCTCAAACGGCAATGATATTATCCGCTACGAACTTTGCGAAGAAGCAATTCGCCTCACACACATTATTACTGACGATAAATATTTTCATCAGAAAGGAAATGTGTTTGCTTTACTTTCTTTGATGTATTTAAACGCTTCACGATTTAAAGCAAGACAGGACAATGAAGGAAATTTATTAACCATGCAGCAACAAGACCGTTCGCTTTGGGACAATAGAATGAAAGCAAATGGCTTGCACTATCTTGAATTATCAACTGCACAAAACAATCTGAGCGTTTATCATATTCTTGCAACTATTTCAGCACAGTATTGTATTGCCGAAAGTTATCATTCAACCGATTGGAAAACTATTCTAACACTTTACAATCATTTGATGGAGTTTGATAATTCACCAATTGTTTTATTGAATCGTGCAGTTGTAATTGCAAAAGTTAATGGTGTAAAAAACGCAATTGCCGAAATGGAAAAAATTAAAAATAACGAGTCCATCAAATCCTATCACCTTTTCTATTCTACTCAAGCTGAGTTTCAAATCGAGTTGAAGCAATATCCAAAAGCAATTTCAAATCTTGAAACGGCTATTGACTTAGCACCATTGCAAGCCGAGAAAGGATTGCTTGCCACACGACTTCAATTCTGTGAAAGTCAGATGGGTTGAAAAATATTTCCGGGTTCATGTCCCTTATCTGAAATCCCGTTTGTCTTTACAGTAAACATCAAATAATTAAAAAATCAAAAAAAATGAAAGAATTTATGTTACTCATTAGAACAGAAGGCGACCACTTAGCTGCAATGTCGCCTGAACAACAACAACAGCATGTTCAGAAAATTGGAAACTACATCGGCAAGTTGATGCAGGAAGGAAAACTAAAAGGTGCACAACCGCTTGAAATGGATGGTGCAATCATTCTTGGAAACAAGGGCGTTTTCAAAGACGGACCTTTCAGCGAAAGCAAAGAAGTCATCGTTGGTTACTTCCACATTGTTGCAAAAGATTTAGACGAAGCCATTGCTATTGCAAAAGCAAATCCCGTTTTTGAAGCAGGCGAAGCATCCTTAGAAGTTCGTCCAATAAAATCAATGGACGGCATCAACTAAAAATCAATTAAAATGAAACGAAAAAAAATATTCAAAATGATAATAGCAATCATAACAGTGTTAGTTGTAATAATTTTCAGCTTCACTACTTACAAGCACATCCGTCCTATAAGTTGGAACATGCACAACAAAATAAATCAAGGAGTTTTTTCAGATATAGCAATTGAAGGTTACGACCCTGTTGCTTATTTCACACAACAAAAAGCGGTGAAAGGTGAAGAGGCGAATGCATATAAATGGAATGATGCAACATGGTATTTTTCCTCTGCCGAAAATATGAAATTGTTTAAAGAAAATCCTGAAAAATATGCTCCGCAATTTGGAGGTTATTGTTCGTATGCAGTCAGCACGGGCTTCACGGCAAAAATTGACCCTGAAGCATTTAATATCATTGATGGCAAACTCTACTTGTATAACGACCAGAATTTTAAAACCAAATGGGAAGAAAACCAAAAAGAAAATTTGGAAAAAGATATTAAGAATTGGAGTAAGACAAAATAATTATCTAAATTCATCAAGTAAAAGTTAGACTGTAAGTAGACAAAGAAAAACGCCCTATAACAGCACCTACAAGAAATTGGCGGTTCAGTGGTTAAATGAAGCTTTGTGCCTCGTATCAAGTTTTGTGGTGGCAGACAGTTTAGTGCTTCGAAATCGCCAACTTCTTGTAGCTGCCAACCGTTAGCATTAATAGAAGATGGACCAAATAGCATCAAGAATACATGATAGTTTTCCTTTCCTCAATATCGAAAGCATAGAAATACTATTGTCCATTTCTAAATTGCGAAAAGTTGAAAAGGGAGATATCCTATTAAAAGAAGGTGATTTTAATTCGAACGTACATCTTGTCTTAAATGGGTTACTAAGATCATACGTTATTAATTCATCAGGAGACGAGCGAACAGTCTCAATTGCAAAGGAAAATATGCGTATAGCAGCAATTAATTCATTATTACATGGACTCCCTTCGATAATCACTATTCAAGCTATTGAACCTACAGAAATACTAATCATCAACAGTGGTAAATTTCAAGAAGCCGCAACTGTAAATAGGAATTTGGCATTGCTTGAAAAACAAGGGATGCGCTCGTATTTGGTGGATGCAACCGAGAGGTTATATCTCTTAACTGTGCTTTCTCCTGAAGAACGCTTTATTCGATTTAGAGATGAATATCCTGATTTAATTCAACGAGTGCCCCAGATTTACCTCGCTTCATATTTGGGAGTAACTACCGTATCCTTGTCTCGAATTAAATCAAGAATTGCTAAACAGCGCCTTGGCTAGTCATTTATTATCTTTTGTTATTTCGTAAAGCACATTTGTGGTTTTGCTTTGTAAGTAGTACAAAACAAAATTAGTTGTACCATATTATAAAAAAATAAGAAGAGGCAATATGAATAAAAAAGTAGAAGAAATCTATTCAAAGCTTGGAGCAAATGAAAGGGCTATCACAGATAAAATAGGGAATGATGCATTAAAAAATATTTTTATTCGCATCATAGGTGTAAAACTGAAATTACAATGGAAAGGTTGGCTTCAATATTTAATTCCCGTCCCAATTATTCTATTATTGTCTCTATTAACTGTCTTCGCCTATTTTTTATTCGGGAAATATTTTTTCCTATTTTTTAGCGCAATTACATTAGTAATATGCCTAAAAGTAATTTTAGACATCATTACTGTGAAATTTAAAATTCGCTTTTCAGAACCACTCCCGAAAAGGAAAGATTCTTTAACAGATATTGAGTTAATGCAGATAAGACACTCTTGTCGTTCATATCAGACCAAAAAACTTTGTCGAAAAGACTATGAAGAACTCATGCTTTCAGTTAAAAATCATTTATCCGAACCAAAATTTAGTTCCGAGTCCATTAGACTTGAATACATTTCAGCACCTATTACAGTTTGGCCTACGGTAAATGCAAGTGAATTTTTAGTAGCTATAGCTCCAAAAGAATATAACAGACTTGCCATTTTAGATGTTGGGAAAACACTTCAAAAAATAGTGATAGATGCGACAAGAATGGGACTTGGTACTTGTTGGATAGGACCTGGAGCAGACCATAAAAGCATAACTGCACAACTGGGAAATAATTTTAACCCTGAAAAGGACAATATTATTTGTGTTTGTGCTATTGGCTATGAGTCAAAATATTACCCGCTATTTATAAGATATTTTAACAAGAAAATGCGCAGTCGACTTACGGTTGACTCCCTATTCTTCAAGGATTATGAGATGAACCCTATCCCATTAATGCAAGAACCCTTTCAATCTTTTGAAAAAGTGTTGAATGCTTGTAAATGGGCTCCATCTTCCTACAACGGTCAAACGACCAGAGGCATTATGATTTCAAATAATAATAATCTAGAAAGAATAGATTTTGTGGCAACTACAACTTCAAAATACTATGCCGCGGTTGCCACTGGTATATGGACCGCTAACTGGGAAATGGGCTGCAAAGAACTTGGTATTGAAGGACATTTCAAAAAGCTCAATGAAAATAAATACCAATCTACCTTAACACAAGCAGAAAACAATATTCTCATTTATGATATGTCTTGGATTTCACTTCCATATGAAGGAATGAAAGACTAATGCTAACAACGTTAGCCGTTGCACAACCAACAATTAAGTAGAAAGATTTTAAAAATTGCTAATATCAGGCTTCTTTTAAGCTGTTTTGAGCATAGTTATTTTATAATATATCCATTTGAAATATAGGATTTGAATTCCTTGTGAGGCATTTAATACAGTAAATAATTGCGGAATGAGCGCTTAATTCTGTATTTCTTGTGATGTTTGGAATTTCCAATTGCCCGGTTAAGATTCTTTGAGATTTTCTGGCGTATTTGAGCAGTTTTATTAGATTAAAAGCTGTAGCTGCCAATAATACCAATTGTAGTCTAAATCGCCTTATATAAATGGACTAATCATACCTATTTCTTCGTCGTAAATACTCGACGTAGCGTCCAGCTATGCCTCCGTTTTACTTCTAGAAATAGGAATTATTAGTTTCCATATCCAATGCGGCATCTAGAAATACAATTGGTATATCATACATTTGTGAGCTCCTAACTGTACTAGGCTATTCACTTTTGGAGTCATTGAAAATGGATTAGTAGGGCTAACAATGACCTAAAAGATTTGAAATTTTGAAGAAAGGGATAGCACAATACTAGGACGCTCAATTGATTGGACATTATTGAAAACTGGAGAGACCTGCGCTATATTCAGAGTTTACTGGGCATAGAAGTACAAAAACAACCAAAATTTATATTCAGGTAGCGATAAAACCTATTCAAAAAATAATAAGTCTCATAGATTTGATATATTTAGGATAAAACTATAATGGGGATATGCTCAATGTTCATATCCAATTGTTAGCGACAATTATAAACAGTGAAATGAAGGACTTATTCAACTATGAGAACAACAAATTATTCAATACCTATTACCTGCCAGCACTAATATTGTTTTTAGTCTTTTCTTATGTTGAGCTAAAAGCGCAGAATAAAGAGATGGGAACAAGCGGACGGATTACTGAGGAGATGGTCTCAAGGATACAAACTGACATCGACCCCGAATTTGTTTACGAATATGAACAAACGAAATTCGTACCACCCAAGGGCAAAACGTTGTTGATCATGGGCCAAACCGTTGAAAGGATTATTGAGTACAAGAACCATTTCCCGGATCAACCTATCCCCGGCGGCTGGGCCGCTTACTGGGGCATTCCTGAATTTAAAGGTGTTAAAGGGCCTCATAAAAATAATGAAGTTGGCAATACTCAAAACCATCAAATGTTGATTGATGAATTTCCTAATACAGTTATACAAAGTGCAATGTGGATGGTAGGAAAATGGGATGTTGCAAAAAAGGCTGGGGACGGAGATTATGATAAAGTGATTGAAGAATACAGCGCTTGGGCAAAATCAGTGGACCGACCAATCTACCTCAGGATCGGATATGAATTTGACGGGCCTCATAACGAGTTAGAACCTGAAGAGTATGTCAGAGCATATAGGCATATCGTGGATCTTATGCGAGCCAAAAGTGTAGAAAATATTGCCTTCGTCTGGCATTCCTACGCTTCCTCACCTTTTAAAGATCACCCCTTGTCTGCTTGGTATCCAGGTGATGACTATGTGGACTGGGTGGCTATTTCAGTCTTTGGCCATGCATATGGTAGTACAGATTTTGGCCCAGATTGCGATACCGTTCTGCGATTTGCCAAAGAACACAAGAAACCAGTAATGATTGCTGAGTCTAGCCCTATCAAGGGTGTTGATAAGGAAACCACTGAGTCCTGGAATCAATGGTTTGTCAATTTCTTCACGTTCACCTATTCCAAGAACATTAAGGCCATTAGTTTTATTAACGAAGACTGGCCTAGTTTTAGAATGGTAGGAATTGCAGAGTGGAAGGATAGTCGTCTCTACAACAACCGCCAGGTTTC
>JAHEAQ010000024.1:45123-46814 GCA_024642705.1 Bacteroidota bacterium | reverse complement strand
TTTATAATGAAGGAACCGAGGCTCCTGCCGAGAATGGGATTGCCTATAAATATTTGATAACATGATAAAATTTTTTAGACGAATTAGATTTGACCTAATGGAGAAAAACAAAACTGGAAAGTATTTTAAATATGCCATTGGTGAAATTTTACTGGTGGTTATTGGAATATTAATTGCATTGAGTATTAATAATTGGAATGAAAAAACAAAACATAGAGCTGAAGAAATTAGGATATTGGAAAAAGTATCGATTGATCTAATTAGTGATATAAATCAATTAGAGGACCTCATCAATCAGGCAAAGAATAGACAAACTAAAGTTGATAGCATATTTACAATTTTATACAAAGACTCCAATTCAGATCCAATAGAATTCCTTAAGCTTAACTTTGAAGCAATTTCCATTGAAAATCATTTTGAAGTTAACAGCAGTACTTTTGACGAAAGCCAAGCTTCAGGCTCCATAAAATTCATCCAAAATGATTCGTTAAGAGAGGATATCTTTAATTATTACAGGATTACCAAACGGAATTATGACGATGAGAACACAGTTCAATCCATTTACAGAGACATTTACCCAATAATGTTTAAAAAATTATTAGCTTCTAAAGAATTTGTTCTTATGTATAGCAAAATAGAATCTACCTTGCCTGGATTAAATATAAAGACTCTAGGCAAAGATCAGGATTATATAGCTATTTTGTTACACAAAGGAATTTCCGAAAAGGTTCAAATAATGACTTGGAAATCCTTTATAGATAAGGCTGAATTATTAGTAAAACATATTCAATTAAATCAAGATAAAGATGCTTCGTAATAAACTCTTTAGATGATAAATAACAAAAGTAGCAGAACAGGTATAATTAATTGTCTCAAACTCTAGTTACTATATTGTTATATTTTTTAGGTCATAAGCCAAACAAAAATGATTAAATTCTTTCGTAAAATCCGTCAAAACCTGCTTATGGAAAATAAAAATGGGAAGTACTTTAAATATGCTATTGGCGAAATTATACTAGTTGTTATAGGGATTTTGATAGCATTGAGTATTAATAATTGGAATGAAAACAGAAAACTAAAATCAAAATCACTTGATTATCTGCAACGTCTAAGGATCGATCTTGAAAATGTGTCAGAAGATGTAAACGAATCCGTCACGGATACAGATAGGAAATACCATCAAGCATTATTGACTTTAGAGGCATTGGAAACAAAGAAGCTTCTACCCACTCAACGTGAAGATTTTGAAAATTATTTAAAGCGATACTATCAATTTCAAATTACTGTTCAAAATACAGTTGCTTATAATGAAATGCTGAGTTCGGGCGATTTAGGTCTAATTAAAAACGAGTGGTTGAGGACATCATTTTCGAACTTATCTGATAGCCGTGATTTTATTATAGAAGTAAATCAAAGCAATCATAACGCTTACAGAAATAACATGCAATTAATTGAAAAACACGTCCGATATCATGTTCAAAATATAGATACAGATTCAACAAAAATAAAAGTTGCATATGACTTTGACGCTATGACCAATGATGACCTTCTTGTTAATCAAATTTCAAATCAAGTCTATACTTGGTGGGATATACTAAGAATGTATAAACGTTATCAAAAAGAAGTCAACATCGTAAAAGATAGTATCCTAATAGAGTTAAATAGATTAAACTAAATAATTGACATGAATA
>JAHEAQ010000024.1:41917-45023 GCA_024642705.1 Bacteroidota bacterium | reverse complement strand
CAGAACAAAAAAATGAGCCATACCCTTCAGGGTGAGGCTCACACATGAACACATTAGTAAGTTTTTACCACCAATCTATAATACCTGTCATTTTTTCTAGTTTTTCATGTTTAGCCCCACTTTCACGTCCAGGTCGTTTAACACTAAAATTATTCCTATCTCTGTGTCTTAAATTTTCTCTTAATTCTAAATTTCGATCTTTGACAACTTGATCGCATTGCTCCATTATCAATTCATTTGCGCTGCAAGAGAGTAGCATCAACAATAGGAATAGGGAAAATATTTTTTTAACATTTTTCATTTGTTTGGTTTTTGATTTCTGAAAAAATCAACAATTGAAAGAGCCTCTTTAAGGTCAAATTGAACGGTTGAATTGGCCAATAATACCACGGTCATATCCTCTTTAAGCAGCGTAGCTACAAAAGCTCGCCCGCCAGGTGAAAGTCCACCGTGGTGTATGATCTCTTCACCTGAATCGGTTGTTTTCTTACGCCAACCCATAGTATAAGATTGCGGGTTCATCTCTCCATTTCTCAAAGGAGCTGGTGTCCAAAGTTGTTCGATAGATTCCTCGCTAATTAAGTCATCAAGTTGATCGATGATCTTAATCATATCTGACGTTGTGGATAGATAGCCCCCACCAGCCCATTTATAGCTCAAATCAACGGTTTGAAGAGGCGTTTGCTCACCGGGCATATAGAAAGTTGCTTTGTGAGGTATGTCTTTTCCCAAATCATCTGGCACCGTATTTCGAATCCCTAAAGGCTCAAACACTTCTTTTTGCATATAATCCAAAAAGTCCATCCCGGAAGCCTCCTCCATAACTGCGCTTAGCAAAACATAACCGAAGGTGCTGTATAAAAAATTTGTACCTGGTTCGAATGCAAGGTCCCGATCCTGAAATATTTCTAAACTTTCATCAAGTGAATTGAATCGTTCATTGATGTAGTAATCCTCCTTCGAATAATGTGAGATACCTGCCTGATGAGTGGCTAGTTGCCGAATGGTGAATTGGAATTTTTTCTTCGGAAAATCAGGCAAGTAAGTCTGTACATTATCGTCAAGAGAGAGCTTTCCTTGCTCGACAAGCTTCATAAGGCCAATGGAGGTCAAAGATTTTGAGACACTTCCAATCCGGAATTTTGTATCTTCAGTAATGGGCTCACTCGTTTCGATATCTGCATATCCAAACCCTTCCGACCAGACCATCTTATCTTTAATACTAATCGATACAGCAAGTCCCTGAGTTTTCAATACCTCCCTAAGGGAATCCACATAATTTCTTGCTTCTGAAATCGCATCAAGGTGATCTCGGTCAGCATAAATTAGATTACTTTGGCCGCATACTGAACTGATACATACGAAAAGGAAAGAGCATAAGAAGATTAACTTTTTCATTCTTTTAATATTTGATGTCCACAAAAGAACGAAAGAATGGGTTACCAGAAGGTCAATTTATCACTTCAGAGGTCTCATGGAATTTTATTGAGACCTTTTGCTTTGCACTTTAGCAAATACTCTTTTGGTGTAAGGCCGGTATTCGCTTTAAAAACTCTATTAAATGTAGCCTTGGAGCTAAAGCCTGATTCTTGCGCGATACCCAATAAGGTCAGGTGATTATTTGAAGCATCAATGACTTTGCTCTTGAACTCCTCTATCCTGTAATCATTGACAAACTGATAGAAGTTCTTTTCCAGCAATTGATTTATCGCCAAAGAGATATCTTTGGATGTAAACCCAACCTGATCTTCAACATTACGCAATGTCAAATCAGGAATTAAATACAGCTTTTGACCTTCCATCACTTCTTGCAGTTTTAGTATAATCTGCTCGCCATCATCCTGCTCATTTTTTGGTGAAGGTTGTTTAGGAAAATCAATTGTATTTTGGTCTTGCCTCACTCCTCTCAATCCTAGCCAAATGATGGCAACAGTAAAGATGACATTCAATACATAAGCCGACTCAAAATTAAAATCAAAAACGAAATCAAAAGCTCCGTAAACAAAAACAACTAGAAAAAATCCTGAGCATGCGATTATTGAGTCACTCAACCAATTAAGACGAAACCTCTGTGGATTAGATAAATAATTGGGAAGCTGTTTATTATAATTATGGACAAGCTTATAAGTAAGGTATAAATATATACCGATGGCAATTATTGAGAAGAATGAAAATTTATCCAAAAAGTAATGTAAGTCAAGGTGTAACACTTCCCTTCCATAAATGATATGATAGAAACTATGAGGATAATCGAGTAAAATCAATAAAAAATGCGAATACCGCTTCAATGTCATCCTAAAGGAGTTCGAAATAATGGCCTGAACATAAAAGTAGAGTAGAGGACCAATAATGAAGGAAAGTCCAAACGGCAACCAATGTAAGATTGGGTAATCATCAAAAACCCTGTATTTGAGGATCACATACAATAGAACATTGTATGACAGGCAGATGATCAGCAGTGACAGGAAGGATCGAGCGATTGATCGTTCACGACCAACCAACATATAGATTGCCAGAATCAACCCATTCCCAATTCCTATAAGAATTAAGAGATCCCGAAACTCAATTGAAATGCTCATGGTCTTAAAGGTAAATAAATGAGTTAACACCCTTATCAAATTTCAACCGAAAATTCTCGCAGTGAGGATTACAGCTATCTAAAGGAGCAGAAAGCGTATTAATTGTAACTGATGTTGCGCATGTTGTTGATAAAAGTTAAAAAGATCGCTAAGACCACGCAATCTTTCTTTTGCACCTTTAGCAAGATAATAACTCAGGAATACCCTTATGATTCTGAGCATCAAACTAACTGAAAAATCTTCTGCAAAGAATCGATAAAATTGTAAGTTTTAAAATGTAATAAAAGAAAGTTAACTAACACTTAAATGATTATGCGAACCGAATCATCTGATATGGCAGGGCTAAACCATTCTTTTACTGCATCTAACAACTGGAATGCATACTCATTTAAGCTTAATGTTGTTGGTCAAAATGAGATAAACCGATATAAAAATTAGACGATTAAATTCTTTAAATGAGCGAACGATCCCGAAGGGTGAAGGTCTGGGAGACCTTCAAGAGAGCGAACCGGCACGGATGGGCGGCA
>JAHEAQ010000024.1:21052-41817 GCA_024642705.1 Bacteroidota bacterium | reverse complement strand
GAAGGTCTGGGAGACCTTCAAGAGAGCGAACCGGCACGGATGGGCGGCAATTTTTATGAAAAAACTATTGATTAAAGCAATAGTTGTTTTATATTAATGAAAAAAATCGCCTAATAAGAAAGGGATCGCCAGACAAAATTTATAATTAAGATTAAGTTTTTTAGATGTACGAATGATCTTGAAAAGTGAGTAGTTGATCCGCAGGAAAAATGGCAGCGACATTTTAGGTTACGAACCGAGCGTACATCGCGAGGATGGGTTGCCGACCTTAAAGAGAGTAAACCACGAAACCGAGTGGGGGTGCAAAACAAAAATGAAAGATGGTAAATCCATCTTTTATAATGAAGGAACCGAGGCTCCTGCCGAGGATGGGATTGCTTATAAATATTTGATATCATGATAAATTTTTTTAAAAGTATTAGAAAAGACCAAATGGAAAACAATAAAGGAAAGTATTTGAAATATGCTATTGGCGAAATTGTACTAGTGGTAGTTGGAATATTGATTGCGTTGCAATTAAATAATTTGAATGAAAGACATAAAAACAAAAACCTTGTTAATAATTATATAGAGAATTTGATTGAAAATCTTTCGATGGATAGCATAAATATTGGTATTGCAATTCGAAATATTGAAGAAGATTTAAAAAATATTGAGAATTTTGAAGATCGAGTGGTTAAATCTGTTAACCCCCTTGACACCATTTTAAGAATTGCAAGATATGAATACAATTTCAAAATATCAGTAAATATTGACTATGCAAAAGAGACATATGGGATTTTAAATACAACAGGTCATTTGGCATTATTCACTCCTGATGTGATTCAGGATTTAAATGAAATATACAATCTACAAGAAAAGGCTGTTTTTAACACGAATATTACAATTCAAAATTATTTAAATAATCTTTCTTTCTACTCACGAAAATATCCTTTTACCTTTAAAAATAATTTGATTAAAAACGGAACAGTCGCAGCTGATAAAGTTTGGAATAATATCTCATTATTAAATCACGCTACTGAATTTAATTCATTAATAATTACAAAAAGTGATAGTTATAGATTGAGTTTGGATATTTTACCCATAATTAGAGACAAAACCAATAACCTTTTAGATAAACTTCGCAACCAAAAAAAATAACTCAAAAGTACAACAAACTTGAAATAATCATGGCGTCCTTTTTACTGCATTTTCCAAATGCAACGGTAACCCATTCTCGAAAATAACTCATCTTCATGGGGCGGAGCAAAAAAGCCTAAAGCCTTGAATGAGCGGGGAAAGGAAAACTATTTTCTTTGGAGGTCATGCCGTAATTGCATATTGGTATTAAAATATATAAAAAAAGGGATTTAAAATTAAATAAAACTATTGCTAAAAAGGTATATTCGATAATTGCTTTCAATGGTAAGCAAATGTTCTAGTGAAAGCCTATTTCGATAAGCAGTTCGCCCTAAATTTGAAAATTGGGTTCTCAAATAATTATTCAAATAACATCTAAAAACAAAGAATAAAATTATGGCACTAATCAATCCTCACATTAACTTCAACGGAAATGCCGAAGAAGCGTTCAATTTTTACAAATCTGTATTTGGCGGTGAGATTGCAATGATAATGCGTTTCAAAGATGTCGCAAGCCCTGATAACCCAGTTTCAGAAAAAGAAGCAAACAAGATAATGCATATTGCCTTACCAATTGGCAAAAATGTATTAATGGCAAATGATGTTCCAGAAAGCATGGGGCGTACCAATGAGAATGAAAACAGGTCTAAAATTTCAGTTGGTGCGGAAAGCAAAGAAGAAGCTGATAAAATATTTAATGGACTTTCAGCAGGTGGACAAATTGAATTTCCAATTGGCGATAGTCCATGGGGATCCTATTTTGGGATGTTTAGAGACAAATACGGTATTGAATGGATGGTCGATTTTGATCCAAAATATAAAGGACAAGTATAAAAAAACCTACAAATAACTGTCAGTAAATAGCAAAAACTATGGTGGCAAGTGTAACTTTATAGACCACTTGCTGGTTTTAGTTTCAATATGTGGTTCATTAAGACAAACTATTTTCCATGATTAAGTTATTTAAAAAGATCCGACATAATTTGCTTTTAGAAGGGAAGATTAAAAAATACCTAATATATGCAATGGGGGAAATCATACTAGTTGTTCTTGGAATTTTGATTGCATTACAAATTAATGATTGGAATGAAAATAAAAAAATAAATATAAAGGAAGCGGTCACTTTAAAAAACCTCAAATCTGAACTTGAATCTTCACTTCAAGAATTAAGAACTGATTATGGGAGAATTCAGGACTATCAAAAATCTACATTAAATATTTATAAATATATCCAGAAAAAACCAATACTTAACGATTCAATGTATTTGGATTTTTATAATAGTATTCAGTTTAGCTTCTTTTTTCCTAAAACATCTACTTACGAAACTCTTAAATCAGGCAATTTGGAACTAATTAAGTCGGATTCTTTGAGAATAATAATTACAGACATTTATGAGGCAGGTTATAAACGAATATTAACTAAAGTAAGTACAAGAAGAAATGCAGCAAACATACTATTTCCTTATTATCAGGAAAATTTTAGAACTAAATTAATCCCAAATATTAGTGAAAGTACAGGATATACTCGTGTTGCAATACCTAATGATTATGAATATTTGATTAATGACTCTAAATATGAATCATTAATTAGTGAGGCTGTTCTTGGAAGGAATATGGAAGTGGACGATTTTAGAAGAACTATTGAATTTGTAGTAAAGGGTATTGAAGGGATAGATGAATACCTAAAGACTAATTAAGTCATGAAAAATAACCAACGCAGAACTCTTTATAAACTTAATTGCTTATTTTAGGCTTAAACAAAGGTCGTTGCCCCATTGTTATGGTAGATTTTCCTGCGGAAAATCCATCATTTTTAATGAAGGACCCGACGCTCCTGCCAAGGATGCGATGGGCTCTAAATATTTGATAACATGATTAAGTTTTTTAGACACATACGTCAGCGACTTCTGACTGAAAATAAGTTAAGTAAATATCTAATCTATGCAATCGGAGAAATTATTCTTGTCGTTATTGGAATTTTGATTGCTTTACAGATAAATAACTGGAATGAAGCGCGAAAAGCTTATAATAATGAGTTACAAATCTATAGTAAACTTTTGATTGATTTAAATGATCAATTTAAATCAACAATTAATAATATAAATAGTATTCAGAATAATCTCGACAAAACCTTCCAAGTTTATGATGAATCCAGAGGAATGGCAGAGCCCAAATCACCAACCTATTATAATCCTATACAGTGGATCTTTCCATATCAGCTTGATATTACCGAAAAATATGAAATATTATTGGGATCAGTATCTAATGAAGAGGTTCGTAACCTTTTGAAATTCTACATTAGGCAAGAAAAAGTAACTCAAGAAGCATATAATGAGTGGAATGAATTCAAAAAGGAGCGTTTAAGGCCTTTTTTTAATAAATTTGGCATCCATAATACCAAAGATGCTTTAGAATTAAGGGAATACTCATTCTATCCTTTAGCTGCTATCAACATGATCGAGCATTCTAAACTTAAAGCACAATATGGAACTGTCGAGTTGGATGAACTTCTTTTTGATTTACGATTTAAAACCTCCTGGGTTTATTCAAATCTTACGCAGTTAAAAAAGGACAACGATAGTTTTACAGAAATTTTGATACATGAGTTGGAATTAGCAAAAAAACCTGAGTTCATCAATCGTATACCACGAAAGTATTTGTCCGATCTATTGGATAGTGGAATGTCTATTGATGAATTAGTTAAAATAATTAAAAATGATGATATGACTAATTCGGAATACAATATTTCCGAAAATAGCATCAATAGTTTAGGCTATAGCTTTCTATATAGAAAACAATACTCTGAAGCACTTACAATTTTCAAACTCAATATAGATTTATTTCCTAACCATTCAAACCCTTACGACAGTTATGGTGAATGCCTTCTGGAAATGGGAGATGTCGAAAATAGTATTAAAGCGTATAAAAAATCCTTAGAATTAGACCCAGATAACGACAATGCGAAAGAGATGCTAAAGAAAATAAGTGATTAAACAGCTAGCCATTGATTAAATTTTCTAATAAAAGCATCCAGCTAATCTAAATAAAACTTAAAAATAACTATTGCCGAAAAGGTATAAAAATAACCAGGGTTTAGTACCAAACCCAAAGTAAGTGCATGCTAGCAGAATCTGCCAAATTATCAAATTAGCAATAAGAGATTATCCGAAAAATTGTAATTTTGATGAAGTGCAAAACCGAATAGTAAGTAGGTTTTAATCCCTTACTATTCTTATCGGCAATCTTTGTACCTAATTAAAACATCAAGACCTAAAATCAAAATGAAAGCAAATTTCATTTTTATAGTACTATTTATTTCCTATACTACCTATGGACAGGGCAAAAGGAATGCGGAATCTTATGCAGATTTATTAATTGTAAATGCTGAAATTTATACTGTGGATGCTGCAAAAACCTGGGCAGAAGCAATGGCAATAAAAAATGGCAGAATAATCTATGTTGGCTCTCTGAAAGAAGCAAATAAACTCAAAAATAAAACTACCAAGATATTAGACTGCGAAGGCAAATTTATAATGCCAGCATTTTATGATATGCATTGCCACATTTTACAAGCAGTTTTGGATGAAGGAAGGTTTTGGAAAATTCAATCTAACACTATTGAAGGAACAATAAAGAAAATACAAGAAGGTCTTGTTGCACAAAAGAATAGCCTATGGATAACAGGTGCTGGTTATTTTCCTGAAATATTTGGTGAAGATGGTCCTAACAAAAGCATCCTTGATTCAATAATTCCTGATAAGCCGGCATTTTTCTATGATATAGGCTTTCACAATATATGGGTTAATTCCAAAGCGCTTCAATTGGCTGATATAAAGAAAGAAACTGTTTATAAAGACCATGAGGATTGGATAGTTAAAGATAAAAATACTGGAGAACCCACCGGTTGGATTAAAGAAGATGCTAGAGAACTAGTAACTCAAATAACTCCTAAAGCAAATTACCTAGAGGCTGATGTGGAATATACTTTTACACGTGTTTCTAGTCTGCTGGCTGAAAATGGTATCGTCAGTGTGCAGGATCCTTCCTCTTTTGATATTACTTTATTAAAACTGTATCATGATGCGGATTCCATAGGCCTGCTTACTTCTTTTAATTTGTCTTTTGGGCTACCTTATTTGATAAAGAATGACAACCTTTCTTTAGACGATAGATTATCAGGTTTAATAACATTAAGTAAAAGGTATCAGTCAAAAAATGTAAAAACAAATACAGTAAAGTTATTTATTGATGGCACCTTAGAATCGAAAACAGCAGCTGTATCGGAACCCTATTTAAATTCAGCAGAAAGAGGCTCATTATTATATGATTCTCTTCAATTAAAATATATTATACAGAAATTGGATTCAGCCGGGTTCCAACTTCATTTTCATGCGATTGGTGATAGGGCTATTAGGGCATCTTTAGATGGGATTGAATATGCCATTCAGGTTAACAGTAATAATTTAAGAAGACATCAGATAACCCATGTTAACCTTCCTCTCCCAGTCGATATTCCAAGATTCAAAAAACTAGGCGTTATCGCTAATATGCAATTTTGGTGGATGGACAATTCAAACTATTATACTGAACTACTGCCTTCAATAATTGGCGAAAAGAGAGTTCATCAATTGCATCCATTTAAATCTTTTGTAAATGAGGGCAGTCTTCTTTCTGCTGGGAGCGATTTTCCCGTTACTCCGATAAGTCCCTTGGAAGCTATACAAAAGGCCATCACCCGGAAAGATATTGATTCAAAAGATGAACTGATATTTGAAAAAAAAGAAAGTCTGGACTTACAAGAAACATTAGCAGCATTTACAATTGGAGGTGCATATGCGCAGTTTATGGAAAAGGAAGCAGGTTCACTTGAAATAGGAAAATGGGCTGACTTTATTGTATTGGACAAAAACTTGTTTGTAGTTGAGCCGATGGATATTCATAAAACGAAATTGTTAAAAACATTTTATAGAGGTAATCTAGTGTACAACAAAGAATAACTGGGCACAACAAAGAACTGAGTAGAAAAACAAATACAATCCCTTATTATTTTGCTACATCTTTCTGTGGTTTTCATTGTAAAGCAATTGATTTTTAACCATTGAAAATGCGGGTTTAACAACTTATTACTAATAGCAATGACTGCTAGCTTTTTACTTTTCCTTTTACATCAATTTTATTGTAAAGTGCTTTAATGGGTTTAAAACTGAATCAAAACTACAAATTAATTTCTCTTGCTATTTTTCGCGTTAGTGGCAAGATGATTATCTTAGCAAAAGGACTAAAAAACGAATTCTGATGCTCAAAGGAAAAGCTAACCTTAGTCAGAATTATAGTTATCAATACAAAGTGAAGGTCTGAGAAACCTTCAAGAGCGCGAATGGGGAGCAATTTTTATGAAAAAATCAAAATTAAAGTAATAGTTACATTATATTAAAGGAACAAAGTCAATTTTTTAGAATGAAATGGCCAGACAAAAACAAAAACTCCTATGATTAAATTTTTTAGACGAATTAGATTCAACCTAATGGAGAAAAACAAAGCTGGCTCGTCGGCTGAAGCTTCAGCGAAAGCTGGAAAATATTTTAAATATGCGCTTGGTGAAATTGTTTTGGTTGTCATAGGTATTTTATTGGCTCTCCAAATATCCGAATGGAATTCAAATTATAAAAGACATAAAACTGAAACTCAATTATTGCAGGATATACATAAGGAATTTTTAGAAAACAAAGAACAGCTAAGGTTGGTTAAAAGTTATCATGTGATGACTTATGAAGCAACTGAAACCTTATTAGACATGATGCCAATTGATTTAAATAAAATTAAAATTGATAGCATTGTCTCCCTGTTGGATAAAACCTACTATAATTGGACATTTAACCCTCAACAATCTACCATAAATACGTTAGTAAATACGTCTTCTTTCGATTTAATTTCAAATGTTGAATTACGAAAATTACTTCAAAACTGGACTGACTTATACTTAGATTATAATGAAGACGAAATGGATGCAAGATATCAGGTTATAAATTTTCATAGGCCGTATATGATCAAACATTATGAAACCAGATATGTAAAAAACATAAGACCTCTTAAAGAAATGAACTGGGATTTTTTACAAAGTACTGAATTTAAAAATTTGATTGGTATCAGATACAGTAACTTAAACGAAATTTTAAATGGTGACCAGGCGGATCTTAAAATACTAAGTCAGACTATAGATCAGATTATTGAACTTACCAAGCAATAGGTGATGATTAAATTATCTTTATGTGCGAACGATCCCTAAGTGTGAAATTCATGGAAACCTTCAAGAAAGCGATCAAGAAAGGTCGGGAGGCAAATTTCTTTTTTGCAGTACAAAATGAATGCAAAGAATTACCTCCAATACAGCCAAATAATAAGGATTGGGGGCAATTTTTATGAAAAAAAATGAGAATAATTGTTATTTTATATTAAAGTAACAAAGTCAATTTTTTAGAATGGAATGGCCAGACAAAATTTATAAATAGGAATAAGATCTTTAGATTCGTGAATGATTGCATGTTTTATTCAAACATAGATCATTTGAAAAAGCCCATTTTTTCGTTTTTTAAAATTGTATTAATGAAACATTATTACTGTGGATTTTATACAAAAATTTAGTGGGAATCAATGGTAATTGATGTCATTTAAGGATTTCGTAAAGAAGGATTCTTGGTCTCTGGCAGTTATTTTATTTGTAAAATATTTAGAGATAGAAAAATTTAGTTTAATAATCTACTTTAAAAAGAAGGAATAGGTCCTTTAAGAAATTAAAAGGATGAAAATTTTTTACGATCTAACAGGAAAGGTCTCCAATTTTTCTATGAAAGACTTTATAAACAAGCTAAAAATACTTTTATTGATTATTTGGTTTAAATAAAATTGTTTTTGACTAAATAAAAGCAATAATTGAAATATTGAATAAAATAAGCTAAATATAAAAATGATCTTAAGTACTTGTTTGTTTTAACCTTTTTCTGAAAATTTTGGTATATTTTCATTTCGTTTTGTAATATCAGAATTAAGTAATAATCAACGTAGCTAGCCAGACACTAAAACTTTATGCTCAAGGCAAAAACACGATACTATGAGCAAACTTTAACTTAAATAAAATGAAAAAAATAATTTTTATTCTATTCTTGTCTTCATTCATTATTTCATGTGTTGATAAAATTGAAAAGCCTAATATCGTATACGTTATAGCAGATCAATGGCGAGCAGAAGCATTGGGTTATGCTGGAAACCCAAATGTTTTGACACCTAATCTTGATAAACTAGCTTCGGAGGGAGTATATTTCACAAATGCAGTTTCAACCTATCCTGTATGTACACCATATAGAGCGATGGTGATGACAGGGCAATACCCATTAAAAAACGGTATGTTTATGAATGATGTATCCCTTAATCCTGATTCTAAAAGTTTTGCAAAATTCTATAAACAGGAAGGATACAATACGGCCTTTATTGGCAAATGGCACATTGATGGTCATGGTCGTTCTTCATTTATTCCAAAAGAAAGACGACAAGGCTTTGATTATTGGAAAGTTTTAGAGTGCTCTCATAACTATAATAATTCAAATTACTGGGGAAATGATGATGAATTGCATTCATGGAATGGGTACGATGCAGAAGCTCAAACAAAAGATGCCATTGCTTATATTGAAGCGCAAGCAAAAAATGAAAGTCCATTTTTATTGATACTTTCTTGGGGCCCACCTCATGCACCATATAATACTGCACCAAAGGAATTTCAGGACTTTTATGAAAATATGGATTTACAGATAAGACCAAATGTTCCAGAAGAATTATATGGAGATACGAAAGATATATTGAAAGGATATTATGCGCATTGTTCTGCACTTGATAGTTACATCAAACAATTGCAGGATGCGATCATGACAAATAATCTTGAAGACAATACCATTTTTGTTTTTACTTCAGATCATGGAGACTTAATAAACAGTCATAGTCAAAGAAAAAAGCAAAGAATTTATGAAGAATCGGCTAAAGTACCATTCATTATCAAATACCCTGCATTATTTGGGAAGCAAGGTAAGAAAAGTGATTTTCTGTTAAATACGTTGGATATTTTACCAACAATGTTGGGAATGTCAGGTTTAAAAGTCCCTGATGGATTGGATGGAGAAGATATAACAAGTGTCATTCTTGGAAATAAAGAAGATAAGCGAGAAGCTTCATTAGTTGCATGTTTTCAACCCTTTGGACAATGGCTAAGATCTGAAGGAGGTAAAGAGTTTAGAGGGGTTGTAACCAAAAGATATACCTATGCTAAAGATTTGTCTGGAGAATGGTTGTTTTTTGATAATGTTGAAGATCCGTATCAATTAAATAATCTTGCTAGAAATCCTGCATTTGAATCAATTGCCAAAAATTTAGGAGAATTACTCGATAAAGAACTCAAACGACTGGATGATGAATTTTTGCATGGTTCTTCCTATATACAAAAATGGGGACATACAATAGATTCAACTGAAACCGTGCCTTATACACAATAAAGTTTAGATGAATTAAACCCAGCATAAAACAAAAATTAAAATTATAGGGTGGCTAGTGTAGTTAAAAAATAATTAGTCCCATAATCTTAATTA
Organism: Bacteroidota bacterium; assembly: GCA_024642705.1. Taxonomy (GTDB): domain Bacteria; phylum Bacteroidota; class Bacteroidia; order Chitinophagales; family Saprospiraceae; genus Portibacter. Next base: position 32,068 of record JAHEAQ010000024.1, on the reverse strand, counting down.
ATTTGGGATAAAATTATAGTATGGATATAAGAATTGCACATAATTGTTAGACACAATGGATAAGGCAGAAAAATGATTTAGAAATCAATCAATCATGAAGTTATGAAAAGAAGAAAATTCATACAAAACACAGCACATGTAACAGCATTAGCCAGCTTTACTCCCTGGAATGTATTTGCCGGAGAAAATGGCGAAAAGTACCCCGAACTGAAAAAGCACAAAATTACTAAGGTCGAAAGGTCAAAACACGATTACCATTGGCCAAGGCATGTTGGTAAAAATGCGAGAAGAGATAATCATGGGCAGTACAATACGGACGATATTTTCAAACTTCATACAGACCAGGGAGCAATGGGTTGGGCACTCGGTCGGAGGAGTTTTAGTGACGAAGAATTATTTCAACTCGAAGGTAGGTTAGTATCTGAACTAATCTCTCCGGAGAAAGGTATGCGACAAGACTTGAGTCCTTATATAGACCTGGCTTTACACGATTTAATGGGTGTTATTCTCGATAAACCCGTTTATCAATTACTAGGTGCAAAGGGTGCAAAAAATACCCCCGTTTATAGTGGCATGATTTATTTCGACGAACTGGAACCGGAAGACAATCCGGCCGGATTGGACACAATTCTGAAAAATTGCCAGTGGGACATCGATTATGGCTACCGTCAGCTTAAAGTTAAAATTGGCAGAAGTGGAAAATGGTATCCTCATGATATTGGTTTGAATAAGGACATCGAAATCGTCAAACTAATTCATGAAACCTTCCCTAATATTGAACTCCTGGTCGACTCAAACGATGAATATACACTTAAGGATACCATTGATTTTCTTAAGGGAATTGGTGATATTCCATTGTTATGGGTAGAAGAACCATTTTTTGAGAATTACGAGGATGGGAAAAAACTTAGGCGATGGATGAATAAAAATGGATTTGCAAAAACGCTTTATGCCGATGGGGAAGCGCAACCAGATCATGACTTATGTATGAAAATGGGGAAAGACAGGATTATGAATGCATACCTTGCTGATATTCATTCGTTTGGATTTACACGGTGGCGGAAATTAATGCCTCAATTAATAGAATATAATATGTTGGCAAGTCCGCATGCTTTCGGGAGCATGCTTAAAACCCACTATATTACACATATAGCCGCTGCTTGTGGAAATGTAGTTACCATTGAAGGTGTAACCTGTATCTCTGATGATATTGATTACGGAGCTTATACCATCAAAGATGGGAATATACAGGTTTCAGAATCACCAGGTTTTGGAATGAAACTATTAAAATGATAAATGAAATAAAAGTAAACTATTTACATAAAAAACGGAACCTGCCATAGCCTTGAAAGTTATAAGCCATTGAAAAAAGATAGAAACTGAAAATTTCGAGAAAGTTGAAATAGAATCTTCCGAAAAGTTGAGAGCTTGACTGATTGAAAATAATGTGAACTCAAATAGCTTTTGGTTAGTAACTAATAAAAAGAATGAACCGACCAAATACGTTTCTAGATGGGATGTTTTGGACGAATTAATATGAATTAGTAGTGTTATCGGCTCAAGGCGAAAAACTAAAGGGTAGCTAGAAAATGGCTTACAATTGTCGAGGCGGCGAAACCTTGCTGTGGGGAGCTATAGCAATGTTTGCTAACGATCGCCAATCAATTAAATGGAGAATAATTTCATAAATTATAACTGTAAATGAATCCCTTCCGAAAGGTTGCTTTCGGTTCATGCCTTATTTTAACTCTTTCTAGTGTTCCTTTTTTATATTACTAGGACTTTCATGACTTTGGCTAAGAATGGACCGCAAAAAAGTATAACAAACCGTCACAAAGTTTAATGGCTTAATATTTAAATACATAGTTTAAGATATTACCGAGAATTGGTTGACATTGCTTCTTAAAATTTTATGATTATTTTGTGTTTGGTTATGTCGGGATTGCATGTTCATAAAAATAGCTTGTTCTAGGATGTTATTCTTTCAAAAAATATAGAGATATTTGCTCAAATGAAAATAGATGTAATGATCTTAAAAGGTATATCAATAGCCTGCATAGCTCTCTTTTTGACTGCATGTTCTTCAGAAATATCAAATTCATCATCATTGGAAAAATGGAAGTTGGAGCAAGAGCTAATTCTTCCCAAAGGTTTTGAACATATCGTTTTTGCTGATAGTGTTGGGCCAAGTCGTCACCTTGCAATTCGTGATAATGGAGATGTGTACATCAAGTTGCGGATTGATAAAGGTATTAATGGCAATATGGCTTTAAGAGATACAAATTCAGATGGGCGAGCAGACCTTATTGAACGTTTTGGATCTTACCCGAATGATGGCAATTTCGCGACGGAAATGCGTATTCATAAGGACTATCTATATTTCAGCTCAGAACATATTGTATATAGACAGAAATTAACACCTGGAAAATTAATTCCAGATGGTTCTCCAGAGCAGATTGTAGTTGATCCATATCCAATTCGATGGCACAATGCTAAATCGATAGCTTTTGATAACGAGGGAAGCATGTATGTTACTTTTAGTGCTCCAACAAATGTATGCGAAGATTGGAAAACTGTACCACAAGGAGTCGTCGCAAATGTGAAAGGAGAATTTCCTTGTAAGCAACTTGATATTCTTGGAGGGATCTGGAAATTTGATGAAGCTAAGAATAATCAATCTCCGTTAGATGGCAAACGATTTGCGACAGGAATTAGAAGTGTAGTTGCGATGGCGTGGAATAATGATGATAATTCCCTTTATGCAGTCAATCATGGAAGGGATTATTTGCACGGCCACGCTCCTCAGTATTATACAAAATGGGAAAACGCAGTTTTGCCAGCTGAGCAATTTATAAAGATTGAGGCCGATGACGATTTTGGTTGGCCTTATACCTATTATGATCACTTCAAGAAATCACGCATGCTCTCGCCAGAATATGGCGGAGATGGTTTAAAGGAATCTAATAAATATAAGGCGCCTTTAATGGGGTTTCCCGCACATTGGGCTCCCAATGATATGCTTTTTTACAAAGGAAATCAATTCCCATCGAGATATAAAGAAGGAGCATTTGTTGCCTTTCATGGATCCACGAATAGAACTCCTTATCCTCAAGCTGGTTACATCGTTGCCTTTGTGCCTTTCCAAGATGGTAAGCCAACAGGAGATTGGGAAGTATTTGCCGATGGATTTGCTGGAGTGGAACCAATAGTAAAAATGGAAGAAACGAAGTATCGACCAATGGGACTCGCAGAGGGACCTGATGGATCTTTGTTTATTTCAGATTCTAAGATTGGAAGAATTTGGAAAGTTAGTTTTAAAGCAGATAAAGAGACTTTTGGGGCAGAGGAATTGGCTGAGATGGAGAAGTTGAAACTAAAAAGTTATATAAAGATGCCAGTTGAGGATGTAGATATTATTAATCCAAACTAATGTAAATCTGTCACGATCGAGCCTAGAATCAATCCAGTATGGAAAACATACATCATAAATTAGAAGAACTTGATATTCAAAGGAAGTAGCTTCGGAAAATAGCATTCATTTCCAGTAGGAATAGAATGTCTAATGCGGGTTTAATTATTGGCAGCAATGAGCTTTTATAATCCTGATGTTGAACTGGGTAAATTACAGCCATTACATTGCTTTCTGAAGTGATTTATTCTTTCATTATAGTGCAAACACTTATTAAACTAAAGACTAAACTGCATTTTCCAAAAAAAATGTACTCGCAAATAAGCTAAAAATGCTTTTTTGGATTATTTGGACTAAAAATAATTGTTAATTAGCCCTTGACCTAGTGTCATTTTAACCTAACGAAAGAGTAATTATACAGCAACGAAGCAATCGGGTTGAATAGCTGGAAAGCCTGCAAGAAATATTAACTACTTTTAGGAATAATTGGAGTTTGTAAGCAAAAATCCTATTAAGCAGCATTATGGAGAAAAAAAATGCTATCTCTTTAGCATGTTAAATCTTAAGAACAATGAATTTTCTACAAAATGAAATATAAAAATTACATTAAAAACTCAATAAAGATTTCTGAAATTGGTCTTGGAGCTTGGCAATTAGGGCAAAATTCTGGCTGGAAAAGTATGACAGAAAATGAAGCTGTTGAACTGGTTCATAAATCTTTGGACTTGGGTATCAATTTTTTTGATACAGCTCCAAATTATGGGCATGGCACGAGTGAAGAAAGATTGGGCAAGGCACTTAAAAGCACGGATAGAAGTAAAATTGTAATTAATACAAAATTCGGCCATACGAATACAGGTATTTTGAACTTTAGTTCTGATTATATTAGATCTTCTTTAGAAGGTAGTTTGAAAAGACTCCAATTAGATTATATTGACTCACTTATTATTCATAACCCACCTTCTGAATATTTTGACGGAAATAAAAATGACCATTACGAGATACTCGAAAAGTTAATTGAAGAAGGTAAAATAAAGGCATATGGTGCATCTTTAGACACCTATGAAGATATGAAGTTGTTAATGGATACGACAAATTCGAAAGTGATGGAGGTATTTTTTAATATCTTTCATCAAGATACTTTGCGCGGATTTGAAATGGCAAAAAACAAAGAAGTTGGTATCATTGTTAAAATCCCACTTGATTCAGGTTGGTTAACTGGTAAATACAATGCTGACAGTAAGTTTGAGGATATCCGAACACGATGGTCTAAAGAAGATATTAATACTAGAGCAGATCTTGTAAACACTGTTAAAACCTATCTTGGAGCAGAAGAGAATTTAGCCCAAATTGCAATAGCATTTTGTTTAGCTTATGAAGCTGTTTCCACTGTTATTCCAGGAAATGTAAATATCGAACAACTAACAAGTAATGTTAAAAGCACAGATATTTTAATTTCACAGAATCTTATAGAAAAACTTGAATATTTTTACTTATCTGAAATTAAAGAATTGAATCTGCCTTGGTGAAATGAATAAAGTTGCCTATATATTGCTATAAATAATTGCTTGTTTTCGCCAATTCCAAAAAATCCTCTCGGGATTTTAAGGTTTTTTATACTTATAACTTTAATTGAAAATCCACTTGACAACTATTCGACGAAAGTGCAATGCACAATACCAAATGATAAATAAAAATCTTTAGATCATTACTCCAGAGAATTAAATTTTCTGCCTAAGTATTCACAGAGTTTTATTTTTCTTCAAAAAAGTCAATTTGATACATTTTATTCCCATATTTCTCGGCTATAGATGTTAGTTTTGCCTTTCTTTCGAAATCAGTATCCTCCGTATTATTCGTTAAATAATTATTAGCTTCCAAAAAACAATCCTCTAAACCTGCAGGCGTAACGGTACATAATAATATAGCTGTTTCCGATGAGGTATTTTTGAAACTGTGGATGAGCCCTCCCAAGGGTATATTAACATAAGTTCCTTTTTTTGCTCTTATTTTACCTCTTTCTGTTTGAAAAGTGATTTCTCCTTCCAGCACATAAAAGGATTCATTGATATTTTCATGAGAATGAGGGTTAGGACCTGCATTTGGTGGTACCGTCATTTCAATGACTGAAAACTCACCCTTGGTCTGTGCTCCCGAGATAATAATTCTATAATTACCTCCAGCCAAAGAAAAAGAAGTGCCTTCATCAAAATTAGTTATAAACAACTCTTTATGGTGTTCCATTTTTGTTTTGTTTAATTTGCAAAACGGTTTGAATCAAAATTCAAAAACAATCTTTGATTTTGCTTTTCTGCTTTCTACATTTGCTAAAGCTTCTGAAGCATTTGATATTTTAAAAACCAATGGTGGTTTTATTTTAATTTTTCCCCCCTCGATCCATTCATTAATTGCTTTGAATTTATGCTCTTCATATGTCGTAAAAGTCATTTTTCCAGAAATACCATATTTAATTAATTCTGATTCTAATGGAGGTTGAGTTGTAGTAATGATTGTTCCTCCTTTTTTTATCAATGGGTACGAATTATTCAATGTTTCACCTCCAACGAGATCCACAATTACATTAAAATCTTTAACTTCTTTTGTGAAATCATTTTTCTTATAATCAATAACCTGATCAATTCCTAAATCAATTAATTCTTGAATATTTTGCCCTGATGCAGTACCTACTACAAACAAACCGTTCATTTTAGCAATTTGCAAAGCCATCTGACCTACTGCCCCACCAGCTCCGTGAATCAAAATGCGTTGTCCGTTTTTTATCTTAGCATCTTCGATCAAAGAAGTATAGGCTGTACCTAAAGAAAACGGAAGTATAGATGCCTCAGAAAAGCTGATATTTGATGGTTTTAGAACTGTTTCATTTTCATTTACCACTACATACTCGGCATAAGTGCCACCTTGCATAAAATTAGGCATGACCATAACTTCATCTCCAATTTTAAATCTGATCGCATCTTTACCAATTTCAGTTATTATTCCAGCCCCTTCCCAACCCAATGTAAATGGGAATTCCTTGGACATTTGACTTGCCAAAAATCCAGAACGTATTTTGTAATCTATGGGGTTTACCGATGAAGATTTTAGTTTTACTAAAACCTGATTATGTTTTGGCTTAGGAATGGGAATGTTTACACTTTTCAATACTGAGTTATCTCCATATTGATTGATTTGAATTGCTTGCATTTATGATAATTTTCAGCAAAAATAGTTACATTAGTCTTGGTAATAGATTAATCCCAATAAATTGACATACGCTATAATTTTAGACTTATGAATACCAAACACAAAAGGAAGCTTAAGGAATATAACCCGAACAATTGCCCGGTCATCTATAGCCTTAACAAAATAGGCGATAGATGGAAGCTGCTCATTATTCATTATGTTAAACAAGGATACAACAGGTACAGTACATTGCAAAGGGTTATCCCAGATATTAGTCGCCAATCACTGACCAATAAACTACGTGAATTGGAAGAGGATGGAATTCTAGATAGGGTTGTTTTTGCACAAATTCCACCTAAAGTTGAATATCATTTAACAGAAGTGGGATTAAGTTTAGAACCTATAATTATAGAGATGAGTAAATGGGGATTAAAGTATGTAAACCCTATTGAGGAATGCAAATAAAATAGCGTTATCTTAAAGAAGGTGAAAGTTAAAAAATAAAGTATTTATAACCCGAAAAGCTCAAAGCATATGTATTTTAAAAAAGTATTCCGATGTTCTTATTGTTAGGTTTCATAATGATCAACTTTTAATCAATGATATAAAACTCTTGCGATTAATGTACAATTCGCAGGATACATAGAGCTTAAATGCAGATGGAATTGCAAGACAAAAATTTATAAATATGATTAAGGTCTTTAGGCGGATACGACAAAAAATGATGGCCAAAAACAAGATCAGCAAATATCTGATTTATGCTATTGGCGAAATCGTACTTGTTGTGATTGGAATTTTGATTGCACTCCAAATCAACAATTGGAATCAATATAAAAACGAGCGTATTTTTGAACGAAGTCTTTTGGAGAAAATAGCAGAGAATATCACAAAAGACATTGATCAATATGAAAATGTGATCATAGTGGAACAGAATATGATAGCTAGAAATGATAGTTTTTTACAGATAATTAGAAATCCGCTATCATACGATAATGACAAACTTGACAATTATATAGGCTATTTGAGACTTTTTCGAAAATTCATACCAAATAAGAGTGCATTGACAAACTTGATTTCATCAGGTAAAATCAATATCATTGAAAACAATGAATTGTTAGACCAAATTCTCTTATACTATAATACTATGGACACTCATGGAGCAGGAGTTGATGCTGCGTTAACAGCGTACACAAGAAATCAAATTGGCCCATATATTATGAATTTTGATTTTATGAATTCAAGTGCTTTAGTTTCTGACTTCAGGAAGCGGAAATCACTTCTTGAATATCACGAAGACCCAGCCATTGATAATTTAGTTTCATTTAAGATCCAATTGGGCGATAATCAAATAAGACAATATGAAGAACAAATTGTGAATGCAAAAAACTTATTAAAAGCGATTAGAAAGGAAATAAAATAGTCAATAGTAAAGGGCAACCGCGTATGTAATTTATTGCTCGGTCACCTCCTACTAACGAATATTTAACTGGAATCTTTTATCTGTGATTAAGTTAACTTTACTGTTATTTACGATTATTTCTCCGATTTTTTATTGGCGTATTTCAAAAATAATTTTCAATTTGTTACTCATTGCATTATCGGTGACTTTCGTCGATATGGCTTTTACCATAATTCATTTTCTTCCAATCAATGAATAAGTTGGTTGGTCTAATGAAATCCAGAACTTGATCCTGTGAAACTGAAAAAAATGTGTCAATCATGGTGGAATTATAATTTTCTATAAATTGCACTTGACTTTGTTGCACTTATTGTTTCAGATCTTGCACTTCATAAAACATACAAATCTTTACAGAACTTTATAAATTGTTATTTGCTGACTTATGTTTTTATTTAGCAGACAAAAAAGCAGGACTTTATAAACTTAAGTTTTGAGGAAGTGGTACATTTTATTTGTCTCATCGTTTTAAATCCATTAAACCATGGTACTAACCTGAAACAAGCTACCTTTGAATTCCTTACCTAAGGCAAACCGCGAAACCATTGTGCTAAACCCGCACTTATAGGAAATTTGAAATAATATTCATAATTTTAAAAACTTATAGAAATTGATGAAGTAAATGAAGATTTCTAGTTTAGGAATCTAAAAATTGGAATACTAGAACAATGAGAAAATTTGAGATCATAATGTTTATGGCAATAATTGGTTTGACAATATCAACATTTAAATTGTCTGCTCAATATGTAACGCCTATCCTAAATCAGGACTATGTTTACAATTCTAATGATATTAACGATTATATTAATAAAGCTTCTGAGACAAAACAGGATCGAATCCAATTGGCTTTTGAAAATGTTAATGGGGACGGATTACGTGAAGCTTTTTGTCCACATTTTGCCGATTTGTATCTTGGTAAAAATTTAGATGAGGTAAATAGAACTCTCTTCGAGATCTTCACTACCGATAATCCTGCAATTCAGGAGAAATATAGGTTAAATGATCCATGGTGCTTGGTGTTCAAACAAATTGCTTATCATATGTATTATGCCTTTGGATCGAAAAGCAAACATTTTGCCGGACGTTTATATCCTGAAACTGAAAAAGCACTTTTAGAACTTCTTTGGAAAAAGACTTTATACCTGAATGATATTCAATTGACTAAAGAAAGTACTTGGTGGATGGTAGGTAGTGAAAATCATGACATTGTATCCAAGGTTAGTAGTCTTATCTCATCCCAAATATTTATGAACGAGGAAGATTTTAAGGATCGTGTCTACCCTGATCTGGGTACTGGAGCCGGCGAAGAATACTGGTTTCATCATATGTATGGCCAAAATAGATTAGCTGGACCGCATGGTCGTGCAAACAATAAGGATGAAAAAGAATACACAGCAGCAGACCATTATAGCGCATGGGTTAAATACTTTGAAAAATTTATCACTGAAAGGGCGAAAAAAGGATTTTTCCTTGAAATGGCTTCTTATGGATATATGGCTGTTACAATATCCTATCTTACAGATATTTATGATTTATGTGGAGATGAGCATTTAAGACAAAAAGCTGAAAATTTTCTTGATGTGGTATGGGCAGACTGGGCACAAGAACAATTACAAGGTGTCAGAGGAGGCGCAAAGACGCGTGAAAAAATAGGTACAAGATGGAATGATTCCATGTATCGCTTTGCTCGCTTTTATAGTGGGGGCATAGGAGAATCTTCTTCACACTTCTTTGCTCAATTATTGAGTAATTACAAGTGGAAACCGATTATTTGGCAAATTGCTTTGGACAGCAAGGGCCGTGCAGAATATTCTTCAGTTCGCAGACAGCCTGGCGAGGAAGAAGGGGAAATGCCCCGTCCTTTAGGAACTGAAAGAAGTATGTTGTGTGATACTGAGTCACGATTTGTTCGTTACAGTTGGATTACCCCAGATTATATTATGGGTTGTCAAATGGACCACCCTTTAGCAATCCATAGCCATTTAAGCATTCAAAACCGCTGGCAAGGCATTACATTTAAAGGTGAAAAAGGCCCAAGGGTATTTCCAACTACTTTAAAACTAGATGAAAAGGGAGATTATGCACCATTTGCTGACGGGTATACTCGCTGCGTACAAAACGAAAACGTAATGATTGTGCAGCAAAGCAGAGGTTTTACAGTTTTGAATCCTGATTGGTTTCCATATAAATCGCGCGCAAATCTTGATTATGGAGTGTATATTGGGAATGGCCATGACAATATCGTAGAAAAAGAAGGATGGATTTTTGTGGAACATGGAGATGCTTACTTGGCAGTTAGACCGGTAATGGGAGAATATGCCAGTGGATGGACCATTCTAGAAGACGAAGCCACACCAGGATTTTACAGCGAAATTATTGTGGATAGCTATGAATGGAGCAAAGACAAACAGCTTATTTATTTAAAAGATAAGTATGCCGGATTAATATTTGAATCCTCTCGTCGTGAACATTACAATTCACTTTATGACTTTATGGATGCTATTTTGAAAAACCCAATTTATCTGCAAAAAACAGTCGTACCTGGGTTTCACATATTAAAATATACCGGTATTAATGGGACGGAATTTTATTTCAACCTAGCAAATAATGAAATTCCTATGGTTAAGGGGGAAAGAATTGATTATAAACCTACAATGGTTTTCAATAGCCCATTTGTAAAATCGAAATATAATAGCGGAGTTGTTTACTTAAAGTCAAATAACATGGAGTTAAAGCTAGATTTTAATGATGTGGATTTCTAAATTCATAGTCTTCAATTTAAATGATGATGGATCGATTCTGAGATTTGTAGGAAAATTATTGTTTACAAAAGTTGAATAATGGCGTTGAAGTCATATTGGGATGGAATGATTTGAAGTGCATTAACCACCTTTATTTTTATATCCTAGTCTTTTTTCTTTATCTAACACCCTCTTTTTCTGTGGTTTTGAAATGTCTGTGAGTCTTA
>JAHEAQ010000024.1:0-20952 GCA_024642705.1 Bacteroidota bacterium | reverse complement strand
CTGAAGTGCCTGAACCTGAAATAGATCAAGTTCGAATTAGGGTACTATGCACAAGCGCTGCATTTACTGATACACTTATTCGGAGAGGAAATTATTTGGGAGTAAAAAAGAAACCACCTTTTTCGCCAGGATATGACCTTATTGGAATTGTGGACAAAGTTGGAGAAAAAGTAACACATCTGAAAAATGGGCAAAAAATTGCAGCACTCACTGTAATTGGTTCTTATACGGAATACATTTGTCTTGACGCCAAAACTCTTGTTTCTGTTCCCGATGGATTAAATGATGCAGAAAGTGTTAGTTTAATTTTATCCTACCTCACTGCTTATCAAATGCTTTACCGTTCTGCTAAAATCAAACAGGGACAGACTATACTAGTTCATGCTTGCGCAGGTGCCGTTGGAATCGCGATGTTACAACTCGGGAAATTAATGAATCTAAAAATTTATGGGACAGCCTCTAAAATGAAACACAATTTTATAGAAAAACTTGGGGCTATACCGATTGATTATCATAATGAAGATTTTGAGGAAAGGATCAAAAATGCTGAGCCCAATGGAATTGATGCAGTTTTTGACCCAATTGGCGGTAATTATTTTCCTCGTTCCTTAAAAGTATTGAAAAAAAGTGGAACACTTGTCGGCTTTGGATATCAGAATTCTGCAAGCGGAAATGGCGGAAATGTGATTCTGGATTATTTAAAAATTAAATTTTGGAATCTAAATCCAACAAAACCATTTGCTAAGTTTTATATAATCAGCGATTGGCACAAAAAACATAATGAGTGGTTTCAAGAAGATTTGGGTCAACTTTTTAAGCTATTGTCTGAGAGGAAAATTAAGCCAGTAATAGGCAAGATAATGAATTTAAGGGATGCATCAGAAGCACACAGATTAGTTGAAGAAGCTAAAATTGTGGGTAAAATTGTCTTAAAGGTAAATGAAGGTGAATAAAATCAATTCTTGCCACATAGAAGATGAAAGAATGAGGTTTAGCGATTTTTCAAATGGCCCCCATGAAATCAAGTTGTGAATCTGGGGAGGGAAGTAGCTAATAATCTCCAATGATTTTATTCTGACAAATCTAATACCGAAGAGGGTAAATTAAAAGTAATAAACAATTAATAATGAAAAGTCTTTTTAAAAAACTTATAATCGTTTTATTGGTCTTTGTAGCAGCTAGTTGGCAACTTGGTAAACCCAAAATCAAATTATTGATAATTGGCGATTCCATTTCTATAGGATATACACCTTTTGTTCAAAAAAATTTAAGAAATATAGCGGATGTTTATCACAACCCTGGAAATGCTCAACATACAGGGACAGGAATTGACAGTATTGAAACTTGGATCGGCGAAAATCAGTATGAAATAATTCAGTTTAACTGGGGTTTGTGGGATTTATGTTATCGGAGTCCAGATTCTATGGAACAAGGAAATCGGGATAAGATTAATGGAAAACTGACATATAGTGTGGATGATTATGGAAACAATCTTGATTTAATTGTAAAGATGATCAGAAAAAAATCAAATGCGGAATTAATATTTGTTACGACTACATATGTCCCTGAAGGTGAAGCAGGAAGATTTAAAGAGGATGTGATTAAGTATAACGAAATTGCCAAAAAGGTAATGGTTTCCAATAAGGTGAAAATCAACGATATTTATGAAAAATCTATGATGGTGCATCATGATTTTGGAAAAGAAATGAATGATGTTCATTATTTACCAAAAGGATATGAGAAATTGGCAGCACAAATTTCAGACTTTCTTGAGAATGAAATTAAAAAGTTAGCTGAATGAAAATTAATTAGTTTGTTTTGTAGTTTGATCTAACCCAACATTAGTAGGACAGCAAAGAGATTTACAATTTTAAGAACTTCGTGTACGATACTTTTAGCATTTAGGTTTTACAATTTTTAATGGCCTATTCGAAATAAGGGAAATTATTAAATAATTTCATGATTAGGAGAACTAACTGGTAGAGCTAGATAATGGAATTTTGAATTTTATAATTGAAGATTCTAACCAAATTGAGAAGCCATATTTCATCTTTCATATTCATCTGATCCTATAGTTATCCTAATTTATTCCAAAATGGTAATGCTTTTTTAAAAAAGAAGAATGTTGCAATGTATTCTTTGAAAAAAAAAGCCGTATAAGTTCTTCATACTTATACGGCTTTTTTAAAAGCTTTTAATTGTTAGTTAGTTTTTAACCATTTTCTTAGTCGTAATATAATTTTGACCAGCTTTATTTATTGCATTGATTTTATAAATATAAACACCATTGCTTAGGTTTGTACCATTAAAATTAAATTCATAAGTACCTGAAGGCAACCCATTTTTAGTGGATGTAAATACCTTTTTACCGACAAGATCGTATACACTTAATGTAACGTTTGATTGTTGTTCTATTCCAAATTTAATAGTGGTAATTTCTGTAAATGGATTTGGAAAGTTTCCTGTCGAAAATAATTTATTTGGATCCACAAGTTCATCAACAGAACTAGGCAATTCAGTTAGCAATGGCGTATTATCCATTGTAGCTGGATCGTAATAAATTTTTGCATTTATCATTGAGTCTCTAAGAGCCCCTATATAGGTATCTCTATTAGCTAAATAGTTTGCTTTTTTATCTGGGAACCAGTTTAAATCACCAAGAGGTAATCCATCGGTACCTGCTATTTGCATAGATGTATTTGAGTAACTCAAATCAAATTCTGGTGGCCAAGCAAGTGCTGGAACACCATCTCCATCAAAGGATACTGGCGATGTGATCCGCCAATCAACCCATGGACCTGTCATATTATTATAATGAGCATCAACATATTCTACTGTTTTAGCAGTGTTGCCAGGATGCTTGGTAAAATTAGGTTCTAAATCGGAGTAGTTAGCACCAATTCTGTAGTTATTATCCGTTAATATGAATGAATCCACATCAGGTCGCTCCCACAAAAGACTTGGAGAAAGTGAATCTGAATGAGATTCAAAAAAGTTTGTAACTTCTTGTGGACGGAAAAATAGATTTTGGCCTAAGTACAAAGAAATACTATCCAATTTTAGTTTTGAGTCAGCAAAATAATTCCACGTTGTCCAGTAAATTCCATAATCTACATCCGGAGCAGAACTACCATCATTTTTATATCCTATAAAGTGGTAATTATAAAAAATATTATTTGCAGTAATAAATTCATTTGCACGTTGTTCTTCTCCAGCTACAACTTGATTAAGGTAAGTGTTGTGGATCTGATGAATTGTGGCATTATGGAAAGGACCACTATTACATAACAAACGTCCAGAGTTGACAACTGTATTGTTCTCAAAAACTACATTATTAGCAGATACATCCAAACGGATCGGGAAGCCACCCCACTGAGAAAAACGTGTGCGAATACCATTTATAAAAATAGAATTGGTTACTGCTACACTATCTGCATTTTGATTCCTATTTCTTAGTGAAAAACTGTCCCAGTCAGTAATAACGCAGTTATCTACGATCATTTTACTACCTGCTGTATTTTGTGCAAAAGTGCCTACAATTTCGCCATTGCTATTTGTTCCAGACCACAAAAGATTTTTAACTCTCAATGCTCCTCCCGCTTTTATCTCAAAAAATCCTCTTGCGCCACCATCGGCTGATGGTGTATTCAATAGAACAGGTGGATTGAATTGATTCATTATCCAACCTTCATCAGGTCCTTGAATCGTTATTTCGAAATCTAAATTAATAGTTCCGTCAAAAGCATAAAACTGACCAGGTTCCACCGTGTAAACTCCTGGACCAGTTATTTGTTGGTTTACAAATTGACCTGGGTCCAATGCAGTTTGTGCACTAAGTCCAGAGAACAATCCGCAAATCATAATTAATAGAGTAAATATTTTTTTCATAAGTAACTAATTTTTAAATGTTTAAAATCTAAATATATATTTTTTTTTTTGAAGTGTACATAATATTAGTATGCAATTTTAAATTTTACTTAGGTGATTTTTCAAACGAGTATCTAAATCCTAAATCTATGGTTCTCCCATAATATTGCAATGAATTAAGCTTTTGTAACACACTAGTAAATGATCGATCAGGTGTATTGGTAATGTTGTTAATGTTTAGATACACCTGCATTCTTCCATCGAGCCAAGGAAGTTTCTGGTAAGCTGTGAAATCCCAACGCTTATATGCATCAGTGTAGGTATCCAATTCATCGTAAGTTCTATTTATGCCCACCAAAACATTATCCGTGTAAACATATGTTAATCTTGCTGAAAAGCCACCAACATCATAGCCTAATGTGAAATTAAAAATATCATTAGGTTGATCAGGCATTCTACCAACTCGTGTAGAATCTACAAATACGGTTTTTGCGAATGGACCTGTTCCTTGTTTAACTGATGTTTGAAATGGATAAGATGTATTAGAATTAATCTTTGTATAATTAATATTTAATACCAAACCCTTAAGTAATCCTGGCAAGTACCAAAAATTTGTTTGCCAATCCAGTTCGACTCCTTTCACAACAGATTTAGCTTCCAAATTAATCCAAGTGTTAACGACCGTTTGTGCAGTTGGTGAAAGTTGGTACCTATCATTGATATCAGCTGATTCTTTCGTTCTAAAAGACGATGCAACAATCAAATTTTCTATCTCCTTGTAAAAAACTCCAGCTGTTACTAATCCTAGCTTGTTTTTAAAAATCGATGCATAAACATCATAATTTTGTGATAACGCAGGTTGCAGTGTAGGATTTCCTAAACTTATAACAGGTGATCCATATGTATCAATAAATATATATGGTGAAACAGCACGGTAATCTGGGTATATTATACTTTTAGTAGCGGCAAAACGAACATCTAACCAGTCAGTAGGTTTTACACGGAGCTGAACTTGAGGAAACCAGTTTGCACCGCTAATATTATCGTTGTTTGATTCTTCTTTATCAAATTCATACACATACTGACCCCATTTTAGTACAGTGAATGCTTTGTAGTCGAAGGCAAATTGTTCATATCGTATACCTGGAAACAATGTTACATACTTACCAAAATTTAATTCAGATGAAGCATAAAATGCAGCAAAATCTCTTTGATAAGTATAATCGTACTGTGCAGATTCTTGAGGTTCAGGTCGATAATAACCATTTTCTTCGGCTAATTCTTTATAATGATTTGCTTTCGCGAGATCCCCTTTGTAAAATAAATCACTAATTCCCGCTTCACCATTAAGAAAATTGCCAACATCATATGAAGGATCTTCAAACAAAAATGCTCTGATGCCTAGGTTTCTATCAATGTCAGTAAAGCCAAAATCTGTCCAGAGTGAATCTTTTGCAAGAGTTAAAAATTCTTCCCCTAATGGATTTCTGTCCGGATCAGTAGCCGTTTGTTCTTCATCATTATCTCTAATATTTCGAACATATTTACCACCCAGCCTTAGATTACCCGTGATATTTTTTGTAAAAGCAAAAGGAACATTAAAATTTAATGCAGCCTCTTGGGCTTGTTCATTTACATCCCGGCGTAAAGTTTCAAATCTCGATACTCTCTTATCATTCTCCCCATTTATTACTTTTGCAGCACCTAACAATTCATTCCATGTTGCCTTGGTTGCATCTTCAATGGATGGTGTTGAATATCCTGCTTTATTCTGCGCAATCTGGAATTCCATTCTCAGATTGTGTGGAGTATTTTGGTTTGAAATTGAATTTGAAATCGAAAAATCCATTTTAAAAAGAGAAAAATCAAATTCCCCTTGAAGTGCATTACTATATACAGTATTCCTCGAATCAGTTTCAATCATAACTCCTTCCCATTGATTTCCATTAACTGTAAGAGAATTTTGTTGTAAAACCTCATAGCCTTTAAGATTACTCACGAAATTATTTAAAATTATGGAGCCTTTATTGAATTGGTAGTCAAAAACTAAAGAACCACCTGTTCTTTGTCTTTGATTTACCCTATCACTTATCCTGACGCTTCCAAGTTCAATCGGAATAAAGCCATCTATTAAAATATCTTCTTCATTTAAGTTGTATCCGACATTAACAGCATCTGAACTTCGGTTAAAATTATCCAAAAATCCAGAAAGTTGAACACCAAATTTATTATTAAAGAAACGATTACTAACAAAACCAGTTGCCCTGTAGTTGTCATAGTTTTTTGCAATCGAGCCATATCCGCCTTGCAAAGAAAAATTACCTCTTAATCCTTCAGCGGCTTTCCCAATTTTGAGATTTACTGTACCTCCAACTGCATCTGCATCCATATCCGCTGTCAAAGCTTTGGTGACTTCAATTCCACTTAGTATGTTTGGTGCAATCATGTTCAAATCTACACTACGATCATCCCGGTCTGTGGATTGCATACGCACACCATTAACCATCATAACATTGTATTTTGGAGACAAACCTCGTACAGCGACCTTCTGTCCCTCTCCACCACTTCTTACTAGAGACAGTCCAGGCAACCTTGATACAGATTCTGCAGCATTTACATCTGGAACATCTTTTATTCTATCAGCAGACACCACATTTTTTATGGTATTAGAATTAAGTTGCTGGTTAATAGCACCCATCTGGCCTAAAGCTTGGGCGGTTACTACAATCACTTCACTTTCGAAACCAGCATAATCTAATTTAAAATCTACTTTCACATTGGTGCCTGCAACCACAGTTACTGGAACAGATTGCTCTTTATAACCAATGTAGGTCGTGGTCAAGAAATAATCTCCAGCTGGAATTTGATACAAATTGAATTCACCTTCTTCGCCTGTCGCTGTTGCAAAACTTGTTCCTTTCAATTGAATATTCGCAAATGGAAGCTCATCGCCAGAAGCTTTATCAAAAACAACCCCTGATATACTTCCAGATCCTTGGGCATAAATTGTGTTGAATCCTAGAAAAAAGGATACTACAAAAATGAAAATTGAAACGATTGATTTAAACATTGATATATTGGTATTTATGTGATAAATATTTTTTGCCATAATTAAATTTGGTTCAGTTTACTTTCAAATTTCAAATGAATAATTCAAATTTATAAAAGAATTATTGAGTACATAATATTTTGTAAAAAAAAATTTGAGAGCCAATTTAAGACTTTAATATAATACTTGATATGGACATATCAACCAAAAATATGGAAATTCTTGCAGCAAGCATGTATTATTGTCAAAACACAACAATTAATTTTAAAAATATTATTATTTCAAAATAAACTTCTAAATTATCACCTCATTTCAAAACTAATATTAAGATTTGCAAATGAAAGATTAGCTATTTGATGACATATCCGACTAAATCAGAGAGGACATTAAAGTCCAAGGAAATTATGTAAATACATACCTAGTATTCATTAGTGTAGTGACAATTTTTCTAGCCAAGGTTTAAGAATATGGAGTTATCAAACACTCCAAGGAATAAAAAAGTAAAATTTGGGATTGACATCTTTTCAAGTTTTTACATATAAAGAAAGAATTTGGATGCAGCAAAATGCGTATATCCAATTGTACAAAGTCTAATATGTGAACCGAATTTCGAAATAAAAAGCCTTTTACGCCCTGAAACTAAACAGAAATCACCCATTTAAACTGAAATATTTACACAAATTTTAAAGCTAGTGTATATAAAGAGCTGAAATTAATAAGGAGCTGACATTTATTGTCAGTATGGCCAGTATGGCCAATATGTTCAGTGCAATAAGTGCAATTTGATAAACGCATAAAGAAAAAAAATTGAAATAAGCAATTCTATCAAACTTGGCAACTTTCAAAACTGAAAATCATGCTTCGCAAAAAAGCATTGTCATTTTAAACATACAGAGACGAATTGAAAGCCTTTTCTGTCAAAGCATTAAATTTTGTTACTATTAAAAAATGCAATATTTTATTTTAATAAATGGGTTATAAAGGCAATTCATACAAATTTAGATAAGAATTTTACAAACTTTCCATGTTTTTGAATGATTTGTCCATGCATGCATTATACTTATGATGCTACATTTGTTATGGTATCAAAATATCTTGGAAAGATGGAAAATTCAAAACAAAAAGTCAACAGTAATGAGGTTGTGAAGCGGCCAATCAATTATTAAAATGGATTTCAACTACAGAATTTGATATTTAGCTAAACACCGTGAAAAAAGTATAATGATTGATATATCATAAATATTGTTATGAATCAAAGCCAGAAAAATTCCGTTCATCCCAAAAATTATTCTTACCTCAAAAATAGAATAAACGTATAATGGGCTCTTAATTTCTTAAAAATAAATTCAATTGTATATCCGAAATAAAATGACATTAATTAAAAAATCCAAATTTGCAAATATGATCCTTCTAGTGGTCTTGCTTTTTATTTTTTCACAATATGTTGATAAAGATAAATCTGTCCCTAAAGAAAAAGCAGAACTGGTGGATTTAGTATATCCATTACTTGATACTGAAAATTCAAGGTGGTTTTTTTTCTCTTCTGCAAGTCGACCATTTGGCATGATGAATTTGAGCCCAGATAACCAGATCGGAGGAGCTTGGGGAAGTGGGTACAGATATAATACGGATACAATAAAAGGTTTCAGCCATATACATGCTTGGCAAATGGCAGGAATCTCGGTAATGCCTGTACTAATCCCTGAAGAAAATCCGCTATCAATATTTACAGATTTTTATTCGAAATTTAGTCATGATAAGGAAAAAATTACACCAGGATATCACTATTTAGAGCTTGATAGATATGGAATTTCTGCCGAATTAACTAGCACTAACCGAACTGGTTTTCATCAATATAGATATCCAGAGGGTGGTAAAACTGCCATTTTATTTAACTTAAATACGATGCTCGGACCATGTGATAATTCAAACGGGAAATTAGAACAAAATGATGAAATGGAACTCTCTGGCAGCGTAGTTATGGAAGCTACCAGTAGAAGACCAAAACAATTGACAGTTTTTTTTAAAGTCAAATTGAACACTAAAATTGCTGCAGTAGAAAAAGACATTGAAACAGGCAATTATCTTGTAAGCTTAGAAAACCCAAAGGAAAAAGTGCTCATGAAATTAAGCATTTCATACACTTCTATAGAAAATGCTGAACACAATATGGAAACCGAGCTTCCTCAATGGGATTTTGAAGAAATTGTTGCAGATTCCAGAGCAGTATGGAATTCATTGTTAGGGAGAATAGAAATAGAAGGGGGAAGTTACGATGACCGAAGACGATTCTATACAGATTTATGGCATGCTTTACAAGGCAGAAGAATAATTAGTGATGTAAGTGGAGCTTACCCAGACCAAACTAGTGAAAAATTTAGAATTGGTCAATTACCATTAGACGCTAACGGCCATCCAAAATTCAATCATTACAATTCTGATTCCTTTTGGGGAGCACAATGGACATTGAACACATTGTGGGGATTAGTTTACCCTGAGATTATGGAGGAATTCGTTTTCTCTTTAATTCAATACTATAAGGATGGAGGATTGATTCCACGTGGCCCGTCTGGAGGTAATTATACATATGTTATGACAGGTGCATCTTCCACACCCTTCATAGTAAGTGCTATTCAAAAAGGCATAATTACGGAGGATCTGGATGAAATTTATAAAGCCCTGAAAAAAAATCACATGCATGGAGGCATTATGGAAAAGTCAGGATACGAACACACGACGCAACTTGGCGGTGGGTTAAGGTATTATATGCAAAATGGTTACGTACCCTATCCAATTCCTGAAGGAAAATTTGGGCTTCATCAAGATGGTGCAAGCTTAACCATGGAATATGCTTATCAAGATTGGACATTATCCCAATTGGCAAAAAAACTTGATTATGAAGAAGATTATCAATACTTTTTAAAAAGGTCTAAAAACTATGTAAATGTTTTTGATAAAGTGGAAAATTGGATGCGTCCCAAAAATGTAGAGGGAAAATGGAAAGAAAACTTTGATCCTTACCAAAAAGAGAACGGATTTATTGAGTCGAATGCGGCTCAGTCAACATGGTTTGTTCCTCATGATTTAGATGGTTTGGCTCAATTAATGGGAGGTAAAGAAAAAGCGATTCAAAAATTAAACAAACAGTTTGAAGAAGCGGAAAAACTTTCTTTTGCTGCTGGAACTTCCCATGCATTAGAATCGCATCCTGAAAACAGTAGGGTTCCTATCAATTTTGGAAATCAACCTTCAATACAAACTTCTTTTATTTTTAATCAATTAGGCCGGCCAGATTTAACGCAATTTTGGACCAGAAAAGTAATAACTAAGACTTTTAGTGGTATTACTCCCGCTGTAGGTTATAATGGAGACGAAGATCAAGGACTTATGGGTAGCTTAAATGTATTGATAAAAATGGGATTATTCCAAATGAACGGTGGAACTGAAGAAAATCCTGTATATCAGATTGGTAGCCCTCTTTTTAAGAAGATTACCATTCATTTAAATTCTGATTATTTCAAAGGTGGCCAATTTGAAATTGAAGCGAACAATAATTCTCAAGAAAATATATATATTAATAATGCTGAGTTTAATGATCTGCCGATAAAAAATTATGAAATTTCTCATAAAGAAATAACGAATGGAGGAACACTAAATTTAGAAATGAAAAACACTCCAGTAAAAGTCACAAATTAAAATAGGGCATTTGGCGAAAATGATTTTTAATATTTCAATGTATTTTTGTTTGGACCGATTTACAAATATATTATTAATACCTTAGTATATCGTTTGTAAGCAATATGCCGATTTTTTCTAGATACATCGCTTCGAGAGTCCAGAAATTCTCGAGACGTCGGACTTTAATTGTATTATTAAAATATTCTGCTATTGATTATCAATTACTTACATAAGCAAATAAACGTCGATTTTAAATCGCACCAATTGGTTATATGAGAAATTTGTTGTTAATTACTTTTTTTGGTTTCATTTTCTTTTTTTGTGCTTTTTCACAAAGCATTAAATTTGATCACTATAATAATAACAATGGCTTATCTCATAATTCCGTAAGACATATCGTTCAAGACAAACACGGATTCTTGTGGTTAGGCACGTTTTCTGGCCTAAATCGCTTCGATGGATATGAATTTAAATCTTATCTAAGTACTTCTAAAAATGATAATAAATTACTGAATGACGATATTACTGATTTAGTCCTTGACGAGAAAAAAAATAATCTATGGATTGCTACCCGAAAAGGTCTATCCCTTTTTAAAACAGATACCCATAAATTTATCACATTTTTACCCGAAA
The DNA here is from genome assembly GCA_024642705.1 of Bacteroidota bacterium. GTDB lineage: Bacteria > Bacteroidota > Bacteroidia > Chitinophagales > Saprospiraceae > Portibacter. The sequence goes on along the minus strand of JAHEAQ010000024.1, from coordinate 9,725 downwards.
AGAATAATCCTAACAGTCTCCCAGAATCAGAAATACGGTCCATATTTGTTGATAAATTTGAACGTATTTGGGTAGGTACTAGAAAAATGGGTGTTTACATGTTTTTTCAAGATGAAAATAGGTTTCAGAAACTCGAAATCGAAGGGTTTAATTATATAAAATCCATTTTTGAAGATAAAAAGGGAAATATTTGGATAGGAAGTTATGAGAATGGTGGGGTTGCTAAAATCAACTTAGATTCTAAAGGCAATATTGTTCAAATTGTAAAGTATGACCTAATTTCTCCTAACTATAATGAAAAAAATCCCTATCTATATTTTATTTATGAAGATGCCAAATCGGATATCTTTGCTGGAACAAGAAAAGGGTTATTTAAATTCAATAAAACATTAAATGTTTTTGAGGATCTTTATATCGAAGACTCTAGAATAAGAAGTGATTTAGGTCCATATTTTTTGGATGTAGCACAAGCTCCTGATGGAAAATATTGGGTTGGAACATTGGGAGGACTATTAGTTTGTGATCAATTAGAAGATATTCCAAAGCTAGAATTTCAATGGTACTTTACAATACTTTCTGATAATACATCATTGGCAGACAATCTTGTTTCTGCATTATATTTTGATCCTTCTGGAGTACTTTGGATAGGAACCGAAGATGGATTGGATAAATATGATCCATACGAGAATCAGTTCAACATAAACAAAGGAATTTCCATCCATATTGGGGATAAAGCACCTCGAATTAGAGGATTTGCAAAAACATATGACGATAAAATTATTGTAGCGACCAGACATAATGGATTATTTATTTCTGATAAAAACAGTTACAAACCACAATTTAATAATCAATCCGATATAGCTAGTATTGCATCTTTCGATGGCAAAACTTTTTATTGTGGTTTATGGAATGGTAGAATTATTGTCTATAATTATTTAAACAATTCTGCTAAAGAAATTGATGTCGGATTTGGTCAATTTCCAGTTTCATCTTTTGAAAAATATGACGATAACAATCTTATCATTGGTTCTTATGGTGCAGGCGCCATTATTTTAAAAACTAAAACGTTAGAAAGACAAAAATCATCTGGAATTTTAATACCAGAAAATTTAATAAATAAGATAATAAAAGACAAAAATAACAATATTTGGTTCGCAACTCAAGCAGGGTTGGTAAAACACAATATTGAAGAGGAAGAAATAATCTTTTACAAAGAAAAGAATGGTCTTTTACATGAAAATGTTAGTGACGTACTTGAAGATAAAGAAGGAATAATTTGGGCAGCTACTCGCAATGGATTATGTTTTTATAATAGTAAATTAGACAATTTCGAACCTCTTGAAAGTTCTACTGAATTGGCGAATAAATGGGTGACTGACATGATCGAAGATGATAATAGCAACTTGTGGTTAAACATGAACAATAACAAAGTTGCCAAGTTAAAACCAAATCGTCAAGACTTTAACATTTATCAAGTAAATAGTGAAAGCCGTTTAGACTTTTTCAGTTCCGGTGGATTTTTAAATTACAACAATTCCAAAATATATCTGGCTAGTAAAAATGGTATCATTTATTTTTCTCCTTTTACGATAAAGGATAATACCATTTCACCTAAACCTTTTATTTCTGAATTTAAAGTGCAAAACAAAGAGGTTTTGCCAACAGAAAAAGTCAACAACCAAGTTCCATTTAAAATTGACATAAATGAAGCCAACAGTATTGATCTTAGTTATGAAAACAGAAGTTTCTCGCTTACCTTCTCTTCACCTTCATATACTAATGAAAAGCTGAATAAATTTGAATATAAATTGGAAGGTTTTGATGAAAATTGGATTATTACAACTAGCAGCAATAGAACCATTCAATACATCAATTTATTTCCCGGCAATTATGAATTTAAAGTAAAATCAGCTAATAACGACGGATACTGGAGTGAAGTAACCACTTATAAAATAAAAATCAACCCGCCTTTTTGGATTAGTTACGAAGCACTTTTTATTTATGCCATTATTTTGGGTCTAATATTTTATTTTATCAGAAAGGAACTAAAGAGTCGAGCAGTTTTAAAACAACAGCTGATCACAGAAAAAGTAAATCGAGAAAGAGACATCAAGTTAAATAATGAAAAACTTCGCTTTTTTACCAATATTTCACATGAATTAAGAACGCCATTAACACTAATTTTAGGTCCCGTAAAACAGTTAATTGAATCCAAAAATAGTGAGGGGACTGAATATCAAAAAAGTAGATACAATCTTATTTATCAAAATGCTAATCGACTATACAATTTAGTAAATCAAGTTTTAGATTTTCGAAAAGCTCAAACTGGTGAATTATCGCTAAAAGTATCAAGAACAGAAATTGTATCTTTTACAAAAAACATTTTCGATTTCTTCAAGGAATTAGCTTTTGACAAAAAGATAAGTTACAATTTCAATTCAGATTGTGAAACTATTTTTGGCTGGATTGACAATGATAAGTATAATAAAATTCTTTACAATTTACTCTCGAATGCATTTAAGTTTAATAATAATAATGGGAATGTAGACTTATTTATACATCTAAAAAAAGAAAACTTGATTGTAGAAGTCAGCGATACTGGAATTGGAATTCCTTTTAAAAGTCAAGAAAATATCTTTAAAAGGTTTTATCAAGTCCCAAATACTGAGCAATATAACACAGGGTCTGGAATTGGGCTATCCTTGGTGAAATCATTGGTCGAATTGCATAAAGGTAATATTCATGTTAAGAGTGCTCCCAATGAAGGTAGTGTGTTTACGGTTGAATTACCAATCGAAAAAACTTTCTATAAAAAAGCAGAAATTTTCGATTTCATTTCCAGCAATGGGAATCAAGATTCATATATGCTAAATTTACCTAAAAATGTCACCCAAAATACAGACTTGAAAGAGAAAATTTTAGTAATTGAAGACAATGCGGAATTGAGAAAATATTTAGTGGATTTCTTAACTGATTATTATAAAGTTTATGAAGCTGAAAACGGTGAAAAAGGTTTATTAATATGCAGACAAATTAAACCAATATTGTGTGTTGTCGACGTGATGATGCCAGTAATGGATGGATTGCAGTTCTGTGAGGAATTAAAAAAGGATGCATTTATTAGTCATATTCCTCTTGTATTATTAACTGCTCTTTCGGAAAACGAAGATATTGTAAAAGGATATAATGTCGGTGCGGATGGATATTTGTCGAAACCATTTGATTCCGCACTGCTCAGAACTATGATTGAGAACATTATAAAAACGCGAAAGGAATTGAAGTCAAAGTTCTCTGGAGATGCAGATAGTGACATTACTCTATTAACGCATTCCTCAATTGATGAAAATTTCATGGCACAGATTACTGCAATAATTGAATCCAACTTAACTGACGTTGATTTGTCGACTTCATTTTTATGTCAAGAATTAAACATGAGCTCGTCAAAATTATATCGTAAATTAAAGGAACTTACTGACTTAGCGCCAAATGAGTTTATAAGAACTGTTCGACTTAAAAAGTCTGCAGCATTATTAAAAACAAACAAATACAACGTCTCTGAAGTAACTAATTTAGTAGGTTTTAATGATCCGCTATACTTTAGTCGATGTTTCAAAAAGCAATTTGGCTTTCCTCCTAGTAAATTATTGACCAAATCAGTTGGCAACCCTTAATCTTAGAAAAGTATTAGCTGAACTGCCAATTTTGTTAAATATTTCTAAAATTAAATAATAGAAAAGAAACAATTATATCAGATTGTAAAGCCCAAGTATGCAGTTCATGTTCGACACAAAATATCATTTTAATTCTTGCTCAATTTCTGCTTTTTGCTTGTTCACTTTTTCTCCAACCTGAAAATAAAGCTGCCAAATAAATTTTCTTTTAATTGAATTTTCAAGATATAAATTAATATAGCATGAATATTGGTTAGGAAAAATATATATAAATATTTAATATATTAATATATGACAATCAATTATATATGAAACAATTATCCAGTCCAGAAGATAGACACTTTAATCAAAATATTCTTAGAAGTTGATGATTTTTTTAAAGAATTCCTGCCACAATTAGATAAAATGAAGCTTTCTAGTTCCAGAAAGACTTCTCGAAAGTGATCATCTAAGCTCGTTGATTCTGAAATCCTGACTATTTACATTGCTTTCCACCTTAGTAGATGTAGGAATTTTATAACTTTTTATAATGAATATGTGTCTGTTCATAGGACAGATTTATTCCCTGGTCTTGTTACTTATGAAAGCTTTAATCAGGCACAGTTCAAACCGATTATTGCCTTCATTCATATGCTTAACCATCGATGTTTGGGTTATAGTAGGAACGTTCATTTTATAGACTCTACAGCTATTATAGTTTGTCATATTAAAAGAGAAAAACAAAACAAAGTCATTGATGGAATTGCTACAAAGGGAAAAGAAACTAAGGGATTGTTCTTTAATTTCAAATTACATTTAATCATAAATAATAAGGGTGAAATTCTTTTATTTTGTTTTTCTAAAGGAAATATATATGGTTGTAACACGAACGTTATCCACTCTTTAGCAGCAATTATTTTTGGCAAAATTTATAGAGATCGTGGTTATATTTCTAAAACTCTAACTGACTATTTATGGATTGATGGCATTAGTTTGATATACGAAAGAAGGAGAAATATGAAAAAACAAAATTTAAGTGGTGAGGATCGCTTATTCCTCTGAAAAAGATCTTTCATAGAGTGGGTTAATGATGAATTGAAAAATATCTGTTCCGGAGAACATACTAGACATCATTCAATTCAAGGTTTTAAAAATAATCTATTATTTGACCTTTGCGCACATCATTTCCTTCCAGAAAAACCATTCTTAAAGTTTGACCAAGATAACACTCAAAATATTCTATTACTTTTAGGCGCTGCTTAAACTTATTCATGTTACTTTACATATTCAAAGCAATTCTATATTGTAAAAAATATAAATAAGGTTCATGATGAGATTTCTAATTACAGCAGTTTTATTTATTCAACTAAATTTTTATCTAAATGCCCAAGATACCGATAGTGTTTATTTTACTACTGGTTTTAAAATAGGAGACATCACCAATTCATCTGTGATTGTTCACACAAGATTATGTGCATCATCTAGTCCTGTAAAGGTTTATCATCAGAGATTAGAGACGGTATTTCGACATCCAATAGATTTTGATAATGATATGCCGGTTCAAAAGATGGATGGAGCAGTTCAAGGTTCAACAGGCCAAGTAAAAATAGATCTGATCGCTAATGATACTTTAATAAGCACCAATTGGAATTACGTTTCTAGCTATAAGGACTTTACATTTAAAAAAAAGTTGGACAACTTAACACCGAACACACATTATTCCGTTGTCATTCAAGGAAGAAAGGGTCCGGAGTCTCCAATTACTGAAATAAAGGGGAAATTTAAGACAGCCCCTCTAGAAGATGAAAAAGTACCTGTCTTTTTTACTTCATCCACTTGTCAGTATTTCTGGTCATTTGACGATAGCCAACGTGGATTCAAAATTTACGACAGCATGCAAAAGTTAAACCCAGTATTTCATTGTCAAACTGGAGACTATGTCTACTATGATAAACCTGGACCAATGGTATACAATGTTGAACTGGCGAGACATAAATGGCATGCTATGAATTCTTGGCCCGCATTATTAGATTTCTTTACAACAACTCCAATATATTTACAAAAAGACGATCATGACCTATTAAGAGATGATGCAGGGCCTAATTCCCCTCCATTAGGTGAGCTAACCTATGAAGATGGATTAGCTATTTGGCAAGAGCAAGTTCCTATAATAGATACTCCTTATAGAACTTTTAGATGGGGTAAGGATTTGCAAATTTGGGTCGTTGAAGGAAGAGAATACAGGAGTGACAACAACGCACCTGACGGAGAAAACAAAACTATTTGGGGAAAGGAACAAATAAATTGGTTTAAAAAAACAATAGAAAGTTCTGACGCCACTTTTAAAATTCTAGTTTCACCTACACCAGTAGTTGGACCTGATCGTAGCAATGGTAAATTTGATAATCATTCTAACTCTTCTTTTCAAAATGAAGGAATGTGGTTGCGGAAATATTTGGCCATTCAGAACGTATATGTAATTAATGGGGATAGGCATTGGCAATATGTTTCTGTTGATTCCGAAACTGGCTTGTGGGAATTCAGTCAAGGTCCAGTCAGCGATTTCCATGCACAAGGTTGGAATGAAAATGACATAAGACCTGAACATAAATTTTTAAGAGTAAAAGGAGGATTTTTGGGTGTCAATGTATATCGGCAAAACCAAGAGGCTATTATTGAATTTATACATTATGATGTGGATGGAAATGAGGTAAATAAAGAAATATTCAAAAAAAACAAGAAGTAACTATATATAAAAATAATTATCGAGAACCAATAAATTAACAGGAAATGACCTTCTGAAGCTAGAATATGTCATGACAAGAATGATGATACCAATTTGCCACAAATTGGATAACAATCGTTAGCAAAAACCTAAAATAAAAATGCAATTCTTCAACATTCAATCTGAGCAAAATACCAATTGGCATTTTCTTGTAATGATAATTGCTTCATTAATTTTATTCTTTTTAGTCATCCGAATTGTAATAGGAAAAAAGGAATTTTCTATGAAGATAAATTCTATTTTTTTTCTCTCAATTTTGGTTGTGATTGTTGGAATGCTATTTGGTAAATATGGAGCACAAACTGGTTTAAAATGGTGGATTTATTATCCTTTACCATTGTTGATGAATGTACTATTACCTCCTATTGTTTTGAAAATGAAATTAATAAAGACAGTTTTTTATCTTTTTCTTAGCTTCCTATCTGCACCTATTATTCATGCATTTTTCTCCTTTTTTATAGGTTGGAATGAGTATATGCCATTCTGGAATATTCCATTTATTGGAGACATGTAAAAGCAGTTTTTAATATCGGATATGCAATTACAGCTGAATGTAATACCAAATATTCGACCTATTTTACTAACTTTAATCTCAACTGAAAGACCTGAACGCAATGCAACCTAACTTGATAGTACATATCAAAAAAAACTGCTCCCAATTCTGATATAATACCTAGCTTGTTGCTGCAAGTTGTTTCCGACTTATATACAAAACCATTAGGCCATTTTCCTGAATTTGTTCCCAATTGGTTTAAACCCAGAAAAGTAAAGTGCAAAAAAGATTTTATAGAAACATTTAATGAGGCTTTTCCATTGACAAAAGCATAAGATATGCTTCAAATACCAACCAATGGTCATACATTAAATCATGCATCTGTTCTTTTTAGGGCGGATGAATTTGACATATTGTTTGCAGGAGATGTTTGTTACACCCAAGAGCAACTTATGACGAACGATTTACCAGGAATCAATGCCAACTATAAAGAAACTAGGAACACTTATGAGAAAATAAAGACTTACGCAAAAAATAATAAATTAATCTTCTTGCCTTCACATGATAAGAACTCGAGGTTAAGATTGATTAATAAAACTAAATTGGAATAAAAAAAAGAATGCAACACAAGGTATAAAAATAATAAGGACTAAGTGCTAAACCGGAACGGATGGGCGGCAGAATTTTTGTTGCTATCACAATGAAGGTCTGGGATTGCTTTCAAGAGAGTTAATCAGAACAGTTGAGCTGCAATTTTTATTAAAAAATCAAGGTTAAAGCAATAGTTATATTATATTAAAGTAGCAAAATCACTTTTTTAGAATGGGATTTCCATGCAAAATTTATAAATATGATTAAAATCTTTAGGCGGATACGACAAAAAATGCTTACTGAAAATAAGTTCAACAGATACTTGATTTATGCGTTTGGGGAAATTACACTTGTCGTAATTGGTATTCTTATTGCACTTCAAATTAATAATTGGAATGAACACAGGAAGCTTCACAATGAAGAATTGAACCTTCTACTAGAAGTAAAATCAAATCTGGAAATAACTTTAAATAACTTCAACACTGACTCACTTAATAATTTCAAACACATTCAACATTATAATAAAATTAAGCACTATGTGGAAGAAGATTTGCCCTATAATATTGAATTAGATAGTGCATTTGGCAGGTTGAAAAGTTGGTCAAGCCCTTATCCAATTTATACTGCATATACGACACTCAAAACAAAAGGATTAGATATTATTTCAAATGTGCAACTAAGAAGCAAAATTGCTAGCATGAATGAATATGAATTCACAAGACTCAGCACTGACTATGACAAAGCTGAGTGGATTTTATTTCAAGAAGTTGTTATTCCTTTTTATTCCAAACATTTAAGAATATACCGTAAAAATTCAACCATTTTTGCCAGACCGAATGATTTTGAATTATTGAAACATGATGTTGAATTCCTCAACCTTTTAGAATTGGTAATAAATGAAAGGAAATCAGGTTTAAAAATGTATAAAGAAATAATGACAAATATTAATGAATTGATCGCCGCAATAGAAATTGAATTGAATAACAGATCAAAAGACAAAATTTATAATTATGATTAAGTTCTTCAGGCGGATACGCCAAAAAAAGCTCTCTGAAAATAAATTCAGCAAATATATATTTTACGCAATTGGTGAGATTTTTTTGGTGGTTTTTGGAATATTGATCGCATTACAAATCAACAATAACAATGATCAAAGAAAAGCAAAGATACAACTTGACAATTACCTGGAAAAAATCGCAAGAAATGTAATGGATGATATCAAACAGATAAAAGAGCTACAAATTAAAAGAGATTACATCTGGAAATTGGCAGCTAATTCTGCAAATGCATTAAAAAAAGGAGATTTTACAAAAATCCAGGAATTTTTTGGTGCGCAAAGGATTTTTCAGGAATTCTATTTTATTCCTGATAATAGTGGATTTAAAGCTATTTTAAGTTCGCCATTTATTGGATCAATTAAAAATACGAAAGTAGACAGTTTTCTAACCCTATACTATGCCCAAGTTGAGGAATGCCATGAAGACGAACTTAGCTACAATACATTTATTGAAAACATGGAAGTTCAATTGAGCATTTCAGAAGATTTTACATTTAATGCAATATTATATGAAAAGGTTTCAGACGATAAAGAATTTGACATCAATTCCTATAAAGCCATATTGCCTTATTTTAAAAATAATGCTTTTAAGTCTGCTGTAATTAGAACCAATGATGATCGAAGTTATGACAGAAATTACAAGGCGCTAATAGAATTAGGAAATTTACTTATTGAGGAGATAGATTATTTTACAAGCAAGAAGTGAGGCTAGCATTATTAGATATCAAAAAGGATATTTACTCAGATGAAAATCTTTGGTCTTTAAAAAGCTAATTGTTTTTAGAAATGGGAATCTTGGTTCAGTAGCCTATTTGAAAAAAGAAGACGATAATTAAGTAAAATTTAATATAAATCGGATTTATAAAATTAAGTTTTCTTGACAGAAATCTCACGTGGTGGATTTTTATAGGAACGGCTTAGGGAGTTGGCTTTGGTTATTTCATTCACTTGTCAATTTTGAAAACTTAAGACGGTTGCCAATATACAATTACCTTCAATCCTAAATTATAAATATCTCTTGATCAAAAAAAATATAAACCCAATCTTGATTCTCGGAATTTAACCTAAGTACAAAAAATAGTTTTTAATATATTTATTGTCCTTAAGATTAGATTGAACTTTACTATATTGATTAATTGCAAGGGAATA
>JAHEAQ010000160.1 GCA_024642705.1 Bacteroidota bacterium | reverse complement strand
TACCACCTGTAGACCTGCCCAATTCTGAATTGGAGAACATGCCCGCCATCGGTACCTTCCATACATTTTTTATCCCTTCAATTTCTTGCGACATCAACGGCCCTAAGGAAAGTATTCTGCCTGCACAACTGAATACTACTACTGCTTCTGCCTCTGGCATTACAGTAGCTTTTAAATTTTCAACGTCCTTTATCACTTTTTCCATGACATCAAAATCCGGTGGCAGGGAGAACCGAACCTTTGATCCTTGCGGTACTGTACCACTGGTGTAGTAGGAATGGTCGCTCCAGTCAACCATCAAGCCGGGGCGCATTACAGGATCTCCGGTTTGTCTTTGCAATTGCAACGGAAAGTTTGCAGCTAGCTCGATCAATAAATTTTCATTTTCAGGCGTCACATTTTCGAGCCCACCATATTTAACAGTGAGATCCAATACCGGAACATCATCCACGGTATACACATGATTGCCCTCACTTTTGGTTACTGTTTTTTCTGTACCGACAGCTTTCCATCCACAAGAAGCGATTCCCTTTATTTCTACTTTTGTTTCATCCAGCGCCAGGCAAATCATGGCTTTTCCACTATCTCTTCCATTAGTAAAAACGAAATTATCAGTAAAGTCGTAATCATCACCAGCTCCACCACCAAATGCATTTACCTGTTTGCCTATAATATCTTCCAGGCCATGGAGTATTTCTTCCCCATCCGTTTCATAGTGACTGAGGCCTATGAAAAATGCAGGGTCAGCAAATTTTTCTTTTGCCTTTTGTGCAATTTCTTTTGCTCCTTCCCTGAAATTATTTTCAGGAAATTCTCTAAAAAAAATCTGAAAGTATTCTTTCTTCATATCCAGAAGAAGAATAGCGGCCGAACCTTTCTCTATTTCTTCATCAATGAATTCTCCATTAGTGGTGCAACCAAAAACAGTAATTCCTGCCTGATCTAACAATTCAGTGATTGCTATTCTGTCCAGGCTTTTGGAGATAAAAGCAATCGCCAATGTTGGACTAAAATTGTCCTCCATACTTTGAGAAAGTGCGACTTTGATTTCTTCAATTGATTTTCCTTTGATGGATTTTGCTTTCATGAATAGTTATACTTTGTTTTCATTTCTCTTTCAGTGCAACACAAACCGTATTCAAATTATAGGCATCAAGTTGACCTTCAACAGTTTTACAAAATTCACCTTGTGAAAAAAAACCAGCTATAGGAATGTTTCCCCAAACTTTTTTTATCCCCTCAACTTCCCTTTTAATTTCCGGACCAAAGGAAAATAATCTTCCAGCACACATAAAGATCAGTACTGCATCAGCATCGGGCATTTTTGTTTCCCTTAAAGTTTGATTCGAATCAATTGATTCGTCTATTGCATCCAGGTCGGGTAATAAACAAAATTTGATTTCAGCACCTTCATCCATTTTTCCCATAAAATTTATAGAGCCATCTTCCATATTTACGATTCCGGTACGTAAAATCGGATTTCTTTTTTTCCGTTGTAATTCAATTTGAAGTGATTGATTCAGTTCAACGTGAAGATCGTAGAAGGACTCAGGTATATCCTTAATACCGGCATACTTGGCAACTAGCTCCAATGCATTGACTCCTTCAATTTCAAATACCGTGTTATTGCTACTTTTGGTAATCTTTTTACCAGTGCCGATCGCTCTCCAACCGCATGTCGCCACCCCCTGTAATTCAACTTTGCCTGAATCAAATGCTACAGCAACCACAGCATGTGTACTTTTCCCGTTGTCGGTAAACACAAAAGATTGCTTCCAGTTGAAGTGATCATCAGACATGCCACCATATACAGCAACATGCTCACCCAGTACGTCTACAAATCCATTCAATAATTGTTCGAGGTATAAATCTTGATGCACACCGCTGCCTAATACAATAAAAGCTGATTCCTCAAAAAAGTCCTGTGACCTTTTTGCAATCGTGGCGGAAGCTTTTCGATACCCATCTGCATCAATTTCTTCACGAAGAATCTGGAAATAGTCTTTGTTGAGGTCCAATAACAAAACAGAAATGGAATAATCTAAAGTGGTTCCATCTCCAATTTCACCAGATGTGGTTGCACCTACTATTTGGATCCTTTCTTCCTCAAATACTTTAGTAATCGCTTCAATATTTTGGTTGATGCCAACGAATACAAAACCAAGTGTGGGGTTGAAGTCTGTATTTGAAATTTCATGCAGAGAAGATTTAATTTCTTCCGGAGTTTCCCCTTTGATTGATTTGGCTTTCATATCATTTTTTCTTTGTCATCCTTAAGTTTAACGAAGGATTATTTTTCTTTTAGTGCTACCCAACTACACGTTGTGGAGTGAAATTCATGCCGGCCACTGTGCGACTTTCCAAATTCACCATAGGAATAAAATCCTGCCATGGGTGCTCCCCAAACTCCAGCAAGCCCCTCGTTTTCTTGTTGTGCCAATGGGCCGAGTGCACTCAATCTACCGGCACAAGAAAATATGAGTAATGCTTCTGCTTGCTCGCCTGTTTCTTTTTTTAAGGTACTCGCTGAGTCAACTACTGTTTCAACAATATCAAAATCAGGAGGCGTAGAAAATCTAAAAGCAGAACCCTCCGGAACCTCGGACTCGAAGATCATAGCTTTTTCTTTCGGATCGTATCCAATAGTAGCACACATTTTAGGATCTCTGTTGGCGCGTTCAATTTGTATGGGATAATGGATTCCGATGGAATTGAAAAACTTGACTTGATCTTCTGCTGAAGATTGATCTTCACCTAAATAGCGCAAGTACATTTCAAGTGCGGGCTTCTCATCAATTGTATAAACAAGGTTGTCTTTGCTCTTTGTAATTTTCTTTGAAATACCGATTGGCTTCCATCCTGAAATGGCGGTTCCACGTAAACCAATTTTATCCTCATTCAAAACCAAAGCAACCATCCCATAGTCGGTCTCGAAATCTTTTGTGAAAACATACGTTCCGGTAAAAGAAATATCATCACCCGCCATGCCACCAAAAATATTAATGTTAGCACCCAGTACATTTTCAAAATTTTCAATCAAAGTTTCACCCGGCATCATTTTACCAGTTGCAGAGAAAAGCGTACTTAATAGGATAAAAGCTGGATTGCTAAATTTTTGTAGTGCGCTGTTTGCCATTTGCTCCGAAGCATCACGCACATCTCTTTCTCCAATGTCTTCTGCTAAAATTTGATAGTCACTTTTGTTGATGTCTAAAAGCATCAGCGTAATCTCACCCTCACTTTGGTGTCCATCAATAAATTCTCCAGATGAGGTAGCGCCCATCACATCGATACTATGTTGTGCCAGCAGTGTTGATATTGCTTTCCGATCTTGTTTTATGGAGATAAAAACAATCGCCAGCGTAGGCAGATAGTCATCAGCCAAAGCATTTTCTAAAGCAGTTTTAATTTCTTCTGTTGAATTTCCTTTTATTGATTTTGCACGCATAAGGAATGAAGCTATAGATTTTCAAGGTTTGATAATTTATTATAATCACCTTCCTTAAAAATAGGGATATCTAATTAAGAATTCGAGTTTGTGTTTATATTTCTACCCCCACCCCAAAAACATTAGAAATACTAATACGCTGAGTGTAAACCCAATCATAAAAATGTTGTAAGCATAACTTAAGAGGTAATATTTCTTCTTCAGAATGAGTCCTTGATTGTATAAATCCTTTGCTAAGTTCTGATAGATTTCGCCTTCCGAGAGTAAGAGCTCTTCAATTTTTGTGATGTAGTCATCTTGGGAGTATCGTGCTATTCTTCCAAAAAATAAGAGACTTGATTTTGCTACGGATAAATCATCGAATGTGTTCCTGC
>JAHEAQ010000159.1 GCA_024642705.1 Bacteroidota bacterium | reverse complement strand
CAATGTAAGGAGCCTGGCCTTGCATTGGTCGAACTTCACTTATTTCTTCTCCTTCTCTTACAACTTTTTCTCTTGATTCAAACTCCCCACCCAAACTTTTATCCAAAGCTACTTCTGACTGGACAATAGTGACATTGCTTCCAATTTTTAGATTTTCTAACGTTGGAGAAATAAAATCTAAATTTTTACTCATGTCAAATTCCACTCCTTTAACCATTGCGTTTCCTACATTTCTAGGTTGCAAATCTCCAGGTGCAGACGAGCTGTACGCAACAATTTCTATTGGATTGAAAAATTGTTTGTAAAATGCACTTACACTGATCCTCTCCCCAGTTTTCATGTACATTTCCCATCTTAAGTCGTAATTGTTTATGTCTGTCTGTACTAAGTCGATGTTTCCAATAAATGTTGCATCTGAAATTGCATCATAAATTTGTGCAATGGATGATTCTTTAAAAGAAGGTCGCGCAATTGTTTTGGAAGCCGCCAATCTCAATTTCATGTGTTTGTTCAATTGGTAACTTAAATTTAAAGACGGCAAAAAATTTATGTTGTCAGCAATTTTTTTGTTGTCATAAATAATATTACCTGCATTGTTTTGTCCGGTGTAGTAATGGGTAAATTTCTCAAATCTAATTCCTGTAATTATGTTTAGCTTATCACTAATTTTCAAATCGCTCATCACGAAAGAAGATAATGTATTTTGAATGGCAGAATAGGTGTTTGTAGGTTCATAATTTCCAATTATATAAGTACCAATTTGAGTTTCAGGAGTCCAAATATTTTCAGAAAGAAACAATTTATTAGCATCTCCGTTGATGTTTAAATTTGATTGGCCCTTTACATTTACCAAATAGCTTAATATTTCATAATCTCTTGTTTTATGAATATTATTGATACCAAATTCCAAATTAATTTCTTTATCTCCAATAAATATGCTTTTGGAGATATCGATCCTTCCATTCAAATTAATTTCTTCCAAATTTCGATATAATCTTCTTGGTTGAGCGCCTTCAGATGGCTCAATAGTTAATCCACCATCATCTCCCAATCTAAATGGAGAAACCTTAACATCTTTGTCATTGATCTTTGATAATGTTGGGGACAACTTCCAATCTATTTTAAAATCATTGGCAAGTTGATGCCTACCAGATAGCAATATATTTGAAATTGCCCTTTGTGTGTATTCTACATTGTCTGTTAATATTGTATTTGAAGACCTTATAAAACTATTTCTTTCAAAAAGACCTGCTTTGTCAGATCCATTTTGAATATGCAGAATTTTAATTCCAAAAGCGTTATTACCTATTTGCATTCCTCCCCCAATCAATGCACTTAGTAGGACATTATTTACACTAAGATTTCCTAGTGAAGTACGGTCTACTAGCAATTTCATCTCAGAAGGATCAGAAGATTTAACATAATTGTTTAAACTTACCTTCTGAAAAAAATCAGTTGAATTTGCATAATTTAAAGTAGCGTGGTATCCAATTTTTCCAAATCGCTTGTTTAATTGATTCCCAAATGTAAAACCCACATTCATATTAGGAAGACTCCTACTTTGAGTCGTTCCCATATTGTTGCTAAATTTTTGGGTAATAATTGTTAAGTTAGGATCATTTATTGGAGCAGATATGGTCTGATATTTATTGATAGGAAGGCTTCTTGTTCCATTATCAAAACCCAACCAATCTGTATTGCTTTTTGCAGAACTAATAAAATTGTTTTTAAAATGCATTTGAGGATTATACGAAAATCCCAATGATACAGAAGCCGTCTTCTCCTCTGGATAATCTTTAGTTAGAATATCAATTACACCTCCAGAAAAATCCCCAGGGAGATTCGGGTTAAATGATTTTGAAACTAAAATATTGTCGATAATGCTGCTTGGTATGATGTCCAACTGCATCGCGTTTTTATCTGGGTCTAAACCTGGTAATTCCATTCCATTCAATAATGTCTTGGTGTATCGATCTCCTAAACCTCTTACATATACGTATTTACCGGATTCGACAGAAACGCCAGTGATTCTTTTAACTGCAGCTCCTGCATTGCTATCGCCTATTTTTCGCAAAGTCTGAGAACTCACTCCATCAATAAGATTGGTTGATTTTCTTTGAATTGCCATTACAGCATTCTCGGTATTTCTCAATTGCTTACCCATAACCACTATATCATCCAATTGTTGACTTTCTGTTTCCATTTGAATGTTTATTTCAAATGTTTGACCTTCAACGATATGTATATTTTCAATTCGTTTTAGGCTATAACCAAGATATGAAACTTCAAATGTATACTTTCCAATAGGTAACTCTTCAAGAAACATTCCGTCTAAATCGGTTGTAAAACCATTGCCTGTCTCAAGAATAATAACATTAGCAAATGGAATAGTTTCATTATTATCAGAATCACTAATGATGCCTTTTGCAATGCCCGTTTGAGCTATAACATTTGCCCCAAGAATTATAAAAAATATAAAAAATATAAATTTTTTCATTTGAAAATTATAAGTATAGTAGAATTAAAAGTTTAATGCATTTTTTTGACTCGTGTAAGTCCAAGAAAATACAGAGGTGTTTGCTCCTTTAGTAGGTGTTGCTGTAACTGTATTTGAAATAGCGAATTTTACGTCAAAAGCTGTGTCATCGCCGTTCGGTGCTTTATCATGGCATATTGCTGCCAAAGTTTGATTGGTGTTGAATTCAAGGCCTGTAATGGTCAAAATCTCAGAAAAGAAATTAGCCGAAGTTTCATCGTCATCTAACTCAATGTCTGCACCATCATTAAAATTGAAAAAATAACAATCTTTAACAGTTCCCATTGCATTATCTCTAAAGTCAGCCATTTCTGCAGTAAGCCCTTTAAGTGTGCCGTTTTTTATTGTGAATCTACCCGTTGCAGATCCTTCTGGTCCATCTATTTCCAACCCATGGTCAGAATCTGGCCCAGCAACATAAACAAAGTTGTCAATTGTTCCAGAATATGCTTGATCAATGTCAAAAGCATCATCGCCTTGAGCCCAAACTATTGCATTTGTTACATTAACAGTACCTCCAAAAAACTCAATCCCATCATCAAGGTTACCTACAATTTCAACTTGGTTGATCACCGTGGCTGAACCAACGCAACCTAATGTTAATCCATTGATTTCATTACCTTCTCCAATTAAGGCACCTCCATGTCTAATTGAAATATAGTTTATTTCGCCAGAATTGTCATTAGGGTCTGAACCTCCATACAATCCAAACGTATCATCTGCAGGAATGCCTTCAATTTGAAATTCTTGAACATCTCCTTCAAATGAGCCTGGAGCTTTACCTAATATGATTACACCGCCCCATAATGCATTTTGAGTCTCATCTAAATTGGACCCTGCAGATTGTCCTATTTCAATATTATCTAATATTGATGTGAAAATAATTGGCTCCTCCGCAGTTCCTTTTGCAAATATTTTTCCTCCTCTTGCCACAATTAGAGCAGAAGCTAAAGAGCCTGTTCCTTCAGTTCCCTTAATGATTGTTCCTGCTTCTATAGTCAATGAAACACCGTTTCCAACTACCACTTTACCAATTAACTTATACATATTATCAGCAGTCCAAGTTTCATTTGTAGTAATCATTCCAGCTTTAGCAATTAAGGAAACTTCTGTTTCATCAGAAACGCATTCACAGCCACCATTTTGTGAAGTTGCCGTGAAACCCACCGGACATGAAACATCTTTGCATGCGTCTTCTTTTGCACAACTTGAAATCAAGAAACAAAAGACACTTATTAAAAGTATTATTAAACTATTGTTTTTCATCTTTTTAGTTTTTTAAATTAAGTTTATTTTTCTGCTACAAAGATGAAATTCTAATGTT
>JAHEAQ010000109.1 GCA_024642705.1 Bacteroidota bacterium | reverse complement strand
AATGTTTACAAATTCAAATTCCTTTTGTTAATTGTATTAATTCTTTGTTAAAAAGAAAATTTAGATGAAATAAAATTTGTAATTTCAACTGAATTTGCATCCTATGCATAAAGTAAATATCATGATAATAAGATTATTTTTCATCTCATTAATTTCCACATTTGCATTTACTCAATGTTCAACCACCATAATTTTGCCTTCAACTTTCGATGGCAAACAAATAGAATTTGGTTCAGGAGGTGGATTTGTAGGCACAGTAACATCCTATATTCTGTTAGAAAATGGAATGCTATTTAAAAAAGAAGGATTTAGCGAGGCTGTTTCCAGAATTTCTACCATTGATGCCAATATCGCAGCCCAAATATTCAATAATTATGGCTCCTTAGGTTTAGCCAAAATTAATGTCGATAATCCTGGAAACGTATATAAATTCATCATTTTTAGCAATGGCGAAATAAACCATAAACAAGTTTGGAGCAATAATTCGACAGAGAAAAACTTAAATTTGTTTTATGATAATTTGAAAGGTCTTGTTAATTTAGATTCTAAATAAAATTTTTATGTCAAAAATTATATATGCTTTTATATTTCTTTCATTTGCAATTTCTGCGAATGCTCAAAAAGAATTTAAAACAGTAAAAAGAGAGGATTCTGCATTTAGAAAACCGGGTGAAGTGTTGCATTCGGAAAAATTTAATAAGCAGATTAAAAATGCCGATGAAAAACATGTGGATCTTACTCCTATTAGCAAATTGAATTCAAATAAAATTAGTCGACCAATCCAAGTTTATCAAATCGATGAAAACAAAATGCCAATTTTGATCAAAGGTTATTTGGATGATTTCGAAAATGATATCACTCGCCAAACCTACACCTATCTAGAAAAGGTTGCTAATTTTTTTAAGATTAAAGATGCAAAAAATGAATGGGAAATCTCTAGCATTGAAATCGATCAAATAGGCATGCAGCATATTAGAGTGAGGCAATTGTTCAAAGGTATTTCTGTTCAAAATGGAGAACTTACATTGCATGCAAAAAATGGAAGAATAGAGACTCTAATGGGACGAGGATTTCCAAGCCCAAATCTTGAAAATGTAACGCCAATTCTTAGCTTAAAAGATGCTGAAAGAATCGCACAAGAATTCCTTCAGAAAAATGGTAGATATAAGGAAATTCAGCCTTCATTAGCAAAAAAATTGGACATCCAACAATTTGAAACAGAATTAACGATTTATCATGTGAATAACATTTCTTCAAATGAAGTATTGGCATATTTTGTAAAAGCATTTGAAAATATTTCTTCTCAAAAAAGTTTCTTTATCGATGCGAATACGGGAGAAATAATCCACCAATTTGAAATGATCTGTAAGTTTTCAGAAAACCCACCTCCCCCAGATGGACCGAAAACTGCAAATGAAAAGGATTTAAATAATATTACAAGAACTCTTAATACTTATGAATTTCAAAATACTTTTTACTTAATTGATGCAAGCAAGTCAATGTTCAAAGCTTCGCAATCCTCTTTTCCAAACGACCCAGTTGGCGTTATAGTAACATTGGACGCATTGAACAATACTCCCGAAAGCGACAACTTTAAATATACTGACTTGAAAACTTCAAATAACATTTGGAATAATCCTGGAGCCGTTTCTGCGCATTTTAATGCAGGAATTGCTTTTGATTATTATAAGAATGTGCACAATAGAGAATCCATTAATGGCAGTGGTGGCAATATTTTTTCATTTATCAATGTAACAGATGAAGACGACAAAGATATGGATAATGCTTTTTGGAATAGTGCTATGTGGTATGGAAATGGAGACACTTCTTTTCGTCCTTTAGCTGGAAGTTTAGATGTTGCAGGTCATGAAATGACTCATGGTGTTGTGCAATCTTCAGCAAACCTGGAGTACCAAGGCGAAAGCGGCGCTCTTAATGAATCTTTTGCAGATGTTTTTGCAACTATGATAGACAGGGAAGATTACAAAATTGGCGAAGACGTAGTATTATCAAATGTTTTTCCATCTGGTGCTTTAAGGGATCTTTCAAATCCAAATAATGGCGGTTCTCAATTGGGTGATAATGGGTGGCAACCTAACCATACTTCCCAACAATACTTAGGTGGAGAAGATAATGGCGGAGTTCACATTAATAGCGGAATTCCAAATCATGCTTTTTTCAAATTTGCTCAATCCGTAGGAAAAGACAAGGCGGAACAAGTCTACTATCGAGCCTTAACAAAATATTTGACAAAGTCTTCCAAATTTGTTGACCTAAGAAATGCAATAGTTCAATCTGCCTCAGATTTGTATTCAAGCAACGAAGTAAACGCCGCAAATTTGGCTTTCGATCAAGTTGGAATTAATGAAGCTCCAAGTGGCAATTATCAAAATGACAGCAGCCAAAATCCTGGGGATGATTATATTATTTTTGCTGATGCTGATCTTACAGTGCTTAAAATTGCAGATGCTAACTTGGATCTTGTGTTAGATCCTGCTGCTGATTCATCACCAATTTCTAGACCAAGCATCACAGATGATGGCAGTATAATATTATTTGTAAATGACAGCAAACAGATAGAAGCTATTTTTATTAATTGGGATTCTGGTGCCGTAGAAGGTCAAATTATCCAGAGTGAAAAAATATGGAGTAACGTAGTAATATCCAAAGAAGGAAATAGAATGGCTGCAATCACGGATGCCACAGACAATATCATACAAGTTTACGATTTCAATCTACAGGAATGGTTCTCTACATTTGAAGATGGCGTCCAAGTTTTTGGATTTCAATTATTTAATCCCACATATACAGAAGGAATTTCAACAGGAGATGTCCAATACGCAGATGCTTTGGAATTTGATTTTACAGGAGAAATTCTAATGTATGATGCATACAGTGAAATTTCTGGAAATAATGGTCAGAAAATAGGATATTGGGACATTGGTTTTTTGGATGTTTTCAACAATTCAATTGGAAATTGGGGAAATGGAAGTATTGGCAAATTATTTAGCCAATTAGACGAGGGAATTAGTGTAGGCAATCCGACATTTGCAAAGAATTCTCCTTATATAGTGGCTTTTGATTATTTAGAAGACCAAGATATCGCAATATTAGGTGCTAATATAGAAACGGGCAAAGTAAGTCAAATATTCGAAAATTCAAGCATCAGTTACCCTTCTTATACTGGCGACGATCAACAAATGATTTTTACGAGTGAAGGAATTTTTGGATTTGATCTATTTATTTTGAATCTAAATCCTGATAAGATTAGTACAGTAGCTAATAGTGAAGGAATTTTGATAGAAGATGCAAGGTTCGGTGTTGCTTTTCGAAATGGAAATCGGCCTTTAACAGATGTTGATGATTTCATTCCAAAAGAAAATACATTAAAGGTTTTCCCTAACCCTTCATCTGACTTTTTGTTTTTTGATATTAAATCCGATCAAAATCAAAAATCAAAACTACAAATAATCAATATTGAAGGTAAAATTGTTTTTTCAATGAATATCTTTTTGCATCAAGGCGAAAATCGGAATATGATTCCAATTTCTGGACTTCCAAATGGTAACTATATAGTTAAATTATCTTCAGATAAGCTGAACAATACAGTGATGTTCAGTAAAATATAGGTTTTGAAGATATTAATTTTAAGATTTAGCAGCATAGGAGATATTGTACTTTGCACTCCCATAATTCGAGCATGCAAAAAACAATTGAATGCTGAAGTTCATTTTCTGACAAAATCTAAGTATAAAAATGTGTTAGAGGCAAATCCTAATGTGGATAACTTAATTTTATTTGATAAAAATATTGAAGAAGTAAAGTCAAGATTAATAGAAAATAATTATGATGTCATTCTTGACTTACATAACAATCTAAGATCATTTTACATTAAAAAGTGGTTGAAAAAACCGTTTGGTAAATTTCCAAAACTAAACATTCAGAAATGGATTTTAGTAAATACTAAAATCAATAGGTTACCAAATATTCACATTGTGGATCGTTATTTCCAGGCTGCTGAAGGATTACTAAAAATTAAAAATGATAATGATGGCTTAGACTATTTTATACCTGAAAATCAAAATGTCAATTTGGACCTATTGTTAGAGACCAAAAATATTACAGGGCACTATGCTTGTTTGGTTCTTGGTGCAACATATCAAACAAAAAAGATTCCAAAATTTCTTGCAATTGAAATTATCCATAAATCACCATTACCCGTAATTCTTATTGGAGGTCCAGAAGAATTTGATGTCGGAAATGAGATAAGTATGGAATGCAAAAATGTAATTAATGCCTGCGGCAAATATAAACTAAATCAATCTGCATCAATCATTGAGCAATCTAGTTTGGTAATTACAGGTGATACTGGAATGATGCACATCGCTTCAGCTTTCAAAAAACCTATAATAATGATATGGGGAAATACAGTCCCAGAATTTGGAATGGGCCCTTATTTAACACAAGCATATCATTTTGAAGTAGAAAACTTAAAATGTAGACCCTGCTCAAAAATAGGTTATCATGAATGCCCCAAAAAACATTTCAAGTGCATGCACAATCAAAATGTGGATCTTATTAATCAAAAAATGAATGCGTTAATTCAACAAATTCCATCAATTTAAATTAATAAGGGAAAAATAATAGCACAATTGTTAAGCTGTTTTTGGAATTAAGTAGATATAAATTGTTTCTCATATTTTCAAATTATTATATTATAGTCATTTAATTCAACCAATTAGTAGTACTTTCGTGGACGTTGAAGCAATCAAATATTCTAATTGGTAGAAAAAATATGAGACGCAGAAACTTATTTAGCAATTTCTTTATTTTATATATAGATAAAAATTGCATTTCTTAATAGTACTAATAAAAATAAATAAAAATGTCAACTAGAAAAACCATTAACATAGATCCGCAAAATAAAGGAGGATTGGCCAAGTTGCTAATTCCTGGTTTTATTATTCTTATGGTTATTTTATTATTAACCAATACTACTTTTGTTACCATTGATCCAGGTGAGAAAGGCATAGTTTTTAAAAGATTTGCAGGAGGGTTAGATAAAGATGCTATACCTTTAAGTCAAGGATTTAAAGTAATTATGCCCTGGAATAAAGTTTATATTTATGACATAAGAATTCAGGAATTTTTTGAACAAATGACTGTACTTTCAAAAAATGGACTTAACATTGATGTTGATTTATCATGCAGATATAGACCAATTCCTGACAAAATAGGATACCTTCATGATGAAATTGGAAAAGATTACCTTGCTACTATTATTATGCCTGAACTCCGGTCAGCAACAAGAGAAATAATCGGAAAGTATTTGCCAGATGAATTGTACTCGACAAAAAGAGAAACCATTCAACAAGAAATATTTGATCGAACCAAAGAAAAAGTGGAAAAAAACTATATTATTATTGACGATATTCTAATTAGAGGCGTTAAACTTCCACAAACATTGCAGGATGCGATTGAGAGAAAATTAAAAGAAGAACAATCTTCATTAGAGTACGAGTTTAGATTAACGAGCGAAAGAAAAGAAGCTGAAAGAAGACTTATAGAAGCACATGCCAAAGCAGAAGCCAATGATGTGTTGAGTAAAAGTTTGAATGATAAAATATTAAAAGATAAAGGTATTGAAGCAACGCTTCAGCTTGCATTATCTCCAAACAGCAAAGTTGTTATTGTTGGGGGAAGTGATGGCTTACCATTAATACTTAATAATTAAGATAAAAGTTAGCAATAATTATGGGGTGCCGTTCGAAATAGCAGATCGAATGGCACTTTTTTTTGCTCCAAATTAAAAATCAAAATATCTATTCAGACCAATGCTTTCCTATTTAAAGTTCTGATCTTTGAAAAAAAACTCAGCAAAATGACTGGATAATTGAAATAGTTATATTGTGTAAAGCCGACTTAAAAAATTAATTATTTGATTATTGATTATAAGAAATTCCTTGAGGAAAGGGCAAAAAAATTAGGTAAACATTTTTCAAAATGCTTACCTAATGTTGTCTAAGTATTGATAGGAAATATTTTTAAAAGAATTCTATTTTATTAGAATCCTTTATGAGATCCAAAAAACTCTAAATTCTTAAAATTTCCATTTCCAAGATCAACTTTCTCCGAAAATTCAGTGGTATTATCTATAAATTTACCACTTCTTTCGCCTGCACCCTTAAACAAAGATACAAAAGTGCCATCCGGTTTTACTGCATATTCATATACACAGTTAACTTTTGGCGCTGCATAATCAAAAATTATTTTGATTATGTAATCATTCTTTTTTGTAATGTAACCCACAGAATTAAAATATTCTGTAGCTAGGTTGCCATCACGGTTTGTTTCCATTTTAATATCAAAGACATATCTACCAGTATAGTCATCTAAATTAAAATGTTGTCCGTTTGTTATATTTTCTTTTTGGCATGAGGTAATACCAATAACAAAGAAAACAATAACAAATTTAATTAGGTTGTTAATGCGTTTCATAAATGCCAGTTTTAGGTTACTAAAACAGGCCCATTCTCAAAAAATGTAAATAGTAATTACATCAAATATATGGGATTAAAACGGAAGGAGGCGGATAACCACTATAAAAAAAACAGAAATATTTGCAAGCTATCTTACATTTCTATGCGTTACTAAAAAAAGAATTGCAATAATAAAACTTTATAACATTTTGAAACAACTCGTTTGCATGAGTATTGGTCATAAAATGAATCATTTTGTGATCATTTTTTTCAGAAATGAGTACAAAACTAAATTCTTGGTAGATTCCCCGCCATAGTTTGGACCTCAGGATGCTTATTTTGAAGCCTTAGAAGCTTTTGAGGACCCATTGATGGTTTGTGTAAATTCCCATAATTCATAAAGTCCGACAATTCAACCTCAGGATCTTCAGTGCAAAAACTACCGCCAACTAGAACATTAAATCGAAAATAAATGCAATCCCGAATGAAAAAAATTCCATTTTTAACTTATACAATTTATAAAAAATAAGAACCAAAGTTTAAAATGAATTTTATAATTTAAATATGAAGACCTGAATTACCTATGAAAATATTCGATTAAAGTATATTTACAATTCTTTAGAAAAATTCTACAAAATTAACTTTTAGAATAAGTGATAAATTACGAAAGAAAAGTATTAAAAAATGGTTTAAGAGTAGTTGTTCATGAAGATGAAAGCACTCCCTTGGTTGCTGTAAATTTGCTTTATATGGTAGGCTCCAGAAATGAAAACCCGGAAAAAACAGGGTTTGCACACCTATTTGAACACTTGATGTTTTCTGGATCAGCCAATGCACCAGATTTCGATGAACCGATTCAAATAGCAGGAGGCGAAAGCAATGCTTTCACCAATAATGATTCAACGAATTTTTACGAAATTTTACCAATTGATAACATTGAAACTGCACTTTGGTTGGAATCTGATCGAATGAAATATTTGATTTGCGATAAAGAAGCATTTGAAATACAACAAAAAGTTGTTGTTGAAGAATTCAAAGAAACAACTCTTAATCAACCTTATGGCGATGTATGGCATACCATTTCAGCACAGGTTTATAAGAAACACCCTTACAATTGGCCAACGATTGGAAAAATTCCAGAGCATATTGAGAATGCACAAATTGAAGAAGTTCAAGAATTTTATAAAAAATATTATCTGCCAAACAATGCAATTCTCAGTATTGCTGGCAATATAAAACCTCAAGAAGCCTTCAGATTAGTTGAAAAATGGTTCGGAGACATAAAGTCTGGAGAACAAGTATTACCATCCTGGTTAATGGAAGACCCACAGACAGAATATAATCGAATAATAAAATATGCGGATGTTCCATTGCGATCCATTTACCTTTGTTTTCATATGGAAGATAGAATGAGTTATGATTTTTATGTTTGCGATGTCATTTCAGATATATTAAGTGGTGGACGCTCATCAAGATTTTATCAACGATTATTTAAAGAAAAGGAATTGTTCAACTTTACAGAAGCTTACATCACAGGAACCATAGATCCAGGTTTATTTTTGATTGAAGGAAAGCCAGCCGAAGAAGTGGACAATGATAAAGCTTTTGAAGCCATTTGGGCTGAACTTGAAGAGATAAAAGCTGGAAAAATAGATGCAGAAGAACTTCAGAAAGTAAAAAATAAGATTGAAAGTTCTCTTGTATATTCAGAAGTAAATGTGCTTAATAAAGCAATTAATATAGCTTATTTTGAAATGGTTGGCGATGTAGAACTCATCAATAAACAATCAGATTTATATCAACAAGTTACCGTCGAAGACATTGTAAAAGTTGCTAATAAAATATTTACTCGTCAGAATTGCACAGAATTCGTTTATATGCCTGAAAAATGAAATTACCATTAAGGTTTTGGTATATTCTTGCAATCATTCTGTGTATTCCAGCTTTTTTAATAAATCTGGACCTAATTACATTAAATGAGGATGAAGCAATCAGAGCACTCGTGGCTTTAGAAATGCGATTATCCGGTGATTTTATTACACCAACCCTTAATGATACACTTTACTATGCTAAGCCACCTTTGTACAATTGGTTGCTGAATATTTCATTTTATCTGACAGGCCAAATCAATGAATTTTCTTTAAGATTGCCAACCATTCTTTTTCTAGGTCTTTTTGCAGGCTCCATTTATTATTATTCAAAAAAATACTATAATAGTGAATATGCATTTGTAAATGCCTTTTTGTTTTTGACTTGTGGAAGAGTTTTATTTTGGGATTCAATGCTTGGATATATTGATATTTGTTATTCTTGGATAACATTTATGAACTTAATGGTGATTTTCCATTGTCATCAAAAGGAAAAATTCAGAAGCCTGTTTTTGTTGTCTTTTTTCCTGGCAGCAATTGGTTTTATGCTTAAAGGACTGCCAACTTTATTATTCCAAAGTCTAAGTTTATTAGTATTTTTTGCTTACAAGAAAGATTTGAAAAGACTATTATCAAAAGAGTTCTTCTATGGAATCTCAATCTTCATTCTAATAGTCGGTACTTATTATTCCTACTATTTTTACTCCAACCCCAATAATAGCGCAATTGATGGACTAGTAGATCAATCGACACGCAGAACATTGATTCATGACAAACACGATTTGTGGGATTTCATTGTGCATATTTTCACTTATCCTTTTGAAAATATGTACCATTTTCTTCCCTGGTCTATCATGTTTATTTACATTATAAGAAGAGATTTATTTAAAATCATTTATGCGAATGAATTTTTAAAGTATTGTTTTGTAATTTTCATGGCTAATATTATTGTTTATTGGGTTTCTATTGAAGTATATCCAAGATATATATTAATGCTGATTCCATTACAACTATCCATCTTCCTTTATTTTCATAAAATCAATTATGAAAAAGAAAGCAAACTCTATAAACTATTCACTTATTTCTCACTTGCTTTAATTCTTTTTGGTGCAGGATTAAACTTTTATTTCATTTTTTGGGAACAACTAAATGACATTAATTATCCGATTCAAAAGTCCTTATTAACTGCAATTCCTTTAATCTTAATAGCAATCTATTTTTATTATAACAAACCTCAAAGAATCCTTGTTTTCATTTGTGCATTATTGATTATGAGAATAAGTTTTAACCTTTTTGTAATTCCTGACCGCTATCAAAATGATCTTGCTACCGATTATAAAAAACAAGCAATAACAATTGGTGAAAAATATAGAAATGAGGATTTTAGAATTTTTGAAGGATCGAAAATTGATTATACAAGTTCATTTTACATAAGCAACACAAGGAATAAAATTACGCCCAGAGACTACAAACATGAATCCAATTCAGCTTTTTTTGTAATTGATACCACAAGATATGACATTCCAGAAGACTTTGTAAAAGTTGATGAATTCCAAATCAGAGAGGCCAATAAAATCCTAACTATCATTAAAAAGAATAATTAGCAGCTTTCAAAAGTCTGTTATCTTGTCAACCATCTTTTCATTTTATGTGGATTCAACCTATTAATATCAATGTTAAAACTGATTCTTTGCCAAATATTATCCGTCGTTTCACCATAAATATTGGAAATGTTCTCTGAATTTATCAAGGGCACATGAATGCTCACTACTTTTTGAAAGTTAATCATAATTCCGCCACTATAAATCGATTCCCTTTTCATTGGTTCTGAAGAGGTTGGCCTATAACCATAGATTCCTGTGTCAAAATATGGCTTAATTGGAACCAACCTAGCCCAACTGAAAGGTAGGTCTAAGGAAAGATTTATGGATGCCATATAACTATTTGAAAGACCAAGAGAATAGGCATTTGAAATTCCATTTTTGAAACCACCATCATTCCAATCAATCTGCCGTGAACTAAAACCTTCTCTAGAATTTCTACCAATGTAATTAACATCGTATTTATAATCATTGGATCCTCCATGGAACATAGCGAAGTTTCCTTGTGCGGACCTTGTAGATTTATTTCTTTCTGTATTCAGTGGAAAGAAACCCAAAAATGCCCGAAAATTGAAAAACTTACCTTTTTTATATGCATACTTGGAATCAATCTCTCCATATAATTTGAGATATTGTTGTTCCTGGCCAAAATTACTATATTTCTGATACTCGGCTTTTGTTTCAATATTATAAGGATTAATTGCTGAACTTCTATCTAATTCATACCCCAATTCATGAATTATATTTAAATCGTGTTCTAATCCTTCAAATCCAGTTTCTCTCCCAATTGTTGGTCTGTCTTTTATTAAAAAAATGGTTCTATACCTTAAAAAATGTTTTTGTGGACTTACCAGTTTTTCTTGCCATTCTAATTCAATAGAAGGTTGAAATCTAGTGAACCTAAGATTAATATCGAACATTTCATTATAATGTTCATGAAAAGACTTACCTCCTAATGCTAATGAAACATTTCGCAAACTACTTTTTTTCTGAGGAAAATCTTTACGGAATTCAAATGTACCAACCAATTCCTCCGATTTTGAACCTATTGCGGGTTGAATGTAATATTGAAAAGTAGAAAGAGGAATTCCATAATTATGAAATGCCATTCCCAGCTGTATTCCATCACTTATGTTTCCGGAAAGAGTTGGCAACATAAAAATCTTATTTTTCTTACTAGTTCGAAGCCCACTGATAAACCTGAATGCTAGTGGCTTAATATTGCTGCCATCTATTTTGTTAGTATCGTTGGAAGGATTGATATCAAGGCTAATTTTGTTGTTATCCAATTCAATTTCTTTTACATTGGAATCTTTAAGCAAAATCTGTTTTTTTCCAATAAATCCTTCTTCCCATTCATTGAAAGTTGTTCCATCAGCATTGTGATAGGTAATTTGCAATGGCGGTGCAACACTTCCTTTATTAACTATTTCAATAGTATTAGCAAACTTATTTATTGAATTTATACCGTAATCATAAGTAGCATTGCTACCCATTAACCCATCGAATAACCAAGAAAGATCTTTTCCAGTAGAAGCTTCGAAACTGGCTTTAGTATCTTCAGGTTGTGGGTGTTTGAAACTCCATTTTGCATAATAATCATGCATAGCAGCTATTAATTCTTGTTCTCCAATGTAATGCTCAAGCAATTTGAATGACATTGCAGGTTTTTCATAAGCACAAAGGAAATAATTTACTGTAGTAAGATCATCAGAGGTGGTGTTAGGGGATTGGTCTTTTCCCAATCTTGCAAAAATCTGATAGGCATAACTCAAAGATGAATATTCGAGTTGTTTCTTTATTTTTTTGGGCATTATACCAGATAATTCATCATAATCCTCATAATAAACATCTGTATATTTATGATCATGGTACGAATTCATGCCTTCATCCATCCAAGCATAATCCCGTTCGTTACTAGCAAGTATTCCATAAAACCAATTATGGCCTACTTCATGAGTAATGACCTGATCCAAAGCAGGAGCATTTCCTGAGGTACCAATAACAGTTATCATCGGATATTCCATTCCAGCACCTGCAGATAATGCACTTTGCACCGCAGTTGCCTGTGGATAAGGGTAATCTCCGACTCTCGCAGAATAAAATTCGACCGCTCTTTTTACATAAAAAGCACCCTCTTTCCACAATTCACGCTCTTGATCTGTAAAAAAAACATTGCATTCAATTTCTTTCCCTGAACTTAAATTCGCTTTATCTCTTTTAATGAGGAATCGCTTGTCTGCAAACCATGCAAAATCATGGACTTTCTCTGCTTTATACCGTATAGTTTTTTTGGATTCAGACGAAGGAGGGAAATCAATAAAAGAGAAGATGGAACCCTCCAAATAAGTTGTTGTGAAAAGAATTCTATCTTCGACAAACTTTTTTTCTGATTCTGTCTGCAATGTACCTGTAGCTGCAACATAATAATTTGATGGCAAAGTAATCTCAACATCATAATTTCCGAATTCAGAATAAAATTCTCCCATGTTGAGATATGGCATTTGGTGCCATCCATTTTTATCATAAACTGCTGGTTTAGGGTACCATTGAGTCATTTGATAACTGGTTTCAATATGGCCAAGTCTGGAAAACGAAGCTGGAATTTTCAATTCAAATGGTGTACTGATGACTATTTTTTGATTTGGCTTTAAAGGGGTTTTTAATTTCAATAAAGCAATATCAATATGCCCTTCTTCGAAAGCCCAATTCACTTCTATGCCATCGACTTTAAAATTCAATTTTTCATAATAGCCATTATCCTGTTCATCAGCATAATAAAATTTGGTGTTGTGTACTCTAAGTTGCTGTTTAGAAAAAGCAGTATTTTTATTTTTGAACGCATTTCCCCAAAGGTGCATGAAAATCTCAGAAAGCGTATCTGGTGAATGATTGATATATTCCATCTCAATATTGCCCTTGATAAAATGGATATCATCAAACAGCTCAACATTAATTTTATAATTCACTTCTTGCTGGAAATAATTATTTTGTGCTTCGATAAAAGCAAAATTTAAAAGTAAAAAAAGAAGTATGATAAATTTCTTTAAGTTATTTTGGTTCATGCTGCATCTACTTTTTGAATAACAAAAATAAAACGAATAATGAGAACCCTTTATGTTTCCATTTTATTTATATTATCAAGCTTTACTTTGTTTTCGAACAATTCGGCATCCATTGACTCCAGCAAGCTAGATATGTGGCTTGGAAAATGGGAAGGTCAATTGGAAATATTTAATCATACGGGATTAACCCAAACTGTACCAATGGCAATTCATCATTTCAAAACTGATACTTTGGATACATATGGATGGTTCTTGATTTATGGTGAAGACGAGGAAGCAGGAACTCGGCCTTACTTCTTAAAAGTCATTGATGAAAATAAGGGACATTATCAGATTGATGAAAAAAACTCCATATTAATTAATGAATACATGATTGGTAACAAAATGATAAGCAATTTTGAGGTCATGGGAACCTTAATTTCCACGGTTTACACCCTGCAAGAAAATGGAGATATAATTTTTGAGATTATTTTCAGCATGACTGACCAGCCAACTATTACAGGAGATCAAATATTTAATGAGGAAGAAATACCCAAAGTAAATTCATACTTGGTTGGCGGTTACCAAAAAGCTATTTTGAAAAAGAAATTGCATTAATCTAAACCCTTAGTTTTGCTCCAATTTTGGCTTGCGGGGATCTTACAGTCTTAATAAATAGTTGTTATTGGATTTTACAACCCAATAAAGAGCTTTATTAATGTGTTCCATTTGATCATCTATTCTCGCATGCCCTATCAAAAGAAATTGGACAATTAACTGTGTTGTTCTCTCACGCTAATTGCAAATCGGAAGAAATTGATATGATGTCAGCAAATTGGAAGGAAAAGGTTCCCAAATTGTAATTAGAAAATTGAGCATGCTCTTCAATTTTGAATATAACCTTTGCAGTTTTATTTACGTCCCCAGCTAATCTTCTCTTGGTGATAGTTATAAGGACCACATGTGATGCACTTTTAATGCATTTCCAGCAAATTTTACTGCTTCTCAAAAAGTTTTATTTTGGCTGTATCTTTTGCTTCTTCCAACAATATTTCTCCTTATAATATGATATCTTGAAATACTTTCCTGCCTATAGCCGATGGATGGGCACAATAAATTGTAACTTCCGTTAATCTAACTTCATAAATAATTTTACTTGAAGGGCTTATTGAGGGGTTTATTAAATTTTGAGCATTGCTATTATCAGAAAACTACAATAATAGAAATGGAATAAATATATTTTTCATTTTATAACTTTTAGATTAAGATAAAGGGTATGTAAAACAAATTGCCCAAAATAAAAACATTTGCTTTCAAGTTTTGGGATCAAAAGGGGGAACATAAAACCAATTGGAATAATTCTAAAAGGATGATAGGAATAAACTGTATCTAACTTTTCAATGTTTGAGTAAAATACTGTTTAGTAGTATTTTATGCTTAGTTGCTTTGAAATAAAGTTTTTAGTATTAGATTTTGAAAAAATGCAGCATAATTAGACATAAGGAAATCAACCTAAAATTGAATTTAAGGGATAAATGGAAATTTAAAAACTCTTTTTTGATGATGGTTACCAGATTGGGACTTCGAAATAGGATAAAATTTTGAATAGGAGTCTATAATATCTGTAATCTGGGCTTTCAATTTTCAGCGGAGGCAGATTTCTG
>JAHEAQ010000108.1 GCA_024642705.1 Bacteroidota bacterium | reverse complement strand
AAGAAAGATAATGAGCTGTTTTCTCATTTAATTCTTAGTTTGAATCTTAGATTAAGTATAAAAGCCAAAATTCAAAAAAGTAAACTTACCTAGATGTAAATTAGATAAGTTTACTTGACTCCAAGATCTATTGTTTATTTAATATGAGCTTTTTTAATATTAGTCCTTTATTCGTTTCAAAAATAATATGATAAACTTCAGGATTGCCTTTGTTTAAGTACCCAATTTCATTGCTTTTCGGATTGTTAATAGTCTTAAGAAGTTCACCGGAGTTACTGTAAACGGATATTTTATAAACACGAATTGAATCATTTGTAGTAAAATTAAGTAGTTCTCCACGAATTAAGGGATTTGGAAAAATTTCAATATCTCCAAAATTCATTCGTTGATTTTCAGACATTATTTCTTTATTTGCAAATTCAGGATCCATTAATCCATTACCATCATTTTCAATAATTCTAAGACATTGATTTCCTGTTACAACTGTCAAAGATCTTGTAACTGAATTTCCACCATTACAAGTGAAAGTT
This sequence comes from Bacteroidota bacterium, assembly GCA_024642705.1. Taxonomy (GTDB): domain Bacteria; phylum Bacteroidota; class Bacteroidia; order Chitinophagales; family Saprospiraceae; genus Portibacter. The sequence goes on along the minus strand of JAHEAQ010000108.1, from coordinate 14,268 downwards.
CCTGTTATCGAATACATTGCATTTGGTTTGAAATTTGATATTGTTGTGCCTGTAATAGAATTCGGGTTAGAAATTACAAGAGAAATACCATTTGAGCTGGTAGAAGTCCAATTTACTGCATTATAACCACATGAATTCGAAGGTGCATAAAAGCCACTAGTGTAACTTTTACATAAATACCCATTGGGACCAGTAACTCCTAAATGATTTGTATTGGGCATATCAACATAAAAACTTGAAGTTGAAGTAGTTTGAACAAGAACCTGTTTGTTGCATGTGTTTTGGTCCCAAAAAACTTGAATCTCGAAAGAATAATCTAAACATGGGTATGAAATTGCATTAGTGATTATTACATCACTGCCAGGGCCATTAAATACAAAGCCAGGAGCAATGCCGTTACAGCTCTTTATTCTTGTTGCGCTATTAATGGATCCACCCACTACACTAATTGTTGCATTACTCGATATTGACTTAATTTCTACAGTGTGAAGTACGGATGAGCTAAAAACACAAAATTGCCTGTTGGAAACTGTTATTCCTGAAAATGCAGTCGATTGAACTGAGATACTAAAAAATAGAAATAGAATTAAATTTTTCATTTTTTTAAATTTTTTATTGTGTTCATTAAATGAAAAGTCAGTATTTAGCTAACTCTCGTTTCATATAAGGGTGTGTAAACTAAGCTCAAATAATATAGACACATTGAGTTGACAAGGGAAAAAGAATGATTCAGAGAATCAAGAATGGAATTAAATTTAATGTTTTCATTTTTCTAATTTTTACATGATTAAATATTATCAAATTGCAAACATTACAAACCCGGGATAGTAAGCTTACAATTTTGAATCATTATAATTAGAAATAGAAAGGGTGTGATCTATTTCATGGTGATATTTTAAAAGTAAAATGTGCTACTTTTAAATTTAAGTGTGTGTTACAAAAATCTATTTAAAAGTATAATTATTTATTTGTTATTCCTAACAAAAATTAAATTTTTTTCTATATATCTATATATCTATATATCTATATATATCTATATATCAGCATATTATATCCAAATTATTTTGCAATATAATGTGTTTAAAACCAATTACTATTTTTGCATTTGCTGAATCCCTATTGCCATTTTTCTGAAATTCACAACCAACATTCGTAATTTCCATTCCTTTATCCTATTTTCACATTTTCAAATCAACAAGCTCCTTCATGGCAGATGCAGAAGACATAATTTATGGGAGAAATCCAGTCATTGAAGCAATTCTTGCCAATAAAGAAATCGATAAAATTTTATTACTTAGTTCGATTCGTGGTCCTTTTGAAAAGGAAATAAGAATGCATTGCAAGGAACGTGATATTCCTTTGCAATATGTTCCTAGTCATAAATTGGATAAATTAACTAAAAAGAACCATCAAGGCATCATTGCTTTTTCTTCTATTGTGGAATACCATTCCATCGAGAACATCGTTCCATTGCTATTCGAAAAAGGAGAAACGCCATTGATATTAATTCTTGACGGTATTACTGATGTGAGAAATTTTGGTGCCATTGTTCGCTCAGCAGAAGTATTTGGTGCTCATACTGTGGTCATTTTTGAAAAAAAATCTGCTCGTATTAATCATGATGCCATGAAAACATCAGCAGGTGCTATTCTTAAAATTCCAATTTGCCGAGAAAAAAGTATCACCAATACGATGAAATATTTGAACAATTCGGGATTTCAGGTATTTGCTACAGATCTGGATACAGATTATTATATTTCTGATATTGATTTCACACAACCATGCGCCGTAATATTAGGAGATGAAGGGGAAGGGGTAAGTGATGCTGCTTTAAAACAATGCGACAAAAAATTTAAAATTCCTCAAGTTGGCGAAATTGATTCATTGAACGTATCAGTAGCTTCTGGTGTTATCCTATATGAAATTTTGAAACAAAGAACAGTCTAATATATTATGCATAAAATTATCCTTTTTTTATTTTCATTAATTGTTGTTTTCAGCTCTTGCAATACTTCGAAAAGTGCAACTGATCATTCTAATACTTCTGCAACAACTGAAACCAACGCATCGAATTATCAAAAGCTAGAGAAAGCATTGCTTTGGAAAATTTCTGGAAATGATTTAGCAGCTCCATCGTATTTATATGGAACCATACATATGATTCCTTCTGATGAATACTTTTTACCTGAAGGAACGCTTTCTGCCATTGGTGGAGCTAAGAAAATAATGTTTGAAATCGACATGAAAGATATGAATGACATTTCAAAACAAATGGGACTATTGAACCAAGCTTTTATGAAAGATGATCTTACCTTAAAAGATCTTTACACAGATGAACAGTATGCCAAAGTTAAGAAGCATTTTGATTCCATGGGTATTCCATTATTTCTTATGGAAAGAATGAAACCTATGTTTCTTACAGTATTTGCCTCTGGTGATGTGGATCCTGGCGATCTACAGTCTGGTAAAATTAAGTCCTATGAAATGGAGTTTTATGATTTAGCGGAAAGCAGCAATAAAGAAACTGGAGGTTTGGAAACGATTGAATATCAGATGAGTGTTTTTGACAGTATTCCTTATCAGGAACAAGCAGATATGTTATTGCAAACCATAGAAATGGGTGATGAATCGTCTGGTTCTATGGAAGAAATGGTTAAAGTTTACAAAGAACAAGATATAGAAGGAATGCAAACGCTATTTGAGGAGGATGATAGTGGAATAGAAGGTCATGAGGATGTATTGCTAGTAAACAGAAACAAGAATTGGATCCCTGTGATGAGTGAAGAGATGAAAAATGGTCCAATTTTTTTCGCAGTAGGCGCAGGACATTTAGGTGGTCCACTAGGTGTTATTAATTTGTTACGGGAAGCGGGTTTCACTTTAGAACCAGTATTAAAATGAATCAAATAATTACTGTACGTGGATTTACTCCAGAAATTTCTGAAGATTGTTTTATTGCCGATAATGCAAGAATAATAGGTGATGTGCGCATTGGTAAAGAATGCAGTATTTGGTATAATGCAGTGGTAAGAGGTGATGTTAATAGTATTGTTATTGGGAATAAAGTGAACATTCAGGATGGAGCTGTTATTCACGGCACTTATGAAAAATCAGCTACATTCATTGGAGATAATGTATCTGTTGGTCATCAAGCAATGCTACATGGATGTACCATTCTCGGAAATGCTTTAATAGGAATGGGAGCTATCATAATGGATAATGCCATTGTGGAAGAAAATGTGGTTATTGGAGCTGGATCGGTAGTATTGGAAAACGCGCATTTAGAGTCAGGATATGTTTATGCAGGTGTTCCTGCAAAGAAAATAAAGAAGTTAGATGAAGAGAATTTGCATTTTCACATCACAAGGACTGCAAATAATTATATAAAATATGCCTCTTGGTTCAGCCCTGATGGGGACTAACAGTATCTTTCAATATAGGCACGATTGGAGTGCTATCTAATTTTAACACATCAAATGGTTTCGAAGGTTTGATTGGTTTGCCAGGTGTTTTTATGGTATCACCAATATTGAAATTTACACTCCTATAAATAATAGAATCGACATAAACTTCCGCATCATTTATGGTATTTTGTTTGCATTTAAGCCATTCTTCCTTTCTAATTACTTCTAATTTACTTTGTATGTACTCGGCAGAAAGTTCTTCTTGAGTTTTGATTGGTTTTTTTGCAAATGAAGTCATTATGAGAAACGAACCTAGAAAGATTATAAAAATTAATTGTTTCATTTCTTTTTTGGAATATATTTTTCAATTTCTTTTAATCTAACAGCAGATATTGAATCTATTGCTTGGTCAAAAGTGAGCTGATACTGTATTTTACAAAGCGAATCTATTTCAATTTTCAATATTTTTTCTTGGTCTCTAACGATTGAATCGGCTTTAATTTTATTAGTTCTGGATAAAGTTGTCACTTCTTCATCACATGAATTCATGCTTATGACAAAAAATAAAGCTATAGAAATGACAAGACCATATGAAAAAAGATTCTTAATCATCAATATTTATTTGCTTCTTCTTCAAAACAAAGTTTTGACCCAAATACACTTTCCGCACCATTTCATCGTCTGCTAGCTCCTCAGCAGTTCCAGCTTTAAGGATTTTTCCTTCAAACATAAGATAAGCTCTATCGGTTATGGATAATGTTTCTTGAACATTATGATCTGTGATTAAGATACCGATATTCTTTTTTTTAAGCTTTGCAACTATGTATTGAATGTCTTCCACTGCAATAGGGTCAATCCCTGCAAAAGGTTCGTCTAACAATATAAATTTTGGATCAGAAGCTAAAGCTCTGGCTATTTCAGTTCGTCTTCTTTCTCCTCCAGATAATGAATCACCCATATTTTTGCGGACTTTATGCAATCCAAATTCATCAATAAGCGATTCCATTTTATCTTTCTGCTGTGACTTGTTGAGCTTTGTCAATTCTAAAATCGCGGAAAGATTGTCTTCAACACTTAGTTTCCTGAACACACTTGGTTCCTGTGGTAAATATCCAATGCCCTTCTGAGCTCTTTTGTACATGGCATAATTGGTAATTTCCTCATCTTCTAAAAAAACACTCCCAGAAAAAGGTGTAATGAAACCAACGGTCATGTAAAATGTGGTCGTTTTACCAGCACCATTAGGACCAAGCAAACCAACAATTTCTCCTTGTTCTACTGTGATAGAAACTGAACTAACGACCTCTCTTCGCCCATATCGTTTAACCAGATTTTCTGTTCTTAATATCATCCTACAAAATTACTCTTTCCATTTTAATTTTGCTTCAAGTTCCCAATTTTCTCTTAAAGCCTCTAATTTGAATGATTTCCATTCTTCACTTTGGGTCTTTAGACCATAATTCCCAGGGTCCCATTTCCCATTTCGATTTATATCTAAAATTAACTTCACAGAGAATGTCTTTGGGTCCATATTTTTATAAATAAAAGATTTGGTTTCAGCATTTTCTATTATTTCTTTTTTGATTACATTTTCACCATCCAATAATAGCATTACATATTGAAGTCCTGAATCTAAACTATCAATTTGCAACTTTATTGTTCCCAGTTTCTCCGGATTATCTGGAATTATGGTTTGCTGAATGGTATCATTAATAGCCGAATTAATGAAAGTTAAAGCTCCAGGTAATAAAGTCAAGGACAAAGTATCTCCGTAGTTGTATTCATATTGAACCACCAATTTGCTAATTATTGCGCTATCAACTTTAACTGAATAATTGACTATTTGCAATGAATCTTGGAAGGAAAATAATGAGGTATCAATTGTAGAAATTGGAATTCGGAATTCAAATTCTGCCATTTGACTTGCAGGCAGCAAATTTCGACGGGAGATATTTTTTCGATATGGTTGCAGCGGCAATTTTTCACTTTTTTCACCCTTAATTTTGTATACCACCGTGTCAAGAAGAATGTCGTCGGCAAATAAGAAAAAGCTATCAGAAGCAACGGTGGTGTTATCATGCCACAAAATAATGCTGTCTAGCGATTCTTGTTTTTTCCACCAGACAGAGTCACTGCTATTTTTAATGGTGACATCAAATGGAGATCTGTTAAATTCGAATTTAATTCTATAAGGTTTTATTTCTGAATCAACCAATTGCAATTTTGGAATGGGGTTAAATATATGGAGATCCAGTGCAGGAATTGAATCTTTTATTACAACGAATGTATCAAGAAAACCCATGGGTTCTCCGTCGTCATATTTTAAATTCAAATTGCCATCTTTTAATACAATTACTTTAAAAGTGTCCGAGCGTAAATTTTGGATTCTAAATTGTCCATTTTTGTCTGTTTTTGCAAAATAGTAAGGCTGTTCTTTGTAAATAATGGAGTCTTCAAGAATATCGTATAGCAAAACAAGCACTTCTTCAGCAGGTTTTTTTAAATCATCGTCAATTACATTTCCAGAAATTTCTAAAGAATCGATTACATCACCTGTTGAAAATACAAATCTGAAATTATTTAAAATGTTGGACTCATTCAGATCTTGAATGGCATCGCCAAAATTTATGGTATAGGTAGTATTGGCCCTTAACGTATCTTCTTGTGAAAAATTGAGTGTAATTTTTTTCCCTCTTTGCACTATTTCTGGTTTAATCTTTAATGGAGGAGAATACACTACTTGCTCAAAGGCATTTTTCAATTGCACAAACTCATCAAATTTTAAAATGATTTTTTCTTCCGAAAAATTAGTTTGAAAATTCAAAGTTGATTTTAAACTATCAATTTTTGGTGGTTCAATGTCTTTTTTTCCACCCAAAGGTGCTTTCTGCACTGCACAGGAATAAAGTGCAAAACAAATAGAAGCAATCAATATGGTATTAATAATTTTCAAAATTATGGCAATCCTAGTTTAATATCAATGTTTTCAAATTCAAAAATGTAATAACGTAAGAATTATAACTAATCGTTAATTCAATTTGCTTTTTTTATTTATTGAGATTTCAAAATCGAACTGCAAAGAAAACAATATAAATAATAAATTTTGAAAATGATTTTGATAAAGTAATGATTAAAGTTTTGCTAATCAGTGAGATACATTATATTTTCATATGATTTAAATCATTTCTTAATTGCAATAAAGACGGTAACTAGAACTAATATTTATTAGTTAGTTAAATTCTTGAAAAATGAAAAATATAATTAATTTCTTAATCGTAGCAATATTGATTCCATTTGGAATGAATGCTCAACTAGTAACCTGGGAAGTTAAAGCTTTTCCGAAAAATGGCAATGAGATTCCCGTTAATGCCTATTTTGAGGATGGCTCAATAATCCCCGTTACTGCCATATTAAAGGATGGAGATGACCATTTTATGGACGTCAAACTTATTTTTAATAACAAAGAACTGCCAATTAAATTGATAGCATCAAATGATGTTTATGTGCCAGTTAAAGGAATTACTCCTGAAGGAAAATTAATTAATATAAAAGCGGATTTCAACGGCACTTTACTTGATGTAAAGGGTGTGAGCAGAAATGGAAATATTATTAATATAGCTGCAGTAGATGATGACAATAAATTCTGGCCTATAAGAGCTATTTCGCCCAAAGGTGTAACCAGAGATGTGCAGGGCATTAAGTTTTTAACTGAAAATGTAGAGCTGGAAATTAATGGTGTCAGTGTAATTGCCCATGTAAAAGCACTACCTGCTGCAGACATCAAAGAGGTGGAATCTAAGTGGTCTATTAATGCAGAAACGATGAATGGAGAAATGCTCGAATTAGTTTGTTTTAATGAAAAAGGTAAAGAATATCAAATAAAGGCTAATATGGAAGGAAGTTCTGCTAATTTCATGAATGTGAGAGGAGTTTCAGGAACTGAGATTATGATAAAATTAGTAAAAACTGATAAAAAAATAATTGTCCAAGGAATTGATGAATTTGGAAGATTGTACAGAGTAGAAGCAAAAGCAAAAAACGGAAAATTATTGTCTGTTTATGGTGGAGAAAGAACTGGAAATGTCATACCAATATTTGTTTTAGATGATGACAATAATAAATTGCCTGTGGTAGCTATTTCTTCAAAAGGAAATAAATTTGATGTTCATGGACTAAAAGTTACCAATGAAGAAGTGGAAGGAATAATTAGTGGCTTAAATGTTTGGATTAGATACTATGCTCACGTAAAAGCATTAGCTCCAATAAATAATAAGGAATTTGTGAACTAATAATTATTGAATAATTACCATTTAATAGGTGCAGATCTTTTGGTCTGCACCTTTTATTGTGAAAAGACCCCTCTAAATAATTGAAAAAGGGTTCATTTTTTGTTCCTTGGATGGTGGGTTAGTATGACATCCCTTAAATATTGATTGTCTAAATGGGTATATATTTCTGTGGTGGTAATGCTTTCATGACCTAACATTTCTTGAACAGCTCTAAGATCGGCACCACCTTCCACTAAATGTGTTGCAAAAGAATGCCTAAAGGTGTGCGGACTCACACTTTTTTCTATCCCAGCTAATGTTTTGGCATCTTTTATTATTGTAAAAACCATTACTCTTGTCAACATTTTTCCTCTTCTATTTAAGAAAATATGGTCTTCATAACCTTTTTGAATATTGATTTGATGGTTTCGATATTGAGTAAGATAAATGTTTATTTGGTCTATTGCGCTTTCTCCAATCGGGACAATCCTTTCCTTGTTATTTTTCCCAATTACTCGAATAAATCCAATATCTGGAAAATAATTGCTGATCTTTAGATTGATTAATTCACTTACTCTTAAACCACTAGCGTACAATGTTTCAAGCATTGCTCTATTTCTATGGCCATGGTCAGAACTAAGATCAATTGAATTTAAAATCATTATAATTTCTTCATAATCCAATACATCAGGAATCTTACGGCTTAATTTTGGTCCGTCGATCAATTCAGAGGGATCATCTATGATTAAATCTTCCAATAAAAGAAATCTAAAAAAAACTTTAATACCGGAAATGATTCGGGCTTGCGTCCTAGCCCCTAATCCCAATTCATTTATAAACAAGATAAAATCTATTAAATCCTGATATTTTAATTGCAATGGGTTTTTCAAAGTATTTTCTTGGCTAAAAAAACTAGCCAATTTCAGTACATCCTGCTCGTAGGCTAAGATAGTATTGGCTGATAGTGACCTTTCAAGAAGCAAATAATCTTTAAAACCCTTTATTGCTGACTTCCAATCCATTCAATTTATTTTCTAATTCGAAGATATGATAATATAAAGATTATTGCAGTGGTTACCTAAGTTATGGAAAGTATGAGGAGTTGAAAATATTAAATTTATTTCGATTACACCTTATTCTTTTGAGATCTGAATTGACAGATTATATTCAACTAAATTTTAATAGCAGATTTCAATTTTATTTGACTACAACAATCTTTTAAAACTTTGTACATTTGCAGTCTTAAATTTTAAAGCTAATATAATGTCATTAATTGAGGAGATCGAAAAGAGGAAAACCTTTGGAATTGTTTCTCACCCCGATGCTGGAAAAACAACTTTAACAGAGAAGCTTTTGCTCTTTGGAGGTGCAATCCAAATTGCTGGTGCTGTAAAATCCAATAAAATAAAAAAGCATGCAACTTCAGATTTCATGGAAATAGAAAGACAGAGAGGAATTTCTGTTGCGACTTCTGTTATGGCATTTGAATATAGAGACAAACAAATCAATATTTTAGATACTCCGGGACACAAGGATTTTGCTGAAGACACCTACCGAACACTAACAGCTGTGGATAGTGCGATAGTTGTTATAGATGTTGCCAAAGGAGTGGAGGAACAAACTGAAAAACTTGTGGAAGTTTGCAGAATGAGAAAAGCTCCAATGATTGTCTTTGTCAATAAATTAGATAGAGAAGGAAAAGATGCTTTTAGTCTTTTAGATGAAATTGAACAAAATTTGAAGCTGAAAGTCTGCCCATTAAGTTGGCCAATAGGAATGGGTCAAAGATTTAAAGGAGTGTATAATATTTATGAAAAAACATTAGTGCTTTTCATGCCGCACGGAAAGCAAAATGAAGATGACGAAGGATTTATTATCAAAGATCTGGCAGATACCATTTTGGATGAAAAGGTGGGTAAAGAATTGGCGGATGAATTGAGAGAAGAAGTACATACTATTGAGCAAGTTTATCCTCCTTTTAATAAGAATGCATACTTGAAAGGAGAACTTTCTCCAGTTTTCTTCGGCAGTGCAGTTAATAATTTCGGTGTGAAAGAAATGTTGGATTGTTTTGTGGACATTGCTCCGAATCCATTACCTAGAGAAACAGAAGAAAGATCAGTCAAACCAACAGAAAAAAAATTTACTGGTTTTGTATTCAAGATTCATGCGAATATGGATCCTAAACATAGAGATAGGATTGCATTTTTAAGGATTTGCTCTGGAAAATTCGAAAGGAATACAAATTATCTTCATATTCGCCAAGGTAAAAAGATGAAATTTGCAAATCCGACTGCTTTTATGGCTTCTAAAAAATCAATTTTGGACGAAGCTTATCCTGGTGATATTGTTGGTTTGTATGATTCAGGAAATTTCAAAATCGGAGATACATTGACGGAGGGAGAATTATTGCATTTTAAAGGTATTCCAACCTTTTCCCCTGAGCAATTTAGATATGTTAACAATGCAGATCCGATGAAATACAAACAATTGGAAAAAGGATTGGATCAATTAATGGATGAAGGAGTAGCGCAATTATTCTCTAAGCAAGAATCAAATCGAAAAATAATCGGAACGGTTGGTGCACTTCAATTTGAGGTAATCCAATACAGATTAGAACACGAATATGGCGCGACTTGCGCATATGAGCCGTTGAATATGTATAAAGCTTGTTGGTTGAAATGCGATGATGCAAAAGCTTTTAAAGAATTTAAAGATAGAAGAAGAAACGATCTTGCAACGGATAAAGATGGAAATTTGGTATTTATGGCTGAAACAGCTTGGGCACTAAAAATGGCTCAAGAAAATCATCCTAAAGTCCAATTTTTCTTTAAAAATGAAAATTAGAATTCAAGTTTAAGGCGAAATTTCAAGAGCGAAATAAAATAGAAATATGAAAATACTAATTATTGGAGGCGGAAATATGGGGCTTACTTTTGCCAAAAGTTTTCTTCATTCGCATATAGTAACTCATGATAAAATGCTTATCCTTGAAAAGTCTCCAGTAAAAGCTGAAGAATTAAAAAAATTAAATATAGGCACGGTATATGGTGAACCTGGACCTTATATAAAGGAAGCGGACTTAATTATTTTTGCCGTCAAACCCCAAGATTGTGTTACGTTGTTTAAAGGTTTGAAACCTTTTATGGATGATCAACAAGTTATTTTATCCATTATGGCAGGTGTCAAAATAGAAACCATTTCTAATGCATTAAATACCAAAAAAGTAATCAGAGCGATGCCTAATCTGCCTGCTCAGGTTGGAGTAGGGATGACTGCTTTCACTTCTTCTGAGGCAGTAACAAGAATTGAGTTGGTTATGGTTCAGAATCTTTTAAATGCGACTGGCAAAACCATTTATGTGGAGTCAGAAAATGCAGTCGATGCTGCAACGGCAATTTCTGGGTCAGGACCAGCTTATGTTTTTTATATCATGCAAGCTATGATAGATGCTGCTAGGAAAATGGGCTTCAGTCTCTCAGAATCAGAAATTTTGACCTACCAGACCTTTAGAGGAGCAATCGAATTGTACAACAAATTCGACTTTTCTTGTGACGAATGGATTCAAAAGGTTTCATCGAAAGGCGGAACTACAGAAGCAGCATTTAATACTTTTCACAATGATGCTTTACATTTGAAGTTTCAAGATGGACTGAAAGCAGCGCTAAGAAGAGCCCAAGAACTGAGCGAAGAGAACTAATCTCCACATTTTTTAGCTTTAATAGGTTGCTTTGATACCTAGTTAATGTAAATTAAGCTGCGTAATTGCAAACTAAATTCGTTCTAACAAAAGGAATATTGCTATTTTTTTTGTATATATGCTTATAAAATTTGCCCATGCTTATTTCATCTTAAATAGCATCAAAATGAAATCCAAACAATCTTTATTTTTAATAGCCATTCTTATTTTATGTTTGCAAACATCTTGTTCCCAAATACTTAGAGATCAGAGTTTATATATTAAGTACGTTCAATTGCCTCAAGTTAAACTTCCTGATAGTTATATGACTTTTTCTGTAGAATCTTTTGGCCAATCTCTAATGAAAGCAAGGACAAACCCAGATCAGTTCAGTAGTAGGTTTGTTATGGATGGGTTCAAAAAGTTGAGTGGGATTGGGGACAATGCTGGCCATTTAAGGGTAGCAATAAATTCAGGATTTATTGAAAACAATCAGCCTGAATTCAAATCAATTACTCGAAAATCAAAAGACAAACAAGGTGTTGAGACATCGACCACCTACTATTATTTTGAATTTTTATTTTCTAATTATTCTAGTTTTAAAATTTTTAACCCAGAAGGAGAAGTTCTTTTTTCGGGAAATGTACCAAATCAACAGACATATAAAAGTACAGAAATTACCTCCTCCTCAGTTGTAAAAAAAGAAAGGAATTCTTATTTCAACGAATTTGAGACAAAGTTTGCAGAATCCGTAGCTAGTAATCTTTACAATAGTGTTAATACCGCATTAAAAATAAATTTTGATTTTGTTAATGAAAGGGATAGGCAAGAGCTGTTTGTGATTAAGAAGCATTCGTCGGAAGATCAATTTTACAAACATTATAATTTGGTTAAATCAATATTTGACGCTGCAGATTATACAACACCTAGTTCCGAATTGCTTAGAAGTCTTGAAAATTCGATTGCTTTTTATGAAAGTTATGCGAATAAAGATCCAAGAGGTGATAAGAAAAAAAAGAGGTTGTATCAGGCAGGAAATTATAATTTAGCCCTAATATATTATTACACGGATCAATTTGATAAGTCAAGGGAATATTGCAACAGAGTTTTGGCATCCGAAGGAAAAGATGGAAAATCTAAAAGATTGCTATTTAGCATTGAGAAACAAGCAGAATTGATGGATATAAATGGGATTCATACGATGCATTATTTTAGGGATCTTGAAAAGGCGATTGCACCTAGTCAGCTTGCAAAACTGGAAGCTCAAAAAGATGAAATTTCTGATGAAACAAGAACAACAGTTGGTACGGTATATAAAGGTAATGTGCCTATTGTAGGAACATTAAGTTTGGATAAAGATGCTGATGATATGGTTTTTTGCAGTGGTGGGAATGTGAAATTTTTTGTGGAAGAAAACAGTGTGCTGAAAGAAATTGATTTGTGTAGTCCCGAAGTCACTGAATTTGTAATTGCTGATCGAAAATTTAAGAAAAGAAGATTCTCACCTTCAGCAAAGGGAAAACAAGAAGCAAGTTTGCAGATTTTAGAAGAAGTGTATTCTTCGGAAAGAATCAAATTATACAAATATTATTCTTCTGCCGGTGCTTTAAGCGATGAAAAGCCAGAATTTGCTTTCCAAAAAAATGCCGAAGAGTATCCAATTTCACTAGAAAGTACCCAGTATCTAATTTGGAATAAAGGAATTGCGAAATATTTTGAAGATTGTGCAGACTTAAAATTGATGTGTGAAAATGGAGAAATTGGCAAGAACAAGGAGGATCTGATCAAAGCAGCTCGAATTTATTCAGAACTTTGTGCTACTTCGATAAAGCCATAGCATTTATATTTTAAATTGTGCGATAAGTAAACTAAAGTTGTTCATTGAATATATTTGAAAAGACTTTTTTAATTAGAATATAAAATTATTATTTATCCGAAACCAAGATATTATTGAATTGTAAATTAATCATTCGATATATACCTCCATATTTTTTTAATATTTGGGTTTTACTTGCATTATTTTCTCCTATATGCAAGATTAATTGCCAATTAAAAGTGATGACTTTGGAGCAATTTTATTCTGAAATAGAAAAGAGCAATAAAGTATACAAGTTAACCAACACAATAATTAAGCAAAATAATTTCCAATCAGATGAAGATTTAGATTTTAGAGAAAAAGAAATTGAATTAGAAAATGTCCAATTTGGAGATAGTATTTCTTTTTTAAGAATAAACTTTGGTAGTCTTTATTTGAAAAATTGCAGTCCACTTTCTTTTTTTGATTGTTCATTTAATGGCAATTTCACATTAATTTCAGATTCGATTTATAGTTCTCAATCATTAGGTAGATTGGCAATAAATAAATCATTTCCAAAATATAGCCGCTCTACTGAAAGTATGGACTTAAAATATGAAACGTGGATGTTTTTTGCTTGTTCATTTATTAATTATATTCCAAAAATTAGACTTTTTGGACATCAAAATCAACCACAGACCAATTTTTTATTTTCTAACTGTTCAACAAATACCGAAGGATTTAATAATAGCACAGAAGATTTTGATTGGTATTTCAATAATTTAAAATCGATAAAAATTAATGATAACAAATTTACTTTTAATAAAGGTTTGACGAATATTGTGGAATTGGAAAGCAATGATAACTTTTCTTTAAAAATTGATAAATCAAAAAGTTTTGTTTTTACTGGAAATCAGATTGAAAACGGGTTGTCAATATTTGATTTTAATGAAATTGGAGAAACGGATTTCGACTTTAACAATACTAAACCGCTGATTTACGATTATAGCTTAGCCTAACATTGATTTCAATCTTATTTACTGTAGGCATATCTTTTATTATCTTTTGAATAGTCTTTTATCGAATTCAAAAAGTTCTGAACTTTTGATATTAATATTCTTG
>JAHEAQ010000003.1:103066-147369 GCA_024642705.1 Bacteroidota bacterium | reverse complement strand
TGCAATCAAAAATTCAGCCACCCATCCGTTTCGGTTCGCTCTCTTGAAGGTCTCCCAGACCTTCACCCTTCGGGATCGTTCGCTCATTATTCTGACTAAATTTAATTAAGCTATTGGTTATCAACATGCATTTTTTAATCATTTTTGTTCGGCCAAATCGGGGGAATAAAGCACAAGGTTTTGCTATGAAAAATGTGCGTTTAAAATGTGATTCATTGTCCCACGCGATGAGTGAAGTAAACAGCTCACTTTATATTTACCTTCATTACAGTACAAGTTTTATAGCTATTGTTGTACGCTGGCTTACTTTAAATCGAGCGTTCTGCGTGACAATCATTGATAATTATTAATTGCTTTTGAGCTTTTCAGCCACCTTATCATAATATTCCTGTGTAAGTACTTCTGTCCAAATTGTGGGCTGTTCACCACCATAGAAAGCCAAATATGTAACATCGTTATCTTTGGTAGAGGAATGCCAATGCTCGATATCTTTCTCACATTTAATTACGTCACCTTTTTTCAGAATTACAGGCTCTTTTCCTCTCTCTTGATAATAAGCTTGGCCATCTACAATTACTAAAACCTGTACAGAACCATGTTTATGCCAATCCAAGGTAGAGTTGGCTCTAAAAGTTGCTTTTGTAATGTTATAACCCAAGTCGGCATCATTGTGAATTATTGCATTTAGCCAGGCTTCTCCTATGTAATGTGTATTTGGAGCCTTTGCACCTACAGTAAGATAGGACGATATCGGATAATCAGAACTTTGAGCAAATAAATAGAAAGGGGCTAAAATAAATAGGGTCAAAATTGAATTTCTCATTTTATAGTTTTTAAATTAATTATTATCTGTTTTCGTTCGCAGTTCAATTCTTTCGTGCAACAATCGGCTATACGCATTACACATAGCCCTGTTATAATTTTAACCCAAATTAATCAAATATATTGGACATATTATTTTTTTAAACAGGTTTCATATCCACATGAATGTAAATTTCTTTTGATTTTTGGACTATTTCGTCCTGGTAGGATCTGAGTATAATAAGGGGCTGCTCCTTTTTTGCTAAGTCTGTCATATAACTATTTCATTTCAGAAGCGCACAACTTTTATTTTATTATTTTCACATCAAAGCTTTTTTAAAATTTTATATGAAGGTTGATTTTATAGGTGTCGGATTTGCAAAATGTGGTACAACCACTGTCTCTCGATTATTAGAAGAACATCCAGATATTTGTTTTTCTGTCCCAAAGGAAATCCAATACTTTAATTCACATTATCAGTTATCCGAATCTAGTCAAAAAATTAATCCAAATTCTAAAAAAAGCATCAATTGGTATCTGAATCATTGGAGCCATCGGAAGTCAGAAACTATTATGGGAGAATTTTCGCCACAATATATTTTGAAATACGAAACAGGGTTGAGAATAAAAAATACCTTTCCTGACGTCAAAATCATAATATGCCTTCGACATCCACAGAAGGCAATTTTTTCTTATTACAATTTTTTGAAAAATTATCTCTCCATTGAATTAGAGGAATTGGAGGTGGAAATGCAAACCAATCCAAAAATGAAAGCGCTTTTGCATTATTCTGATTACATCGAAAATTATTTGAAGATTTTTGGTAAAGAAAATATTCATTTTTTTGTCTTAGAGAATTTTATAAAAAACCCAGAAGTGGAAATAAAAAATTTATACCATTTTTTAAAAGTAGATGATTCTTTTGTTCCGCCATCTCTTCACAAAAAATTCAATGCATCCAAAAAAACACTGTTTCCCTTTTTAGTGAAACTCGAAAAGCAAACCATCCGCTTTTTTTCTGCAATTGGGATGACCGGATTTATCATTTGGTTGAAAAAAATTGGTATTTCTAAATTGGTTCATTCCTTACATATGAGAAAAGCATCTTTTGGAAAGATTGAAAATTCGGATAAAGCATATATTCAGGAATTTGTAAATAAGGAAATTCCAAAACTAAGCAAAATGATAAATATCGATTTGGATTGTTGGGTAGAAAAAAAATAGTTTTTTTATGTTTCTTTATTATTTGGATTGAGTTAGATTTTATTTAATGTCAAATCATCAATTATTTCTTTAATTGACAATGCTCTTTTGTTCCAATCTCTATTTTTAGCTTTTTCTAGATTATTTTTTCGCATAAGTTGTTGTAATTCAATATTATTACTCAATTGAATAATTTTATCAGAAAGGTCCTTTCCTTGTCCAGTTTTGAAAAATATTGCATTTTGATTTTCTTCCAAAACTTCTTTAAAAACAGGTAGATCTGAAGCAATAATAGGTATTCCTGCTGCAAGATATTCTGAAATCTTCAATGGGGAAGTGTAAGAACTTTCAAAAGAATAGTTGTTTGGAATAATTCCAATTTCAGCACATTTTAAAATATTTACAACTAAATTCAAAGGCATTTTTTCATAAGCTGCAACATATGAGTTCAACTCCTTTATGGAGATAATTTTTTTATATTTTTCTAAATTTAATCCTGAACCACCGATAATTAGGAAATAAAAATTTTGTTGGGTCAAATGACTTACTGCATCAATAATGATATCTATTCCTTTCCAATCTAAAAATGAGCCTGCATAAACGATGACTTTTTTTCCTTTGCATAAGGGAAATCGAGTGTAAAATTCTTGGTAATCAGCTTTTATAGTATTAAAAAATTGTGTATTCACACCATTTCCTAATATTTGTATTTTAGTTTCTGGAATTTCAAATGTTTCCATTAATTCATTTGCTATTCCCTTTGTAGTCGGGATAAAAAAATTTGGTATGGCAAGGGCTTTCCTTTCTTGAGATAAGGAAACTTTGTTAGATGCTTTATGATAGATTTTATGCGCTTCAAAGATGATTTTAGCCTTGGGGTGCAAAAAACGAGGTAATTTTGACAATAGATATAAAAAGGATAAATCTCTCGTAAATATTATATAGCTCTTTTTATTTTGCAGGTAGATTAAGACAAGAAAATTGTAAATTAATCTACTATAATATTCAATAAAAATATTCGCCGTAAAAAGTTTGATGGGTAAAATTGAAAATTTCACAGAGCCATTAAGATGATAATCATTTAATAAAGAGTTTAGTCTTTTCCTAGAAATTCTTGAGGTCAAAAATGTGATTTGTAAATTTTTGGATAGTGAATTGGACATTTGCAAACTCTGATGGACATCAGCAGTTTGTTTTATAATATCATTTTGAAAAATGTATATTAATTGCATTGACCGAATAACTTAATTTTTGAATATTTAAGGCAATTGAAACGATCTAATATAGGCCTGGATTGTAATTTAAGGTATTTCAAATATCTTAAAAATATTAAGGTGTTAAGAAAATAGATTTTTGAAATTAAGCAATTATTTCAATTTTTCTAAATCACTTCATTTTATATAAATAATTTTCACCCATCAGATGGATAGAAATTTTGCTAAAATACTTTTGGATTTATATTAATTGAGTTTTATTACTTTTTAAGTTAAACATCTTTTCTAAATGTTTCTTTAGTTTTTATATAATAGAAAGTTCTCACTTGAAAAGAAGTTTTAATATAAAAGGAGCTTAAAATGTGTGTAGTATACCTAGCTATTAAATGGATGTATTAAAACAGCCATAAAAGGGCGTAAAAAAATCCCGTTTTAACATATTACGAATAATTCCCATGGCATTGTTTTTGCATTTTTCGTATCAAACGATACAATTAATAACCAAAACCTTAAAATAGCATGTTGCAGAAAGACAATGATCTTTTTTATAAAGATGTGAGATTTTGGATAGCAATGATTTTTCTTGTTATTCTCATTACATTCCTAGTTTCTACCTATCCATCCTAAATCCTAATAACAAGTGGCATTTAGAATTAAACGAATAGAATAGTAAATGAATAAAAAAACTATTTTATTTTTAAAGATAAATCTAGCGATCCTGCAGAATGTGTGAGTGCACCTGCTGAAATAAAATGAACTCCTGTTTCAGCAATTTTTCTCACAGTATTCAAAGATACACCGCCTGAAGCTTCAATTTCAAAACGCCCGTCAATAATTTGGACAGCTTCCTGAAGCAATGGAAGTTCGAAATTATCCAACATAATCCTATTAACTTTTCCTGCTTTCAAAACTTCATACAGTTCCACCAAATTCCTTACTTCTATCGTGATTTTTAGATCTAATTCATTTTCTTTAAGGTAGGTATTGACATGTTCGATTGCCTGTGAAATACTTCCACATGCATCAATATGATTGTCTTTTATCATGATCCAATCATATAAACCATCTCTATAATTATGGCATCCGCCAATTCTGACCGCATATTTTTCAATAAATCTTAACAGTGGAGAAGTTTTTCTAGTATCTAATATTTTGACTGGCATATCTTCAACTTCAACTGCAAAACGGCTACTAAGCGTTGCAATTCCACTCATTCTTTGCATCGTATTCAACACAAGTCTTTCTGCTTTCAACAGAGCTTGGGAATTACATTCAACTTCAAATATAACATCATGAAATCCTACATCTGTGCCATCTTCAATAAAAACTGTAACCGTACTTTCAGGATCAACATATTCAAAAATCCTTTTAGCAATTTCAACTCCAGCTATCACTCCAACGTCTTTCACAATGAGTTGTGCGGTATTCCTACTTGACTTTGGTATACAAGCAAGAGAAGTATGGTCCCCATCTCCGACGTCTTCTGCAAGAGCATCAACGATAAATTTTGCTAATAAGGCTTGGTCTAATTCTTCCATTCTCAGTTATTGATTGAATCAAGTGGCGAAGTTATGTATTTTGTTCGCAAAAAGTTAAACTATCATCATCTTATTGTTTTTGCAACAATTCTTAAAAAGAAAATTGAAGTAAAATTTAATAAGTAAAATGCATTCCTTTTCTAAAGTACAAAATCGCTGTATGAAAAGCAATCTTTAAATCCTTTTTCAATGAAATATTTGTGAACTTCACTTTTTGATAACTCTGATGCTGCAAGCACGAAGTCTCCGCCCCAGGCTCCTAATGATTTAACACTACCGTTGAAATTTTTGAAATGAATTTCTTTTGCAGTTTCAATTTTGAGGGTATTAGAAACCAACTTTTCGTGCTCATTCATTAATTTCATAAATGAACCTAGGGAACTGCATTTCAAAAATTCATTGGTCAGTTGATTACAGGAATCAACAAATTCATCCTTTTTTTTCAGGGTCTTGGTATAATATGCAATGGCGTCGTTAGAGGATTGTTTCTGACCAAGATGAATAAAGTGTAAATGATCGCTAAACTTAAGTTCAAAATCAATTTCTTCCCATTTCACTTCATCATCTTTCAATTGGTAACTGATTGGTCCGTCTGCTCCAGCGCAAGCGACATCATATCCTGAACCAAGATTGTTTTTAAAATGTAATAACAATGGATGAGCATCTGCCCATTCTGCAACAAGATAAGTTAAAGTAGAACTTGACCCAAGCCCCCAATCCAAAGGAAAATCCAATTTGGTTGTAACTTTAAATCCATTCCATTTAGATAAGAATTCAGAATTTAATCGAACCGCATTTTTTAAAAGTTTTTGGAGTTCCTTTGCTTGATTCTTGTCCGAGCTTTTAATAGCATCAAAATCTATTAAAGATATTTGAGCAGAAAACCATTCTTTTCCTTTGTTATCCAAGGCAGACCATATCAAATCCGAACCTTTATTGGGTTTGCATTCAAGTGACTGACCGAATTTTGTAGGCAAAGCAATTGCTTTAGCTCCATCGAGTACGGCGTATTCACTCGTTAACAGCACTTTCCCGTGTGCGTAGAATTTTCCTTTGATGGCTGTTGTTTTTCGTTGAAAAATAATATTGACGAAATTAACAAATATATATTTTATATATATTAATTCTCAAAATATTTTAAAAGTATATGTGTTAAATATTAAAAACTTTTATTTTCAAATCAATTTTCTAGTTTTTCTGATAGAATTGATTTAATTTTTTAATCAAAATTATACCTTATCTTGTTTAGCAAATACTCTTCTTAATAAATCGGTTGTTCTGCTTGCAAGATTGCTTCTTATGGATAATTCTTCCTTTTCGATCCGATCAAATAAGCTAACCAATGCTTTTTCAGTAATATAATCTTCCAACTTAGGATTCAATTTTGTGACAAAAGGGATTTTATTGTAAGCATTAACTGCGTCAGACCAATAATCGAGGGCATTAAATTTATTTAAAGATTCAACTATTACTGGTTGAAATTCATTAAAAAGTGGATTATGGGTTTTCTGATCAAGATATAAAGTGGCAGAATTTTTTTCTCCCATTAGAATTCCAAGTGCATCATTGATGGTCATTGTTTTGATTGCATTTACAAATATTGGACTAGCCTTTTGCACCGCATCTTCAGCACTCCTATTGATTTTCTCAAGTATAACTTCTTCAACATTGTTGAAGCCTGGTATCAATCGCAATTTCTCCACCACTTTTTGAGCTTCATCGGGAAGTAAAATCTTATAACTTGTCTTATAAAAACCATCTGTTTTAGAAAGATATTGGACACCACTCTCGACACCTTTTCCTAAAGCTTCTTTTAAGCCATTTGCAATTTCTGTTTGTGTAAGTTCAGTACTGGTTGTGGCGTCCAGAATTTTTTTCATTGTGGCTTCATCACACGAAGTTAAAATGAGCACCATTAAAGGAATTAGAAAATATTTTTTCATTTTTATTTTATTTACTTTTTTATTTATTGAGAAACTTTAACTTATTTAAAAACATTCTTTTTTTAAATACTAAATCGATGAAATAAATTTAAATACTGTATTTGATAACAGATTGTTTCACTTCTCCTCCTAGTTGAACGCCAACTTTTCGAAGTTTAATGTCTATTTTTTCAATATTTGTTTGTTCTTTTTTAAGACGTGCCGCTATGTTGTAAGTGACAGTTTCCAACAATCTTCTGGGTTGGTCCATTTCCATTTTGCATATTTTGAAAATGTCTTCATAATTAAAAGTGTGGGCTATATTTTCACTAGCATCAAGATCATTTCTTAGTGTCACGAAAACATCAACGATATATTTATGGCCAGTTTTTCTTTCTGTAGGATAAAATCCATGGTAAGCATAAAATTCCATGCCTTCAAGACCAATTTGTGTCATTTATTATAATTTAATTCTATTTATGTTTGAACATCCAAAACACTGAAATATTGCACTTTTATTAAAATTTTCAAAATCTCTTTTTTGTAATTGTTATTTGCAATTGGTTTTTTCTTTCTTTTTTAATAATTTTTTCTCCACGCTTTTTAACTTCTGTCAATTTAACAAACATTTATATTCTTGAATGCCAATATTTTTTGCAAATAATTAATTGAATCCCAGTTTAGCACTTGATTTTCAAATTAGTTAAGCCTATATTAGCCAACTTAATGTTTAATACCTTTTTAATAACCCAAAATTTCAAGTATTTTTGGTAAGCTGTCAACCCAAATGTTTAAATGGTTGATATGTTAACCCAAAACATTTGTCTTTTAAATTCGCATAACATTGAAGGAAAATGAGTCTGAAAGAAGGGATATGAAATCTCGAACGGATCTAAAATACTACTTTTTGATTCCATTTTGGGCAAAGAAATTGTAAGAATGGGAGAATTTAAAAGAGATAATGATAAAGATCTTAAAAGATCAAGTGCTGATGGTGCTCAAAATCAGAATGACCAAAGTCAGTTGTCAAATTTTACTCCTCCGCCATTTCAATTGAAAGCAGAACATAAATCTACTTCAATTACACAAAATGAAGAAAGTACTGGGGTTGTCAATGCTCCATTTCAATTCGCAATAG
Organism: Bacteroidota bacterium; assembly: GCA_024642705.1. GTDB lineage: Bacteria > Bacteroidota > Bacteroidia > Chitinophagales > Saprospiraceae > Portibacter. The sequence continues at coordinate 139,553 of JAHEAQ010000003.1, read as the reverse complement.
ATGGTTCTGGTCCTCCACCTATGCCAAATAGTGGAAATGGAGAACTTCAACTTAAAGCAAATAATACTGGTCTTCCAAATCAGCTTAAGGCAGGAGTTGAAAACCTTTCTGGATTTTCTCTTAATGATGTCAATGTGCATTACAATTCCCCTAAACCTGCCCAACTTAAAGCACATGCTTATGCTCAAGGGACTGAAATTCATTTAGGTGCTGGTCAAGAGAAATACCTACCTCATGAAGCATGGCATGTAGTGCAACAGAAACAGGGTCGAGTGCAGCCAACGATGCAAATGAAAGGGAACGTTAACGTTAACGATGACGATGGATTAGAAAAAGAGGCAGATCAAATGGGAGCTAAAGCGGCAAACTTCTCTTCAAGCAGTTCGGATTCAAATGCATTTCAATTAAAATCGGTTTCCAATGGTATTGTTCAGAGAGCAAAAAATAGTGAGGATGATCTTAAAGTTAAAATGGGGAATTACAAATTTGGGCAAGCACAGAAGAAATCGATGCTGCACATATTTGAAGATATGACGGATGAGCAGCTTCAAGAAATTTTAGCACAAACCAGAAAGTCTTTCGATTATGATCTAGCTTATGGATTTTTAGAGCGTGATGAATTGCAAGAAGCAGAACCGCAAACTTTTCTTGGGAAGATATTGTCAAAATTTGGATGGGGAGGAGGAGAATATGAAGGAGAAAGTTCACCGGAAATCGCTAATATTCCAGTAGTTGGTGAATTTGCACAAGGCGAAAATAGAACAGCTGAACAATCTTTATCAGAAGAAGCTGCAAAAGCATTGTTTGAAGAGGATGAAGAAGGAGGCCAGGAAGGGGAACAAGAAGAAGGAAGTTTAGCTGATGACATTATAAGTCAAGTTGAAATTGACCTAGGGGAAATCAAAATACCTGAAGATTCATCGATCAGCTTGGGACCAGCAGGAAAATTAGAAGCGGAAGGCGGAGCTTCAGTTAAGGGATCTAAAGAAGGTTTTAAAGGTGAAGCCAAAATAGAAATAAAAGCTGGAAGAGGAGGTAAGAAAAAAATTGGTTTTGGAACCTATGGATCAGATAGGACAAATATTGCGGCTGGAGGTACCATCGGCGGTCATGTAGGCGGAAAAGTTGGTATGGAAGCCACTGCTGAATATAATCCTGCTAAGCGAAAAGGCCAAGTCAAGGGGAAACTTGGTGCATCTCTTGGAGCATCTGCCGAAGGAACCACACAAATAATGGTAAGAGGAGGAGGAATGGATCTAGGAAAGTTCACAGTTTCTGCTGGAATGATGGTTGGCTTGGGTGGTGAATATTCATACATCGCCAGATGGGATGGTGGAGAATTGACTTTAGGAAGTTCAGGAAAAGCATCTTTAGGACTTGGATTTACTTGGGGTTATAAAATGAAAATTAACACACCGGGAATGTTGTCCAAAGTCGGGGACAAATTAGCTTCTTGGGGTAGGTGGGGCTTGGATGTGTTAAGCTATTTAGACACTGGTTAATTGGCTAAATCAAATTCCAACTTAGTAAAAAATAAATTTTAGCAATAAAGTAGATATAGCAAGAATTGATGGATAGATCGAGAAAACATTACAGTTATTTTAGTAAAGCATTATCTGCTTCTGTCAGAATGCCTGCAGATTGGGACACAGTAACTTCTGAAGATTTTCCTTTAGCACTTTTAGCACCTGAAAAAAACGGATTCAGGGCAAATGTTGGATTTAATCTTTACAAATTATCAGGAGATGATGAACAGAAATTTGAAAAAGCCATTCGATCTTCTAAGCAAGTTTTAATTGATGAATACAAAGAATATAAATTGATTGAAGAACAACAAGTTTGGATAGATGGATTTCCAGCATATCATCAGGAATATACTTGGAAAGATGATGAGATGGATTTGTATTATTATCAAACGTTGACATTGATCTATGTGATGCCAAATAGACTTTATGAGGTCACCGGAACATCTTTATTGACAAATAAAGAGAATTATTTGGATAAAATAATTAAAATAGTTGACTCCTTTAGGTTTATAAGGGATGAAGATTAATAAGAGCAGGAAGGAGATTAATAGATTATGTCGCAATTGAATGATTAATTTTGTACAATCACTGGATATAAAGTTTAGATTAAAAAAGTATTCCATTCTTGATTTAATTAACTAACTAATCCAATGAATGTTTGTTTGTATGATTTCAAAGGCCTATATTAAATTTTATATTGAGGATTAATTTTGATTTTATTCAACATTAGGTTGTTTTTTTGAATTTTAATTCTTGCCAAATAATTATTTTAACCCTAATAACCTAAAAAATAGTTGGATAAATCAATTGACAAAAGTCTTGGTGAGCGGAATAAATCTAATGCAAATAATGTATCAGCTGTGGATTCAATTGATGCTCAAGTTGCTTTTAATCCTCCAAGTTTTCAGCTAAAAGCAGAACATAGCAATCAACCATCCCCTGATAAAGAAGAAAGTGCGCCAATTGAAAGTCCATTTCAGCTTGCAGCTGAAGGTATTAGTCCTCCAGCCACACCCCAATCTCCAAATGATAATAATAATTCCTCTTTTACTTTAAATAACACGGGTCTCCCAACGCAGTTAAAATCTGGTGTCGAAAACCTTTCAGGGTTTTCACTGAATGATGTAAAAGTGCATTACAATTCTCCAAAGCCAGCTCAATTGCATGCACATGCCTATGCACAGGGAACAGATATACACGTTGCTTCAGGGCAGGAAAAACATCTTCCTCATGAAGCATGGCATGTAGTTCAACAGAAACAAGGTAGAGTGCAACCAACAAAACAATTAAAAGGGAATGTAGCTGTAAATGATGATGTTGCTTTAGAAAATGAAGCTGACACAATGGGTGCCAAGGCGACTCGTAATTCTGAAAACACTCAATTATTTAAAAAAGGCGTGATCCAAAACAAAACGGTTCAACTTTTTAATTTTGGAAGAAAAGCTACTGATAAAGCAAAGGAAGGGGATGGAAAAAATAAACTCACAAATGCTTTGGAATCAGGGCCAGCCTCAGCATTAAATGATGCTAATGGTGCAACAAACAGCGCTACTTTTGGACTAATAAATAAATTGCCTACTGACTTAAGTACAAGGGGAAATGCAGACAATTTTGGAGGGACTACACCTGGTCAAAATGTGACGAACAGTACAATGGCATATAATGCTACTGGAGCTGCTGGAGGTGCATTTGGTATATTATATGGAATGGCTAATGCAATAGATGCATTCAGAAGCGGTGGATTTTCAGATAAATTAAATGCCATTTTTGATATTGCATCCAATACATCTGGGTTTATTTCTGGACTTACTGGAATGATAACGGACCATTCTGGAGATCAAGGGGTCAAAGATTCTGCATCTGCTGCTTCTAATGTAACTTGGATAGGCGAAGGAGCTATAAATATTGTCAAAGGAGCATATAATACTGGAAAGGAAATATTTTATGCTTATAAAAGGCACAACGATGAAATAGCATCCGATAAGAATGAAAAATTGGATAGGTCAGTTACAATTCTTAAAGGATTATTAAATACTGGAGCTGATATCGTAAAAACTGTGCGAAATGCACTTAGTGCTTTCAACGGCCCTGCCATGTCAGCTGAAGCAGTTCCAATTGTCGGAATTATAACTTCAAGTTTTGACATTATTACCAGAATTATTGATCTGATTAGAGCAGGATTGGAAAAAAATACAATTCATGCGAGAATTAAGAGTTTAGGGGGAAGTCTGAAAGGAAAAAAGAAAAAAATACTAAGCTCAAAAAGCGAACAGAAAGAGGCCAAGCGAATAAATCATGCCCGCGGAAAACAACAAGAACTTTCTGATGCAACAGAACATGGGATTCCGACTCAATCATGGGAGGCAATTGAATATTTAAAGGAAATGTTTTATATAAATGATAAACGTCAAGTTAGAGCTTCAATTAAAATAGGTGTAGATTTGGTTAATATTGGAGGTGAAATCGCAACCTTGACAGGTTATGGGGCTGCAGCAGGAGTGCCTATGAAAGTAGCAGCAGCAACTAGTGGTTTGGCAATGGCTGGTTTTAGAAGTTTGAAGCAATGGGGTAGAAATAAAGCAGAAAATGCACCTGATGAATCTAAATGGAAAAAAGTTTTCGATGATTCTAAGTCAACTGAGCAGAAAAAACAGAAAATAATAAATGACGTAGGCTTTGTATTTAGAAATTTTACAGAGTTAAAAAATCTTATTGATGGACATAACCAAGGGGTTGATCCAGAGCCTACAGACCCTGCATCGCCAATTGATAAAAAAAGAAAGGATATTCAATTGTATGTTGAAGCATCTGGCGCTTCATTTTCGCATTTCAAAAGGAAATATACATCAAGTGGTGGAAATGAAAATGGGGTCAATAAAGCAGCGGAGTATTTAATTGGATCAATGAAGAAACGGGAGTAGAAAGTTTTATTAAACAGAAATTATGGTTGGTGAAAAAATAAATGCAAAACATTTACTTGATTTAAAGTCAATAGGGTTAATATTAAAAGAAATAGAATATAAATATGATATAGCTTCAGCTTCTGAAATTCTTCCTCTATGCACTTTATATGCTGAAATACCACATAATAAAGGGGAGAAATCATGGAAAATGTATTTAAATTTTATCCCAACATCTGAAGATCAATTAGACTTTATAAAATTGCTGCAAATTTATATTGTAGTTGAAGATCTTTCATCCGATTCAAAAGAGAAAATTGATTATGCCTCTAAAATTTCGGGTATTAATGAAACATCTCTTTTTGGTAATTTTGGTATAAATAATGGACAAATTTATTTTAAATATGTGCTTACAATTCCTCAATATTTTGAATTCGAAAGAGAATATTTTAAAGAATTAATTGGATTGATAATATACACTATTGAAAGTAATTTTTCTTCCTTGAATTAAAATAGTACTAGAAAATTTTGGGGATCTTTATTTAATTTTCAATTTTTATAAATAATAGTTTTATAAAATTGTAGTAAAGGAAGTATCTGGGCGAATTAACATTTCTATCTTGGTTTATTTCTCATAGCTAGAAATTCTTTTCTTTTACAAACTATTACGTAGATTTTCTTGACTCTTATAAAGCAAAGACCGATATTAGGTTTCAGTTGAGAATTATTTTAAAATATTAGCGCCAAAATATTTAATTGGATAAGACAAACGATAAAAATTCAAGTGAGCGAAGTATATCAAGTGCAAACAATTTTTCTGCAAACGATGCAGGAATTAATGCTCATGCTACTCTTAACCCACCTACTTTCCAATTAAAAGCTGAACATAACAAACCAGGAAGTGCAGAAAAAGAAGAAAACACACCAACTGAAAGTCCGTTTCAGCTAGCCGCTGAAGGAATTAGTCCTCCATCTCCTCCGCAATCATCTAGTGATAATAATAATCTTTCTCCCTCTCAACCCAACAACACTGGGCTTCCAATCCAGTTAAAATCTGGAGTAGAAAATCTATCCGGATTTTCACTCAATGATGTAAAAGTGCATTACAATTCACCTAAGCCTGCACAATTACAAGCTCATGCTTATGCGCAAGGAACGGATATTCATGTAGCTTCTGGTCAAGAAAAACATCTCCCTCATGAGGCTTGGCATGTGGTACAGCAAAAACAGGGACGGGTTCAGCCGACTTTGCAGATGAAAGGGGGCGTTAACGTTAACGATAACGAAGGTTTAGAAACTGAAGCCGATATCATGGGAGAGAGAGCCATGACTATTGGCAATACAGAATTGCCCTCAAATAATTTGAGAGTGGGTAATACGAATGGGAGCTCCACACAATTAACAGAAGTATCAGACGAGGAAATGGACGGGGCACTCGATCTAGCAGATGACATGATTGAAGATTCTGGCGGAAGTGAAGCTATCGATGCGGTGTTTGGAGAAGGTTTTTCAGACAGATACCATAATGTAGTTGTTTCAATGGAATCAGGTGAGCTTAGTTTTGATGAAATTATAGGATCGCTTCCAGAAGATGACCAAATTTTTATTCAAAATAGTATTGCTGAAGCTGACTACAGATATGGTGAACTTTTCGATATTGTTTATGATGAGACCATAAAAAGCGAAGAAGATGTGGATCCCGATAAAGTGTCTAGGGCTTTATTGCTTATGGATGATTTAGAGCTCAGGACAGAATTGATTTTGGTCATGAATAATTATTATTCTCTTTTAAAAGCTCAAGGATTTATAGAGCTTATACCAGGAATCATAGCTTTTTGTAAAATATTAGCCAAATTAAAGTATGCGTTCAAGCTGAAGGAATTGGAGCGTCTTTTGCAAAATTTGCAAAACGCTGTGGAAAAAGCTGAGTCAGATGTGCAAAAAGCAGCATTAGAAACTGGAGTTGATTTGGTTTTAGGTGGTGTAGCTGTTGGACTTACTGCAGCTGGTATGATGACTCCCGGCCTTAACATTGCAATTTTCCTTTCAGGAGTTGCCGTAGGTTTTGCATTATCCACAGAAGATTCAAGCACTAAGGCAGTTCAAACTGGTACAAAGGGTGGAGCTTTTGTAGTTGGAAAAGCCTTAGAAAATTCTGAAAAATTTGGAGGGCATGTCCTTAAGATTAAGAGTATTGGTCCGGGATTAGATTTGATATTAAATGGGAAAGAAACTTATGATAAATATCAACAGTTGGCTATTCTTCAGACTGCGCTAAAAGAATTTAACCAGTACTACGATAAAGAATGCAAAACTTTAATGAAAGATTTGCAAAAAGATTTTAAGAAATTGAATGGATTAGTAGAAATAACTGAAAAGGCATTTGATGCAAATTGGGATACTCTTAATAACTATGAACAACAAATTGCTACCCTTTCAGGTCAACTTGAAGCCTTAGGAAGCTAATACTGTTGGGTTGGCTATATAATATCTTCTTTTTTTTCACTGAATTTTACTAGACCTGCCAAGCACCTTTTATCTGGGTGTGGCTACCAACTACCTCCGCCTCCTCCTCCAAATCCGCCACCACTGAAACCACCATCGCTGAACCCACCTGAACTACTTGTTTCAACTTGGGGGGAAGTGGTGAATGCTCTTGTAATTTCTTTTACATCGAAACTTTCAGAGAAATGGCTGAATGTAGGCCGTTGTCCATAATAATATGTATCATACCAAAAAGGTGCTGTTTCATATATTGGTTCAAATTTTTTCAACCATTGTTTGTCTAAACCCAAAGCAACAGCAAAAGGCAACATCCGACCAAAATAGTCAGGATCTTCGTTAACTATTTTTTGTATTTCATCTTCATTGTCACTTTGCTTGAGAAACATTTCTAAACCTTTGATATGGTCATGTATTTTCTGACCAAATTCGGAAAGCGGTGCAGTAAAAAAGGAAAATGCAAATGAAGCAACTCCGGCCAATATTAGCCCAACTCCTATGATAATTGAACCCCAAAAAACCAAAGTCAAGATTCCAGCAACAATCATTCCTGTACAAATTAATGGCCATCTGAAGGTCTTGAACATATATACATAAGAGTCATCATAATAACCCGCAGATTCTAATTCTTTGACTATTTGTTTCTTGACTTGATAATATGTGGTTCCGAATTTGTATTGCGCATCTGAAAATTTGATGCTATCTCTATCTTCGAAAATCTTATTGAAAAATTGATGCTCGTATTCTGGATAATCATAAGGCAAATTACCTACTTTAATCAGTTCCATATCCCCTCCTTCCAAACCTCTGACTTTTAGAAATCCTTCAGTTGCCCAATATGGAATTAGAGAAATGACATCACGCGTCTGTACCTTGTGATCAATATATGCACCTACGTGTGCTGAAGTTAGTCCTTTAGGAGGATAATGCTGAGGAATGACGTTGGAATCAAATCTATTCTTATCCCTTTTGCTTTTCCACCATTGACGTATTATTCCCCAAAACATCAATGGGATCAAAAGAAACCAGGGTTTATTTTTCTTTTTATCTATTCCTGTACTTTTTAACGTATCGAATTTTGTAACACCGCTCATGTAATCAGTTGGAAACTTAATTGCGATGGTCATTCCCTCACCAGCAAACAAAGCTTGGTTGGCTTTGCCACTGATTTCATTGCTTGCAGTTTGAGCAATTGTTCCATTTGATTCTTTAGACCCAGATTTTCCAGTGAAAAGCAATAGATTTTGCATTTGAATTTCAAACGGATAAGGTATGATTACTTTAAATGAACTTTGCTTAATTTCGGTATCCCATTCAGGGCCAATTAGATTCCAATACAATTCTTGTCCGTCTTCATATTCTATAATTGCATTTTGAACTTTATAATTTATGACATAGGTATGGAGACCTGTTAGAATTTTGTTAGCATCGCCTATTTTAATAACTTTGTCCTTGCCTTCATTGCTGACTTCATTTTTATACCCAGGTACATTAATTTCAGAAATATTAGTATTGTATGCTTTCCCATTCAATTTAAATTTATACGGTATTTTTCGAAAAATGCCTCTTCTTTGCTCATTGAAATTTACAGTTATGGATTCTTTCACATTCATTTCTCCAAGCTCATTGAGTTGAATAGTGACTTGAAAATCTTCAATAACATAAGGTTGAGCTTGAATTCCTGCATGGATAACAATCAATAGAAGGAAAGCAAATAAAAATTTTAAGTGGGTTGATTGGTTTAGATTCATAGGTTTTGCATCGTTTAATTCGAAAATTGATTAATGGTAAATTTAAATATTTTAGCAATAAATGTGGTTGATTATGCTATAACATTTCTTAATTGCTAACAAATGAAAAATTCAATTCATTCCTTGCATTTCTTGATTTTAGACGAAATGCCAATTTTTTCATATTCATTGATGTTTTTAGTCAAATTCATACTAAAACAATTTGAATTTACAATTTGAAAGAATTTGTAGAAGCACGCAATAAGTAATCTATTAGCCAATCTGAGTGGTTAATGGCAAGTATCACTAATTATTTCTACTGTTGGTTATGTACTATTTATAATAATTCTTATAGTATCTATATATTTTGATGCATTCTCACTATTTTTGAAGGAAGAAATTAAAAGAAATTTATGAGCCACATAAAAGAGAATAGTCAAAACATCAAGATATCAAACAAAACTGACCTTTACGAAAGCCACGATTATTATGGAGTTGATGAGCTGCTGACTGAAGACCATTTGCTGGCTCGAGATGCAGTAAGGTCTTGGGTCAAACAAGAAGTTTCGCCTATAATTGAGCACTATGCAGATAATGCTGAATGCCCAGTGCATTTATTCAAAGGATTAGGAGAAATCGGAGCTTTTGGTCCGAGTTTACCAATGAAATATGGAGGAGGAGGAATGGATGAGATAGCATATGGAATAATTATGCAAGAATTAGAACGAGGTGACTCAGGAATAAGATCAATGGCATCGGTGCAGGGGTCGCTTGTAATGTTTCCAATATATAAATTTGGTAGTGAGGAACAGAAAATGAAATACTTACCTAAACTTGGAACTGGAGAGTACATTGGTTGCTTTGGACTAACTGAGCCAGATCATGGCTCGAATCCAAGCGGGATGGTTACAAATATAAAGGATGATGGTGACTCATACATTTTGAACGGTGCAAAAATGTGGATAACGAATTCCCCTGTCGCGGATATTGCTGTTGTTTGGGCAAAAGATGAGGAAGGAATTATAAGAGGCTTAATAGTTGAAAAAGATATGCCAGGTTTTTCGGCTCCGCAAATTCATGGAAAATGGTCATTGAGGGCGTCTGTAACTGGAGAGTTGGTTTTCGAAGACGTAAGAGTTCCAAAAGAAAATGTATTGCCTAATGTTCAAGGATTGAAAGGGCCATTAACTTGCCTTTCAAAAGCAAGATATGGTATTGCATGGGGAGCAATTGGAGCTGCGTTAGATTGTTATGACTCAGCATTAAAATATTCTAAAGAAAGAGAACAATTTGGTAAACCTATAGGCCAGTTTCAACTCACTCAAAAGAAGTTGGCGGAAATGATTACAGAAATTACTAAAGCACAATTGTTGGCATGGAGATTAGGAACTTTGGCAAATGAAGGAAAAGCTTCAGCAGCTCAAATTTCTATGGCAAAAAGAAATAATGTAAATATGGCAATTGAAATTGCTAGAGAAGCTAGGCAAATTCATGGTGGAATGGGAATAACAGGAGAATATCCAATTATGAGACATATGATGAACCTCGAATCTGTCATCACTTATGAAGGGACCCATGATATACATTTATTAATCACAGGAATGGATGTGACAGGCTTGAATGCATTTAAATAATGGATGTTAATAATTTCTTAAACCAGTTGAAAAAGCAACTTTTTTATAGTTTTGTGGCTTTTATTATAATTATGATTTCATTTTTATCATATTAGTATTTCCAAAAAATACAAGAACATAATTTATGCTTATGAATTTGCGCAAATATATTTTTTTCTTATTTCTTTTGGTTTTTGGGACGTTGACAATTCAAGTGCAAGCTCAAAATGAAGTGATTCAACTTAAAAACCCATCTTTTGAGGGTGAGCCTCGAGCTGGCGGTTCAGTTTATGGAATTTCTGCACCAGGTTGGATTGACTGCGGGGGAATTATGTTTCCTCGAGAAACTCCACCAGACATACATCCTGGCAATTTCTTCAATGTGAGAAAACAAGCCCAAGATGGTCGTACGTATATTGGGTTGGTGGCTAGAGAAAATGAGTCGTGGGAATCTGTAAGTCAATTATTGAGTGAGCCTTTGAAAGAAGGTAATTGTTATTCTTTAAATTTATATTTGGCGCGATCGGAACATTATGTGAATAGACAACCTATCAGTGCTAATGACGATGTAAAACCACAAACCAATGCTTTGGTGCTAAGAGTATATGGTGGTTTAAGACCTTGTGACAAAAAACAAATATTATATCAGTCGGAATTGGTTACAAATACGGATTGGAGGAATTACAAATTTGATTTCAAAATTCAATCTAATGTCTATTACATTACTTTCGAAGCATTTTATAAAACGCCAGTGTTGGTTCCTTATAATGGAAATCTTTTGATTGATAATATATCGGATATTACTCAAATTGCATGTCCTGATGAAGCAGTAGTTGTTATTTCTCCTGAACCAGAACCTACAAAAGTTGAAAAAGTAGTTACTAAAACTACTACAGTGAAACCAAAAGTAGAACAACCGAAAGTTACAGTGGCCCCTAAAAAAGAAAAAACTATCACTCAAGAGTTAAATAATGAAACACTAGTAGCCGGGCAAACCATAGAAATCAATAAACTCTTTTTTGCAGCAGATACTTCTTCTATTAATTCTGATTCTTATGAAGCATTAGATGAAGTATATGATTTCTTAAAGGAAAATCCGAATGTAAGAATCGAAATTGGTGGGCATACCAATGATACTCCCGAAGATGATTATTGTGACAGATTATCTACAGCAAGAGCAAAATCAGTTGCTCAGTATCTTATACGAAAGGGAATAACTCCTAGCCGAGTAGAATTTAGAGGTTATGGTAAAAGAAAACCTATTGCTTCCAATAAATCCAAAGAAGGGAGAAAAAGGAATCAAAGAGTTGAAATTACGATCCTAAATGTGGATTGATCTCTGTAATTGTAAAACCTAATTTATTTAAATCTGACCAATATTTTGGATAGGATTTGGAAACTACATCAGGTTCATTAATTATTATTGGAAAAAGCAATCCCAAGGGGGCAAATGCCATTGCCATTCTGTGGTCTTTATAAGTGTCGAATTCAGGTATTGTTCCTTTACTATCCGCTTTTCCTTCGACAACATAATATTCGACATTTGTTTTCTTGGTAAATTTTGGAGGCATTTTATTGAAGAAAACATTTATTTTCATTAATTCATTTTGAAGAGCCAAAATTCGATCTGTTTCTTTGATTCTTAAAGTTTTTAATCCTGTAAAAATTCCGACTTTGCCTACTCCGGCGCATGCAACTGCAACACTTTGTGCTATATCAGGTTCTTTAATAAAATCATGATCTAATAATTGAAGTGAATTACCTTCGGTTTTTAATGAAATGATATTTCCCTGGTAACTGGTAATAATTCCAAAACCTTCCATAATTTGAGCGATTTTACTGTCTCCTTGAAGGCTATTTTCACTTAACCCAATCAGATTTATCTCTGCATTTCCACTTATTGCCGCTAAAGTATAATAATATGAAGCAGCTGACCAATCGGCTTCAATTTCTATGTCTTTGCTCACGTATTTTTGAGGTAAAATCTTAATTACTTGTCCATCCCAATCCCATTGAATACCAAAATATTCCATCATTTTTAATGTCATTTCCAGATAAGGTCTGGATACTAATTCTCCGATCAATGTAATTTCCAGACCTTTGGACAATACCGGAGCAATTAATAATAATGAAGAAATAAATTGGCTAGAAATTCCAGCAGAAATTTCTAACTTATTATTGTATTTATCTTTATCTATGGTACCTATTTTTAAAGGTGGATATCCTTCGTTTTCCAAATAGGAAATGTCGGCACCAATTTTTCTTAGCGCATCTACCAATGGACCAATTGGACGCTGTTTCATTCGTTCACTCCCAGTCAAAATTTGATTCCCTTTTTGAAGACATAAGTAGGAGCACAAAAATCTGAAAGTCGTACCAGCATGATGGCTGTCTAAAACTTCATTATTTGAAGCTAGCAGCATTTTTAAAGTTTCAGAATCATCACTTGAAGAACAATTACTTATTTTAAAATTTTGATCACAAAGTGCTTGAATAATCAAAGCTCTATTGCTCAAACTTTTAGATCCATCTAATTTAATTGTTCCACTAATTCTAATATCATCTTTTTTGACAAGATATTGCTTCATATTTATGAGTTATTTAGACGATGAAGGGCAAAAATAATAAAGCACAACAACATTTTCCTGATGAGGTCTAATTTCAAATGAAATACTTAATATTCAATGTGAAATAATTAAGGTGTATCTATCTTGACACCTGGACTTTCTGATTCAGGAGAATCCGTTGATTTCTTGAGTCTTTCGATTCTTAATTTGTCTTCGAATGCATTTTGCCTTTCAGATTCTGCATCATAGGCAATTATGATTTGTTTGACCAATCTATGCCTAACTACATCATCTGGAGTCATAAATACTTTTCCAATACCTTCGATAGATGATAATATTTCCAAAGCGGTAATGAGTCCTGATTTCTGTCTTTTTGGCAAGTCAATTTGGGATAAATCTCCTGTTATGATGCATTTAGCAGAAGGTCCCAATCTTGTCAAGAACATTTTTAATTGCATAGAAGTAGTATTCTGAGCTTCATCTAAAATAATGAAAGCATTGTCCAATGTTCTACCTCTCATGTATGCTAAGGGAGCAATTTCAATAGTCCTATTTTGAGTAAAATGCGCTAATTTTTCGGATGGGAACATATCATCTAAAGCATCGTACAATGGCCTTAAATAAGGATCTATTTTTTCTTTGAGATCGCCAGGAAGAAAACCTAGATTTTCTCCAGCTTCTACTGCGGGTCTTGTTAAAATAATTTTTTTAACTAGTTTGTTTTTAAGGGCCCTTACAGCTAAGGCTACAGCAGTATAAGTCTTACCGGTGCCTGCGGGTCCGATTGCAAAAACAATATCATTGGATTCCGAAAGCTCAACAAGTTTTTTCTGATTTTTTGTTTTGGCTTTAATCGGTTTTCCAGTTCGACCATATACAATAGTAGTGTTATCACTTCCATTACCAAGTTTGTACAAAAGCGGATTATCGCCATTTAACAAATCTTTTATTGTAGAACTAGTTAATTCCTGATTGGTTTTTAGCAATTTAACCATCATTTCCACACGAGCTTTAGCTTCTTGAGATTGTTTTTTATCACCTGAAATTTTCAGATTATTTCCTCTTGCATGAATGGTTAAATCTGGATATGCTAATTTTAAAAGGTTTAATTTGGAGTTTTTTTGACCAAATAGATCTAGAGGGTCAACGCCATCAATTGTAAGAATTATTTCATTCAAATTTCTATATTGTTTTAATTGAATTGGATTGTGATGAATAAACTTTGTAAAGCAAATAAAAGAGAACAAATTTTATGATCATCGCTATAAAGCTGCTAAGTTATAGATTATTTGAAATATATTTATCCCAATTTAGAAGAATATGCAACTATGGCAATAATAAGTTTAATTTCAGATTTTGGATTGAAAGATCATTATGTTGCAGTGCTAAAAGCCTGTATTTTAAAACGCAATCCAGAAGTAGTGATTGTAGATATTACGCACGAAGTTATGCCATTTAATATTGTAGAGGGAGCGTTTCTACTTAAAAATTGTTGGAAACAGTTTCCGATTGGGACGGTTCATATTGTAGCCATCAATTTATTTTTTGCGGAGCGCAATGAATTTATTGCATTTGAAATGGAAGGGCATTATTTTGTAGGTCCCAACAATGGGATTTTTACTCTTATATTTGATGATCTATATGAAGGAGATATGGTTCAAGTGCCATATGATTCAGAGGATGATTATACTTTACAAAATGCATTGGCTAATGCAGGATGTAAATTGATTGAATTTCAAGATTTGGACATGGTGGGCACCTCTTTATTGGAACTTGAAAAGAAAATTTCTGTTCAACCAGTTGTGAATGATTCCCAAATCAGAGCTACCGTAATTCATATAGATCAATATGAAAATGTAATAGTTAACGTTACCAAAGAGCAATTTGAAAAAGTAAGGAGAGATAGGGATTTTGGAATTTATTTCAAACCAAATGATCCTATTCGATACATTAGTAACGAATATAGTGATGTTCCCATTGGCGATGTTCTTTGTTTTTTTAATTCTGGAGGATATTTAGAAATTGCAATAAATAAAGGAAATGCTAGTGCTTTACTAGGTCTGAAGAAAGATGAAACCATACAAATTGATTTTTATCAATGATTGAAAGAATTGTCAGATTGAAATTTAAAATTGATAAAAGAAAAGAGTTCTTAGATCTTTTTGAAAATCATTTGAAAAGTATGGAAAATTTTAAAGAATGTCAAAAGCTGGAATTACTTCAAGATAAGCATGATCCAGGTCTTTTTTTTACCCATAGTCAATGGTCTTCATTAGAAGGACTCGAAAAGTACAGATCTTCGCAATATTTTCGAGATATTTGGGGTTCGATTAAACCATGGTTTGAAGAAAAACCTCACGCATGGTCTTTAGAAAAGATAGAATTTAATTAAAAATGCCAATAATCAATTGTGATCCTTATCAAGTTTACATCAACGAAGATTGGAATAGCTTTAGAAATCTTTTAAGCAGAAAAGATTACTCAAAGATTGGAGTTCTGGTTGATGAAAATACTGCCTTGTATTGTTTGCCAATTCTTCAAAAATATATCCATGAATTTAATTTCCAAATCATTGAAATAAAATCTGGAGAGCATTTCAAAAATTTGGAAACTTGCAAAGAAATATGGTCCCATATGTTAGAGAATGGTTTTGATAGGCATTCTTTATTGATCAATTTGGGCGGTGGAGTTATAGGTGATATGGGAGGATTTTGTGCTCGGACATTTATGCGAGGGATGGATTTTATCCAAGTGCCAACTACATTACTATCGCAGGTTGATGCGTCAGTAGGTGGAAAATTAGGAATAGATTTCAAAGATTTTAAAAATCTGATTGGAGTAATTGATGATCCTAAGGCAGTTTGGATTGACGATCAATTTCTCAAAACTCTTCCTGCCAGACAATTAAGAAGTGGTTTTGCAGAAATCATCAAGCATGCACTCATTCAAAATAGTCAGATGTGGGATGAGTTAAAGCAGATTGAAAATTTGGAAAATATAGAGTGGTCAGATATAATCTATAGATCTGTACAAATTAAAAAAGAAGTAGTAGTGCAGGATAAATATGAAGGAGGACTTAGAAAAATTTTGAATTTTGGGCACACCTTGGGTCATGCAATAGAAAGTGAAAATTTAAATTCCGAAGATTATTTATTGCATGGAGAAGCTATTAGTATTGGAATGATTACGGAATCATATATTTCTATGAAAATGACAGGACTGTCAAAAGGAGAATATCAAGAAATCAAAAAATATATTTTAAAAATATATCCTCATTTTCAGAATGCTCTTGATAATGAAGAAAGTATTTTGGAAAAATTAATAAAAGACAAGAAAAATAAACAAGGTTTATTGAATTTTTCGTTAATAAATAAAATTGGCGAGTCCGTTTTTGATATTGTTCCAGAAAAAAGTTTTATCAAAGAAGCTCTTTTGGATTACTACAAAGTATAACATTACATTTTTTTATAATATATTTGTTGTTAGTTTACTTAAATTTGAGCAAAGATCTGGTTGTATAAAGCACTGATTCAAATTATATAATTGATGGCAAAAAAAATAGAAAAAAAGCCTTTTGGAGCTTTTGTTTTTTGGATGTGGCTATTGGCTGTAACTGCAATATTATTTGCAGCAGCTATTTTTGTAATGATTTCTTTTTCTGAATTACCAGAAATAGATGAACTCGAAAATCCAAAATTTGAGTATGCCACTTTAGTGTATACTAGTGACCAAAAAGAATTAGGAAGATACTTTAAATATAACAGGGATTGGGTCACATACGAGGAACTTAATCCGCACATCATTAATGCACTTGTTGCTAATGAAGACATTCGATTTTTCAAGCACATTGGAATTGACGTAAGAAGTACTTTAAGAGCTTTTGTTTATTTGGGAAGGAAAGGTGGTGCAAGTACTATCACACAACAATTGTCCAAGCTATTTTTTACAAATTATTCTAAGAATTTTGTAAAAAGAGTTTATCAGAAACTTCAAGAATGGATCATATCCGTACAGTTGGAGAAAAGATATACCAAAGAAGAGATTCTTGCTATGTATTTGAATAAATTCGATTTTATATATGATTCATTTGGAATAAGTGCAGCTGCAAATACCTACTTTGGAAAGGACCAGAAGAACTTGAATCCTGAAGAGGCCGCTGTCCTTATTGGGATGTTGAAGAATCCAGTTTATTACAATCCCAAAATGAACCCTGATAATGCCAGTAGGAGGCGAGCTGTCGTTCTAAGCCAAATGAGAAAAGCTAAATTTCTTACGGAGGATGATTACAATAATTTGAAAGGCACACCAATCGACCTTTCGCATTTCAAAAGGCAAGAAGATTCTGAAGGTTTGGCTCCGCATTTCCGAAATGAACTTACGAAATGGTTGAAAATGACCCTAGATGATCCCAAATACAGAAAGCCAGGAGGTGGAAACTATAATATTTATCTTGATGGATTAAAAGTATATACAACCATAGATTCAAAAATGCAAGCTTATGCTGAGGAATCGGTAAAAGACCACATGAAGGAATTACAGAAAAAATATTTCAAAATTTGGGCAAATAGGGATCCTTGGACTTATGATGCAGATGAAAATCAAGAAAGAATCAGAAGAGAATCATTGAACAGTCTGGTAAGAAATTCAGGTCGGTTCAAGCTGCTGAAAGATAAGCACATGGCAAAAGTCTATGGGGATATTATGGATCAATTTAAGGGGGCCAGACTTTTAGATGTGGATATTCTTAGGATGTTAAAGGATGAATCTGAAAAAGGTTATTTGGCAGGTTTAGTGGATAAACAAATCATATCAAGGAATCAGTCTGTAATGTATAAGGAAATCATGGGAAGTGAATTTTGGCAACCTTTGAAGAAGCAATGGTTGATTCTTCAGAATGAGGCAAAAGGCGACTTCAACCAGAAAAGGAAAATGAAGGTTTTTGCGTATAATGCCGCAGGCGAAACGGACACCATAATGACTGCTTTAGATTCTATAAAGTACCACCAAATGCATCTTCAAGCAGGAATGTTGGCTGTGGACCCAGAATCTGGAGAAGTTAAAGTTTGGGTTGGTGGTGTAGATCATAATTATTTTCAATTTGACCATATTGGCTCAAATCGACAGGTTGGATCAACATTTAAGCCATTTATTTATGGTACAGCAATTTTGAGTAACGCCATGTCTCCATGCTGGAAAGTCAAAGATATGCAATACAGCATTGCTCCAGGTGATAGCAAATTTGGACTACTAAAAAAATGGGAGCCCGGAAATGCAAATGGAAAATTTTCAGGAGAAAATTTGACTTTATATGAAGGTTTGAAACAATCTAAAAATTCTGTTTCTGTGTGGTTAATGAAAGAATTGGGAAATGTAGAAGTTGTTCGAAATTTGGCTGAGAATATGGGAATACCTAAGGAAAAGATACCACAACAACCTTCAATTTGTTTGGGAACAGCAGAACTTTCATTAATGGATATGACCGGGGCATACAGCACATTTGCTAATAATGGAGTATATAATAAACCCATCTTTGTTACCAAGATTGAAGATAAAAATGGTAGAATAATTTATTCTGCCATTCCTGAACAGAGAATTGCACTTCCTGAAAATTATAACTATGTAATGGTGGACATGCTTAAATATGCAGCTTCTGTAATACAGCCACAATTTACTACAGAAATAGCAGGAAAAACCGGAACTACCAATGATTATGTGGATGGCTGGTTCATGGGAGTTACTCCGGATTTAGTGGTAGGAACTTGGGTAGGTGGAGAAAGTCCCTGGATTAGATTTTTAACACTTGCAGATGGACAAGGTGGCGTAATGGCAAGACCATGCTTTACAAATTTCTTAAAGAAAATTGAAGCAGATCCAACAGTTGGATTTGATAAATTCAAAAGATTTCCAGTTCCGGAAGGAAAACTAGACATTGAAATTGATTGTAATGTTTATGATGAAATTATTCGACAAGGACAAAAATCAAAAATTCAAAGCGGTTTTGAAGAAGAAGTAATTAATTAATTAATTTTCTACTTAACTTTTACAATTAATTGAAAAATAAAGATGCAATGAATTTATAATTTGTCTTTTATTTTAACATTCCTTGATCAGCAAAACTATAATAACTTCCACCAGCAATTATCAAATGATCAAAAAGATTGATTTCTAAACTTTTAGCTGAAATTGCTATTTTTTGGGTGATAGAAATGTCTTGTTCACTGGGGACTAAATTTCCAGACGGATGGTTGTGGGCTAGTATTATTCCTGTTGCAAAATGCGATAATGCGTGATGGAATATCACCTTTGGATCAACGACTGTAGCAGAAACTCCACCTTCACTAATTTTATTTTTACCAATTACTTTATTAGCTCTATTAAGAAATAAAACCCAAAATTCTTCAATGTTCAGATCAGCAAATGAAGGTTGCAACATCCTAAAAGCATCATGTGAGCTGGTTATTTTCTTTTTGTGAACATGGTTAATTTGACCTTTTCGGTTCGCTAATTCCAAAACCGCTTTTATTGTGATGGCTTTAGCCGGGCCAATTCCTTTTATTTTACACATATTCGAAATGTTCATGGTCGATAACTGATCTAGATCATTATTGGCGTGTGATAAAATATTTTTAGCTAGCTCAACTGCACTTAATGATTTCGTGCCAGAACCAATTATAATTGCGAGCAATTCAGCATTAGTTAATTGTTTTGGACCATTTTGGTATAGTTTTTCGCGAGGTCTGTCCTCTAAAGCCCATTCTTTTATAATCATATTTTTATTTTTAGCAAAATTTAAAATTCAATTTCAAATATCATTCTATGTATTAGTGTAAAAAAATGGAAAAACGTTACCTTAAATTTCAAATATTTTTAATTTTTTTAAAATATGGCTGAAGAGTTGAATTATATATGTCCAAATTGTAATACTGAAAATCTTTCAGCTGCCAACTATTGTATTCAATGTGGGCAGAAAAAAGTTATTCTTAAAGTTAAGATCTGGGAGTTCCTTATAGAATTTGCCGATTCCGTTTTTAATATTGACAATAAGTTTTTTTGGACTCTAAAGAATGTATTTGTTCCTGCTAGACTTACTAAAGAATATTTTGAAGGCGTTAGGAAGAAGTATTATCACCCACTGAGAATTTATTTCGTATCTGTAATCATATTTTTTTTCGTGCTTTCATTTTTGGAAACAGGAGATATCCTTCAAGTTAATGGGACGAATGATATTGGTGGAATTATTGAAAAAAGGTCGGAATTGGACGATCAAAAGCAAATTATTAAATCCTCCATGGATTCTTTTCAAATGGAACATATTGGTGAACCGGGAATTGATTTGTTAGATTCATTATACAAAGAGTTGTATTTTGTATTAGATAGCAGTAAATTTAAATTTACAGATACGTTACCTGTTGGGAAGATCAATTTGAAATTTTTATTTGATAGTTTAGAACTTACCAATCATGAATTATTCGTTCAAGACATCGACGAAGTTATAGAATCAAAAGGGATAAATACATGGTATCAGCGACTTACACTTAGACAAATTTTAAAAGGGTCAAGAGATATTGGCTTGTTCAATAAATTCTTATTTGCAAACTTAACCTGGCTTTTTTTAGCGTTAATACCAGTTTTTGCAATTATCATGAAATTGTTTTATTTGCGGAGGAAGAGATATTTTATAGAACATTTGGTATTCCTCCTTCATTTGTTTACTGCTTTAATTTTATCCTCTTCATTCCTTTTAACTATTTATATATTGTTTGAATCTTCTCAAGCAGTAATCCTTCCAATATTGGTGATATTAATGTTTGTTTTTCCTTTGATTGCATTTCGAGTTTATTATAAACAATCTTGGATAAAGACAATCTTAAAATTTTTCATAATTGGCTTCTCATTCATGGTAAGTTTTATTTTATGTTTTGTAATGTTTTTAATGGTTACAGCAGCTTTATTCTAATCGATTATATGTCCAGAGCTAAATAATTAGCTTGCATATAAGTTGAATTAATAGTGGAATATCAATATAATTTTTTATTTATGGAAGGAATTTACATTTGTCCCAATTGCAAAACATCAAATGATGAATCACATCTCTATTGCAAGAAATGTGGGCAAAAAAATAAAAATTTGAAGATGAAAATCTTTGAATTTATAAATGAGTTTTTTGACTCGGTTTTTAATATTGACAATAAATTTTTTAAAACGACCCTGCATTTATTTGTTCCAGCAAAACTTACAAAAGCTTTTTTCTCGGGGATAAGACAGAAATACCATCACCCGTTAAGGATTTATTTTTTATCTGTCATCTTGTTGTTTTTTGTATTGTCAGCCTTACAAATTGAAGATTATATTCTAAAAGATCTTACAAAATTAGGTTCTGATGTTATCAGTCTTGAAGGCCAAAAAAAGAATATTAGAGAAACATTGAATGACCAGAAAGAAATTTATAGGGAAAGTCCAGGTGTTGAGTTAATGGATACTTTATACAATAATTTATTTTTTGTCTTGAATAAAGATACTTTATATGTAAGAGATACTTTGAAGGTGTTGAGTAGGACAATAGGATTATTCAGAACTAACATTGAATTGAATAATGAGGAAATGTTTACAATGGATCCAGATTCCGTAATCGTAAATCATAATATCACTGCATGGCATGAAAAATTTATAGTAAGACAAATTTTGAGGATTACTAGAAATGCGGACTCTGTGGGTAAATATTTTTTTGCCAATTTAACTTGGCTTTTTCTGGCTTTGATTCCAATTTTTGCATTTATATTAAAACTTTTTTATATTGGTAAAAATCATTTTTTTGTTGAACATTATGTTTTTTTACTTCATTTATTTGCCACTTTATTTTTAGCAACCTCTTTATTGCTAGTCACCATATATTTTACTGGTTGGCATATTTCCATTCTTCCATTGTTAGGTTTATTTGTATTCATATTTCCGTTGATTGCATTTATTCGTTATTATCAACAATCATGGATCAAAACTTTTATTAAATACCTATTTATTGGGGGATTCTTTTTTACAGCCTTAGCGGTTTGTGTATTTATATTTGGGATTGTAGCAGCTATGTTTTTTTAAAAATGTTAAGTCTATTTAGATAATCTTTTTAAAGCAAGTCTAATGATGATGAACATAACGATTAATAAAAGGATTATATAATAAAATGGAAATCCAGTAAACATAATAAGTCTGGTCCTATCTAATCCCCACATGATAGCCAACAATATAAGGATAATGACCATCAATGCTGAAAGTTTTCCAAAACCAGGAATCTCGTCTAAGTTTACGTTTTTTTTCACCAAGTATAAAGTGATAATCATGGAAATAATTGGTAAAATTTGAGTGTAGATGTTCATTTCAGAAAGTGGCTGTCTTTCAAAAAGGAACTGATACAAATTAAGCGTGACTGCGAAAATCCCCGGCACACATGCTAGATAAATTATAGCACAATAGAAATACTTCCAAGGAGAAAGGTTTCCTTCTCCTTTTCCGAAAACCATTCCAAGCAAGGCAGTAAGAGGCAAGGCAATAAAGTAAAAAATAATTATTGCTGGATTTTGGTTCATTAATCCAAAAAATTCTCCTAATGTCATTTTATGCTTTTATAGATCTAATAATAAACTGGTTGGATCTTCCAATAAGGCCTTAACTTTTACAAGAAAGGTAACAGAAGTGCTTCCATCAATAACCCTATGATCATAAGACATTGCAAGATACATCATTGGCCTAATAACTACTTCTCCATTAATTGCCACTGGCCTCTGTTGGATGGTGTGCATTCCTAATATAGCTGATTGAGGCTCATTAATAATTGGAGTACTCATCATAGAACCAAAAATTCCACCATTCGTAATGGTAAATGTTCCTCCTTTCATTTCTTCTAGGCTTAAAGTACCTTTTCTTGCTTTATTTGCCAATTCTTTAATTTTGTGTTCAATTTCAGCAAAATTTAAAGATTCGACATTGTAAACTGGCGGGACTACTAATCCTGTTGGAGTAGAAATAGCAATGGAAATATCAGCATAATCATGATAAATAATATCATTTCCATCTATTTGAGCATTGACTGCAGGCATTTCCATTAATACTTTTGCACATGCTTTGGCAAAAAGTGACATGAATCCAAGTTTAATCCCGTATTTGGCAACAAATTTATCTTGATACTTTTCGCGAAGTGCCATCACCTCATATAAATCTACTTCATTAAAAGTAGTTAACATAGCAGTGTTGTTTTTTGCAGAGACCAATCTGGTTGCAATGGTCCTTCTCATTCTACTCATTTTCTCACTCCTTTTATTTCTACTAAAGTTATGAGAAACAGGTCCAGGAATGTAAACAGGTTCATCAGAAACAGGAAGTTTTGCTTTTTCTGCTGGAGGACTTGCCACAGCTTTGGTGGCATCTTCCTTAGTAATTCTGCCATCTTTTCCAGTTCCGCTGACATTAGAAGGATCAATATTTTCTTCTCTTAGTATTTTTGCAGCTGCAGGTGACGGATGTCCTGATGCATAATTTTCTGATTTGACTTCACCTTTTAAAGGTGATTCTGCAGCTACTGGAGCATCTTCAAGCTTTTCATTTTCTATATTTTGTGGAGGGGCAAAACTAGTATCAATTCTAGCAACAAGGGCTCCAATTTCGAGGTCGTCGCCTTCTTTTGCAACGTGAATTAATTTTCCTGAAGCTTCTGCTGGAAATTCCAAAGTAGCTTTATCAGATTCGAATTCACAGATAGGCTCATCTAAGTTGATAAATTCACCATTAGATTTCAGCCATTGCGATAAGGTTACTTCAGTTATTGATTCCCCAATAGTGGGAACTTTCATTTCAACGATGCTCATTTTTAGACTAGTTTAAAAAAATTATGAAAGTGATCTAAAATTTAATACAATTACCAACAAATATGGGGTTTTTATTTGAAAAATCATCAAGTAACAGTATGAAAATATTCAATATTAACAATCTTTAAGTGGAAATTCGTTTCTTCAAAATTGAATTGATCAATTAAAAAAGATTTTATTGGATATTTTTATGCAATAGTCCTCGGAAGAGATTTTAGACTTAATGAAAAAATCTTAGTTTCTTATTAATTAAAATAAGAAATACAATTAGTTAGTCATTTTCCTTTCTGATTAGATCTATAGCCAAGGCTGAATTATATTTGATACAATCAGAAACCGAAACTCCCGAAATATATGAACCACTCAAATAAAAATTCTTAGTAGTCTCCATTTTTAGAAATATTTGCTCTTTAGTATTTAAGTATGGATAATTGAATTGAGGAATTCCTTTTTTCCATATTGTTTTTTCCAAAATGAAAGGTTGCTCTTGAATTCCCATTAATTGGGAAAATGTATTTATTATTTTTTCGATATTTTTCTCTAAAAGTGCTTTGTTTTGAAGCCATTTAGTATCTGGACTTATAAATATTGAGAAAGTTGAATTATTTTTATTCACTCTTTCAGGAAAAATGGAAGAATTAAAAATAGCTCCTCTGAAATATGGAGAATGATACTGACTGCATAAAAATCCAAATGATTTGGTCGAAATTTTTGTCTGAATATTTTTATATGCCACATGCAAAAGGATTACAGGTGAGTAACTTATCTTCTCAAGCAGAAGTCCTAATTTATTATCAAAACTCGATACCAATGAGGCTAAATTATAGCTTGGGAGTGCAGAAATCAAATACTCACAGTGATAATGATCTTTACCAAAAAGGTAAAAACCTTCATTTAATGGTTGAATTCTGACTATTTCTTCATCATAAATGACTTGATCCAGCAAATTTGCTAACTTTTTACATAGTTCGAAAGTTCCTCCTTTTATTCCTATAATTTTTCTTCGAGGTTTGTTTTTTAATGATTTAAACATTCCTTTCAATATGCTACCGTGTTCACGTTCCAGTTCAAGTATGGATGGCATTGCAGCCCTCATTTCCATACGTTCAATATCTCCTGCATAAATGCCTGAAAAAACTGAACTTATGATATTTCGTGTAATTTCTTGTCCGAAATGATAGCTAAAAAGTTCATAAACAGTGGGATTTTCAGAAGGTATGGGTTTTTTCCAAAATTCCTTAATCAATTCCATTTTTGCATTAAAACTTAGAAACGAAGCACTAAGTATTTTGAATGGATGTGTAGGAATTTTTTTAATTTTCCCTGAAATATTGAGCATCCGAATTCTTGAAACTGGGGAAGGATTGAGAAGTATTGAATTAAGGTTATACTTCTCAAAAAATAAATTAAGTTCGTTGTCAACTGCTATAGTATGCGCTGCGCGATCCCAGATTTGCTCCTGAATGGTTAAGCTTTGCAGCACCCCTCCTGGAAATTGGTTTTTCTCAATCAATAAAACTTGCTTTCCCGATGTTTTTAGTTCATTTGCAAGCGTAAGCCCGCTGATTCCTCCTCCGAGAACAATATATTTAGAGAATATTTTCTGCACCTTTGGTGAGTTTAGGATCAAATGTATTTATCCATTTGGCCATTAATTTGGCCCAATCTTCATCATCATTTAAGCAAGGAACAACTTTAAAAATCTCCCCTCCATTCTGCATGAAAATTTCTTTGCCTTCTAAAGCTATTTCTTCTAATGTTTCCAAACAGTCTGAGACAAAAGCAGGACAAATAATGAGCAATTTTTTCACGCCTTGGGATGGCAATAAAGTTAAAGTTTTATCTGTAAATGGCTCTAACCAAGGGTTATTTCCCAATCTTGATTGGTAGCTTGTACTGTATTTATTTTTTTCAAGATTTAGTTCAGAAGCCACAAATTTAGTAGTACTCAGTGTTTGATGCCTATAACAGAATTTATGACAAGGATGGTTTTTTTCGCAACAGTTCGCGACTGTTAAACAATGCTCGCCTGAAGGGTCTGATTTTTTGACATGTCTTTCGGGAATCCCATGGTAACTAAACAATACTCGATCATAAGAAGAAGGATTATATTTTTCAATACTTTTAGCAAGCAAGTTTATATAATCCTTGTTGTCGTAAAATGGAGGCATAATGTTAAGCTTAATATCATGAGATATTTTTGCTAATTCTTCTATTGTTTTAGCTACAACGGTTTCATAAGAACTCATTGCGTAATGGGGATATAACGGAATTAATAATATTTCTTTGAGTCCTGAATAATTTGCGTGCACCTCTTTAAGAACAGAATTTATTGAAGGATTTCCATACCTCATTGCAAGATGTACAGGAATGTCGGCATGTTTTTGAACCTTTTCTTGCATTCTTTTACTAATGACTATTAATGGAGAACCTTCTTCCCACCAAATCGATTGGTATGCCTTTGCGCTCTTTTTGGGCCTAAAGTTTAAAATAATCCCTTTTACAATTAAGGCCCTTTTCCAATATGCTAAATCAATGACTCTCTCATCCATAAGGAATTCATCCAAATATTTCCTTATATCTTTAACTTTTGTAGATTCTGGTGAACCTAGATTAATTAGCAATGCTATTTTCTCGATGTCTTGCATTAATCATTTAGTTTGGGGTCAAAAATAGAAAAGCCCTATATTTATAGGAAGAATGAATATTGATTTTACAATTTTATGACAAAACATAAAGAAAAATTGGAATTTTACATTTAAATGACACAGAATAAATAATTGTAAATGATCTTGCGTTTACTTTTGCGATACTTATAAAAAATCAAAGAATAAATTTTGGATTGGCTTGTAATCGGTATTAATTATAAAAAGGCAAATATTGAAAAAAGGCAAGAATACGCACTTTCTGATGAGGAGATTGTTGCGACTTACGAAACCTTTAAGTCAATTGGTATCGATAATGCACTTATTATATCCACATGTAATAGAACCGAGTTCTTTCTTCCAAAAAGATTTCATGACAAAGCTATGTCAATTCTTACCTTGCATGTTTATAAGAAAGAGATAGAGCATCAATATTTTAAGTTAAAAATTGGAAAGGATGCGATTCAATATTTTTTTAGCATCTGCAATGGCTTAGAATCTCAAATTATTGGAGATTTTGAAATTTTGGGTCAAGTGAAAAAATTCTGTTTGATTTCTAAAAGATCTAAAATGCTTTCAGGGACTTGGGAGCGAATAATCAATAGCGGAATTCATAGTGCTAAAAAGGCAAGAGTAGAAACCCAATTTTACAATGGAGCTAGTTCAACTAGCTATGCGGGTATTGAGTATTTGAAAAAAATTGATTTTGATTTTAAGAAAAGCAATTTCTTATTAATAGGAACAGGAAAAATTGGAATGCATTCACTTGATCATTTACTCAAAATTGTGCCAGGTTCCAAAATTACAGTTTCAAATAGATCTTTAGAAAAAGCAAAAGAGGTATCATCAAAAAATAAGATGGGCTTTATACCGTTCGAAAAAATTCCTGAAAAGATAAAATTTTTTGAGGTAATCATTTGCGCAACAAATGCAGACCATTATATTATTAATGCTGAAATGATTGAAGGAGGCAACACTAAAGTACTTTTGGACCTTTCTGTTCCAATGAATATTGATCCCCAAATCAATAATCTGAAAGGATTCACTTTACTAAATATTGATCAATTGTCATCAATTGTAAATGAAAATTTAAATAAGAGAAAAGCGGAAATTGAAAAAGTGAAAAGAATTCAAGAATCAAATTTGCAGGAATTAAATCAATGGTTCATGATCAAAACAAGTATGCCCATGTTTTCTGAATTAAAAGGAGAGCTAAACCAATTAAAATCGGAAATACTTTCTGATATTAAATTTGATAATCATAATATTTCTAAAGCTTTTTTAGACAAATATACTGACGAACTGTTTGAGCAATTAACAAAGGAGTGGATTCGAAAGGTGCGAAATAGTACAACAAATTCCTAATATGAATTTTATTAGAATCGGTACTAGAAAAAGCAAACTTGCATTATGGCAAGCCAATTACTTAAGGGGAAAACTTTCTGAAATTGGAATAAATTCTGAATTAATCGAAATAGATTCATTTGGTGATATAGATCAAGAAACAAAATTGCAAAATTTTTCTCAAATCGGTGTATTTACTAAAACTTTAGACCAAAAGGTATTAGATGGCGAGATTGATTTGGCTATTCATTCACTTAAGGATTATCCAACACTGCCGCCAGTTGGAATTGAAATAGTGAGTATTGGAAAAAGGGAAAATCCTAGCGATGTTCTAATGAAAAATAACATTAATAGAAATATTAATTCCTCTAATTTCATTATTGGGACTGGCTCAATAAGAAGAAAAGCACAATGGAAATATAAATACCCATCTAGTACGTTTGAAAACTTACGTGGAAATGTCCCTACTCGAATTGAAAAATTGTACCAATCTAATTGGGATGGAATAATTATGGCTTATTCTGGATTGTCAAGATTGAATCTAATAAATGAAAACTGTTTGGAATTAAATTGGATGATTCCCTCACCATGCCAGGGAATACTTGGTGCCAGTTATCTTCGATCCAATCAAACATTGAATTCAATATTAATCCAATTGCAGGACAACGATGTTGAGTTATGTGCCAAAACAGAAAGATTATTTCTGAACAAACTTGAAGGTGGCTGCTCCGCTCCAATTGGCGCATTGGCTAGAATTTCTGCAAATGTATTGTATTTCAAAGCCTGCATTCATGATCCTGAGGGCATTGAAGCTTTTTATATTAGTGAGACTGTTGAAAAAAGTCAAGCTTTAAACTACATTCCAAAATGGGTTGAGGAAATACTCGAAAAGGGTGGTAAACGGATTATGGATAAAATCAAATTCCAATAAATGAATAGTATATTTTTAAAAGCATTAAATGGCGAAATCACGGATAGGCCTCCTGTGTGGATGATGCGCCAAGCAGGAAGATATCTTCCTGATTATATGAAATTAAGAGAAAAATATAGCTTCTTTGATCGAGTAGAAACTCCAGAACTCGCTACGGAAATTACTGTAATGCCAATAAACCAGATAGGTGTAGATGCGGCAATACTTTTTTCAGATATACTGGTTATTCCTAAGGTTTTGGGTATTGATGTAAGACTAATTCCAGGGAAAGGGCCGCTTTTAGAAAAAACCATAAAAACATATGCGGATTGTGACGCCTTGAACACATTTGATGTTGTGGAAAGAATGCCTACAGTTAGCTCATGCATACAAATGATTAAACAAGAATTGCCAAGCAATATTCCTTTGATTGGATTTGCAGGAGCACCATGGACTGTATTTTGCTATATGATTCAAGGCAAAGGATCTAAAGATTTTTCTGAAGCAAAATCATTTGCTTTTAGTCAACCTGATTTGGCAATGAAAGTCTTGGAAAAAATAACAGAATCAACTATAGAATATCTTAAGAATCAAATTGCCTCAGGTATAGACGCATTTCAGCTATTTGATAGTTGGGGAGGATTATTAGATAAAGCTAATTATTTGAAGTTTAGTTTTCCATATATTAAAAAAATATGTGATGCAATCCCCGGATTTCCCAAAATTATATTTGCAAAAGGAGGTTGGCATGTCTTGGAAGATCTTAACCGTCTTGAATGCAATGGTTTGGGATTAGATTGGACGATTGGAGCAGATTATGCTAAGTCAATAATTCAACCAAATATTGCAATGCAAGGCAACTTAGATCCATCTTTATTACTTTCATCAGATGAAACATTAATCAATTCAACTAATGATATGATTAAATCTTTTCAAGGAAGGCCATATATAGCAAACCTAGGACATGGAATACTTCCGAATATTCCTGTAGAAAAAGCTAAGCTATTTGTAAATACGGTAAAAAGCTATAAGTATAAAAATGATTAAAGAAAAATTTGAGGAGAATATAAAAAGGATTCAGAATCAAATTGTTTCCGCTTTTCAACTTGTTGATCCAGAAGTGAAAATTATTGAAGATAACTGGGATAGGCCAGGTGGTGGAGGGGGTTGTTCAAAAATTTTAACGAAAGGCAAATACATTGAAAAAGGCGGAGTTAACATATCTATTGTAAATGGAGTTTTACCTATCGAAATGCAAGAAAGGTTAAATGCAATTTCCGCTTCGTTCTATGCATCAGGGATTTCATTGGTAATTCATCCATTGAATCCATTTGCTCCGACAGTCCATTTTAATATAAGGTATTTTGAATTATATAAGGATAGTAAATTGGTTGATTCGTGGTTTGGTGGTGGAATGGATCTAACTCCATTTTATCCGTTTGTTGAAGACGTTATACATTTTCATACAGTTTTGAAAAACGATTGTGACCGTTTTGATAAAACATACTATTCAGATTTTAAAAATCAATGTGATTCATATTTTTATAATGCACATAGAAATGAGCATAGAGGCATCGGCGGCGTTTTTTTTGATTATCTGAAACCGTCTAAGGAAAAATCAATTGAACATTTATTTGATTTTACAATTTCCATAGGGGATTCGTTTATTCAAGCTTACATACCTATAATAGAAAAAAGAAAAGACATTATATTCAATGATTCTCAACGAGAGTGGCAAGAGATTCGAAGAGGTCGTTACGTTGAATTTAATCTTATACACGATAGGGGAACATTGTTTGGCCTTAAAACTAGCGGGAGAACAGAATCTATATTGATGAGTTTGCCACCCCGAGTGAGATGGGAATATAATCATCATCCAGAGTTTGGTAGTGAAGAAGAAAAATTATTTGAAATTTTAAAACCCAAACAATGGGTTTAATTGAAAGAAAAAGCAAATGTCACAAATGAGCAATTACAATATTCATAGAAGTGAAAAATTATTTGAATTATCAAAAAAGCACATCCCTGGGGGCGTTAATTCTCCCGTAAGAGCTTTCAATTCAGTCGGGGGTACTCCTGTTTTCATTGAGAGGGCGAAAGGTGCATTTCTTTATGACGTCGATGGGAATAAGTACATTGATTTGATCAATTCTTGGGGGCCGATGATTCTAGGTCATGCGCATCCGGAAGTAATTGCTGCAATTACAGAACAGGCTCAACATTCTTTCACTTATGGTACTCCAACTGAAAGCGAGCTTAGAATTGCAGAGTTAATTTGCAAAATGGTTCCAGAATTGGAGATGGTAAGGATGGTTAACTCGGGCACCGAAGCATGTATGAGTGCTGTTCGACTCGCAAGAGGTTTTACAGGTCGAAATAAAATTATAAAGTTTGCAGGTTGTTATCATGGTCATTATGATAGTTTTCTTGTTGAAGCAGGAAGTGGAGCTTTGACATTGGGGAATCCGAATTCTCCTGGCGTGACAAAAGCCACCGCAGCAGATACGCTTATTGCTGAATATAACGATCTTGAATCCGTGCAAAAATTATTTGAAAAATACGATGATATAGCAGCATTAATAATTGAACCGGTTGCAGGTAACATGGGATGTATTCTTCCTGAAGATGGTTTTTTGGAAGGTTTGAAAAAACTTTGTCAAAAGCATGGATCACTTTTTATTTTGGATGAGGTAATGACAGGTTTTAGGCTCGCGAAAGGTGGAGCGCAAGAAAAGTTTAATATAAATGCAGATATTATTTGTTTTGGAAAAATTATTGGCGGCGGCTTGCCCGTAGGAGCATTTGGAGGCAGAAATGAAATCTTTAATCATTTATCTCCTCTTGGACCTGTTTATCAAGCAGGCACATTATCTGGAAATCCCATTGCAATGGCATCAGGGTTCATTACATTAAGTTTGTTAATGGAAAATCCAGAAATATATAATAAAATTGAGCAGACTACTCAAATATTACATCAGAATATTCATACTATTCTTGAAGAAAGAAAAATTCCACATCATATTAATTCTATTGGTTCGATGATTAGCGTTTTTTTTACAAATGAAAAAGTGATTAATTACAAAACAGCCAAGACAACTGATGTTTTAACGTTCAAACGCTTATTTCATTACGGCCTAGAAAATGGCGTTTATTTTCCTCCTAGTGCATTCGAAACATGGTTTATTAGCAAAGAAATAGGAACTCCCGAGATAGAACAAATTTTAGATGTTTTTCGAAAATTTTGACAGGTTTTTAAAACCACAAATTAAGTGATTTTTAAAGACTAATAGTATTACTATAATCTATACTTGCAATTAAAGGTTTTCATTTTTGTGAAAGTGATTTGTACATTTTCTTATTTCGTACAAAATAGACCCAAATTTTATTCGTTAACAAATTGTTATTAACCAATAACCTGATTGGCCTATCTAATAAATTGTATAGTTTAGCAAATCTACAAAACAAGAATTGTGAGAAAGAAAATCTTATTTTTTTTAATTTTTTGCCCAATAATTGCAGGGGCAGGTAATATTATAAAACGAACAATCAATGCAGCCAGAATTGAGTCTACTATAATAATTGACGGAATTTTAGATGAGGAACAATGGAAAATTGCTGCTATAGCTGATGATTTTACAAATATTGAACCTAATCCTGGAGTGAAATCTTCATTTGAAACAGAGGTCAAAATTTTATATAACGACAATTCTCTCTATATAGGTGCATTTATGAAGGATCCAAATCCAGAGAAAATTATGCGCCAATTAACAGCTCGAGATGAAACTGGAAATGCAAGTTTTTTTACAGTCGTTATTGACCCATATCAATCTGGAATTAATGGTTTTGGATTTAGTGTGACTGCAGCAGGAGTTCAGAGCGATTTTAAAATTTTGCCAAAAGATGAAGATGACAACTGGGATGCTGTGTGGAATTCTAAAGTTAAAATTACAGATGAAGGTTGGATTGTAGAAATGGAAATTCCATATTCAGCTTTAAGATTTCCAGAAACTGCTATTCAGAATTGGAATATTAATTTTGGAAGGGAAGTGAGAAGATTGAGGGAAAAAAGTTTTTGGAATCCAATTGACCCCAAAATAAACGGATTTATCAATCAATCAGGCACATTAGAAGGTATTAAAGATATTAAAACTCCTGTTAGAATAATGATTACTCCTTATGTATCATTCGGAGGAAGTGTAAATACCAAGCAAGAAAATTCACAAAGTTCAGGATTCAGCGGAGGATTAGATTTGAAGTATGGGATCAATGATGCATTTACTTTAGATATGACATTAATTCCAGATTTCAGCCAAGTTAAGTTTGATGAAGAGATTTTAAATTTAAGCCCTTTTGAAGTGCAATTTGATGAAAATAGAGCTTTTTTCACGGAAGGCACAGAATTATTTAACAAAGCGGGTCTTTTCTATTCTCGAAGAATAGGAGGTTCACCGTTCAACCTTTCCGAAGTTAGGGAACTTGAAGATAATGGTATTATCGTATCTGATTATGCCACCAAAACGCAATTGTTAAATGCGAGTAAATTATCAGGACGAACAAAAAAAGGACTTGGAATTGGAGTTTTCAATGCTATTGTTGACAGAAGTAGTGCATATTACACAGATAATGATGGGCAAATGACTGAAATAGAAGTTAATCCTTTAACCAATTTCAATGTTGTTGTAGCTGATCAGCAATTGAAAAATAATTCCTTTGTTTCATTTATCAATACCAATGTTTCAAGATTTGGAGAAGCTTATGACGCAAATGTTACTGGGGCTGAATTTTCTCTTTTGACTGAAGATCAAAAATATCAACTAGCAGGATCGACAGCGGTGAGCCAAAAATATTATGCGGATAGCGAAGATATTGGTTATACCTACAGATTAAATATTGGAAAGATAAGTGGAAATTATAATTACAGTGTTTATTATTCTGAAGAGAGCCCGAATTATGATATCAATGACATTGGGTTTTTAAGATCCCCAAATGAAAGAACTGTATTACTTAATGGTTCATATAATAATTTTGACCCGACGAACAGCAGAATTAATCGTTACAGTATCAGATTAAGAACGGATTATAAAAGACTTGTTTCACCTAATGTCTTTACAGATTTTGCAATTACAGGAAATGGATTTTTAAGGACAAGTGGTTTTATCGGAACTGGAGGTTTTTTTAGATTAGAGCCTGTGAAGACTTATGATTATTTTGAACCGAGAACTGGTAATTATAGCCAATTTTATACTTTTCCTACTAATTTTATGGTAGGATCTTTTATTTCTTCAAATTACAATAAGCCGATTGCTTTTGATGCCAATATGAATTATAGAATTTTCAATGAAGAAGAAAGGAACAGTTATTCATTTCAAATCAGACCTAGGTGGAGAGCGAATGATAGATTGAGCTTAGATTGGAGTTACAATCAAAGTATTTCAAACAATGACGTTGGTTTTGTATCGAATTCAATTATAGTAGAGAACATACCAGAGGCAATAATTTTTGGAAAAAGAGACAGGAATACCATTGTAAATGAGATATCGACAAAAGTAATTTTTAATGAAAATATGTACATTAATCTGATTGGAAGGCATTATTGGTCAAAAGTAATTTATAATGATTTTCATTTGCTAAATGTAGAAGGTAATTTAGATGAAATTGAAATCGTGGAAAAGGATGAAGATGGTCGTAATACTTACGACAGGAATTTCAATCTATTGAACATGGATTTGGTGTACAATTGGAGATTTGCTCCTGGAAGTGATTTGGTTTTTGTTATTAAGAACTTTGCTTCAAACAGTGAAGATCCTCAAGAATTGAGAACTAATTATTTAAATAGTGTAAAATCCGTATACGAATACAACAATAATTTCTCCATGAATTTAAAAGTGCTTTATTTTCTGGATTACCATAAAGTCATAAACAAGAAAATATCCTAATGAACCTGAATTGTAAGCCTTATTGAATTTTTGGATGCTTTCTAATTGAGTTTATCAACAATTTCCAACCATTCCATTTCAATTTCTTCTATTCTATTCATTAAAAGTCCCATTTCCTTTGAAAGTTCGCTCATTTCGTTGGAACTTAAACTCGTATCTGAGAATTTTTCGGTTAGAATTTGTTTTCTTTTTTCACTAACTGCCAATTCTTTTTCAATAGCATCCATCCTGCGCTTATCATTATAGCTCAATTTTTTATTATCTGAATTGGAAGAACTTGTTTTTGAATTGTCTGGAGTAGTTTCAGGTTTCTTAGTTTCTTTTTCTTCGTCCAAAAGAAGTTTTTCATGTTCTTTGAATTGCGAATAATTTCCATTAAAATCCTTTACTTTTCCGCCTGGTCTCAAAACAAATATATGATCTACAATTTTATCCATGAAATACCTATCGTGAGATATAATCATTAGACAACCTTTAAAAGATTGTAAATATTCTTCCAAAACATTTAGCGTAACAATGTCTAAATCATTTGTTGGTTCATCAAGAATGAGGAAATTTGGATTTTGCATCAATACTGTTAGCAAATAGAGCCTTCTTTTTTCTCCGCCGCTTAATTGAGAATAATAAACTTGCTGTTGATTTCGAGTAAAAAGAAATTTTTCCAAGAGTGAAGTTGCTGTTAGTTTCATTCCTTTCTCCAAGGGAATATATTCTGCAACATCTCTAACCACATCAATGACTCTTTTGTCTTCTCCTAAATCGAGTCCATCTTGCGAAAAAACACCAAATTTGACTGTTTCTCCAATAACAACACTGCCGTTGTCTGGCTCTATTTGTTGTGTTAATAATTTTACAAAAGTTGTTTTACCGACACCATTCGGTCCAACGATTCCTATTTTTTCACCTTTTTTGAATTTATAGTAAAAATCGTCTAACACTTTTAACTCACCGAAAGATTTGTTTACATAATATGCTTCTAAAATTTTACTTCCCAGTCTTTCAGATTGGATGATAAATTCTACTTGATCATCGTTTAATTTCTGGTGGGCTTTTTCTTTGATTTCTTGAAAGTTATCGACCCTAGATTTTGCTTTAGTACCTCTGGCTCTTGGTTGCCTTCTGATCCAATCTAATTCTTTAGAATATAATTTTTTTAGCTTTTGGAGATTAACTTGTTCAGTCTGTTGAATGCTTGCTTTTTTCTCCAAATATTCTGAATAATTGCCTCTGAATGAAGCTAATTTCTGTTCTTCTAAATCTACTATAATGGTGCAAACACGCTCTAGAAAATAACGGTCATGCGTCACCATAAAAACGGTAAGATTGGGTTGTTGAAGATATTCTTCTAACCATTCGATCATTTCCAAATCCAAATGGTTGGTTGGTTCATCTAATATGAGAAAATCAGGATTGCTGATGAGCACTTTAGCCAATGAAAGCCTTTTTTTCTGGCCACCGCTTAAGCTACCAACTTTTTGATCATATTGGTGAATCTGAAGTCTGCCTAAAATTTCTTTTACTCGAGCTTCAATGTCCCAAGCTTTTAAATCTTCAATTTCTGTAATACATTCTTGAATGGCAATTTGATTTTTGGTGTATATGGCTGCTTCATATTTTTGAATGGCCATAATTTGTGGATTGTTACTATCCAAAGCTTCTTCTAGAACTGTATTGACGTCATTAAGTCGCGAATCCTGGGTAAGGTATTCGGTTGTGATTCCTTTTTTAAATATAATTCTTGCTTGCTCGCCTTCTACAGATTCCTCTTGATTTAAAACTCTCAAGAGCGTAGTTTTACCAGTCCCGTTTTTAGCAACTAAAGCAATTTTTTCACCTTTATTTATACTTAGATTAAGATTTGTAAAGAGCGTTTTATCTCCAAAGGTTTTAGTGGCATTTTCAATTGTTAGGTAATTCACAGTATTTTTTTCGAGTAAAGATAATGGTATGGCTCAATTGAA